>CAYQOX010000040.1:6336-40994 GCA_964419335.1 uncultured bacterium | reverse complement strand
GCGCACCATCCATCTCATGGCTGAAAGCGAAAAAACTATAAACGAGAAAGAAACCGAGTACTAAAACCATCGCTCGCATGACTCCATATCTCATGAAACCAAACTCCATTCATTGGTATGCAAACCATTTCTTGAATCGGGATAAAGCATTTATTATAACTTCATTCTTCATCTTTGCGGCGAAAAGTCATTCTGGTGGCGCTTTTACGTTTCTTCGTAGGCTTTTTAGGAGAGGGGTTGGTGGGAGGCGGTTTTTGAGTCTCATCCGGTACGACTTTTTGGGATAACTCACCTTGAATCTCTCTCAAGGTTTGCCGTTGTTCATCCAAGCGGTCTATATTAGCGGCCGCTGTTTCAATCGTTTCAATCCCCGATTTTAAAATTTCACGCAGCTCTTCCGTGGATTCAGAAAAATGCACTTTCGCCGGTTTCGAAACCGTTATATTGAGCGAATCGAGTATATTTCTGACTTTCGCAATAGCTTCATTATCCTGTAACAAGATCGCTATTTCAGAAAGCCGGTGACTGAGATGCACAATCTGCTCGGCGATAATCTCCTGATGACAAGCAAGAATCTCATCCCAACAGCCAATCAATTGAATACGAAAGCCCAACGAGAGATCGATTTCATGTTTTAGGCTCCAAACGATAGAAACAATACGTCTCTCACATTTTTCGATCTCATCAGTAAGAATATTCAAGCACATATCAAAGAGAACCGCAATATTATTGACATCCGCATCGGTATGCTCTTGCAAGGCTCTTTTTAAACGCTGATCCCGTTGGATTTTGTTATTAACGGTTTTCAGAAAGAATCGCAGTTCACTGGCTTGTTTTAAAGCATCTTTTACGCTGCTCCGAATTTCGGATGCAAGTTCAGGGTCAAAATCGCATTGCTTTTCGGTTTTTTGTAATTCTTTAAGCCCCAAATCGGCAGAATATTGAATGGTGCGATAAATTTTATACGCATCCCCCATGTAAATGAGTTCTTTGACGTTCTTGGGCAAGAACCTTTCGATATCCATGCTCCGATAGACCTTTTCCCCTGAACAATGAGCTGTAAAGATTATTACGAAATGACTGTTATAATTAAAAAATATACATCAAACAACAATAATACTGTTTCACATGAATTTCAATTGCTTTTCCATAAAAAATAGAGAATTCAATAAAAGGCATTATGAATAAAAAAGTATTGAAAAAACTAGGGATCCCCAAAGGTCACCCACTCTACTTAGCGAAACAAGCCACTTCGGCCGCCCAAGAGCAAGGTATGTCGAAAGGTGAACTTCGGCGCACATTAAAGAAGGTCGTCTCTCATCCTCACGCGTTCACAGAAGATCCGATCTTCAAAGAATTGGCCGCAACCTTGCTCGAAAAAGAAGAAGCCTCCCCACCCCCTGCGTTCGAAGAACAAGAACCCGTTCCCTACCGCCAATGGGGAAGCAATCTCGACCCGGAGTCCATCCGGCAAATCGAACGCGCCTGCCGCCTTCCTGTTTCTATCACAGGGGCACTGATGCCCGATGCCCATGTGGGCTATGGGCTTCCCATCGGTGGAGTTCTTGCGACTAAAGAAGCCGTCATTCCTTACGCGGTGGGAGTGGATATTGCCTGCCGCATGAAAATGTCCGTGCTTGATCTTCCTCCCGAAACCATCGACAAGCGGGAAGATTGGCTCATCAAAGCTCTCAACCAAGAAACACGCTTTGGAATCGGAGCAGAGTTTAAACCAAAGCGCCAACATCCAGTCATGGATAAAGATTGGAACATTTGCCAAATCACAGCCGAGTACAAAGACAAAGCCTGGGCTCAGCTCGGTACCAGCGGCAGCGGCAATCATTTCGTCGAATACGGTCTGCTTGAAATCAAAACCCCTGGACTCGGCCTTGAACCCGGCACATATCTAGCCTTACTCAGCCATAGCGGAAGCCGGGGCACGGGCGCCCAAGTCGCCGGGTTTTACAGCCGTCTCGCGCGCGATCTTCACCCCGAACTTCCCAAAGAACTTTCCGCCCTCTCCTGGCTTGGTCTCAATACCCACGCGGGACAAGAATACTGGAACGCCATGCAACTTATGGGAGAATACGCCGCCGCCAACCACGACTGCATTCACCGCCATATCGCTGCTCAACTAGGCGTAGAAGTGATTCTCGACATTGAGAATCACCACAACTTCGCCTGGCGAGAAACACTCCATGGCGAAGAAATCATCGTCCACCGCAAAGGAGCCACTCCCGCGCATAAAGGCGTCGTGGGGATTATCCCCGGTTCGATGGCCACGCCCGGCTATGTGGTGCGGGGCAAAGGCAACCCCGAATCCATCAACTCCGCCGCTCACGGGGCGGGACGGGTCATGTCACGAAAACAAGCCAAGAAAAACTTTTCTTGGCCCGACACCAAAGCCTATCTCGAGAAACGTAAAGTCAAACTGCTCTCCGCGGGATTAGATGAAGTCCCGATGGTGTATAAAGACATCAACGAAGTCATGTCCTACCAAGAAGACCTCGTCGATCAACTGGCTGTCTTCACCCCCCGCATTGTAAAAATGGCTCCCGCAGGTGAAAAACCAGAAGACTGAAGCCCGTAAATCAAGTAGGTCCTCAGTCTTTCTCGTTTTTCTTCAGTTTGCTTAATTTAACCTTATTTCGGCACGATCATCGAATCGTCGATCTTGCCTTCCGACTCCAGTTTTTCTTTTAGCTCATGAACATTCTGCTGTAAGGCGTGCTGTGAAATGTTATACGCACAGAATTTGGGACCGCACATCGAACAAAACGCCGCTTCCTTATATTCCTTATTCGGCAGCGTCTCATCATGATACGCACGCGCGGTTTCTGGATCGAGCGAAAGCTCAAACTGACGCTCCCAGTCAAACGCATATCGCGCCCTGGAAAGTTCATCATCCCGATCCTGGGCGCCAGGCCGTCCACGCGCTACATCGGCTGCATGCGCCGCGATCTTATACGCAATACACCCCTGCTTCACATCCTCCAAATTGGGCAAACCCAGATGCTCTTTAGGCGTAACGTAACATAGCATCGAGGCCCCCGCCGTACCTGCCACCGAAGCACCAATCGCCGAAGTGATATGATCATAGCCCGGGGCAATATCGGTCACCAAAGGCCCCAGCAAATAGAAGGGGGCTTCATGGCACACTTCCATTTCTTTCTTGACATTCATTTCTATCTGATTCAACGGAACATGCCCCGGCCCTTCAATCATCACTTGGACATCATGCTTCCAGGCGATCTTCGTGAGTTCTCCCATCGTCTCTAATTCTGCGAATTGCGCCTCATCGCTGGCATCCGCAATCGAGCCGGGTCGCAAACCATCCCCCAGGCTGAAAGATACATCGTACTTCTTAAAAATCTCGCAAAGATCTTCAAAAACTGTGTAAAATGGATTCTCCCGATGGTGGTACATCATCCATTGCGCCATAATCGAACCACCCCGGCTCACAATCCCGGTTACGCGGTTCAAAGTAAGCGGTACATAACGCAATAAGGTCGCGGCGTGGATGGTCATATAATCCACCCCTTGTTTGGCCTGATCTTCTACCGTCTCCAACAGGATATCCTCCGTCAGCTCTTCAATCCGCCGCACTTTGGTCAGTGCTTCATAAACAGGCACCGTCCCAATCGGCACCGGGCTACTCTCAATGATGGCCTGCCGGATAGCAGGGATATCCCCCCCGGTGCTCAAGTCCATGACCGTATCCGCACCGTACTTCACCGCCCATCGCATCTTCTCCACCTCAGTATCAATGTTGGAAGATACCGCCGAGTTGCCTATATTCGCATTGATCTTACAACTCGAAGCAACGCCGATCGCCATCGGTTCCAATCGTTTGTGATTCACATTGGCAGGGATAATCATACGTCCCCGCGCCACTTCACTGCGAATCAATTCCGGCTCCAGTTTCTCCCGCTTAGCAACATACTCCATTTCTGGAGTTATGATCCCCTGGCGGGCTTGATGCATTTGCGTAATATTTTGGCCATGGGTGGCTGGTTTTCGTTCAAACATAACATTGCTCCTTCTTCTAGGAATACCAGCTTCCGGAGCCACGACGCAAAGTGGAATGAACGGATCAATAGGTGGGAAAATATTATTTAAGGAATTACCCTATTCCGTTTGCATGCCAACAACGTCGCTTTCCTCCGCCGTTATTATACGGTTCAGGTTCGAGGGGTATCCGCTTCGGATTCTCAGGGCCGGGTAAGTAGCCCACCCCCAGCGAGCTGGCTCTTAATCTATTATCTATTATGCTCCACTTTCATTGAATGTCAATGCAATTCCAGTTTCTTCCCCGCACCTCCTTACTATTGTTTATGACTGGACGAGTTGATGCTTTAAGATTTGACGCATCTGCTGAAAGCTTTCTTTATGGTGGAAATAGTCTGGATAAGTCCACGGCAATTCCGTATACTGACCATTTTGATAACGCATAGTCACTTCAGCATAGATCCCTTTTCCTACATAAATGCGATGACTAAAAGCCTTGCTACTGGCCAATACCAATTGAGAGAGCGAAACATACCCCGGGTCTAAATTAATCTTGCGTTGCTTGCCTCCGGAAATCTGCTCTTCCCACAGGTTGGACAATTGCTTGAAATGAACAATCTCATCAGGATAAATCAATCGCTCCAGAGACAAATACCGCCGGATTAAATCAGCCCCCATCTCTTTTTCATAATAGTTCGTTTCCACAAAAGGAAACTCGTCACTGAGATAATCGATGGGTCCAAACTGCGATTTAATCCGCTTTTTCCCTTCCTCAAACACCGAGTCCTCTTTATACAATACTCCGAAAATCGCTTTCACTTGCAAAGGTGGCTGAATTTCTCCCATAAACCAAACTCCTAAAACGAGAACCGTATACCGCAAGAAACGATCCATCCCTTATGGGATCCCATCACCGGCTTCCTTATGCTATGATGAACTTTTTAAATCACGAACGAATGCACTCAACCATGAACCCACAAAGCCCCCAACAACCCGCCACCCATTGGAGCGATTGGCTTCCCTCCCTGATTCTACTCCTCCTCATGCTCGGGTTGGAAGGTGCAATTGTTTATCAAAACGGACATCTCGCCTACCCCATCGATGACCCCTACATTCACATGGCAATGGCGCGTCATCTGGTGCAAGACGGCATTTACGGCGTCTCCCAAGCCGAATTTACCGCCAGTTCCTCCAGCCCCGCCTGGACTCTCTTACTAAGCGGAATGTACTTTCTCTTCGGCCCTCAGGAATGGCCGCCCGTGGCTTTAAATCTCCTTATCGGCATGTTTCTGCTTTTTTGGCTTACCCGACGTGCTCGCCAATACTCCGCCAGCCCGTATTTAGCCAACGGGTTTTCGCTTTTTCTCTTATTCATCTTACCCTTACCCGCTCTCATCGCCTTGGGCATGGAACATACGCTGCATGGGCTCCTCGTTCTACTCTGGGTCGACAAAGCGATTTCCTTGCTTCTCTCTGGCGATCATCGTCAGGATTGGAAACTCATCCTCCTCGGTCTCGCTTCCACCTCGGTACGTTATGAATCCATTTTTATCGCCGCCCCTTTAACCCTCTTGTTTGTATTGAAACAAGACTGGAAACGTTCCCTCTACGTACCCCTCTCTTGCCTCCTTCCCATTCTTGTCCTGGGAATCATTCAAATACGCCAAGGCTGGTTTTTTCTCCCCTCCTCAATCGCAGTCAAAAGCGCGGCCTACGTCAGCGGCTGGCATCGTATCGAACAAACCCTGGCGCGTTGGACAGGACAGTTTATCAATACCGGCCATATTCTCTTCCCTTTTCTCGCATGTCTCCTCGCTCTTCTCTATACGTTCGAAAAAAGAAAAACCTTATTCACGCCTTCTGCCCTTTGGTGCTTATGCACCTGCGTCACCATCTTCTTACACTGCGGTTTTGCCTCCATCGGCTGGTTTTATCGTTATGAAGCCTACCTCCTCGCTTTAACCGCAGCAGCCATCTCTCCCTGGCTATGGAGTGGATGGGATTTTTGCAAGCGTCTCTGCTTCATAGAGACGAACAAATTATCTCAATGGATAGGCCGATGTCTTACCCTCATCGCGGGAGTCTTTTTGATCTCTCTCTTTTCTCATAATCTCCATTCTCTCGGAGTCATCGTTCCCGGCGCCCGTAATATCCATCAACAACAATACCAAATGGGCTTGTTCTTAAAAGAATATTTCGAAGGCCATACCGTCGTAGCCAACGATATCGGTGCCATGAATTATTTGGCCGATATCCACTGCTTGGATATCGGCGGGCTAGCAAGTACCGAACCGATTCGCGCCAATTGGCAAGATCGATGGTCACCCCGCTTTATGCAAAGCTGGGCCCAAAATCGTGGAGCCACTCTGGCAATCGTCTATGATAGCTGGGTCAAAAATGTGCGGCCGCCTTCCTGGCACAAGGTGGGAGAATGGACAGTCCCTGAAAAAATCACGGTCGCCGATACTACGGTTTCCTTTTACGCCCTCCACCCCAACCTCGTCGAACCCCTAAGGCGCAGCCTGGATGAATTTCGCAATCGCCTACCCCAGGGGGTGGAGTGCCAGATTATCGAAAATAACATGGACGGTCCTACTCCGTAATCGGATACCACTCTTCAGGAATATTCCCTTTCGCAAGTTGATCGTAGGCAAATTCATCGTTGAAGCGCTCTTCATGCTCATCGATGAGAAAAATACGCTCCCCCACTTCGACCTTGTCATCACTTTCACCGCTCAAGGGAGAGGCCATCTCACTTTTCCAGAAGAGAGAACCCCCAGGCGTCTCGAATCCGAGACAGACAAGCGTCTTCGGCGCTTTTTCTATATAATAACGGCCGAGCGCCACAAGAAGAGGCGAACCAAAACCTTCGGGATCCCCTTCATAATAATAGTACGCTTCATCCATCGTAGCGCGAAAAAGTATCCCCTCTTCGTCGATGGAATGAATTTCAACCCGATATTCCATGAGTTCTACTCCCTACAAAAGCTTTTATAAGCATTTGTAACGAGAAATCATAGAATTTCAAGCCTGACCTGGGTTATCCCCTTATTGACAAAATCCAGTTTTTGCGCCACCCCATAGGAAACATCAATGATACGTCCCTCATTGAAGGGACCGCGATCATTGATCCGCACAATCACGCTGCGATGATTGGTGAGATTGGTCACGCGTACCTTGGTATCAAAGGGCAGCGAGGGATGAGCAGCGGTCATGCCGTACATATTAAACCGTTCTCCGCTGGCCGTCTTACGGCCATGAAACTTCTTCCCGTACCAAGAAGCTTCGCCCACCATGGCCCCTTCTCGGCTCGTAATTCTCTCCGGTTTCTCAGGCTTGGGTGGTTCTTTTTCCTTTTTACTGCCCAACCCAAAGGTCGGAATCGGGACCGGCACTTTGACCACTTTAACTCCTCCACAGGCGCTAAAGAAAAACATGAGTGCCAAACAAACACACAAACACGACACATTCTTTTTTTGCATTTGACTCAACCCTAACATGGTTCCCCCGAAATTTTTTAAATTTTTGGTTCATCCTGTATTTGAGTACTTTTTGATACCTTGAATAGGAAACATGACATGATTCGATAGCGAGACCTATGACTTTTTTCAATCCTAATGAATCGAACCAAAACGCCGAAGGGGCTTGTGTGGAGCGGCTTTCGCAGCAAGCGGCCCTTAAGGCCGCGCGGAGACAAGCGGAACCCATCCCCAAGGCGTTTTCTCCCAAAAAGTACTCACTTTCCGTGATGATCCAAATTTTTCCCTCTTGGGGTACTTTATATAAACACAAAAAACGGGTGGTTTTCACCATCCCGATTATTTACAGGATTGCATAACAGGTGAGGGTTGAGTCCGGTGAACAACAAAGGTAATCTCATTCCCCTTGTCGTTGAATCGAACTTCGTTGGTAAATTGACGGATCAAGAAGACCCCACGGCCATGAGTATCGTACAAGTGGGGTTCATCCCGTGGATCATAAAGCTGGGAAAGATCGAATCCGTCACCCTCATCCCTGACGGTTACTTCTATAGAATCCGAATAAAAGTTAGCTATTACATGGATGGATTTATCTTCCAAATTATTGTTCCCATGAATAATAGCATTAATAAAAGCCTCATCCATCGCCAAGCGCAGGCTGAAGCATACATCCTCGTTAAAATTAAGCTCCTTGGCTCTCTCCAAGATCGAACGTTCGACTGGATAGATATTCTCGACTTTGCTATTGAATTGGAATTGAAGATTTTTCTCCATTTGTGGCTACTCACTCCAATCCACAATCAAAAGGAACGATCGCGGCCTCTCATCCCGGCTTAATACACCCTCTGTTTTCTTTTTCCCCAATGGTTAATAAACAAATAGTAATGAGAGCTTCGTATTCCGTCAAGAGAAAAATCGATCGAATCAACATTCTCCTTCACCCCCTGCGTGAAATATATTTATTTGCCGTTACAATATACTTAATTCCATTAATTCGGGAGGCCCAACATGAATACCTATGACCAATTCATCCCCTGTAAGAAACATGGCTACCCATGTTTAGCATTGACAGGAGAAGAGGTGTGTTGGCAGGCTCTGGAAAATAAAGAAACCTACATGGAAAAAGTCATCTCCACCCTGCGCGGCACTCTTTCCCTCGCAGGCTGGGTTCTACGAGAGTTGGACTTATCCGGCTACGACTTAAACGGTGTCGATTTCACTGGAGCCTGCTTAAAAAAATGTAGATTCCACGGAACCAACTTTTCCAAAGCCAATTTATTTCGTGCCGATTTAGAACAAGCCCAATGCCAAGAAGCCGATTTCTCCCATGCGAATCTTGAATTTGCCGTCTTAGGCTTGGCCAATCTTAACCGGGCCAAGCTAACCTACGCCAATCTCCAGCGCGCCAATCTCATTGGCACTACCGCCCAGGAAGCCGACTGCTCCTACGCGAAATTTTACTACTCGCGCCCCGGCAATGCCAACTTCTCCAACGCCAATTTTACCGGCGCAGATCTCTCCCGCGCCGTCTTTCGCAAAGCCCGCTTGCTCAACGCCAACCTCTCGCATACAAAAGGTCGACCGAACTTTGATCAAGCCCAACTGGAAGGAGCAATAACATGATGTTCTTTCATCCTTTTTTTCTAGAAGATGTCAATGAAGTCAACACGTATATCATTGGCTGCTCGCAAACCAAACAAGCCTTCTTGATCGACGCGGGCGGTGATACCCCCGAATATGACCGCTATCTCGATCAAATGGAGGCCACCTTGGCTGGGATTTTTCTTACCCATCTGCATTGGGATCACGACGAAGGGCTGGAATCCATTTTAAACCGCCATGAGGTCCCGGTTTATTCCCACACCGGCGAAACCAGAAACGGAAAAGAAATTGACGAAGGCCAATCCCTCCCGCTGGGCCAGCTCAAGAACCGGGTTCTTAGCACCCCGGGTCATACCACCAATTCCATCTCACTTGTCGTCGAAGAACGCATCGCTTTCGTAGGCGACTTAATTTTCGCCGGCTCCGTAGGTGGAACCTCCACCCAATCCTTACTCGAACAAGAAAAATTCCATATTCGCGAGAAAATCTTCACCCTAAACGATGAAACCCTCATCTGCGGAGGACATGGCCCCATCAGTAGTGTCAAAATTGAAAAAGAAGCCAATCCGATCATGAATGACTAACACACGAAATCGCCCCGCCGCTGGCAACCAGGGCGGGGCTTTCATATCTCCTACACTCTATCATTCATCAAAAGTTTGACTCGGGTTTCTTAAAGGGATGGGCTACCCCCTTCTTCAACCGCTCGACAAGCAAGTCTTCAAATTCTTCCAAGTCCTTCCATTCCATCGCCGCACGAATCAATTTCCCCTCGGAGTTAATCCGGGTGTATCCCGTCTGCTCTACCACCAAACGCAAATCTTCCATCGTACAGAGCGATTCATCAAAAGCCAAATAAATCGCGACGGTATCAAAAAGGGTTGAACTTCGTACGCTCGGATCCACCCGGTGATTCCCCTCTTCAGCCCATACGCGATAATTCTCGATGAGCGTTTCAACCAGCGGATTCATATCGTGAAACAACTTCTGATACTTTTCTCCACGCAAACTCACCAACCCGGCTGTATCCAATGGGGCAATGGTCAGATCCCAATCCGCCGTATACATCGCCCGGGCAGCAGACACATTGTCACGAACGTTATATTCCGCGTCGGGAGAAGTTTTCCCCCCATAGCCAATATGTATACTCCCGCTCATGGCAATCACTTTCTCTACTTTTTCGACAATCCGCGGCTCCCGCTCCAACGCTTCTTCTATGTTGGGACACGGCCCCACCACAAACAGGGTGATTTTCTCTTCTGAATCCATGATCATATCGATCATGGCCTGCACCCCATCTTCATGCACTTCACCGTAATACTCTTCTAAGTCATAATCCTTCGCCCATGCATGCTGTGGCCCCTTGCGCTCATCCTCTTTCACCCCAATCCCTATAGGAACGTCATCGCGCTTCACCCTCTCAAGAAATTTGGCTGTAATTTTGGCACGGCTAACCGTATCATGGCTGTCTGTCACCACCATTTTCAGATCCAATTCCGGACACGCCAAAATAAACGCCAACGCCCACGTATCATCGATATCCGACCCGAGATCCGAATCGTAGATCACCGGAATGGGCTCTGCATACACAACTGAATTCGTATTTCCACTCGCCATGAGTACTACCCCCAAACAAATCATCATTATTGTTTTTTTCATCTCATAATCTCCTAATTTGATAAAGTATATTAAATAAGCCTTTTTTTGGTATTGCAATCATGATATAAAGAAAGTACATCAGAAACGTGAAACCGTTGATCACCGAAACCTACCAAGTAAAATAAATGAATTAAATCAAAATTGCAATGGGTAACAAGATGCCAACAATCCGAGAATCTTTTCCTGAGAAAGTTGACGATATTCTACAGCGTTTTCCCAAAAAGCAATCCGCCACCATCCCCTTGCTCTATCTCGCTTGGGATGCCTACGGCTACATCTCAAAAGAAGCCATGATCGAAGTGGCGGATATCCTGGACATGAGTCCCGCAACCATCGAGGGTGTCGCCTCCTTTTATACCATGTTTCCTCTCCAGCCGCGGGGAAAATACCACATCGAACTTTGCTCGAATATCTCCTGCCACCTGGTTGGAGCCAAAAATGTCCTCCAAGCGCTGGAACAAAAACTTGGAATCCAACCCGGCGAACAAACCCAAGATAGACGTTTCTCTCTCCAAACCGTCGAATGTCTCGCGGGCTGTTCCTGGGCTCCTTGTTTGCATATTAACGGAAAAGAATATCTCAACGTAAAACCAGAAAGCGTACCCTCAATTCTTGATTCATTGGGCACTTAAGAAACGCTAGCAAACGTCCATACACTTTTGACAGGATTTTAGATAGTGAATTTTTTGGCCATCAACTCTACCTCTGTTACCTTTATAGCCAAAAATATATCTAAGAAAACCGATAAATTTAGTCAATTATGAGCAAAGAAACCCGCGTCTTATTAGAACACCTCGGCAGCCCCGATCTTCTTCGTTTTGAAGGCTATCGGCAAAAAGGGGGCTATCAGGCTTTGGAAAAAGCCCTGAAATCCATGAATCCAGACCAGGTAACCAACGAAGTAAAAAAATCCGGTCTCAAAGGGCGTGGAGGGGCGGGCTTTCCCACAGGCATGAAATGGTCCTTCGTTCCCAAAGATTCAGAGAATCCGGTCTACCTCTGCTGCAACGCAGATGAAAGTGAACCTGGAACCTGCAAAGACCGTATTATTCTCCATGAAAACCCTCATCTTTTACTCGAAGGGATCTTAATTTCCTGCTTTGCCATCGGCTCCCACCGAGCCTTTATCTATATCCGCGGCGAGTTCCATCGCGGCGCAGAAATCCTTTCCATGGCCATCGAAGAAGCGCGCAGCGAAGGCCTTATCGGGAAAAATATCCTGGATAGCGGCTTTTCCTGTGAAATCGACATCTACCGCGGTGCCGGGGCCTATATTTGCGGCGAAGAAACCGGGTTGCTCTCTTCACTGGAAGGCTTACGCGGCTACCCGCGTAACAAGCCACCTTTCCCCGCGGTGTCGGGCTTATACGACTGCCCTACCATCATCAATAATGTGGAAACCCTGGCAGCCGTTCCCCCCATCCTCAATCAGGGCGGCGATTGGTATGCCTCCATGGGCACCGAGAAAAGCACCGGTTCACGTCTGCTTTGCATCAGCGGCCACGTCAACAACCCCGGTGTCTACGAAGTCGTCCTCGGCTCCATGACCCTGAGAGAATTTATCAACAATATGGCCGGCGGCGTTCCCGGCGGAAAAAAGATCAAAGGCGTCATCCCCGGCGGTTCCTCCATGCCGGTCTTGCGCGATGAACAGCTGGATATCCCCTTAACCACCGAAGATATCCAAGAAGCCGGCTCCTCGCTCGGCTCAGGCGCGATTATCGTCATGGATGAAACCGTAGACATGGTGGAAATCTGCCTGCTGATCGCCCATTTCTATGAGCATGAATCCTGCGGGCAATGTACTCCTTGCCGCGAAGGATCACGCTGGTTCGTTCAAATCCTAGAATCTCTTTATGCAGGAGACGGGCGCGAAGAAGATTTGGATCTCATTCTGGATATTAGCCGTTCCGAATTCACCTCGATTTGCCCCCTATGGCCAGCCGCGGTATGGCCAGTTCGTGCATTTATCAACCAATACCGAGATGAATTTTTAGCGAAGATAAAAACAAATCCATCACAAAATAAGCAGACCAAACTTGCAAGCTAAAAAAACACCTTCACCCGTTGATAAGATGGGTTGATAATATGAAACCCAATAATAGATAGTTCAATATGACACAGGATGCAAATAACAAAGTAACGTTGACCATCGATGGTCAACGAGTAACCGTCGAGCGTGGTACCATGCTCATTGAAGCCGCCAAACAAGCGGGGATAGAGATCCCTCACTATTGTTACGACCGCGACCTCAGCATCGTTGCCAGCTGCCGCCTCTGTTTGGTTGAAGTCGAAAAGGTGCCCAAACTGGTCCCTTCCTGTTCCACCCCAGCCAACGAAGGCCAGGTGGTCTTCACCCAAAGTGAACGTGTCTTGGATGCACGCCAAATGCAGATGGAATTCCTGCTGGTACAACACCCCCTGGATTGCCCGGTTTGCGACCAGGGTGGAGAATGCAAACTGCAGGATTACAGCATGAACCACGGCACCGATGACACCCGCTTTCGTTTTGTTCGCCGCACTTTCCCCAAACCGGATATCGGACCTTTTATTGATCTCGAACGTAACCGTTGCATCCTCTGCAGCCGCTGTGTCCGCTTTATGGATGAAATCGCGGGAAACGCCGAACTCGCCATCGTCCAACGAGGCTACCGCTCCCATATCGCCACCTTCCAAGACCAACCCCTCCAGAACGAATTCGCGGGCAACACCATTGATCTCTGCCCCGTCGGTGCACTCACCAGCAAAGTCACCCGCTTCCGAACCCGGGTTTGGGAAGTAGAAGACGCCAACGCGATCGCCTCCATGGCCTCCTGCGGCAGTAACGTTTATATGCAATACCGCAACCGCACCCATGAGATATTGCGCATCCTTCCTCGTGATAACCCCAAGGTCAATCACCGCTGGATCTCCGACATCGAGCGCTTTAGCTTTGATCGCTTTAACACCGAACAACGCCAAACCCAAGTCAAAACGCGCGATGACAACGGTCAATGGCACCCGATCTCTTGGGCGAAAGGCATCCGCCAAGTTGTAGATTCATTAAAAAAGATTAAGCAAGAACAGGGCTCCCAAGCCATCGCCGGCATCACCGCTCCCTGGCTCAGCAATGAAACCCTCTTTCTTTTTCAACAATTTCTGCGCGAGATTCTCGAAACACAAAACATCGACCATCGCACTGAACATGTCATCCACAACAACGACGATGGCTATTTAACCTCATTAGCCCGCAACGCAGCCAATCAACCGTTTCAAGAAATTCAAAAAGCCTCCGCGATTTTCGTCCTGGGCAGCGATCTCCCCAACGAAAATCCAATTCTCCACCTACAAGTCCGTATTCCCGCTTCCCAAAAAAAGAAGAAAGCCTATTGCGCCCATCACCGCCCCACCCGCTTGGATAAAGAATGCCAAAGCGCGTTTCATTATAAACCCGGCTCCGAAACCCAGTTCTTGGCGGCTCTCCTCTGCGCCGTCGCGAAAGAGGCCGGCAAAGCCCTCCCCGTCGAGGGACTCAAACTTGAACCTCTGGCGAAAGAATGCGGGCTCGAAACCGCCCACTTACTATCCCTGGCGAAAGAATTACTCGAAGCCGACCGCGTCACCCTGCTTCTAGGCGAAAGTCTCTTCACAGGCCCCAATGACCAACAAAACGTTAACTACGCTGCGGAAATAGCCCAACAACTACAAAAAGACGAAGAACCAATTCCGCTCAACCTCCTACTCCCCTGGATGAATTCACGTGGAGCCGCCGACATGGGCTGCTATCCTCACCGTGAATTAGGCTTTGAACCTGTCGAACAAGCAGGAAAGAATACCACCGAAATTTTAGAGGGATGCCTGGATGGCTCCATCCAAGCCCTGTTTTTATTGCAAACCGACTTAATCAATGAATATCCCGACCGCCAAAAAGCCATTGATGCACTGAAGAAAGTGCCCACCTTGATCGTGGCCGATCTCTTCCACCACCAAACCGCAGAGCAAGCCCACCTCTTCTTCCCACTTTCGGCTTATACCGAAGAAGATGGCACCTTCACCAATCTCGCAGGACGAGTTCAGCGTAGTGAAAAGGTCTTACCCCAACTTGATGGAACCTTATCGGGATATCAGTTTTTACTCGCCTTAGGCGAACGCTGGGGCGCGGGTTGGAAACAAGTACGGCCGCAACGAATCCTCAACATGCTCGCTCAAGCAATCCCTCACTACCGCGATATTTCCTGGGATCGTGTAGGCACACAAGGAAAACCAGCAGCCAGTATTCTCTCGAAACCTTTTAAAAAGAATATCGAAAAAGAACTATCGATCCCTTCAACAAAGAGTTTAAATCCACAAGAATATTCATTCCGATTGGTACGGGGGCGTTATTTATTCGATACCCAAGGCCATAAAAAATACGCTCCGCCTTTGGTGGAACGCAGCGAACCGTGCCGAGTTGAAATCCATCCCGATGATGCCAAGAAATTTCTCATCAAAGATCAACAACCCCTCACCCTCGAAGGAAATCTCGGCCGCGTGACCCTACCGGCGCGCCTCACGACTGCGACTCACACCGGATGTTTGACAATTTTAGGACAATATGATGGAATCACTCTGAACGCAATTGCATCAGAAGAAACACCCTGGGTTAATATACAATCATGACTGCCGGCGAAATCATCTTATATAGCGTAATTAAAATCTCCATGATCTTCCCCATCCTGATGGGGGTGGTAGCCTATACCGTATGGCTAGAAAGAAAACTGCTTGCTCATTTCCAACACCGTGTAGGCCCCCTGCGGGTAGGCCCCTTTGGCCTCCTGCAACCCATCGCGGATGGCATCAAACTCTTTTTCAAAGAAGACCTTATCCCCGAAAACGCCGACCGCGTTCTCTTCATCGCCGCCCCGCTTCTCTCCATGGCCACCGCCGTAATGGCAGTCGCGGTGATTCCCTTCGGCCCCAGTTTCGAAATCTTTGGCTACGACCTCGGCCGCGTCCAGATCGCTGACTTAAATGTCGGACTGCTCTACATTTTCGGCATCACCGCTTTAGGCGTTTACGGCATCTTTCTCGCGGGATGGAGCTCGAGCAACAAATACTCCCTCTTGGGCGCTCTCCGTTCCTCCGCCCAGATTTTTAGCTACGAATTATCCCTGGGACTCTCGGTCATCACCGTACTCATGGCCACCGGCAGCTTTCAATTAAGCGAAATCGTAGCCAGCCAAAAAGACGGCTTTTGGAACTGGTGGGTCCTAAGCCCTCAATGGTTGGTTCTTCCCGGCATCTTAGGCTTTTTCCTCTTTCTCATCTCCGCTTTTGCCGAAACCAACCGCCTGCCTTTCGACTTACCGGAAGCGGAAACCGAACTGGTCGCCGGCTACCACACCGAATACAGCAGCATGAAATTCGCCATGTTCTTCATGGCCGAATATTTAAATATCATCGTCGTCTCCTCCATCGCGGTGACTCTCTTCTTAGGCGGGTGGCATTCTCCCCTGCCCTTCTTCCCTTTCACTGCCCTTCCCGGCGTGATTTGGTTTGCTCTCAAACTCTTATTTCTCATATTCCTATTTATCTGGGTACGGGCAACCTTGCCCCGTTTTCGCTATGACCAATTAATGAGTTTTGGTTGGAAATATATGCTTCCGCTCACTCTAGCAAATATCTTCTTAGCCGCGATAGGATTACTTCTGGTAGGTTAATCATATGGTTGGGACACTCTTCTTTTGGATCTTTGCCTGCACATCGGTCATGTTCGCCATCGGGGTGATCGTGGCCCGCAATCCCATGCACAGCGCTTTAAGCCTGGTGGCTACGCTTGTGTCCCTCGCAGGCCTCTTTTTACAACTAAACACCGAATTCCTGACTTGGATCATCATTATTGTTTATACCGGCGCGGTCATGGTGTTGATCATCTTCGTCATCTCTCTACTCAATTTACAAAAAGACGAACCCATTGACTTCACCACCGCCCGCCGTTGGGGGATCGCTTTCATCTTCCTCTTTATCATGGGCCTCTTTGTCTATCTTTTCCGCGATCCTCTCGTCAACTTCGACAGTCCAGAAAAACTTCCTGTGGAGGAAAATTGGGGGTCCGTACGGGTCGCCGCAACCTATCTCTTTACCCGTTACCTGCTTCCCTTTGAACTGATCTCCATTCTACTCACCGCAGCCGTAATCGGCGCCGTAGTGATCGCGCGCCGTCCCCCCAAGGAAGAGAGGGAGAATCACGAATGACTACTCTAAGCCTCAACCATTATCTCATACTAAGCGCTGTCCTCTTTTCTCTAGGCACCCTGGGCGTGATCCTGCGCCGCAACGTGTTGATTGTCCTCATGTCGGTCGAACTGATGCTCAACGCCGCCAATCTGGCAATCGTTGCCTTTATGCGCTATCCCCTTTTTGCCGAAGGCTCCCTGGGGGAAGCCGAATCGCTCTTTGCCGGGAATGGGATGGTGTTTGTCTTTCTCGTGATGGCCGTCTCGGCCGCCGAAGTCGGCGTGGGACTTGCCTTGCTTTTGAACCTATTTCACCAACGTGAAACCGTCAATATCGAAGATTTGGATTTGATGAAAGGGTAATGCAAAGGGATACCAGAAACTATGTCTGCTATTGAAATACCCGTATTGAATGTTTCAACCTTCTTGCCCCAAATTGTGGTCACGGCCACCGCGGTCGTGATTCTCCTCCTGGAATTGTTCAAAGAACGGGTCGAGCGCATCAACCTTACCCTGCTTACCCTCATCGGCTTGGCCTTGGCCTACGTGACCACCCAATGGCTGCAGCCATCCACCGAACCCGCCTTCGCGGGCATGGTCATCCGCGATGGCTTAAGTATCTTTCTCGATAAACTCTTCCTCTTCGGCGCAGCACTCGTCGTCTTGCTGGGACATCGGCTTTCCGATCAAATGAGCCGCAGTTATGGCGAATACCTGGTCTTGCTTTTATTCGCCCTCCTCGGAATGATGTGCATCACCGTCAGCGCCGATTTGGTCTTGTTATTTATTGGAATCGAATTGGTCTCCATCTGCCTCTACATCATGACCGGCATGGACAAAAAGAGTCTGCTCTCCGGCGAAGCCTCCATGAAGTACTTTCTCCTGGGCGCTTTTTCTACGGGATTTCTCGTCTATGGAATGGCATTCGTCTTTGGCCTTTGCCAAACCACAAATCTAATCACCATCGCCTCCACGATCGATGAATCCATCCTCTCCAGCCCCCTTCTCGCCTTGGGCTTCGCCTTAATCCTCGTCGGTTTGGGCTTCAAAATCTCTCTGGCTCCCTTTCACATGTGGGCACCGGACGTTTATCAAGGCGCCCCCACCCCCGTCACTTCCTGGATCGCCACCGGCTCCAAAATGGCGGGGTTCATCGCCCTGGTTCGCATCTTCTCCCTGCCCAATATGTCCTTCGAACCCCTTAGCGAACTGTGGGTGCATGCCGTATGGATTTTATCCCTGCTAACCATGATCCTTGGTAACGCAGGAGCCCTTGTCCAGAAAGATATCAAACGCCTGCTGGCGTATTCCTCCGTCGCCCACGGCGGCTATCTCAGCATGGCCTTTGTTTCCCATAATGAAATCGGCCTGCAAGCCCTGCTCTTTTATCTCGCAGCCTATCTCTTCATGACCCTGGGCGCGTTTGGCGTCGTTTTCGCCATCCGTCAGCAAGGAAAAGAATGTACCACGATCCAGCAATACGCCGGCTTGGCCAAAACCCATCCCTTCCTTGCCGGGCTAATGGCCTTGTTCTTACTCTCGCTGGCGGGCATGCCCCCTACTGCGGGCTTCATCGGCAAAGTGTGGCTCTTCGGCGCAGCCATCCAGGCCGAATATTACTTCCTGGCGATTGTCGGGATTTTAACCACCTTACTCTCGTTCTACTATTACCTGTGGGTAATCGTGGCCATGTGGATGCGGGAACCCGAATCTGACGTCACCTTCGATCAACCCGCAATTTCTAATACGCTTTCCATCATGATTTCAGCCGTGTGCGTTTTAATTTTTGGAATCTTCCCGAATCTGATTATGAATGTTATTGCAAACGGAGCATTAGGCTCATGAGTTCTTATGTATGGCTAGTTCCAATCTTCCCCGCCATCGCCGTCCTCATTAACGGCCTGGGCGGGAAAAAATGGGTCGGTGATCAGGCAGGCCACATTGCCTCGGCGGCAATGCTCCTGTCCTTCGCCGTCTCTCTCCTCGGCTTATTCCGAGCGTTAAACGGCGATTTTCACGCCCAGGATATCGATTACTTCACCTGGATCGGCGCCGGAGAACTTACCATCCCGGTCGGCTTCTATATCGACCACCTTAGCGTCATCATGATGATGGTGGTCTCCTTCGTCAGCCTCGTGATCTTCATTTACGCGATCGGCTATATGCATGGTGACCCGGGCTATACCCGCTTCTTCACTTACATGCCCTTGTTCACCTTCTTCATGTTTATGCTGGTCATGGGCAACTCCCTGCCCATGCTCTTCATCGGCTGGGAAGGCGTCGGCCTATGCTCCTATCTCTTAATCGGCTATTACTTCGACCGGGACTATGCCGCCTCTGCAGGCCGCAAAGCCTTTATCGTCAACCGCATCGGCGACTTCGGCTTTCTACTCGGGATGCTGCTGATCTTCTGGTATACCGGGTCGCTGAAATACACAGGCCTCTTTGAATCCGCCTCGGATGTTTTCGTTTTCGCGGGTCTCCCCGTAACCTTAATCGTTCTCTTACTCTTCGTTGGCGCTACCGGCAAATCAGCCCAGATTCCCCTCTACGTCTGGCTGCCCGATGCCATGGCCGGTCCCACCCCGGTCAGCGCCTTGATCCACGCAGCCACCATGGTCACCGCCGGCGTTTATATGGTGGCTCGTATGCATCCCCTCTACAACCTGGCTCCCGCCGCCATGCTGGTGGTCGGCGTAGTCGGCGGATTAACCGCCTTGATCGCAGCCAGCATTGCCCTCGTCCAACGTGACACCAAAAAGATTCTGGCCTACTCCACCGTAAGCCAACTGGGCTATATGTTCCTGGCCTGTGGTAGTGGTGCCTATATCGCCGCCATCTTCCACCTCATGACCCACGCTTTCTTCAAAGCCTGTCTCTTTTTAGGCGCCGGCTCGGTCTTGCACGCGTTCCACCGGACCACCGATGTGGATGTCTTCGAAGCCGGCGGTTTGCGCAAGATCATGCCCTACACCCGCTGGACGTTTCTTATCTCCACCCTCGCCATCGCGGGCATTCCTCCACTCGCCGGCTTTTTCTCGAAAGATGAAATCTTATGGGAAGCCTATTCCACCGGACGAATGTTCCTATGGATTCTTGGCCTTGCCGCCGCGTTCTGCACCGCCTTTTACATGTTTCGTCTCTATAATCTCCTCTTCTCGGGAGAGTTTCGCGGCTCCCAAGAACAAAAAGCACATCTCCACGAATCCTCCCCCACCATGTGGATTCCGCTTGCCGTACTCGCTTTCTTCGCTATTACCGTCGGCTGGGTCAATATGCCCATCCTAGGCTACCACGGCTTTCACGACTTTCTCCATCATGCCCTTCATGGCGCCCCCTTTGCCGAGCACCAAACCCAAATGCACTTCGGCCAATTATCCGAACACACCATGGAAATCATCATGGCTACGGTCTCCGTATTGGTTGCACTGGCGGGAATTTTGCTCGCACGGGTGATTTACGTCTGGGCGCCGGGACTCCCCCAAAAAATGAAACTCGCGTTCTATTCCGCCTACGAGGTTCTATACCATAAATATTGGGTGGATGAAATTTACGATATCGTCTTTGTGCAAAACTTTTACCGCTTCTGCCAAGGCAGCCTATGGTTCGACAACCGGATCATCATCGCCGGCCTGAACGGATTGGCTGCCTTAACCCGCAGAGGCTCAGAACTCTTACGAACAATTCAAACAGGAGCCGTTCCCCATTATGTCCTCGCGACTGTCGCGGGAATGGTCTTCCTCGTAATTTGGTTGCTGCTATGTTACTAACACTGATTACGTTTATCCCCTTTATTGGAGCCTTTCTCCTACTCGCAATCCCGAGAGTGATGGAAGGGGTGCATAAATGGGCAGCCTTCTTCATTTCTCTGATCCCCTTGCTGCTTTGCCTGCCCCTTATGATCTACTTCCCCTACGGGAAAGAGGGTTTTCACTTCACCTCCCTGGTTCCCTGGATCCCCTCGCTCGGGGTTGATTACCGCATCGGGATCGATGGATTAAGCCTGGTTTTGGTCGTCCTGACCGCCTTGCTAACCACCATCTCCATCGTGGCCTCTTTCGACGGCATCAAGAAAAAAGAACGCGAATTCTACTTCTTTATGCTCCTCCTCGAATGCGGCATGATTGGCACCTTTATCGCCCTCGATATGTTCCTCTTTTTCTTGTTCTGGGAACTCATGCTGGTGCCCATGTACTTCATCATCGGCGTCTGGGGCGGCAAAGAACGCATCTATTCCAGCCTCAAGTTTTTTCTCTATACCGCCTTGGGCTCGGTCTTGTTGCTGGTGGTGATTTTCTACCTCTACTTCGCCGCCGCCGATTACCTCGGCGGCAGCCCCTCCTTCAACTACGAAAATTTTGCGGCACTCATGCTCGATTCCACCTTACAAAAGTGGCTGTTTGTCGCCTTCATCCTCGCCTTTCTCATCAAAATGCCGCTCTTCCCATTCCATACCTGGTTGCCCTACGCCCACACAGAAGCCCCCACTGCCGGCTCTGTGATCCTCGCGGGCATTCTCTTAAAAACCGGCGTTTACGCTTTCCTCCGCTTTGCCGTACCCATCTTCCCTGAAGCCTGCATCTACTTCACCCCGGTACTCATGCTTCTCTCGATCATCGGAATCATTTACGGGGCCATGGTCGCCATGATACAGCAAGATGTAAAACGCCTGGTGGCCTATTCCTCCGTCAGCCACATGGGGCTGCTTCTGGCCGGGATTCTCGCCTGGAACCTGCAAGGCATCGAAGGCGGGATCATCCAAATGATCAATCACGGCCTTTCCACTGGCGCTCTCTTCCTCATCGTGGGCATCATTTATGAACGCCGTCACACCCGCGATGTCGAACAATTTGGTGGACTCGCGAAGGTCATGCCCATTTATGCCGTCTTCTTTATGATCTTCACCCTCTCGTCCATTGGCTTACCGGGACTCAACGGCTTCATTGGCGAATTTCTCGTGCTTCTAGGCTTAATGGGCAAATCAATCCTATGGACCTGCTTGGCCGCCACCGGCGTCATTCTAGGCGCCGCCTACATGCTGAAACTCTATCAGCGCATGATGTATGGTGAAATCGTACACGAAGAAAACAAAACCCTGAGTGATTTAAACAAACGTGAATTTCGCATGCTTCTCCCCTTGGCCATTCTCTGCTTCGTGATCGGCATCTACCCCTATCCGTTGCAAAAAGCGATCGAACCTTCCGCCAAGCAAATCGTAGAAACCATTGAACGCTACCAAGACGAAGAACCCTGGCACGTCCAACTTACACTCAAAGAAACGAATTCCCCTGAATCTTCAGAAGAGACATCCACACATTGAATTCAAACCTCACATATATATATAGGAGGTAACCCCCGCTTCAAATGGGGTTACCTCTTTTCCCTAACAACAGGTTTACGACCCTATTCCACCCGATCGATGGCATACCGCAAATCCGGCAGCGGCCGTCCATCCGTATCCGCCACCTCAAAGTAAAATCCCCACGGGCCGGTACTTTCCCCACACTTCACGACCACATGATTCCATCCTTGAAGCAAATCAACCTTGAGCCGCTTACTCGAAGGCTCGGGGCTGTTTACATTTCTCTGAGCAAATATCGGCTTATAATTCATAAAGAGTTTCATATCTCCATGGGCGCCGAATTCAAAGTGCACCGTCCGCGCCCGCGGCGAATAAATCCCTGTATAAGCATACGCCATGGCATGATCATCCGGCTCAAAAATCTTATCATAATTCACATACCCGTTGGAAAAAGTATGTTCCTCCCACCCCACTTCGCTTTCGATCCCTTCATACGTTTTCCCCGGCTCAATATTAACCTCAGGCGTGTATTCCTCGTTAAAGGCCTCTCCTTGCTGATTGGGGAAAGGACCAATGACCAGCCATTGCTTCACAAATTCATGCCCCGCCGCAAACGGAATCGTTCGGCGAAACGGATGGTCATTCCAGGTTCCCGAAACGGCCATCTCCAAGGAGTAGCGCTCCTGCCAAAGATCACTCTTACCCTGAATAAAAAAGCGCAGCGAATGCTCTGCGGGCGGCGAGTGCCGCGCATCGATACGAAGATCATCCTCACTCTCAAAACGCCATCCCTCCGGCACCTCCAAATAAATCCGATTGATCCGGAAAGGAACACGAAAAGGATTACGAATCGTCACATGAGCATCGAACGACTTCGTCTGCTGCCCAATGGCAGACGTCTCCACCTCAAAAAGCAGCGGCACAAAATACCCGGCGAGATTGGAAGCCAGTGTCGGATCAACCGTGAGCCGGTCTAAGTTATCATAAAATTCCTCCGCTTGGTCGATGGTCTCTTCAACCGCCTCTTGGGCTTCCCGACTAGGCGGAGAACGTTTCACCTCCGGGGGAGACGTTGCCGCATTCGCAGGAATCACATCGATTCGTGCCCCCCGCATCGCCGCATCCATCGCCAAGGCATTTTTAACCTGATCTTGCAAATCCCACAAACGCGGCTTGATCTGATCTGCACCCTGGGCGGTCGCAAGTTCCACCACCGCCTTCCCACACGCCCATTCAATTTGTTCCAAGCGTTCTACATCACGAATAGAAATAGTGCCCGGCTCCAACAACGCGGGGATACGATCAACATCAATCACCGCCGAGGTTAGATTCTTCCCATCCAAATAAACCAAATACTGGTTATCACCCCGATTAAAAAGCTCAAGATTTATAATTTGTGGATGATTGAGTAAATTCTTTATCTGGAATGAAAAACCGCTGGTGTTGGACTTCACATTCTCAACCGTCCCTTTTACCCCATGATTATAAATCTTTCTCCGCTTTGCATCGATGGTGAGTTTTGGCCCTGTAGTCGGCGCCATCAAAAGCGTAACTTGATCCCCTTCTTTTATCTGCAAAGGTTCAGTCAATCCAAACACATGCTGCTGGTCACGGGTAAAATCCTGCCCCGAAAGATAAGTCTCATTGTGTAAAACCCTCATCTGATAAGGGCTTTTCTGCTCCACACCCGGTAACAAGAACCCAAATTCTTCTATCCTCAACTCGTTCTCTCTCGGAACCGTATCAAACCGCAACGCACAAATTCGCACAGGATTCATGCGGGTTTGAATCAATTCCAATTCCCCCCTGTAATGTGGCGTAAAAAATGGAACCGTATAGTCTTTCTCCGATACTGGAGGACAAGGCCCCACAGTAAAACATCGGGATACAGCATCATAAGAAACCCCACTCAATGCTTGCAAATAAGACCAAGCCGAGGCCAAAGGCCTACGCTCCGGCTTCGCTTTCTGCATCCACTTCATCCCCGCCCGGGGATAGCCCATACGAACCAGAGAGGTTCCCGTATGCGCCGTCACCATTTGCTGAACCACGCTCTTAGAGAAAGAAATCCCCTCCTGACTATCGACTTGCTCACTCAGAAAGCGATAATGAGTTTCAAGATAATTCTCATCAAGCAACAAAGGCCATCCTTTTCGCAGACCAAACGCTGTCCCCGGGAGTAAGGCGAAGAAGGGATTCCCACTTTGTAACTCCACCGGTTGATTCGAATAGAAATAGGGGTTGAAATGCACCCCATTCCACAATTGATCTTGTAAATGAACCTCAGCTTCTTCCCGGTATTCCTGGATACGGGTTTGCAACTCTAAATCCCCGCGTTGATCGGCGATCGCATCCATTACATAAAGCGCTGTAAGCCACAGATCCCCCCCATAAAGGGAAATGCTTCGTTCTTTCCCCCATGGCAGAAAAGAAGAACCCTCGGGGATAAAATCATAATTCCTGTCTTTTTCCATCAAACTGAAGACCATGTTCTGTAACGAAGAGTATTGCTCTTCAAGCAAGGCAGAATCCCCCGTCTGCCTATAGGTTTCATAAAGATAAAGCAAATAAGCCATCGATGATACCGGCCGCCCAAGATACCCCTCCCGGCTCTCACCCTTCATCAATGTAGTATCCACATCCCCTAGCGTCGTGGGGATTTCTCCATTGGGCAACCCGCACGAAGCAAAGGTTTCTAACTCGGAATACACCAATTCATCATATAGCCCCAAGAGCAACTCCATCTGCGTGAGCCGCTCCTCCGGCGTCCCCAATTTCCCCGCTAGGGTTTCATCATAGCTTAAAAGAGAAAAAGTCTCATCCTCTAAAAAAACCCCGTTCGTAGTCAGCAGCGACAAACCATTGAACAAGTGCTCCACAAAATCCTGCGTCAAGGATGAACGGGCAAATCGTTGATAAAAGCCGCTCCATTTCTCCTGGATTTCTTCATATCGCTTGCTCACTTCAGCAACCGTATCACCCGGTGAATTAAACCTGCGAGCGTAATAATTTCCATAATCCTTCCCGCTATGATCCACCCGGGTGGGTGTATGCCACACGAAATAAAAGCGAAATGTACGCTGCTCCTGTGCCGGGATCTCCTTCGTCGCCGCAAGCGCAGCCGCTGGCCGCTCTTTTCCCTCGGTCTCAACGCGCTCCGTCGTGGCTGCTCTCTCCCATCCCCCCTCTTGACGAAAACGTTGCCATACTTGATCAAATTCACTCATATCCCACGACGAAAGGTAACTCAAACGTTCATCCTCTCCCCTCTCATAAAACAACCCATATTCCCCCAACGTATTCCTCTGACTATCCATCATGATCGAAGTATTAAATCCCATCCGCAGCCCATGCAAATCCCCCCGCCGTAAGGGCTCATGCACACACTCTCCCGCGAGTGCATATTCATACTCCAAAGTCCCGCCCAGACCAATCAGGTTTTGCCACGATTGCGCCAGAGACACCGTCGCCGCCTGCTCGGTCCGGTTCCTCACCTCATACTCCAAAACCACGACAGGGTAGCAGGCTCTCTCAATCTCCCCCGGCACATGAGGGTTCCACACCCGCAGATCAATATCCACAGGCAACTGGGCATCCTGATAATGCACCCGCGCCCGCGGATAAAAACCCTCGACCGTCACACTTTCAATCGCCTCGGCATGAACCGCCTCTGGATGCAAGAACTTGGCCGTCCGGCGATTCTCTTGCGACACACGCACCGCCGCAAAACATCCCTCCGCCTTCGTAATCGGCCGATGGGGATTGTTATTGATCGTCAAGCGGTCAAGACGGCCATTGGGCAGCACTTCGACTTTCCCGGTTCCAATCCCACCCAAAGGGATGCCCTCCACCAAAGCCGCATCCAGTTGACGCTCAATTTCAATCGCACTGACCTCTCCTCCATGGATGATGAGCAGCAAGAAAATAATCATGCGAAAAATTAATTTCATTCTATTACCCACTGTTTTTTACTAGGAAGTTAACACGAAAAAAACAAATAGACCAATCCATACCGAATTTGACCCCACCTCCCCTAGCCGCCTTCGCCACACCTATCTATACTCTATGATTTTATCCTCTACAGAAAAATAATTGGCGAAGGTGAGTCATGCAGTTTGTTTCTTGGAACGTGAACGGCATTCGCTCCGTAATAAAAAAAGGGTTCATGGAGTTCATAGAACAAAACAACCCTGACATTTTATGCTTACAAGAAACCCGCGCTCTTCCCGAACAAGTCCCAGTTCCCATGGATGGGTATCACGCATTTTGGAATCCCGCCGAAAAGAAAGGCTATTCCGGCACAGCCATCTTTTCCCGCCGTGAACCGATCAAAGTCCTTTATGGGATGAATCACCCCAAACACGACAGCGAGGGACGCCTCCTCACCTTGGAATTCGAAGATTTCTTCCTCGTCAACGTCTATACTCCCAACTCACAACGGGGACTCGAACGCTTATCCTATCGCACCCAAGAATGGGAAGTGGATTTTCTTCAATTTCTCAAAGACTTAGAAAAACACAAACCCGTGATCTTTTGCGGCGATTTAAACGTTGCCCATAAACCCATCGACCTCGCCAACCCTAAAGGCAATGAATGCAACGCCGGCTTTACCATCGAAGAACGGGAAGGCTTCGACCGCATCATCGAAAGCGGTTTCATCGATACGTTCCGAGAATTCACCCAAGAAGGGGGACACTACACCTGGTGGAGTTATTTCGGCAAAGCCCGGGAAAAGAACATCGGCTGGCGCATCGATTATTTCTGCATCTCTCCCGCCCTGCGCCCCCGCTTGCAATCCTCAGAAATCTTCCCTGAAGTCATGGGATCCGACCACTGCCCGATCCAAATGGTGCTGGAATGATCTGTGTACTCCTTCAAGTTATTATTTTAGTTCATCCTGTATTTGAGTACATTTTAAAGAAAACAGAACATGATTCTAAAGGGGGAACCATGGCTATTTTCAATGGATATGAATCGAACCAAAACGCTGAAGGGGCTTGTGTGGAGCGGCTTTCGGAGCAAGCGGCCCTTAAGGCCGCGCGGAGACAAGCGGAACCCATCCCCGAGGCGTTTGTCCAAAAAATGACTCCCTTTCGTGATGAGCCTTCATCTTAATTTTCTTCTCACTTCGAGTTTCTCTATACACACGGATTGCCATCATACAAAAAATATGGATAATAGAAAAAAAGCAAACGTATATTGGAGTTATTTATGAGCCCGAAGAATCCAACACACCATTTTCTATCAATAACAACCCTCGTTTTATGGACATTGGTTTTCGCTTTTATTTTCACCCCCCTCACCATGGCACAATGGGGAAACCTTTCACAAATGCATGAGTATAACCAAGTCTTTGATCTCGACCCAGAAGCAGAACCCGCCTTCAAAGTCACCATGCTGGACTCCAACGCCCCAGGCAATGTCTTTCATCCAGGCGAAAAACCTGAATTTTCCTTCCAAATTGAAAACCTAACCGATAAGCCCATACAAACCGAAGGCAAAATCGATCTCATTCGTTATGCCCAACAAGCGCGCCCCGGCGATCAGTGGTATCCTGAATTAGTACACTTCGAGACCTATCCTCCCTTAACGATCCACGTGGACCTTGAGCCCAAGCAATGGAAAAACATTACCATTCAACCCGAGACCCCCGAAACGAAGGGGGGGTATGGCTTAGTCATAGATCTAGGCGAATATGGAAGACGCTATTTGACCAGTTTCGTTCGCACCTTTGATCCCAAACTAAAACGTATCCAATACCCCAAACAATCCTTAGAAGAAATGCCAGCTGAAATCCTGGCACGCTTGGGCATCCAAGCAATCCGCTGGGGTATCTCCTACTATCCTTCCGATTCAAACCGCTATGAACAACAATGGGAACGTATTACTCATGAGTTGGAAGAATTCCACAAACACAAAGTCACCGTCGTCGCCGAAATCGGTACGGGACACATGGGAATGCCTTTGGGACGCGGACGCCCCCATCTTGACGAGAATGATGTGATGAAAGATGGCAAACAAGACCTCGTCTGGCTTCCGGAATACGACGACGATTACGAAGAATTTGTTTATCGCCTCGCCACCGAATACGGCTGGCCGAAAGGTCCCATTACGGGCTTCATGCTTTGGAATGAACCCTGGGAAGGCCTCTCCATCTCCGGCTGGGCAGCGGACATCCCACGCTATCGCCATTTATACAAACGCATGGGCGACGCCGTCTTCCGCGCACGTGAGGAAGGCTACGACATCCTCGTTGGCGGTTGTGATTCCTCCACCAACACTATCGATAAATTGTTTCCCGACGATTCCGACGAATTTTTACCCTACCTCGACTTTTGTTCGATCCACTATCAGGGACTCTCTGCACCGGTTTTGTACCCCCAATGGAACCAGCGCGACCATTACAAAGGCCGCGTGCGTATTTGGGACACGGAATCTTGGGTAGCCAACACCGACGACCGTTTCGCCGCCGTGGTGGCGAGCAATCGCGCTGCCGGCTATGACCGCTCGATGGGAACCTTGAGCCGTATCGCCGTCTCCACTCTCAGTCATAACCGCGTGGCTCACGATACCATCAAAACCAAAGAAGGCGAGAAACGTATTGAACGCTTGATTGAATCAAGGCCCTTGGCCGCCGCTTATGGCGCTGTGCAAAAACTCATCGGCGAACGCGAATTCGATGAAATCCTCTTCAAAAACGGCCTTCCCTGGGTTTACACCTTCCATGGATTGGATGGAAACCCCGATGATGGCACCGTGGTCGTAGTAGGGGACATCGATTCCCTCTTTCAAAAAGGAACCGCCTTGTTTAGCGGAGTTCGCTCGCTGGATGAAATCGAAACAAAACAACAAATCCGCGAACAACTACGTTCGATCGAAAAAGAGGACCCCGAACGAGCAGAACTAATCAACAAACTTCAAAACCCCATGCCCCTCACCAACGCTACCTTCACCATCAACGCCCCAAAGAATGCCTTTCAAATGTACGATGCCTACGGAAATCCCGTCGCCAACCACAACGGGAAAATTGAAATCCCTCTCACGGACAAAGGCTATTTCCTCCGTGCCGACCCTAACCAAAAAGGGAGTTTCAATCAATTGATCCAAGCCATCCAAAAAGCCAAGATGGATGGCCTCGAACCTCTCGAAATCATCGCCTACGATATGACACGCCCGGTCGAAAATTATCCTAGCATTCGCCTGCGGCTCACCAGTATGCACAACCACCCCATCGAAGGACATTTGAAAATCGACTTGGACGGCTTGGATGTCGAATATCCCCAAACCTTGAAATTCAAACCCCGTGAACGCCGATGGATTCATGTCCATGTCTCGGGTCAATCTCGTGCAAATAACCGCTATCCACTCCATGTGGAATTTGATGCCGGCGAAGAAGGCGTTGCCGTGCATGACGAAGAAATGCACGTTAACCTAATCCATCAACGTTCCATTTCAGTCGATGGCAAACTGGATGATTGGAAAGGCGCAATCCCGCAAACCATTGTCACGGATGAATCCGCCAAACGTTCCTTCGAAGAATCCATGTGGATGCCGTTCGAAACCCTCGACTCAACTCAATCAGAAGGTCTCGCAATTGCCTATCTCGCCTACGATGACAACAACTTTTACTTCGCAGCCAAAATCGCGGATGAAACTCCTTCTCCCGGCACTTTACGTTTTGAAACCCGCGATGAAGATGCCGACTTTTACCCCAAAGTCTCTTATGAAATAAAGGACGATGAGAAAATCGAACATGTATGGCCTGATGGCGTCCGCCATTTCAGCTATCGTCGTTGGCCTGCAACCCCCAGCTCCATCCCTCAACGTTCCTTTGACAACGTATTGATCGGCTTCAACCCCATCCCCATGCAAGAAGACGAATGGCAAACTCATCTTCCTGGACGGATGCCGAAATTTGTATGGTATAAATCCACCGATTATGAATATGCTCTTAATAAAGTCGCCGAAGAATATGGCGGTGGCACCGAGATTTGGCGCCTGCTTGCTCCTGATATGCCCTACAAACATTTCTATCCACGCCAACCTGAACATCCTCTCGAAGGACCTGTCAAGGAAGGCAAACTGGAAGTGCGCTATGATTCAGGAACCCGCATTGTTGAATGCGCCCTCCCTTGGAGCGAGATCCCCGAGGTAGAACAATTAATGCAAAAAGGAAAAACCGTGAAATTTGGCTTCCATGTGAATCATGAAGAACGTGGGCCCGATATGGAACTGGCCATGAATCGCAGCGCCGCCGAGGGAATGAGTTCCGCCTTTCATCCAAATTGGCAGCGCAGCTGGCCAAATGAAATTGAGTTTGGCTTTGAATGATAAAAAAACCGTTTCTCGCATTTAAACGATCCCATGGGCTAGCATTCTCCTTTTCAGGATAGTTAAAAATCCCTGCGGGCTCATGTTGCATTTTGCCCTGCAACTTGTTATATTGGTTTTTTGTCGTTACCCAAATTCGAAACCTGTCATAGTTATCCACTCCATCATCTCTTTCCTCTTCAGCGCATTTCTATGACAAGTTAGGGGAAAGTCATGTCATCCCAGTCCACTTCAAGCCGCTTCCACTCCTTAGATGCGCTCAGAGCCTTTGCTTTACTTCTAGGTATCGTTTTCCACGCCGCCCTCTCCTTTTCAAATCTGGACAGCGTAGCCTGGGCTATCCAAGATCTTAGCACCCACTATATCTTCATCCTCTTTATTCATGCCACCCATTCTTTCCGTTTAGAACTCTTTTTCCTCATGGCAGGCTTTTTCGCCCATATGCTCTACCACAAACGAGGTACTAAAGGCTTCATGACCAATCGCACCTTACGTATCATTATCCCATTTGTCATCGGCTGGATCATCCTCTTTCCCTTACTAATCCACCTATGGACATGGGGAGCACTAAAATCCGGAAACTTTCAAGTCGTGGATATCCCTCAAGAATTCAGACATTTTTCGGCATGGCAATTAACCCTAGGCAGTATCATCACCCTCCAGTTCATTGAGAATTTTGATCTTGCCCACCTCTGGTTCTTACACCAACTTTTCGTCCTTTACCTCATTGCCGTAGCCGTGCGCTGGGGATTCTACAAAACCTTTGCTCACACTACGCATTGGGCGCGTAAAGGGGATGCAATCGTACAATGGCTCATGCATACGAAATGGAATGTCATCTTCTTGGCTCTTCCTGCCATCGGGTGTTTATTACTTATGAAAGAACTTACAGTAGAAACCCCTAAACAATCACTTATCCCATACCTGCCTACCACCTTGCTTTATGGTTACATCTTCCTCCTCGGCTGGATGTTGCACCGCCAGTACGATTTAATCGAAAAATTCCCGCGTCAATGGTGGTGGTATATCATCGCTGGCATACTACTAACATTCGCCAGCTTGGCTTATAGAAGCACCATGAACGAAAGTAACTTCGCAACTCGCTTCACCTATTTTTCCTTATACGCCTTGATGATGTGGACCTACATGTTTGGCCTAACCGGCTTTTTCGTCCATACCTTCAGAGCCGAAAACCGGCTCTGGCGCTACATCTCGGATTCTTCCTATTGGCTCTACATCATCCACCTGCCCATTGTCGTTTATTTCCAGATTATCCTAGCCGACGTGAATTTGCATTGGTCAATCAAATTTCCTTTAGTTAATCTGATCACTTTCCCCATTTTATTCCTGACCTATCACTATTGCGTCAGACCAACTTTTATCGGACAAATACTCAACGGACGAAAATACCCGATCCGACCTCTCTTTTCTTTGAACTCGGTCTACTCCAAATCAACCACGAAGTCATAAGTCCCCGAGAGGACTTCCATCCGTAACCACCCTTCGTAACATAACGTGCGCGTTCCTTATGGCTCGCCACACTGGGCATTAGAACCGTATCCCCAATTTTCTGATTATTAACATACAGTTCATGATAACCCATAGAAGCAACATAAACCCGCGCTTGCTCAACATCCTTCTCCAAGAAAAAACTTCGTCGCAGCCATGGATCGGGCACTTCATTATCGGGCGGGGGATCCCCCTAAATCATCCTTCTACCACATCCTCATAAACACGCAAGGTATCACGCGCCACTTGCTCCCACGTTCGAATAGGATCCAAATAATTTGTTTTCGAATGATCCGGAAGATCGAGCAAAGCCTCACTCCACGCATCCACATCATCCACCGGCAAAAAGAAAGCCGAATTCTCTAAAACCTCACGATGTACTGCAATATCCGACGCCACCACCGCCGTCCCACAAGCTAACGACTCAACACATGGCAAATCAAACCCCTCATACCGAGAGGGTGCCAAAAAAGCATGCGCATGACGATAGAACGCTGCCAAATGCTCCTCCGGCACATACCCCACCCGCCGGATTCGGGGATGCTTCCATCTCTCTGGATTCACTTTCCACCCCTCTCGCCCCACCAAAACCAACTGCCCTTGATAACCTTGCTCACACGCCTGCCGAAAAGCCTGTACAACCATCTCTAGATTCTTCCGCGGCTCCAAGGTGGCCACCGTAAGCACATAGGGATTCTTGATTCCATAATACAATAGCACTTCCTCATCCAGCTCCGTTTTATAAGGATTAAACTGATGGACATCCACTCCCAAAGGAATAGGGTAAATACTCTCTTTCCGATACCGAGACCCATTCAACTCTTCCGCTACCGTGAGCGAATCCGTAATAATCGCATCCGCGCGTCTTATCGAAGCAGGAATCGCAAACCGGTAAAACCAACGCCGGGAAAACGATAACGTATACCGGTAATCCTGAAAGGCCATGTCATGCAAAGTTATAACCTGATGCGCAGGACAAGCACGCCCTATCGGAGCCATAAACGCCGGAGAATGCAGCACATCCGCCTTCACCCGCCGCGCAAACCCGGGCAACATAACTTGCTCCCACCTTACACGCTGCCAAGGCGTCATCACAGAGACCCCAAAAAAACGCGTCCTCTTCCCTGCTGCTTTCCACCCTTGCGGAAGCCTGAAATCTACAGGCAGGACCACATCCAACTCCATACACGCAGGTAAAACCTGCACCAAACCATGAATCACCCCCCAGGTGTATCTCCCCGTACCGCTTTGGTTATGAATGGATAAACCATTAAGCAGAATTCGCATGCCCCGTGACCTCATCCAAAAACTTATCTAACTTTCGAGCCACGCTCTTCGCAGAAAAATATTGCTCCACTCGAATCCGCCCCCGCAATGACAAATCCGCACGAAGATGGGGATCGTGATATAACTGCAAAATCTTCTCCGACAATTGAGGCGCCTTTCCTTCGGGAAAGATTAACCCCGCCTCGCCAATCACTTCCGGGATCGCACCGCTATCCGACCCAATCACCGGCACCCCGCACGCCATCGCTTCGATCAACACCCGCCCAAACTGCTCCTGCCACGAAGACGTCGTACGTGAAGGTAAAACCAACGCATCAAAATCATGATACACTCCAGGCAGTTCCTCATGCGAGACGGGAGGCATAACCACAATCCGCTCGGCAATCCCCAATTCCCGCGCACGTACCTCCAGCCAATACCGCGCCGGCCCATCCCCGACCAGTCGCAGCCGGATACGGTCATCCGTATCCACCAGCGACCATAACAAATCTTCCAACCCCTTTTCCTCACTCAAACGTCCCACATAACCTACCGTAAAGATAGGATTCTGAACACAAGGCTGTTTATAACGAAAACGTTCCAGATTAACGGACGTTGGCAAAACCTCGTTACCATAAATTCTCCCCTTCCTCCGAAAGACCTGCAGCCCCTCCTGGTTCGAAGCAAACATATAATCCGCATGACGCAAAACAAACCGCTCCATCCAAGAAAACGGCGGCGGATAATTCTTTTGGATATCCTGATAACTATAAAGCAAGACAGGCACCGGAGGCACGATACGCTTGCACCAATAACTACACCACCACCCCATGATCGAAAAAGGCTCTTCGATAATCAAAACCGCATCTGGCTTAATCTTATGAAATACCCAAGGAAACAGGGGCTGGATATGCAGGGCTCCATGAAATGAAAACCAGGGATAATGACAATGGATTTGAATCGGTTCGTTCTTTTCCTCCTGAAATCGTGTCGCTTGAGGAAGGGCTTGCTTCCAACGTGACGCCGCCAAAAGATGCACCGACCAACCGAAATCTTCTTGAAGAAGGCAAAAAGGTTTCCGGTACGAAGGATAAAGAGCACCATGCCATACTATGAATAAGGTCGGGTGTGATTTCATGTACTCCAAGCAGCATGCTGACGGTTTCGAAAGGATTCGTTCAAACTTAAAATCCACGGTCACGCTGGCGCAATCCCACCGCAACGTAACGCTACTCATCTTACTCGCAAACGCCCGCGAAACAACAGGGAATCCCCCTATCAATCTAAAATCCGGCGTTGCCCCTCTTC
>CAYQOX010000040.1:0-6236 GCA_964419335.1 uncultured bacterium | reverse complement strand
CCCCCTAAACACCCTCTCCACAGCACTTTCCAACCCGGCATTTCCATACCAGCAATATCATATACTCGTTATTGCAAATTGAAAAATAATAAAAAACGATCGTCCGATTTCTTTCTATATAGCTCCACTTTATGTAATAATAACTCATCGATTTCTACTATGCTCATTATTAGGCAAAGAAAATGTGTCAAGTATATATGCTTGAAAATATTTGCGATCGAATCCTTAGTTTTGAAGAAGTAGGCTCTAAGAGCAAATATTGGTTCATTCACAAAGAGAACGCCAAACACTATTTATTTAAGCGCGGTAGAGAAAATACTGGTGAAAATGTAGCCGAATAGATTTCTTCAAAACTAGCCCATCTTTGTGAGATTCCTCATGTTCGATATTATTTAGCGAAAGACAAAGACGGATATGAAGGTATAATATGTGAGGCAATGACTTTATCCACTGAGCAACTTTTACTAGGCAATGAAATTTTACCCATTTTCACGAATTATCCGGATATATCAGAAAATCGATTTTTAAAAATACCAGCCTATACACTCAAGCGGGTACTTGACGTTAATGCAAATGATATACTTTTACTGCCAGAACCTTACCAAGATCAGAAAGCATTGGACATCTTTATTGGATATCTGGTCTTTGACGCCTTAATTGGAAATACGGATCGTCACCACCAAAATTGGGCATGGATTTGGTGTACTACCACTATCCAATTCCTCTTAGCGCCTACATTTGATCATGCTTCCAGTTTAGGACGCGAATTAACAGACGAAAAAAGAAAAATGATTTTAAGAAAAAAAGGGAGAAATAATATTGAAGACTACGCAAAAAAAGCAAGAACTCCCTTCTTCAAAAATTCAAAACAAAATAAAACTTTAACCACGTATGAGGGATTGGAGTATATATCTTCAAATTATTCAAGAGTTTTGTCCTATTGGATTGAGAAATTTTTGGCTATCAAGGATGAAGAGATCACCTCCATCATTGATCCGATATCCGCTTCTTTAATGACGGATGCTCATAAAGAATTTACCCAAGCCTTCATTAAACAAAATCTGACCTTCTTAGAAAACTTATATTGGAGAATAAAATGTTGATCCTAGTTTGGCGATCAAACCAAACCAATAAGTGGTACCCTATTGGATGTCTAATCAATAGCGAGGATTATAAATTTTATTACATCAAAGGCGCAAAATACGCAATGCAAGAAGCCGGATTTTCACCCCTAAAATGTTTCCCTGATTTAAACCATGTCTATCATTATGATGAATTATTTCCTTTTTTTGGAAATCGAATTATGCAAAAAAATCGCCCGGAATACAGCGATTACATAAAGTATTTGAATCTCGACGAAAACGAGGAAGACCCTATCGCTATTTTGGCACGCTCATCGGGTAGAAAACAAACCGATTTCTTTGAACTTTTCCCAAAACCAAAAATGAATGGTGACCAATTATACCTTCATTTTTTCGCCCGTGGAATTAGCCATTTACCCCATAATTCTTTGGAAATCATTGAAAATTTACCTAAAAAAGAATCTTTGAAACTATGCCACGATTTCCAAAATAGCGTTGATATGAATGCACTCATGCTTAGAACCGATGATAAAACCAGTGGTCGAAAAAACGATTTGCATATTGTCGGCTATCTTCCTGGATACTTGGCCTCGGAATTAATCCATCTAATCCATGAACCTGATCCCTATAATGATTTACGCGTCAACGTTGAACGTGTCAACCATGGTTCCCCCACACAATTTCTTCTCTTATGTAGTTTGACTGCGAAATGGAAAGAAAGATTAAAACCTTTCACAGGTGAAATGTATCAACCCATAGTTTCAAAAGAATCCCTTGTAACCCAATAACTCCCCCCCACCACACTTTTTACAAAAATTTGGCTAAAGTTAATCCCATTTTTTCCGATAACGATAGTGGTGAATACTCTCGGAAAGGAGTTGGAATCATGGAAACCAATGTCAACGCCTTGGCCCAAGCCGTGAATGCCCAAGCCAGCATGGGCATGCTTATTACCAAGATTTTAGGTCAATCCGCCGAAATGATTCAGCAACAACTCTCTTCTTCCGCCCAGCAAGAACAACAAAAAGTCGTGGCCTCTGCCATCGAAGGGCTCGGCGAAAGCTTAGATGTTGTCGCATAAGTTACCCGTCTTTTTCCCTCTCCCCTCCCAGAAAACGACGGGCTAACTCGCTCTCTATTTTTTTCCACACCTCTTCCAATGTTTCTTTCGAAGATACCGTAAAAAATCGCTGCGCATTCTGCCGAGCCAACTCCAAAAACCCCTGACGTACCCGCTCAATAAACTCGATCGTTTCTGTTTCAAAACGATCATGAGCGAACTTTTCTTTTTTTCTCCCTCCAACCCGCTCTAACCCCGTCCTTACATCTACATCCAACAATATCGTCAAATCCGGCTCTCGCCCCTGCGTGGCAAAGTGATTGATTTGCTCAATACGCTCAGCAGAAAGCCCCCGCCCATAGCCTTGATACGCGGTCGTCGAATCAATATACCTGTCAAGCAGTACCACTTGCCCCGCCCGCAGCCCCGGCTCCACCACCTCCGCCATCAACTGGCTGCGCGCCGCTTGAACCAGAAACAACTCCGTCTCCGGCCTCATCGGCATCCGCGTCCTCAATAATAACTCTCGAATCGCCTCGCCCGCCTCCGTGCCTCCCGGTTCCCGCGCAGGTATCGGCTGAACGCCTCTCCTACGCCACCAATTCTCCACTTTCTGCAAAACCGTGCTCTTTCCCGCCCCTTCAATTCCTTCGACCGTAATCAATAGTCCCGCCATGATTCTCTCATTGATTCATTAGGATTAAGTGATGCTGTGAGTATAGAAAATTCATCACAAAAACAAAGGGACACCCCCTCCAATCAGTACAAACGAAAACCTCACACGCAAGCATCTCGTAAATTCTTTTCCCCCCAAAAAGCCTGCCCTGCTTGCCTAAAACAAGCATATCCAACCTCACTCACCAAAAGATCTTCCCTTTTTTGCATCCCATTCCCCATTAGAGAAGGGCAACAGCTCGAGCTGCCTCACATACGCAACGGCTTCTCCACCTCTTTGGAGAATCCGAAATGGTTGAACCACCGGATTGGTTCCCACAATCGGTTCCTAACCGATTGCCCTGTAGGTCGTACAAAACAGGTTTCAACGCCGTTCGATGAATCCATTTTGGATTCAATAAAAGCCCTCCATGGAACGTGGAGAGCGAAGACCGGGGATGGCTTCGTTCTCCGCGCTTTCCGTGTTTCCTTCTTGCTTCACTACACCTCCCCTATCTTTTTCCTCTACAATAACCAACAACCTTTTTACGCGACCTATTCACTAGAGGAGATAAACCCATGTGGCAACGTTTAATCCTTTTACTTTGTATCCCCGCCCTTTCCTTTACCTCAGCCCAAACCCAAGAATCCCATGACCCCTTCGGCTGGCAAAAACCCCAACACGAGACTCGCCCCTGGGCGCGCTGGTGGTGGTTTGGTTCCGCCGTCACCCAAGACGAAATCACCCGCCAACTAGAACTCCTCCACCAAGCCGGATTCGGCGGGATCGAAATCCAACCCATCTATCCCGCAAAAGACTCCCCCATCGAACCGATCCCCTTCTTATCCAAAAAATGGGCTAAGATGTTTCAGCATACCATCGAAGAAGCCCACCGTCTAAACATGGGCGTTGATTGGACATTGGGCAGCGGTTGGCCCTTCGGCGGCCCCTGGCTGGAACCCGAACACGCCGCCCGCAAACTCGAGATCAACACCCGTGAGGTCTCACTCGATGAACCGCTCTCCTATACCCCCGGTCAAGACCAACCGCCTCTCGAATGCCTTCTCCTCACCCCAAAAGACGAGACCTCTCCCGTCACCCTTCTCGAACCCCAAGGCCGCAGCGAGAATAAAAAACATTGGCGCATTCCCCCCGGCGATTGGACCATCCACGAAGTCCGCATCGGCTATACCGGCCAGCAAGTCAAACGCGCCACGCTCGGTTCCGAGGGACCCGTCCTGGATCACTTCTCCCGGGAAGCCTTCCTGAACTATGTAGAACCCTTCGAACAAGTTTTATCCTGGATCGAAGACCCGCGCCCACGTGCCAACTTCAACGATTCCTTCGAGGTCTACGGCGCCAACGCCACCGCCGATCTATTCACCGAATTCGAAAATCGCCGTGGCTATGATCTTCGTCCCTACCTGCCCATCATGTTTGACAAACAAGACTCGCCCCTCCAACGCCGGCTCCTGCACGACTATCGCGAAACCATCGAAGAACTATTCTACGAAGATTTCTGTCTCCCTTGGCGCGAATGGTCGCATAAACAAGGTATGCAAATCCGCTTCCAGGCCCATGGCTCCCCCGGCCACTTGCTCGACCTCTACGCCATCGCCGACATCCCCGAAACCGAGGGCTTCGGCCGCCACGGCGCCGAAATCTTCGCCCCCAAGATGGCCTCCTCCGCCGCTCATCTCACCGGCGGCCATCTCACCTCCGCCGAAACCTTCACCTGGCAGGACGAACATTTCCAGATCTCTCTCGACCAAATGCGCCGCAACCTCGATGTCTATTTCCTTGCCGGCATCAACCACATCTTTTACCACGGCGTCCCTTTCTCCCCAGAATCCGTCCCCTTCCCCGGCTGGTTGTTTTACGCCTCCACCAACGCCGGCGAACATACCACCTGGTTCCCCCACCTCCACAAGCTCAACCAATACATCACCCGCAATCAATCCGTCATGCGCAAAGCCCGCTTCGATGCCCAAGTGCTGCTCGTCTATCCCATCCACGACTTGTTTTTCTTCCGCGAAGGTTCCCGCAGCCACCTGCAATACGCCACCATCCACAACACCGATAACTGGCTGCAGAAAGCCGCCAATCCTACCTTTGAATTCGCCCAAGCCCTCTGGCGCCAAGGCATCCAGTTTGATTTCGTCTCCGATCGTTGGATCCAAGAGCACCTCGAAGCCGAAGAAGGTCAATTCACCAGCGGCGGCATGAACTACAACGCCTTGATCTTTGCAGGCTGCCAATGGATAGAAAAAGAAACCCTGCAGGCGGTCCAGCGCTTAGCCGACAAGCAAGCCAGCACGATCTTTCTCCCAAATTACCCCAACTTGGTCCCCCGCAACGAGGATCCCCGCATCCAACCCCCCGGCCTTCCCTCTTCCATCCAAGATCAATTGGATTCAAATAACCATATCATCCAAGCCGCCACCCCCAGCCAAGCACTCGAAGCTCTCTCCAATCTCGGGGTCAAAACCGAACCCCTTGCCCAAGAAAATCTCGAGTTCATCCGCTTCAAAACCGACTCCACCACCTACTATTTCATTAAAAATTCAACCAACCGCTCCATCCAAAAATGGCTCCCCTTCAACGCAGAGGGACAAGAAGCCCTCCTTGGCGATCCCATCACCGGCGAAGTCATCCCCCTCGATTTACGTAAAAAAGAAGAACTCCAACTCAGAGTCGACCTCAAACCCACTCGCGCCTACTGGATCGCCATCGGCGACAACCTCCACCCCTCCCACCAACCCAAGCCCAAACCAACCGCCTCCAAACTCGAACTTACTGGTCCCTGGAAACTACAGTGGACAGATTACGAAGGCCAGCAGCATACCCATACCCTCACCGAACTTGAAGACTGGACATCCATCCCTGAACTTGAATACTACTCAGGCCAAGTCCGCTACCTCACCGAATTCAACTGGCCCCACGATACCAACCAGGCCCTACTACGCATCAACCAACTCCACGAATCCGCCGACGTGTGGATCAACAACCATAAACAAGGCACCCTCTGGACTCAGCCCTACGAACTCCACGTCTCGAATCTCACCCAGGGCACCAACCAGCTGCGCTTCGACGTCCTCAACCTCCCCGCCAATCGCATCATCGAACTGGACCAACAAGAGGTGGATTGGAAAAAATTCTACTTCGTCAATATCGATTACCGCCCCTTCGACGCCTCGGAATGGGAACCTTTGCCCTCAGGAATTCTCGCACCTCTTCAATTAATCCCTTTGAATGAATAATATTTATGCTTCATCCTGTATTTGAGTACTTTTTAATACCTTGAAAAGGAAACATAACATGATTCTATAGCGAGACCTATGACTTTTCTCAATCCTAATGAATCGAACAAAAACGCCGAAGGGGCTTGTGTGGAGCGGCTTTCGCAGCAAGCGGCCCTTAAGGCCGCGCGAAGACAAGC
>CAYQOX010000039.1:0-41754 GCA_964419335.1 uncultured bacterium | reverse complement strand
AACCAGAACAATATCCAAGCGATTTCAACAATTAAGAAAATATTGAAAATGAGGAAAGATTATTTTTCTCGCTTTCCTTTTATATATCACTTTTCTTAAAAAAATTTTATCAACCTCAACATGTTAAAATAACAAAATTTACATCACACATAATTATTATTGCCTTGACTCTGAATCAAAAATGCAAAACAATGGTAAAATGTAAGTTTGTGTTTATTTCAAGGGAACCCAGAGTTGAGTGGAGAAAGTATCATGAGTAATGTTTTACGTCCTACCCGCTTGGTAAAAAATCATTGTGTCACAAGTTATTTCATTTTTTTGTTTTTAACGCTGTGCCTCCTCCCCATGGCAAGCGCAGCCATGATTCAAGAAAGTACTTCGCTGGTCACCATTGCAGCCAAAGAAACGATAGGCAACACGCCTGCTGTCCAGCCGCAGAATGCCTTTCGATGGCCAGGACTGTATTTCCGCCTTTCTAGCAACCGCACGGATTCAACCAACAATGGACGCCGTGAATGCCGTTTCAAGATTGATTTTTCCAATTTTAAAACCCAGGGTGGTTACACTGAACAAGAGGTTCTGGATTTTGAGAGCGAGCTGCGGCAAGTGATCTCGATGTGGAATCAATCGCTGAAGTGGGTGGGATTGGAATTTCTCGAAGTGAAGGATGACAGCCATCATATTACATTTTTGGCGACTACAGAAGGTCTAAGCGCCAACCAATTGGGAGATGCATCTCACTTTGGTGCGTGGAGCGGGGATGAGATTTTATTCAAAATCCGTAGCGATTATCCGCATTTCGGAGCCTATTTGGATTTGATGGAGAATGGCGCACCCTCTTCGATTATGAAGAATCCGCCAGGGAATCCTTATATTTATCTTTTTCCTCAAGATCAATTTGAAACCGACGAAGAAATCGAGGAGCCCGTTTATAAAACCCCAATCAGTCATGTATTTCAGGAGTTAATCGGGAAACTTATGGGACTTCTACCTCCCTGGGAAGCCTATGTACAAAGCGTAAAAGAGAATCGAAAGGAACATCTTATCGATTGGCTCGACTGGCCAGAAATCAAGGGAATTCCACCTGAAATTCGTGCGTTTACTTATGGAAGTGAACATATCCGTGATGCGGGATGGAGTCGGGGTTTTATTAATTCCTTCATGACAGAGGATGATCCATTCTATGCTCTCTATCCCGATATCCCGCCGTCGATAAAAGCATTTATCGCGCATTATTACTCACGTTATGATTATGAGGGCGCCAAAACCCTGCTCGACAATGCTATCCAGGAGCATCATTCACTTTCCTCCTTGAGTCGGGGAGACATGCGGCAAGAGGTAGAACCGAACGATACCCGTTCGCAGGCGACCCCTATCCAGGTGGGATTGCCTGTACTAGGAGCGCTGTCATCCGTCGATCCTGATTCAACCACGCTGGAAGAGACCGGTGAAGATACGCTGGATTGGTACCGGTTTAAGATAGAGAACGCGGACTTGGGTCGAGAGTTCATTTGTATTCTCGGTACAGGGACGACGATCGGTGTCGATGCGCGCATAGAACTATATGACAATAATGAGACTTTACTCATCGCCAGTGGAGAAGAAGAATTTCCGGAAATTCGTTATAAACCTCGAGATTCGGGTACGTATTATGTCGCGGTGAGATCTGCCCAGGGGAGTAACCTGAGTTTTGTGCGTGATTACCGCTTATCGCTGCTCTTTACCGATGGCGAACCGGCGAGCAATCCGACCTTCACACCCACTCCGCAGCCAACACATACCCCCACTCCTCAACCGGTTACCATGCCAGTCAACCAAGAAGAAAATGAAGGGAAAACCCTGGGACTGGGTCCTTTGGCTGCGGTCGCTTATACCCAGGATGAGAATACGGTAATGACTGCCGGGGGGCTGGGAGCCTTTCTTTGGAACCTAGAGGATGGCTCAATTCAGCAACGCTTGATAGGCCACAGCAGCACGATCAATGCCATCGACATTTCTCCTGGAGGAAGCAAGGTGGTTACCGCAAGTCGTGATCACACGGCGATTCTTTGGGACTTTGCCACAGGGGAAAAACTGCATACGCTCGATCAGCATAGTGATGAAATACTTGATGTGGCCTTCTCGCATAACGGAAATTATGTTCTAACTGGGGGCAAGGATCACACCGCGATACTGTGGGACGTGGGAAATGGTGATCCGGTAAAGACCTTTAGCGGACATAGCAACTGGATTTACTCGGTGGCTTTTTCACCCGATGATTCGGCCGTTCTTACGGGAAGCCGAGACCGCACGGTGAAATTATGGGATCGAGAAACGGGAGAAACCTTACGAACTTTTGGCGGGCATAATAGTTCGGTAAAAGCAGTCGATTTCTCTTCGGACGGGGTGCATATACTCTCGGGAAGTACAGACAATACGGCTCAATTGTGGGATGTACAAACTGGAGAAGTGATCCATACGTTTTCGACGGGCTCGGTAGAAGCTGTTTCCTTCTCACCCGATGGAAGTCAAATCCTGGTCGGCTCCTCGGGAGGAACCAAATCGTGGAAAGTCAGTGATCAAAGTTTGCTGCATGAATTTAACGAAGTTTCTGCTACTGTGATTTCCTTGGATTATTCGCCTGATGGAAGCCGGATTCTTCTAGGGGATGAAGATAACCAGGTCACTTTGTGGGATGCAAAAAACGGAGAGCAAGTAAGGATTTTGAGCGGCCATAATGAAGCCTACGACGACGCTCGCTTTTCACCTCAAGAGGAGCAAATGATTAGCGGCGGAGAGGATGGTACAATCCGTATTTGGAATGCTGATACAGGAAGCGTCTTGCGAAAGCTGAAACTTCATAGCGATGCGGTGAAATCAGTGGTCTATTCCAACGATGGCCGTCAATTTCTCTCGGGCAGTGCCGACGATACCGCCGCTCTTTGGGATAGTGAAGATGGAGAAGTGATTCGTATATTTGCTGAAAACCGGGGGGATGTGAACGACGTCGCTTTTATTCCCAATGAAGAACATATCGTTACGGGAAGCGAAGACGGAAATGTGATTCTGTGGGACATGACAAACGGTAAGAGTTTCTCGAGTTTTTCAGGGCATAGTGAAGCAATTACCTCGGTTGCGGTTTCTTCGGATGGAGTGTACTTACTCACGGGCAGTCGTGATCATACAGCGCAAATATGGGATTTAGAGACGGGTGAAGTTCTGCTAACAGTCGAACACGAAGACGAGATCAGCTCGGTGGCTTTTTCTATTGAGGAAAACCTGTTCGCGACAGGGAGTTTGGATGGAACGGTAAAACTCTGGAATAGTGAGAATGGGAATCCGATTCAAACCTATTCTCCCCAGGCTGGAGAGGTTAACGACATCGCTTTTTCACCCAATGGGAAATGGCTCTTAGCAGGAAGTAAAAACGAAGCGGTGCTGTGGCTGCTTTCTACAGGGGAAGTCCTCGAGACGTTCGACGGATTTAGAAACCAGGTTACCTCGGTCGATTTTTCGAGTTCTGGAAGGCAGGTGTTGTGCAGCGGAGATGATGGAACTCTTCGCGTATGGAGAATCGATGAGTTGGTGGATGCGACACCAACGCCGACCCCGACTTCAACATACACCCCGACTTATACCCCGACTGCGACCTATACACCCACAAATACTTATACGCCGACAAACACACCAACATTTACCCCGACACCCACGGCGACTTCAACGCCAACACCAACGCCCACCCCGGTCCTTTTCGAGGTTGAAGAAAACACTGTAGTCATTACCGATGACCTGCAAAGCACGACAAACTTGGATGGAGGAATCGATGAGGACCCAGAAGAACAACGCGAGTTGGCTATCCGTTGGAATCTTCCAGAAGAAGATTTCTCCTCTATTCACATTTATGCCAAAACGCCCTCGGGGGAGAGAGCGTTTCTTACCAGCACAGATGATATTCAGCAAACTTACTTCGCGTGGTATCCCGGCTCGGCGAAGAGAACCTCGAACTTATTGGAAGGGCCTCAATTTGGTGAAAGTTATCAATTCTTCGTGAACGGTATTATCAGCGCAACTGAGCGAGTTACAATTCAAACGGACTCTTACGTTGCTTTTGTGCGCGAGGGTGAGCCTACCCCCACACCGACCGCAACACCCACGTTTACTCCTACACAAACGCCTACACCCAATCCGGTATTTTTTGACATCCCAGAAAATACAGTGGTCATTACCGATGATATTGAATCCAGTACCAATTTAGTAGGAGAATTCGATATCGATGATCCCGAAGAACGTAATCTCACCATTCGTTGGAATATATCGGAGGAAGAGATTACGGAATATCATGTTTATGTAGGTATCAACGGGAAGGAGCGGGATTACCTCGGAAAATCTACTGAAAGTGAATATCCCTATCTAGAGTGGAAAGAGGGGAACCAGGATATCTCAACAACCTATCGAGAGGGACCTTCGTTTGGTAATTTCTATCGATTTATCGTCTTTGGATTGCGTCCTGATCAATCGCCTATTCGGATTGAAACGGAAGCGGAACTCTTTTTCCAATCTACTGAGGCCGAAACCCCCACGCCTACGCTAACTCCTACATTTACACCCGTGCCGGTTGAAGTGCCTGAAGGTGAAGTTTATGTAACAGACGATCTACAAACGACGGAAAACCTGGTCGGTACATTTGATCAAGATTCACCGGAGGATAATCGGCTCGCCATTCGCTGGAATCTCCGCGATGAAGAAATCACCGCGTACCATATCTACGTACGCATAAACGACAACAATCCTGAGTATCTTACCCGTACCTCGGTTAGCGATAACCAACGATACGAGTGGAGTGAAGAGGCTCCTAACGTAGCCAAAGATTACCGTGAAGGGCCTGAATTTGGCCATACGTATAGTTTCATCGTTTATGGGCTGCGACCGGGGCAATCTCCGCTTCAGGTTGAAACGAAGGAGAGTGTTTTATACATCTCTACCGAAGAAGCCACTCCAACATTCACTCCGACACCAACCTCAACCCCTTCGATGGTGGAGATCCCGACTGACACGATTATTGTGACCGACGATCTTCATTCAACCCAAGATCTGGTGGGTGGAAACGATGAAGATCCTGAAGAGAATCGTGCCCTCGCCATCCGTTGGAATATCGAAGACGAGGATATCATAGACTTTCACGTCTACGTCAATGTCAACGGAGAAGAGGCTCAATACTTAGGGCGTACAAATGATCCTGAGCTCATGTATTTGGAATGGCGTGAAAATGCGGAGCGGCTCAATTCCGATTTTAAAGACGGTCCGCAATACAATAATTCTTATCTTTTCAGTGTAGCTGGATTACGGTCGGATGATTCTCCCATTCGTATTTCCGCCGACAATGCGGTCTTCTTTATGCGATCCGGTGAGCCCACTCCCACACCGAGCATGACGCCAACTCCCTTGCCGCCAACAGCCACTCCTACGCCCACCCCATTGCAGGTTCAACCACCGGCGGGAGAGACGATGACCGTCGATATCCCTGACCTTCCTGAAGGTGTTACTCCTTTGGAGATGGTATTAATTCCTTCGGGTAGTTTTCAAATGGGAAGCCCTGAGAATGACCCGGATGCTTTGGAAGATGAATGGCCACAGCATGAAGTGAAGATAACCTACGATTATTACATGGGCCGGTTTGAAGTCACCAATGCTCAATGGAACGCCATTACGGGGAATCCTCCCACCGTATTTCAAGGTGATAATCGGCCAATCAATTTGATTAAATGGTATGAAGCGGCTGATTTCTGTAACATATTGAGTAAAGAAACAGGCCGCGAGCCAGCCTACGATGAAGAATATAATGTGGATCTTAAGTCCGACGGTTTTCGGCTGCCTACGGAAGCCGAATGGGAATACGCTGCCCGTGCGGGAACCACCTCCCGTTTCCACTGGGGAAGTGACGATAACCAGGCGCCAGATTATGCCTGGTATGATGTGAATACGGACAATGAAACTCAGGAGGTAGGATTGAAACTTCCCAATCCTTGGACATTATTTGATATTTCCGGGAATGTATGGGAATGGACCACGGACAAATATGATCTTTATCCTTCCGAGCCTCAAACCGATCCACTTGTGACTGAGGGTGATACCTACGCTGTACGGGGTGGCAGTTGGATCTCCGAGGGTCCTGCAATCTTACGTAGTTCAGCCCGGGAAGGTGTTGACCCCGAATATACCTATGGGATACTTGGTTTTCGTGTCGTTGCAACAAAAACAGAATAGTTAAAACCTCCATCGAATTTTCAAGGCGGATCAAAGCGATCCGCCTTTTTTTTATCGAAAAAAATCATACTAGACATTGATTAATTTTTATTATCTTTTATATTAATTATTTGTTATATAATAAATACTTTATTTATGGAGGTTTGCAATGAATCAAAACTCGCATGGCAACCAACGTGGAACTTTTTTGAGTAAACACATCGCTTTATCAGCCATTAGCGGAATTATAGCCGGTGCGCTTTTTATGATGATTATGATGTGGGTTTTTATGCCCTCGATGATGATCGTAACGAAGAAAAGTCCTCTCAGTTTCGAAGAGACAGTCGCGGCTATTGAACAAGGGATGAACGAGCAAGCGTGGTCTTCTCCAGGCAAGATTGATCTCCAGAAATCCTTGGCCAAGCATGAGATCGATCTGCCTTATCGTGTGCGTATTATCCAATTGTGTAAGCCTGAATACGCGCGGGATGTACTCAAAACCGACCGCTATCTTTCCTCCATGATGCCCTGTGCCATTGCGGTGTACGAAGATGACGAGGGGAATGTGATGGTAGCCAAGATGAACACAGGTTTGATGGGAAAAATATTTGGCGGAAATGTGGCGAAAATCATGGGAAATAAAGTAGCCGAGGACGAGCACAACATATTAGCCGCCATTCATCCATAAGATGAAGTGAACTAGATACCCGATTGCGATTTCTCCGTTCTAATCGATACGAAATAAGGAGAACTTTACGATCGCGATATTCCTTTCGCACCTCAATAATTTGTGATAGGGTAATTTTGGTTGGATTCAGACACTGAACGAGCGGATAAAGGAGATCGCTATGGATCGCAGGCAATTATTGAAAACAGCGGGATTAGGTGTCGGTGCAGGGATGATTACGACTCCCGCTATAGCTGAAAAGAAGGAATCGGACGCTTCAACAACAAAAATGAAGTTCGGCTCGGTGACGTATAACATCGCGAAAGATTGGAGTGTCGATGAGATTATCCAATATTTTGAGGAAGCGCAGTATGAAGGAGTTGAACTCCGTACTACCCATGCGCATAAGGTGGAAGTCGACCTTAGTAAAGAAGAACGCGAGGATGTTAAAAAGCGTTTTGAAGATTCCAAGGTTGAGCTGGTTAGTTTGGGAAGTGCTTATGATTATCATACACCCGACCAGCAAAAATTACGCAAAGATATCGAGGCAACCAAGGAATACATTGTTCTTGCTCATGATGTTGGTTGTACTGGAATGAAAGTCCGTCCCAATGCTCTGCCCGAGGGAGTGCCTAAAGAAAAAACGCTAGAACAAATCGGAAAATCCTTACGCGAGATCGGGATTTTTGGTCAAGAACACGGAATAAAAATCTGGTTAGAAGTTCACGGACGCGAAACCAGTCTTCTTCCTAATATAAAAACCATCATGGATGTCGCCGATCATGAAAAGGTTGGTGTATGTTGGAACTGTAATCATAATGATTTAGCGGGGGAAGGCTTTGATTATAACTTCAATTTAGTCAAAGACAAAATCTTCTTGGTTCATCTTAAGGAATTGAGCAATACGAATTATCCTTATCGAAAACTCTTTCAGAATCTCAACCGCATGGGATATGAGGGATACTGTATGATGGAAATTAGTGGCATGAGCAACGACCGAGACACGGTACGTTTTATGAAGTACCTCCGCACCCTGTGGTTGGCTTATCAAAACATTGTGTAATTGTTCACGTGAATTGATTGGCGCAGGACAAAAGGGTTCTGCGCCTTTTCTCACCTTGACGAAACCCCCACTTGCTCCCAACATAAGGCAAATTATTTCCAGCAGGCCCTATTGAAAGATGCATGATCTTATCAATCTCGCGGATCTCGATGATACGTGGATCATTGAGGCCGCGTATGCTCATGCCGACACATTTCTAGGTCGAGCCATCTACCCGGAAAACAAACTTTTTTTGCAAAAGCCGGCCGCGTTTCGATTGAAGCGTGTGCAAGGAAGGCTGTGGGAATACAAGATGCGTTTGAAAATATGGGATGCGTATCGACCTTTTACTTTACAGAAAATCATGTGGGAGATGGTCCAAGATGAGCGCTATGTTGCTCCTCCTCACCGGGGTTCACGTCACAATCGTGGATGCGCGGTGGATGTCACCTTGACAGATTGGCAAGGCAATGAATTATCCATGCCCACATCGTATGATGATTTTAGTGTACGCGCGCATCGGGATTACTTTCATCTACCCGAGAACGTTATTAAGAACCGTCAGTTTTTGGAAGAAATCATGAAAGCGGAAGGATTTATTCCCCTGCATGAAGAATGGTGGCATTTTGATGCTCCAGAATGGGAGCATTATGAAGTTATGGATTTTAATCCCTACGGAATAGATTATCGCTATTTCATGAGATCAAACCAATAACACATCTTTGGCTATTTCAACCGGCTCACCTATCTTGTAGAAATCAATAAGACACCATCCCATTGGAGAGTTGTTTATGGAAAGAGAGAAAAAAGGGTTTACTCTTATTGAATTGCTCATTGTTGTAGCGATCATTGGCATTCTTGCGGCTGTTGCGGTTCCGAATTTTCTTAACGCCCAGATACGAGCCAAGGTCGCTCGGGCGCGTGCCGATTTACGAGCCGTCAGTTCCGCGGTGGAAATGTACTCCCTCGACCACAATACCCCACCTCCTCATACCCACCAAGCCTACGGCGATGACACCATCGGATATATTCGTTTTAACCTGACCACTCCCGTGGCCTATTTATCGACAGGACTTCTGCCCGATCCTTTTGTTAATCAGCAAGACTCTACACGCATAGATCAAAGCGAATTGTATTATTCTTATCATAACAACATTTTTTTCGTAGAAGATGGTGTATTTCCAAAGACCTTCTTTTCGTTCTATGGTGACTGGCGCGCGTGCTCTTATGGGCCTGATCAGACATATTATCAAGATGATACCTCGTTCGGTATGCAAATTTATGATAGTTCCAACGGGCTTGTGAGCGTAGGAAATATTTGGGTATGTCAGAAAAGTCAAGAAGTCACGTCAATGCCCGATTTATAATACGAGAAAAACCTTAATCTCCGTGGTATTGATCGGTTATCTTCGAGTCACCTGTGGATACCCATGAGATACATTCACGTAACTGATGGACTTGTTCTAATGCTTGGGTCGTGAAAATCAGTGGGTAGAGTTTTTCAAAGTACCATAAACGGGCAAAATATAAGCCAATCGGAGTCGGATCCATCCGGGTGCCGGCTTGAGTGGTTTCGAGTAACCAAGCGATACCTCGTTGAAGAGACTGCTCTAACTGGGTGAGATCTAAATCGGGTTGTGGATCTTCCAGGTTTCGTACCCATAAATAAACTCGAGAAAGAGCACTTACTGCAAGGGCGGTTTCTTCAATGCTGGAAGGAACCGCCTGGGCTCCACCCCAGCCTTGATCTTGATTTTGCACGGATAGAAGATAGTTTGTCGCTATTGCGAGGCAGGCGCGATATTCGAGGGTGAAATCTGGTTCAAGTCGGGCCAAGGTAGACAATACCCCCGAGGTGCCATAGACGGGATTTTCTTCTTTAGGTGCCAAGGGATTTCCAAACCAGAGAGGAACCCAAGCCCCGTCTTTGCGCTGCACTGATTGGAGATATTGCAAACCGCGGCGAAGCGCTCTTTTGACTTTCCAAACCAATGTTTCATACCATTCGTCGTTCTCTATCCACGTCATCAGAGCAGTTAAAAAATGAGCGGTCAAATCAGGAGCGCTGCGGTCAAAGGGGAGTTTTCCCCATCCCCGGCAAAAGGTGGGTATCCCTCCATCTTTATTTTGCAGATTGAGCAGCCATTGCATTCCCAGTTCAACCGACTCTCGTACCGATTCATTTTCTATTCCCAAATGATGAAGGGCTAAAAGCGCTCCTGAAGTATCATCGGCATCCGGAACCCCTCCGGGTAAATCTGTCCAAGCCCAACCACCCGCTTGGGCTTGGGTGTAGGGATGAGTGCCACGATTTTGTTGGTGGAGAAGCCAGTCTGTAAGGATTACTCGATCCTGAGCGGGTATAATTTTATGATAATCCGGATGAATGGCCAGGGCATTGATCGAAAGTGTAGTCCCCCAGGTGGCAAGGTTGGTATCGATAGGCCAGCTGCCATCCTCGCGTTGTGAATCTAGGAGGAAGGAAAGTCCGTTCTTGACCACGGAATGGTTCATAGCCTGTGCCGAGATGAGCGACATGACGACGAAGCTCGTTAATGGAGTCGCTTCGAGGAATCCCCCGTTGCTGGGTTGGATGCGATCCAACACTTGTAAAGTTTTGCCTCGGAGGGCATTACGTAAAAAGCGGAGGAGAGGATTTGAAGTGGGGCAATGGTGATGCCGAACTTGGCCAATGGCTATTAAAGCGGGCAAAGCATAACTCACTACAGAGATATTTAACCACTTTAAGCACCAAAACGGGGTCAATGAGAACTCAAAAGGAAGCGAGGGGATTAACGACCAGTTAGCTTTGTTGGATTTAAAACGGCCGCTAAGAATACAATGGGTTAAAATGGGAGCGGAAAAAGTACGATCTTCGCCGTAACATCCTTTTATGGCGTTGGAGAGGGTAGCGGCATCCAACCCGCCGGCTCGTTCCTGAATCCACTTGGCGGAACGATCAACAACAGACTTGTATCCAACCTTATCCTCGGTTAGAGCAAAAGAAGCCCATGCCAAGGTGGTGGTGCTGATATTGCTGGGACTACGAAGGCTATCTCCCCAACCTCCATCTGGGTTAACATGATTCGCAAGCCAATCTAGCCCTTAATGCATTCGGGAGTGATGTTTCTCACGAGTCGCTAAGGAAAAGGCAACGAGGGAGCGGCGTAGAACCCACCTTGGGAAGAATGCCTTTTGAAAAGCCATTGGATCGTGGCTGGAGGGACGGTTTGATTACAATGCTTCAATAAAACCATGGCCGCAGCCGTGACTGGCGTTAAACCCGAGGAAGCGTTTGGATCAAAAACGAATCCTTCTTCGGCTGCGGATGAGGAAAAAAGCCATGAAACCAGTTCTTCTTGATCTGTTAACTTTTGTCCTAAATCTTGTAAGGCTCCCAGTGCCAAAAACGTACTATACACCGACTCTCGCTGGGCTGAGGGGGAATTAGCGAAACCCGATTTCCCTACGCGGCAATGCAGAACTTGCTGAAGCATTTTCTCTTGCAGGTGGGTCGAAGGCTCTTTCCCTGGTAAATTCGCCCAACTACGGATCAGGCAGGAGAGATGAACCAAATCCAAATGTTCTCCAGAGCCAAACGATTGTAAGTATTCATCCATTTTGTTAACGGGAAAGTCGGCCTCCAAGGCAAGGAGTGTTTTCATCGCAAAGACGGTGTAATATAAATCGCTGCTCGTCCCCCGACCGCAGAAACCACCATCCGAATGGAGAGTTTGAAGAGTACGTTGGATGATTTGTTGAATCGCCTTAGGAGGGAGGAGATTCTGAGCGCCCTTTGCCCATCGAAGCATTTTGTGTCTTATAGTCATTACAACAATCCATTTTATTCACTTCATAAAAGATTTTACCCACCACTCGGTGAAGCACCATTTTTAGATTTGCATTATCAAGAGGGATCAGAGCAGAAATGGCTTTGTTTTTATAGTGGTGTAAGAGATCATAGATCTCATGAACCACATTCATTCTTTGTAAGATATGCAAAGCCTTTTCTTTGGTATCGCCGTCCGAATTTGGATTATGCCAATAGGTTTCTAGAATTTGCTTTTCGTGCGAGTTGGCTTTGTTCAATGCGAAGGTCATAAGGAGGGAGAGATCCATGGCATTTTTTTTCTTCTCTTGGAAACGGGTTTCCAAGCCGCTATCCATCAAATCATCCCGCATTTGATACGCAATCCCCAAAGCTTCACTATAATGTTGCAGAGCCTCGCCTAGTTTATCCTCGATCCCAACATAGACAGCACCAAGCCGTAAAGCGACTTCGAAAGCAGGAGCGGTTTTTTGGCTTTTTTTGATCTCAGCCATCATCTTCGCAGTCCACACCCGGGTGTATAATTCCCCGCTCCAAAATTTATCCGTGGTGGTGTTGCTCATTCCCCGTCCCAGGGGATCACTAGAGCTTACGCCCACCACCTTGACCCAGGGCCCTACAATCTGGGGGAGGCCTTCGGGGGTAGTGCAAACAATCTCTTGTGGAGAGACCCCCCCTTGATCGATCAAAGCGGCCTCCACACGGCGTAGTGTCATTCATCGGCTTCAAATACATTAAACAGACAGAAATTGATACATTGCTTGCAGTCATTGCAGCGTTCATAATCAATCACTGGAAACCAAGGGGAGCCAATCTTCTTCACGAATGGGAGTCTCCACAAGAGGCTTGTCCTCCTCACAGGATTGGCTTTCAAGATTGAGTGAAGAAAGAATCTGCTCTGCAGTCATTTCTCTCATGTTGTAAATATCGATTTGGGGCGATAATTCCGTATCTGCGGCATGAAAGAGCCATCGCACGGCACGTGAAGAACAAGCCACGATTTTCACGGAGTTCTTCTCGCTATATTCCTTAAGCAATGGATCTTTTTGAGCAGCAAGGCCGCACAGATCATCAACCGATTGAAATGAAATCGAAGATGACTCGAGGGCCTGCAGCACTGATTGTTTCACCCCTTTGGGGATCGTGTCATCATAAACACAACGACATATGAGGACGCTTGTCTCATTCGTGGTACTTTACCCTTTAATGAACTCGATTTTTTTTAGAAAATTTCTAAACTTTAAATTTATCGTATCGATAAGGTAGCAGATTCAAAAAAGATTTCTACTGCATTTTCCTACCAAATATTTTGGATAGAAAATACAGTAGATCTTTACAAAAAGGCGAGAGTCTTCGATCAAGAATGATTATTTAGAAGATGCAGGTTGTTCTTTCTTCTTTTTTTGTTTTGCCTTATCGATTGCCTTAGCCACAGATTTAACATAGCCGCGCGCATTCTCTGGGGGATTCTGAATAAGCAGAACATAGTTATTAAGTCTGGTTATTAGAATTTCTCCTTCAAAATTATTCTTCCCCAAGAACGCCTCTTTAGCGATATCCTCTCGCTCATTCACCTCGCCGGTGGTCGAAAAATGCTGCTTGAGTTTCTCCTGACGAGCCTGGGCTTCTTCCGTATTTTCACATACGGAGAGTACGAGTTCAAATGTATGGTCCTTCTTTTTATAGGTTGAGGTAAAAGCGGGAGCGAGGTAAGAATGTCCTAGTGGATCTTTAATAAGATACTTTTGAGAATGCTTCACTTGATGTTCTTTGGGGAAGAACCGCAAAGACTTGATCTTTTTATTAACATATTTTTCCTGTTGATTTTCGATTTTGTTTGCAATCTCTTTCGCCACTTCTTTAAGAACTGGTGCGGCTTTTTCCAAACGACTATGGCCACTTAATTTGATGTAACAGGTGCCATAATAAAAATTCAATGAATTTTCATCACCATAGGCTTCGAAGCCAATATGATCCAGGAAAGTATTATCCGAAGAACATTCGATGGAATAGATACCAAAGGCATTCTTGACCGTCCCCATATCATAGATCTCTACCGTAATATCCATGACTCCTTTTTTGTATTGCTGTACCAGCAAGGCTTCAAAATCATAATCATGATAGGCAGGGGCGGCACCATTGATATACATATAGAGATCATCACCAAAGTATTGGGAATCTTCTGTGGTTTCGAGTTCTAGTTTTTCTTCATCGGGAAGCAATTTCGCCAGTTTTTCTTTTTCTTCGTCACTTATATTTTTCTCATCAAAGGTTTGCTCTTCCTGGTTTATTTCTGAATCGAACTCTTCTTCGTATTCCTGAGAAAAGGAGGGAGTGATTATCAATAAACTTAGAAAGAAACTTAGAGTTAGCTTCTTAAGCATGGCTTTTCTCCTTCAAAACGATGAATAGAACTTATTGCCATGCCTACGGCAGGCAAATTGACTTCAAAAATAGATAGGACTCACCGGGAGATCTTTTCCCTAAAAATGAGCCTATGGATATTGAATTTTATTGAAGCATTGAAGAAAAAGGCCTTGCCAGTGTATACCAACAAAGCCTTTTTCTCGATGACCACTTTCTCTTAGGCAAAAAGTTGGCGGGCCGCTTCCAGCCGCGGTTTAATTTGAATGCCATTGGGGCATGCTTCTTCACACAAGGAGCAATCCCAACAACGTTCTGAGATTCGTTGGTTGATGGGAATCTCTCTATATGTGTCGAACGCAGTGCGAAAATCGTTCTGTTCTCCATAATAATAATCTTTACAACGGATGACGGTCGAAATTTTTATGTTGTCAGGGCAGGCCTTAGAACAATCATCACACATTATACAATTTTCAGAACGATGAGCGCTGGCATAGCGATAAAGCATAGAATCTTCCATGCTGGTAAGGGTTTCTTTGGCAGCATCACGCCAGCTGTTGAACATGTCAAAGGAGCCAATTCCTTTGTTCACGGTTACAACCGCCGGGGCGCGCAGGAGTTTTTTTAAATAGGCCAGCTGCATGCCGTCCTCATCCAATCCCCCCATGGTTTTCATGCCCATAAAACCGATGCCTTTTTCTTCGGCCTGTTTCATTTCTTCATTAAGCAGATTCAGGTTTTCTTGTTTCAGGGTGGGCATAATCAAGGAGAAGACACCAGCTTTAACCCCTTCGGCACAACAGGTTTTCACATCCCCATGCGTGGTTAAGCCGGCATAGCGAATCACGCCCGCTTTCTTCAGGGCTTCGATGCGTTCGGGGATATCGGGATCTAAGGGTTCGCCTTCGGAGTGACGATTGAACATGAGGAAGTCAACGTGGTCAGTGTTTAAGGTTTCGAGCACCGATTTAAACTTATCGAGGTCATCATCAACCGAGGTGAATTTATGGGGTAGGAAATTGTCTTTTAAGGCAATGTACACTTTATCCCGGTAATCCTTCATTAATTCACCGAGTTTTTTGATCGACTCGCCTCCGTGATAGCTGGTTGAAATGTGGCACAAGTTGACACCATTTTCGATGGCATGCGCGTTGACTGGAGGAACGTTCACCAATCCCCCCAAACTAATCACTGAAAGATAGACGTCTTCATCGCCAAGGATTTTGACTTTACGATAACGCATATTTTCATTGTAATTCAAAATCTTCTTGGTTTCATCTTTGTCTTCCTTTGGCTCGTCCGCCAATATATTCGGAGTGATTCCACTTGCGAGTGTACCTAAAACTCCGCCTTGAATAAACGCACGACGATTAACTTTAAATTCATTCTTACCCATCTGTCTAACCTCCAAAAAGGATCTGTTCTTACCTTCATTCTTTCGACTTCGTAAACCAAAAGGTATACGATTATATTCCTATCCTACCATGAATCCATTTTTTTTAAATATGTATTTATCGTCGTGATGAAAGTTTTGATGTCGAGGCCAAGATGAAGAAGAGGAAACGATCCTGCCTGCAGCAAGTCAATCTCCCTTGCTACAGGCATAATGTAGAGATCAACTAGTATGATTTATAAAAACATAGAAGCGCACATTTGAGCATACGAAACTAAAACATTCCAGAAAAGACCAAAGTAAAGCACCGGGGTTACCAGCAACACCATCAAACCTACATTGACGGGATGAACCCGAATCACAGTGGAGTGGGAGGGATCTTCAAAATACATGGCTTTGATGATGCGTGCATAGTAATAAAGCGAGGCGGCGGTATTTATTGCCCCAACCACGGCCAGCCAATATAATTCCTTTTGCAAAACCGCGAGAAATAGATATAGCTTCCCTACAAACCCCGCGGTTGGAGGGAGACCGATTAGTGAAAAGAGAGCAATGGTCATTACCACCGCAGGAAAAGCCGAACGGGCCCACAGACCTCGGACATCGGCAAGACGCTCGTCATTCTGAGCATTGTTGATTACCACCACTACGACAAACGCAGCGAGGTTGGTGAAGAGATACATGATGAGATAAAAGATTACGGATTCCAAACCCGTATCGGTGAGAACCGCTACTCCCATGAGCAGATAGCCGGCATGGGCAACGCCGGAGTAAGCGAGCAAGCGTTTTAAATTATTTTGTGGAAACGCTCCTAAATTACCGATGGTCATTGTGATAGCCGCCAAGATGGCGATATGAAAAGACCAATCGATATTCACTCCCTGGAGTTCGGTCCAAAATCCCTCGGCTCCCTCAGCCGGGACGATTAAGGTGGAATAGAAGAAACGAATTAAGAGAGCAAAGCCGGTTCCTTTGGAAGCCACCGAAAGGAAAGCCGTAATCGTCGTGGGCGAGCCTTCGTAGACGTCGGGTGCCCAAAAGTGAAATGGCACCGCCGCAATTTTATATCCCGCTCCTACCATAGTTAAAATAAAAATGGTGTAAACGATGACATCGTAATTCCCTTCCATCCCAGCCAGGGCGGTACGAATGCCTTCGAAACTGGTGGTGCCAGTAAGGCCATAAATCAAGCTTAACCCGAAGAGCATGACCCCCGTGGACACTCCACCGTAAAGCACAAACTTGAGTGCAGCCTCATCCGACTTCCCAACCTTACGGGCAAAACCCGATAGGATGTAAGACCCCAAACTCATGAGTTCCAGCGCGAGGTAAATCATGATCAAATCTTGAGAGGCGGCTACCAGGCACATGCCAATACAAATGGAGAGAAGGATAGCGTAAAACTCGCCCCGTTTGATGTACATAACCTCGCGGCTGTACATCGTCATGAGGATAATGACAGCCGTGCTTACTAAGAAAAACCCACGGAAGAAGGCGGAAAACATATCATGGACAATCATGCCCTCGAATAACATCGTGGGTTCATAGCCGTATTGCGGCAGATGGTAGAAAAAGGCAAGGATCGTTCCGATCAGTGCCAAGAGTCCCGGCACATCGAAGGTTTTCCTCTCTGCACCGAAAACGTCTGCCAAAATCACGACGAGAAGCGATACCGTGAGAATTAACTCAGGAATAAAGTAACCTAAACTTTCGACATTCCCCATGAAGATTTATTCCTTACCGTTTTACTGGTTTAACAATTTCAACAAGTCTTGCATCGTTGGATTAAAGATATCAATGATTACGTGAGGGAAAACTCCCAACACCACGACGATAATCGCTAACGGATAGAGAGTAACCTGCTCGCGCAAGGAGCAATCCGTCAAATCCGTATATTTTTCATTTAAGGGACCTAAGAAGATCCGTTGGTAGGTCCAAAGGATATAGGCCGCCGTGATCACAATCCCGCTCGCCGCAAGGATGGTAATCACCATAAATTTGGGAAACGCACCAAAGAAGACCAAGGCTTCACTGATAAACCCAGAAAGTCCAGGAAGACCGAGCGAAGCAAAGAACGCGACACAAGTGATCCCTGCATAGACCGGAAGATTTTTGGCCAATCCGCCAAAACCGTCAATATCGCGATGATGTGCCCGATCATAAATGACACCCACCAAAAGGAAGAGCATGGCGGTAATGGTACCGTGATTGAACATCTGCAAGACGGCGCCGTTCATGCCCTCGGAGGTCATGGCCGCCATGCCCAGCATAACGTAGCCCATGTGGCTAATACTGGAATAAGCGACAAGTTTCTTTAAGTCTGTCTGCGCCATGGCGCAGAGAGCCCCATAAATAATATTGATTAACGCGATGATCGCGATGGGGATGGCAAAAGCGATGGCCATATCGGGAAGTAAGGGGTAGCTAATCCGCAGCAAACCATACGTTCCCATTTTCAAAAGAATACCGGCAAGGATCACGCTGATAGCGGTCGGCGCTTCTACGTGGGCATCCGGCAGCCAGGTATGGAATGGAAACGCGGGAATCTTGATGGCGAAAGCGATGTACATGGCGAGGAAGAGCCACCACTTGATGGTGGTCGCGCTCCCCAAAGGCGACTCGGAGATCTGGGCCCCCAGTTGGGTGAGATCCATCGAATAGCCGGTAAAGATGTAGAGCACGATCATAGCAATGAAGAGAAAGACACTGCCGAACAAGGTATACAGGAAAAACTTGATGGCGGCGTATTCACGACGAGGCCCTCCCCAGATGCCGATCAAGAAATACATGGGGAGAAGCATGAGTTCCCAGAATACATAAAAGAGGAAAAAGTCCAGAGCACAAAAAACGCCTAGCATGCCTGTTTCTAAAAGTAAGAACAAGGCGAAATAGCCTTTTGCGCGGTCATTAATGTTCCACGAGGCCAAAATACAGATGGGACACAAGAGCACCGTGAGAAAAATGAGCGGGATACTCAAGCCATCGGCACCAACATAATAGAAAATGTTGAAGTTCTCGATCCACGGGATTTTGGCGACAAACTGCATTTCCTCCATCCCTTTGGAAGGATCGTAATTCATCAACATTTTGATTCCCTGCAATAAAGAGGGGATCGTGAAGAGTAACGCCACCTGTTTGATGAAAAGTTTGGCTCGTGCTGGAGTCACAAGGATAATGGCCATACCGATCAATGGCCAAAAAATGATCCAGGTCAGCAAATGATTCTGGGTTTCCATACTTCAGCTCTCCCTAACTGGAACGTCCTGTTGTAGAAGGGATTGGGAAGCAATCCCGCATCCCGGTTTATCCAAAGAATCGGATTAAAACGTTATGTAATAAAAGGATCGCGGCTACGGCGAAACCTACTTTTAACAGATAATTTTGGATCACACCGCTTTGGAACAATGTGGTAGCCGCCCCGATGATCTGGGTCACGATCGCAAGGAGATTCACAAAGCCATCGACGACATACTTGTCGATGGTGCCCGAAAATCCCGAAGTCCCACGCAGCATAGGCGCGGTGGCGTTGACAATTCCATCGACGACTTTCAGATCAAAGCGGGCAAACACGTTACGTACCCACATAATAAATGCAATAATGGTCTTTTGATAAAACTCATCCACCCAGTATTTATGATACGAGAGATCATAAAGAGGACGCAGTTTAGCCGTCCATTCTTCCACAGAAATGCGGCGGGCATAATAAACCAAGTACGAGAGGTAAATTCCTGCGGCCGCAATAAGGATGGAGAGTAGCATCGCGCCATAATGAAGCAAAGCACTATGATGATGTTCATCGCCATGTCCGGCCGCATGGTCAATCGCTGGCGGAACGACTAAATCATTGAACCATAAGGCCCCGTAGAGTCCAAAACCGCCGATGACGGAAAGTACCGCTAAGGTAATGAGCGGGATGGTCATGACCGGGGGGGATTCGTGAGCATGATCATATTTTTCTTTATCGCGGGGTTCGCCATAAAAAGTCATGAAGATCAGGCGGAACATGTAGAAAGCCGTTACCCCAGCCGCAATCCACAACCCCAGGAATATGGGAAAATAAGCAGGATTTTCGACGCCCTTGGCCAATGAGCCGGCAAGAATCGCGTCCTTACTGCCAAACCCCGAGAAGAAAGGAACGCCCGAAATCGCCAGGGTGGCGATCAGCATCGTCCAAAAGGTGATGGGCAACTTTTTGCGCAAACCACCCATTTCTGGCATTTCTTGCGAATGGACCGCGTGAATCACACTGCCGCTGCCCAAAAAGAGAAGCGCCTTGAAGAAGGCGTGGGTCATGAGGTGGTAGAGTCCAGCGGTATAGGCCCCCGCGCCTAGAGCGGCGACCATGTAGCCCAATTGGCTCACGGTGGAATAAGCGAGAACGCGTTTGATATCGGTTTGGGTGATAGCGATAGTGGCTGCGAAAAAGGCGGTAATTAAGCCGATGTAGGCAATGAGCATCATGGCGCCTGCGGACTCGCTAAACATGGGGAACAAACGCCCCACCATGTAGACCCCGGCGGCGACCATGGTCGCCGCATGGATGAGAGCGCTAACGGGGGTAGGCCCTTCCATCGCATCAGGCAGCCACACATGGAGCGGAAACTGGGCTGATTTACCTACCGCTCCTCCGAAAAGGCAGATCGAAGCGATTGTCAATAACGTTCCGTTGAGTTCTCCATGAGAGACAGCCTCGAAAATCTCACGATAATTGAAGACGCCAATCTCCCGGGCTACGATCAAGATTCCGATAAACATAAAGACATCGCCAACCCGAGTGGTGAGAAAAGCTTTGATACATGCGTTGGCGGCGGAATGTCTCCAGAAGAAAAAGCCAATGAGGAGATAAGACGAAACTCCCACGAGTTCCCACGTTATATAAAGAAGGAAAATATTGTCGCAAAGGACCAGAAGCAGCATGGAAAAAGAAAAGAGAGCAAGATAAGCGAAGTACCTATCATAAAAAGGTTCACCGTGCATATACCCGATGGAAAAGAGATGGACAAAGGCACTGACCACGGTGACCACCAAGACCATGACCGCGGTTAAATTATCGATATGAAAGCCCCACTCGAATTGCAGGCTGCCGGCACTGAACCAAGGATAGGAGACTTGGAATAAAAAATCGGGATCATGCTCCAGGAAAATTACCTTCACAAAAAGGATAAGTCCCAGGGCGAGCGAAGCAAAAATTGCCGACGTTGGAAGCCAATCTCCTTGGCGAGGCAATCGCCCTCCAACAAACAATTGAATACCGAAAGCCGCCAGCGGCAGGCCGATAATTAACCAAGCGAGAAGTTCATACGTTTGCATGCAAGACCCTCAGTGCTTCATTGAGCTGATTTCTTCAAGGTGAACCGTGGAAAACTGCTGATAAATCGCCAAAACGATGGCGAGCGCAATCGCCGCTTCGGCCGCGGCGAGAATAATCACAAACACGGCAAAAATATGACCATACACATCGGTGTTAAGATAGCGAGTGAAAGCAATTAAATTGAGATTAGCGGAATTTAAGATCAATTCGACCCCCATAAGGATACGAATCCCGTTACGCCGGGTGGTTACCATAAAAAGGCCCAGCAAAAACAAAATAACGGACAGAAAAAGACAATGTTCCAAGCCCACGTTCATCACACCAAACTCCTCTGTGAATATAGATCGCCTAGGACGAATGTTCCTCTTCTTCTTCTACTGGCGTTTTCGGTTCCCCCCGTGCGATCACCACCGCGCCAATCAAGGCAATCAGTAGCAGTAAGGAAGCGATTTCAAAAGGAAGAAGATATTTGGTTAATAACATTTCCCCCACAGGGAAAATGGTTGATTCTAAGGTTGCCTCATTCGGCTCGTCCATCACCGGCCATGGAGTCATCATCATGGCGGGGATCATCAAGCAGAAGAGGAGCACAAGAAGAGCGATCCCCCATTTGAAATGAAGGGTTTGCTTGATAACCTGGGAGGACTCCTGGGCGGTGAACATCACACCAAACAGCAAGAGAACGAGAATGCCTCCCACGTATATCACAATCTGGGTTATCCCAACAAAGTCAGCCCCTAGATAGATGTAGATGCAGGCTAACCCTAAAAAAGTGAATAAGAGAGAGAAAGCCGCATGGACCAATTTAGGCGCAAATGCGGTATAAACCGCCGAGACCAGGACAATGAAAGCGAAAACATAGAAGATCAGATTAGGCAGCAGAGAGTCCACTTTCGGCTTTTTCCTCCTCTTTGGATTTCTCGATTACGGTGGTTTTATAGTCTGGATCTTCGGTAAAGATGAAGGGATCTTTCACAAAATCACGTATCATCTTGCTGCGATCCGTGTACACCATCTCATATTCATGCGTCATACTGAGACTATCCTCAGGACAGGCTTCCACACAAAGGTTGCACCAGCAACATTTCATATAATCGATGGTAAAAAGCACAGGATGACGTTCCTTGCCTTTGCCCTCGGCTTTACACTCGATGCAATCGACCGGACACACTTTAACACATCGCTGACACGCCGTGCAGATATTCACGTCATTTACCAAAGTACCACGAAAGCGTTCAGGAATTTCACGTTTTTCATAGGGATAGAAGAATGTCGTCGGTTTTTTAAACAATTCCCGTCCGGTAACATACATCCCTTTCATGGTGGTCAAGAAGCCATTCAATACGTTTTTTACGACGGCCATGATTCCAAACTCCTTTCATCATCCCCAAAGCGCGATCCAAAGGCTGACGCCGATGATATTGATCAAGCCCAGAGGGATGAGGATCTTCCAACAGGTGGTCATGAGCTGGTCGATGCGAAGCCGAGGCAACGTCCAACGCAGCCACATCGCGACGAAGATTAATGCCGTAATTTTGAGAAGCAGAATAAAGAGACTTTGTAATCCAAACGGTCCATGCCATCCTCCCAGAAAGAGAATGGAAGCCACCGCAGAGACCACAAACAAGTCGGTGTATTCGGCTATAAAAAAGAACGCAAAACGCATGCCGGTATATTCAGTATGAACTCCGGCCACGAGTTCGGATTCGGATTCGGGTAAATCAAAGGGCAAACGATTGGTTTCCGCGAGAGAGGAAACATAATAGGCGATAAAAGAAAGAAAACAGAACGGGTTCCATAAATTCCAATTCCCAATCCCGAGGAAACCGCCCTGCTGCTGTTCAACAATCGTGGTTAAGTGAAGCGAACTGGCGAGCAGAACCGGGGGAATGATGTGTAATGCCACCGGCACTTCATAACTCAAAAACTGGGCAGCGGCACGCATCGCCCCATAGAGTGACCATTTGTTGTGCGAAGCCCAGCCCGCCATAATCAAACCGATGGCCACGAGCGAAGAAGTGGCAAGCAAGTAGAGGACACCGATGTTGATGTCGGCCGGTACCCAATATGAACTAAAAGGAATTACGGCCAAGGATAGTACCGCACCTAAAATGACAAGCAAAGGTGCCAAGATGAAAAGCCAACGATCAGCCAAAGCGGGGATAATGTCTTCCTTTAAGAATAATTTGATCCCGTCGGCGACGGTCTGTAAGACCCCATGCCAACCGACGTGCATGGGTCCCACTCGAGATTGCATATGGGCGGAAATTTTTCGTTCAGCGTAAACAGCAACAATACCAATCACTGCAATCACACCAAGGGTCACACTGGCTGCGGTGCTGGCGGCCATGATGATCATCATGGCGTTGGGTGAACCTTCGTATAAACCAAAACTTTTGAAGAGGCTGAGCAGAAATTCCATTAGCGGTCTACGTCTCCCATCACGATGTCAAAGGTTCCTAAGGTAGCGACCACATCCGCGACCAACAGTTCTTTCGCGACTTGGTTGAATACACTCAAATTGCAGAACGAAGGGCCGCGTGCACGTAAACGGTAGGGCTTAGGCCCGCCATCACTGATCATATAAAACGCCACTTCTCCACGTGGACATTCCTGACGTACAAAGGCTTCCGCGCCTTTGGGGGGTCGAACAGAGATAGGGACTTTCGTACTAAAATTTCCTCCTTCGGGAAAACCTTCAATGATCTGTTCAAGAATACGAGTACTCTCGTACATTTCTTGAATACGAACCCAGTAGCGATCCCAACAATCACCCACTTGTCCCTTCTCTCCCCGGCCAATCGGTATATCGAATTCCAGTTTGTCATAGTAAGAATAGGGAAGATCACGGCGCAGATCCCAATTCACCCCGGAAGCACGCAGCATGGGTCCCGTGACTCCATAGGCGATGGCTTGGTCTGGGGGAAGAATACCGATATTCGAGGTACGCTTAATAAATAACTGATTAAAAGAGAGTAATTCGTTAAGACGATCGAGTTTATCGCGGAATTGTTTGAGAAATTTCTTGGCTTTCTCTATCGCCTTGGGCGTCATATCGTCGGCAACGCCACCGATGCGAACATAACCAAAGCACAGACGTGCGCCGGAAAGTTCTTCCAAAATATCCAGCACCATTTCCCGCTCACGAATCGTGAGAAGAAATGGGGTAAACGCTCCTAGGTCAATCCCATAAGTCCCTAAAAAGATAAGATGGCTGGCAATGCGGTTGAATTCCGCCACAAACATACGTATATATTCAGCCCGTTCAGGGACTTCGATTTCCATTAGTTTTTCAACCGTAGCAGCCCACACCCAGTTGGTGTTCATGGCGGCGAGGTAATCCATACGATCGGTGTAGGGTACATACTCGGGATAGCCCAGATTCTCGCCGATTTTTTCTTTGCAACGATGGAGAAAACCAATGCGGGGTTCGATTTTATGGACGATTTCCCCATCGGTGTGTAATAATACCTGCAACACACCATGGGTACTGGGGTGCTGAGGTCCCATGTGAATGAGCAAGGGCTCGCCTTTAAGTGGTTTGGGTTGTGCGGCGGTATTCATTTAAACAATCGCCTCAATTAAGGATAACTAGTTAAAAACCTTTTTCCCGAAGTTCCTCATGTTCAGGCATTTTATAATCTTTACGCAAAGGATGCCCTTCCCATGCATCATCAAGAAGAATGCGCTTTAAATCCGGATGCCCCTCAAAGCGAATGCCTACCAAGTCATAGGTTTCGCGTTCATGCCAATTGGCCGCCGGCCAAATGCTGCTTAGGCTGGGAACCTTCGGATCATTCCGATCGGTACGTACTTTAAGCACGACAATGTGCTTGTGCTTTAAGGAAGCAAGGTGATAGACACATTCGAAATAGTCTGGCCAATCCACCCCGGTAATGAGATGGAGCATCTCACATCGGGTTTCCTCGTTGTCCTTCAAGAACTGGCAAACTTCGGGAAGAGCGTTCTTTTCAACAAGAATAAAGGGATCCCGATAGCCTTTTTTCTCATCTCCGGTAACCACATATTCCAGGATCTTTTCCTCACCGAAGTGTTTTTTTAAATGTTCATAAATGGCTTGCATTTCCATGATGGTCAAGCGTCCAATACCTTATACAGTTTCCCCAACGGTATCTTGTGGAGATTTTTCTTCTTTCTGTTTGCGTAGAATCCGATCCTGACGGATTTTCTTTTGTAATTCCAGGAGTCCTGCCAGCAGGGTTTCAGGATGAGGTGGACAGCCGGGAACGTAGACATCAACGGGGACATAGAGATCGACCCCTTTGACTACATGGTAGCCATATTGATAATACGGACCGCCTCCAATGGCGCAGCTGCCCATCGCGATAACCCAGCGCGGTTCGGCCATTTGGTCATAGAGGCGTTTCAGGCGTTGGGCCATTTTATAAGTAACTGTACCTGCAACAATCATCAAATCACTCTGCCGAGGGGTTGCGCGAAAAACACCGGCGCCAAAACGATCAAGATCAAAGCGGCAAGCACCGGTATGCATCATTTCGATAGCGCAGCAAGCAAGGCCAAAGGTCATGGGCCAAACGGAGGAAAGACGCGCCCAATTGAACAGCTGATCGACCGAAGTAATTATGACATTTTCTTCAAATTTACCTTGAAGATATCCCATGGTAACATGCTCCTTCCCTCAGGGATATCGCCTGATATTCAATGATCTCTATATTTTCATATTCTAATCGATCTTATTACACAAGGAAGGAAAAAACGCTCCCTTAGCGCTTGTGCAAGATGGAGAAACGGCCTTTTGACCATAGAAAAAATCCGATACCACAAATAATTCCAATAAAAAGAAGAATTTCAAAGAGCGAAGAAAAGGATACTGATTGAGTGAGTCCCTCAATTTGTTTTTCCATGACAGAAAACCTCTTCACTTGCTTGAAGATTCGACGAGCGGTGGATGAGTTCGTTCTTTTGGTTTTTTATCAGGCAAAACCCATTCCAAATGACCCTTCGCCCAGCAATAAATCAAACCAACTCCCAAAACAAGAAGAAAAACAAACATTTCGAAGAAAACCAACATCCCCACATCGGGACGGGCTAATAATTCACGGTAGACCACGGCCCAAGGGATGATGAAAATGACTTCCACATCAAAAATTAAGAAGAGAATGGCGATGATATAATATCGGATGTTAAAACGAATCCAGGGCGAACCGATTGGCTGTTCCCCACACTCATAACCGCCGAGTTTTTCAGGGTAGGGATTTTTAGGAGTGATAAATCGCTGTAAAACGAGTGGAATAACAACAAACGCAATAGCCGCCAAAACAAAAATCAGAATGGCAGCAAATTGAACCGGCATGGTTAAGTCGGACATGGGTGATTCCTTGCTGTACTCCTTGAACGGAGAGCTACGCAAATTTTTAGCCCAGCACACCCCGCGCTAGGCTTTTTAGAAGGCTAGCACCCCCAACATAAGCTTTCAAGGGCATGTAAGAATTGTGATTCTTAACAAAAATGAAATATAGGTATACTATTTAACCAACTTTGATCTATATCCATCTAGCTATATGGCAATAAAATCATAGTGAAAACGAGCGATTATTACTTTAAAAAATTCAAGTTATAGCAACAGTAAATCCGTGATAACATAAACGACTACTATTACTTTGATAGATAGAAAAAAAACGAAGAATTTTCGAAAAAAAATTCAAGAAACTACCGTGGAAATACTTCGTCGACCACTTTGTTGATGTAGTTCATGATGGTATTGGCCAGATTGGTCTGCAAATTTTGGAGATCACGGCAAATCAAAACCAATTTTTCTATTTCCTCGGAAGACTCATTGCGGGCCCGTGCTTCTTCCACCAATTTTTCGGTTTTTCCCAAAATCGAATGGCAATCGGCGAGTTGATCATAGATCCCGCGAAGCATTTCCACCGTAATTGAAACGTATTGTCCATGAATTTTCTCTTTACCCAACAATTGAGAAACAACCAGCTCAAAGTCATCGAAGTAAGGTGTGGCCTCGCGAAAAAAACGAGTCCTTTGTTTTTCCTGATTCATTTCGTTCATAAACTTTTTCGTACCTCAATCGTAGAGAATTTATTTTGTTTAGTTTCAACACTTAACGTGAAATATCAAGGGAAGATTCATGATTTTTTTAGAAATTTCGCCCTACCACGATTCATTGCCAATGGCGCGTCCACCAATGTTTTGCGAAGTTCGCTCCTTCCAAAAAAGCGGACGGATCAACCCGCCCCAAAGTGATTTGGATAGCGATTTTATAGATCAACTCATCTTTTTCGACACGAACGATTTTGCCTTTCATGACATACTTGCTGGCTTGGACGAGAGGTTTGGTTAAATTGGTCTTGGAGGAGAGGAGGCATTTAATTTCTTTCCCGGTTTTAATAGGGTCGAGGGCGCGAACCAACAGACCGGTGCGGCTAATATTGATCGTGGTGGTTTGCAGCAGAAAATCCTCATCTTCCACGAGAATATAACAGGGGACTTTCAACTCGATGCGTTTCTCGCGTTGCACTTCGCGCCGGGGAGATGGTTTGATTAAGGATGAATCACGCTTGACCTTGTTGGCTTTCGCAGGAGATTTTTTGCTCCAAAACATGGATGATCAATTTCCTTTTTTATTATTTTTGAATAATCTTGCCGCCTAAAACCGATCGATGATGGCGTTTATCATCGAGGGCCCGGGTCGCCAGATCGAGTACGGCTTGAGATGCCGAACCACAAAGCATGGCACAAATAAAAGCCCGGCTGGTCTCTTTGTCAAAATCCTGGACGAATTTTTTTTGCTGCTCTAAGGTTTTAAGGTGCCGAAATTGTTCCAGCAATTTACGAATGCGTATAGGGTCTTTGGTGATGGTACGACGAGCTAAGACTTCTTGCAACAAAGCCAATTTCACCATCTCTTCACCAAAAAGTTCTTCCAACTCCTTACGCAATCTGGTCTCTTCCATACAAATCCCTCGATTTTCTCTTCTATGGGCAAAATAGACAAAAAATATTCATTGGGTCGAAAGCCAGGTCTTGACGAAACTCATTCAAACCGAAAAACTTTCGGTGTTAAAGCAAGTGATTCAAAAAATGGGTCATTTATAAAAATTCCTTATAGTACTATATCGGCTTAGGGTAAAAAAATCCAAAGTTTTTTTTAATCATTACATCATTTTTATTTCCTTGCCGATAATCGTATTCATAGAATAATACAAAATAGAACGAGAAGAAAGCAGGTACATTTCATGAACGAAACCCCGCGCAATTTTACACTGAATGACATTGTATCCCTTTGTAAGCGGAGAGGATTCGTTTTTCCTTCCAGCGAAATATATGGTGGTTTCGCCGCATCGTGGGACTATGGCCCTCTGGGGGTGGAATTAAAAAATAATGTGAAACAACTTTGGTGGCAAAATGTGGTCACCTCGCATGAAAACGTTACAGGCATGGATGGGGCGGTGACGACCCATCCGCGCGTGTGGGAAGCTTCTGGCCACGTAGAAGGATTTCATGATCCCTTGGTGGATTGCAAAACCTGCGGATGCCGCTTTCGGGCCGACAAATTGGACGAAGAGCGCTGCCCGCAAAAGCCCAGCAAATCACCCAAAGAATGCGGGGGAGAACTCACCGACCCCCGAGATTTCAACTTGATGTTCAAACTGCATTGGGGACCGATTCAAGACGCCAACAATATAACTTATTTACGACCTGAAACCTGCCAGACGATCTTCCCCAACTTCAGAAATGTTCAAACCGTTACACGTCAGCGGGTGCCATTTGGCATCGCCCAAATCGGAAAAGCGTTCCGGAACGAGATCACGACCAAGTCGTTCATCTTCCGCCAACGTGAATTTGAACAAATGGAGATGGAATTCTTTGTTCATCCTGAGGAGGGGGATAAGTGGTTCAAATATTGGCTCGAAGAGCGAATGAAATGGTACATTTCGATGGGGGTGAAAGAGGAGAATTTGCGCCTGCGCCAACATGAGCCTGATGAACTCGCCCACTACGCCAAGGATTGCTATGACATTGAATTTAAATTTACCATGGGTTGGAACGAACTCGAGGGAATTGCCAACCGTACCGATTATGATCTGCGGCGTCATATGGAATTTTCTAAGAAGGATTTGGCCTATCGTGATGAGGCGACGGGGGAGAAATATATTCCCTGGGTGATCGAAACCTCAGCGGGAGTCGATCGCACAGTATTGACCTTGTTGACCGATGCCTATGACATTGACCAAGCCCCCAACGATAAGGGTGAGATGGAAGAACGTCTGGTATTACGTCTTTCTCCGAAAGTGGCCCCCACCACCGTGGCCGTCTTTCCCCTTTTCAAGAAGCCTGCCTTAGCAGAAATGGCACGAAAGATAGAACTCGATCTCCGCGGGCCTTATCGTACCCAGTATGATGAAACCGGGAATATCGGAAAACGCTACCGTCGGCAAGACGAAGTAGGGACCCCGTTGTGTATTACGGTCGATTATGATTCGCTGGAAGATCAACAAGTGACCATACGGAACCGTGATTCCATGGAACAAATTCGCGTTTCAATTGATCAAATTCATCAGGCGGTAGCCGATCAATTAAGAGAAATGTATTAGGAAAAGCACATATGGAACTTTGAAAGAGATGCTTTTCATCATGGGGCATCTCTTTTATATTGAATACTGGATTTCATGAACAAAAATAAGGAATATCACGTGCTGGTGGTCGAAGACGATCCTGTGAACCAACTTTTGGCTGTACGTTTATTGCAAAAACGGGGGGTGATTCCTCAAAGCAGCCAAACCGGGAAGGAAGCACTCGACTTCTGCGAAAAGTTTTCTTTCCAGTTGATTTTATTGGATCTTCATTTACCTGACATAAGCGGTATCGAGGTGGCGAGTCACCTTCGAAACCATAAAGGCCCTAATCAGCATACCCCCCTTGTCGCGATTACAGCCAATACCGATCAATGCAGCCAAGAACAATGTAGGCAAGTCGGTTTTGATGATTTCACAATCAAACCGGTTGATCATCACCGGATCACGAATATTTTGAAAAAATATCAATTGCTTTGAGACGGACGGGCCTCTTTAATTTCATGGATCCGTGATTGTAAAGATTCATCCAGATGACTAGCTTTTTCCCAAAGATTCTCAGCCCGTTCTGGGGAACCATAAAACCATTCCCACACGCCAAGATTGAAATAAGCCTCTGCATACGTGGGATCAAGACGAATCGCTTGAGCGAAATTGTCACGCGCTTGGGGGCTTCCCTCAGAAGCCAAGAACCCCTTAAGAACATAAATTGGAGCGAATTGGGAAGCCAACTTTTCTGCGCGCTTGAGGTGCATGGCTGCGTTGGAGGGTTGTCCCATTTTGTGATAGATACGGGCGAGATGATAATGAGCCAATCCCCGGCGGCGATTTTCATTTCGCCGTCCATAAATGTGCTTGACGGCTAAGTGTAAATGCTCAATGGCCTGCTGAAATTTTTCTTGTCGATCATAGAGCAAAGCAAGATTGAAATGAGCGAGCCCATATTCAGGAAATAAATCCAGGGCTTTCTTGTAATATTCTTCTGCTTTTTCAAAGTGGTCTTGGCGTTTTTCGGCATTGGCCATGTTCACCCACACTTGTGGGAGATCAGGTTCTAACTCCAGGGCTCTTTGCCAAGCCGAGTAAGCTTTCTCATACATTCCTTCACGCGAATAACTATCGCCCAAGGCGACATACGCCTTGGCGTAGTTTGGGCGCGATTCAATCGCGGATTCCCATAAGGTTATTTCATCCCGCCAATCCCAACTCCTATCAAAGGAACGAATGGAATAGAAGAGAGCGAGCAGCACGCATAAGTAAAGAGAGAGATGAGAACGTTTATGCCCCCACTTGTTTATGATCCAATTTCCTAAAGATACCAGGGCAATCGAATATCCCACACAAGGAATATAGAGATAGCGATCGGCGAGCAAATACCCGACGGGAAGCGCACCTGAGACTGGAAGCCAAGTAAGAAAAAACCAGAGTAAACCAAATAGAAGGAAAGGTTGCTGTTTATGATATCTGATCACAACAAAACCAATGACAAGAAAGGTGAAAACACCGCCGATCCAACGAGGATCGGCAAAAGTCTGGACAGGCTCGAAAGCGCGCTCGACGGTCAAATCGAGAGGGAAGAGGCAAAGAGTGACGAAACGAAAGAAAATGGCGAGCGGAGTTAAAACCGCAGAAAGAAAAGTGTAGGACACATCGCGTGCAGCGGGATCGTAAAAGGTTCTACGCACACCGACTAGGTTCAATTCTTCTAAGAGGTTATAACGAGAAAAGAGGATGATAAAAAGTAATAAAAGATGGGGCAGCCATGCAAAGAGCATGGATTTGTAGTCGCGAAAAAGATGGTCCCGCCTATAGAGCCATGCGGAAAGCACGAGGAGAAAAGGTAAGACGACCGCAACTTGCTTTGATAAATAGGCACAGATGGCCGAGACGAGAGAAAGCAATACAAAAAGTTTCGTATAAGCGCCCTGGGATTGTTGTTGTTGGAGAAAAAGGAGAAACAAATAGCAGGTTAATATTTCAAAGAAGAGACAGAGCAGTTCCTTGCGTCCCGAGATCCAAGCCACCGATTCACTATTGATGGGATGGAGCAAAAAGAGAAAGACCACCGTATAGGATGACCAAAAAGAAAACCCAACAAAGCGCAGGAAGTGTAAAAGTAAAAAACCACATGCCAAATGCCAAACCAGGTTTTGGAGATGGTAGCCTACGGGGTTAAGCCCCCAAAGACAGTGATCCAACGCATAGGTAAACTCCCGCAGGGGACGATCCCACTGAAGCACCTCGAGCCAGGTGGCTTCTCCGGTTAAAGCGGGATTTTCTACAACCGTAAGAGCCACATCATCATATACAAAATCGCCTGGAATCGCAGGAGCATAAACAATTACCGGTATGATCATCAATAGTCCATAGGGGACAATCGAACGCCGCATGAGTTCCCTACCCTAAGTCTTCTAATAAAACAAAAATCGTCATTTATATCCTATCTGATCTCTGCTTGAATGGGAGACTCCTACGATCCCCTATTGAGGATCTTGGCGATTTTTTTGCTGCGACTCCTCACCGCTCACCGAGCTTTTTTGGCCTAAGCGGGAGGTATTGAGTCTTCTCAACCATGTAGGGAGTTTCACTCTTTGCGATGATGGGGAGGAGGGAGAAAACGCGGTTGTGAGATTCTGACTTTGAGCCGGTTGCTGCGAAACTGTAATTTGTGAAAACGAAATTTTTCTTGATTGTGCTGCGGGTAAATTACGCTTTGAAGGTGAATTCCGGTTGATTTGCGTATCAGAACCAGGCAGCAACCATCGACGATCAAAAATATTATCGGGGGGCGTATCGAGTTCCGGGACCCGTGGTTGAGGCTCAAGGGTGGAATCCAGGGGGCTGGGTTGCAGGGGCTCTATCTCTGACGGTGGTTGTTCTTGAAAAGGTTGAGTTGTGGGCGGGGTTTCAAGTTCTCTTTGTTCGCGCAAGCGTTCTTGCTCGGTAAGCCAGTTTTCTAATTGGTTTATTTGTTCTTTCATTTCTGAAGCGTGGGTTCGACGTTGCTCAATCTGTTCATCGGACAAATCGTGAATAGAGATATTTAATAGACTCTCTAACTGAAAGGCATTCTCGCGTAAGAGTTGGAGGATAGGTTGGGGTTCTTCGTACTTTTGGAGGATATTCTTCGCATCCCGAAGCAGTTGTTGATATTCTTTATTTTCAGCGAGGAGGTTTTGGATGCGCTCACGCTGGGCTGCAAGTTCTGCTTCACGTTGGGCTTTGAGTTCCTCTTGATGATGGTCATTGATCATCTGAGCAATAGCATAAACCTTCTCACCCATGCGATTGGCGACGTCCAACATAGCCTGCATCTCGATTTTTTCATAAGCGGCGCGCTCGCCGTACCAAGGATATTCCAGCGTGAGACGTTTCATAAAGATAGGCTGGCCAAGATCCATTTCGAACACCCCTAGATTCACACCGATTACTAAGTATTTCTTATCTTTCTTCCAGATAGGCTCATAGAGAGTGCGTTCCATAAAGATAATCATATCGATATCGATTTCGGGTAAGGAAGAAAAGAAATCGTCAGGATCGATTTGGCCTTTTTGTTTCCAATCCTTTACTAATACTGTGAGAACATTTTCCACCTCTCTCAGGCGCATCGTATCATCAAATGACTCGAGAGAAATGACTTCCTGGCACATGGCATCTATATAAGGCAGCATTTTTTGATGAAGCCGCAAATCAACGAATTGATTTTCTTGTTCTAAAGGAAGCGTATAAAAAAGAGCGCGTATCCCCCGTTTTTGTTCTTCTTCAAAATCCCAGAAGGTTATATCTACATATTTGGGTGCCATGGAAGGCTCGAACCAATTGGAGATAAAGCCAAATTGGGTGAAGGGAAACGTCATGATCAGACATGACAAGAGGCTAAGAGAATGCATAGTATATTCGCCTTAAAATAAATCTGAATATTATTTTGTTTTTTACATCTTATACACCTTCATTTTCGACCAGAGAGAATCAAGTCTGAAGTTTTCAATGAGAGCCCATGAAAAAGGCCGCACAAGGCGGCCTTTTTTTACGAAATATCAAACTTACCCTTAATCGTTGGTGATGGTAAGTACCCGATTCTCTTCTCCCTCGACTATCGGGGGACTATCTACAAACAAGCCGGAATCGGGATTAACCACGCGAATTCGGAACTGACGTGAAGTTTGATCTTCCTCGAAGCCGACCGTGAAGGCGGGCACCGTGACATAGAGGGTATCTTCACCATTTAAGCTATCACTTATAATGGGTTGGATAATTTTATCGATCATATTCTCAATTGGCGGCAGTTCGATGAGATCGTCTTCCGTGGGCTCTTCAATCTCAGCGGGGATAAGATAAACCCGGGTGGTGGTTTCCAATTGCCCTAAGCCACGGAAGTTGTCACCTACAACCTTAATAAATTCATCTTGTTGATTGCTTATAGTGGTTGTCGCCCAATCGTCATCCCGTTCATACAACACCGGGGGTAAAGTTTCAGAGAAGGAAAATGTATGAATCACAGGCTCGGCATTGCCAATACGAACCGCGGTGGTGACCTCGCCAACCGTATCAAAGAATAAGGGAGCGAATGTTAAATCCACAGCAAACCCAAACCGATCCACATTGTATTCCACTCGATCGGAATCGACATTCGGTGCCAATTCGCCGTTGATCACAATAGGCTCACTGCCAACATCGATATTTAAATCCACTTCGTCTAAACCTTCGCCTTCCCATACTAAGCTGAACTGCATATCCGTCTGCAGTGGGTAGATTTCTTCTTCGGGAGTATACTCATAATCTCCAAGCCCAAGAGAGACGAGAAATTCTTCGATGGTATATTCTTGGGGAGGTTCGCCTCCGCTTAAGTTTAAGTCTGCTGAATTGCTTTCTAACCCCGAATATTCATTACGTAAATACACTGTCACAGGACCCGGTTCCAGATCACGTAAGGCTGCGGCATCTACCACGAGTTCAGTCAAATTACGTGTTTGGAACAGTTCTGGATCATCAAAAACGAGGGGCTCGTTGACAAAATCATCCACAATAATGACCGTGCCCTCTGCTTCGGTCGCCCCATCAAATGCTGGACGGAAATGATTACCAAAGATGCGCAAAGTGGTATCACTTGTATTTAAATAAAAAGGAGAAGGACTGATCTGATCCAATTCAGGCTCTGGCGCAGCCTCCATTGTGACTGTGAAGGGTTCTGAAGCAATGTCGTCTTCTGTAATCACTTGGAGGGTAGCTTCTTCGGATTGACTGGGGTCCGACAAGCGCGGCAGCTCTGTTTCCAGGAAGTCATCTACTTGGGTGAAATCCAATTCTATTTCGCCATCCCGGCTGTTGAACAGCACGGTTTGGATTTGCCTTAAATCACGCCCGGAGATTTGCACTCGGTTTTCTGTATCCACATAGAGGGTATCCTCATCGCCAACGAGACTGATCACTTGACGGATTTGTGGTTCGGCGGTGCCAGAATCCACTTTATCGAAGACGCGTAAATCATCGATATACGCTCCTTCATCATTCATAGAGATATCGCTTTCGAAGCGAAACGCAATGCGAAGGGATTCCACTTTGGGTAGTGGAACCTCAATGTACTGAAAATCTTCCTTGGTTAAAGGTTCATCGACTTCTTTGTTGGGATTGGAGACGCCAAAGAATCCATCGAAAGAGCCTTCTGCCATGACTCCATCTTCGAAAGCACCACGATCGTCAACGACTTGGCCATCGTTATTGATATCGAGAAGCGACCAATTATCTTGATCCTGTTGGAGAATTTCTACCACCAGAAAATCATCAATAGAGGTAAAAGGTTGAGTTAAAGAATAAGCAATTTCAAAAGCCAGTACTGGTTCTTGAGCCTGGGTGGTATCAAATTCTTGTTCAATTTCCAAAATCGAGGTTTGCCAAGTTTCGTAGAAGCCATTATTTTCTGCGTTAAATCCAGCACTATTCGGTTCGCTAACTGCGGTTCCGAAATCCTCCTCTTCGGTATTAATTACGCTCCATGGAATAACGAAGTAATCCTCATGAGGCACACGCCCTTCCTCTATCAAACCATTCAAATCCGACTCATCCCGAGTTAGAAACCCGCCTTCCGTAATGGCTTCTAAGGCATCAAAATCGGTGAAAAAGCCTTCAAATTCCGAAGGAGGCAACGTCGGCGTAAGAGTCGGAGTTGGGGTATCTTCTTCCGGCGTCGGCGTGGGTGTATCGGTCGGGACCGGAGTAGGGGTATCGTCCACCGGAGGTAAAGTTGGGGTTGAAGTCGGCTCCGGCGTGTTTGTTGGGGTTGGAGTCACATCCGGTACCGAGGTCGGTGTGGGAGTCGCATCCTCCGGTGTAGGAGTGAGGGTGGGAGTCGGAGTTGCATCTTCCGGGGTAAGTGTGGGGGTTGGAGTCGGCTGCTGTACCTCTGAATGAAAGATAGAAATGAAAAGAAGTAAATCCTCATGATTGACCACATTGTCCCCATTTAGATCGGCTCGCAGCTCTCCGTTTTCGGATTCTAGCCCCCATTGTTGAGAGAATAAGAACAAATCAAGAGCATCGATCCGCAGAGAATCATCTTCGAATAAATCCTGCTCAACCGTTTGGGCTTGTCCCAAGGTAGCTACAAAAAAAGAGAAAAGAATAATGAACGAAAAATGAAGAAATTTCGGCAATTGTTTTGACTTCATTTGACCACGCATCACAACACGACCCCTTCCATAAGTATTTTTTGGGTTAATCACACATTCATCGAAAAACAACCCCATTGTACGCGAGATTCAAAAAAATCGCAATAAATGTGGTTTGGATGGCTAACAACCACTTTTACAATGGAGAGCATAAACCTATTATCAAAATTTCATTTTTTTTAACTATAGCAAAACAAATAAATTTTGTCATTTCTTGTAATTTTTTGTTTCTCTTCTTTTCCCCTTTTGCCATGTTTCACCAAGGGTAGAATGCAAGGAAAAGCAAAATCACGAACTCAATCTCCAGAGGTACTATGACACAAGAAAATGCCATCACAAAAATTGGTGTTTTATCCGATACCCATTTTCCCGAGTCGGGAGAGTTCCCCCAACAAGTCCTTGAAGCCATGAAGGAGATGGATGTTATTATCCATCTCGGCGATTTTTGTAATCTCGAAACCTATCTTGAACTCCAACAGATCGCCCCAGTCATTGCCGTGCATGGAAATTGTGAAAGCGCTGAACTGCGGACTCAATTACCTGAGAAGAAAAAGATCGAAATTAATGGAAAAACCTTCGGATTAGTTCATGGTTGGGGACCTCGTAAAAACTTAGAAAAACGGGTCACCAAGGTTTTTGATGATGTCGATGTCATCCTTTTTGGTCATTCCCATGTACCGATTTGGACTGAAGTTGAAGGGCAAACTGTCTTTAATCCCGGAAGCCTTTTTCTCAATGATGACGTAGGCACCTATGGAATATTGGAAATTGGGGATTCGATTTCCCACCACATCGTAGAGGTTAACCCGGAAGAGTAACCCCTTTAGGTTTCATCGTTGGTGTATTTTTCACTCCAATTTAAGCGACAACATTTTCTGAAGATTGACTATTAACCAAGAGAGAATTCACGCTGGGATTAATGCACAATTCAATCCCATGTTTGCGGCATAAATCTTTTATATAATTATAATAATCTTTTTCTTGAATCCACTCCCATGTCACTAAGACGGAAGGATGATAAACCTCAATCAGGGATTCCAAGTCACTAATGGTACCAATCACACGAAAGCCCGCGATGGAAGAAAAGCGCTTCCAGTCAATTTCGGTCACGATGCCGACGATGTCCAAGTGATCATCATTCAGCCTGTCGATGGTACTCAGAAAGAGTTCTGTTTCAACCCCAATTCCAATGATAATGGTTCGACGTGATTGGTGCTGATGGCTCATTTTGATCAAGGGCATGCACCAAATCATCGATACCATGGTCATAAAACTGGCATATAAAAACATATCGAATATCAATGAGAAACGAGAATAATTATGATTTTGGAAGATTAGATAGGTAATGAGAATGAGTCCAGTACCAATCAGGGAGGCTTGTAAAATTCTGGGAATTTCACGTTTAAAAAAGGAAAGCCAGCTGCGGCTTCTTGGCGGCCACGCCATTATGGCTAAAACGGTTCGAATCACAAAGACACAAAGGGATATAGAGCCAATACGCGGAATAAGATTATTCATGTTTAATTCCTGCATGCGAATCATATGGGATAACCAGAATGACAAGAAACCAAAAAATCCACTGAGAAGAAAAATCATGACGTGAGAAAACACTCGAACAAGCGATTGAAATGAGTTCGTAACAATCAGGGAATCATGTAAAGAAATATAAAAGAGACGTACTAGCAAGAGTAATGAAGGGAGTAGAAAAGCATCGACCAAATGAGCACTTAATACAAGATCACGCTTTTCCACGATCATTAACACCATCACTAACAAGAGTGAGGAATAAAGACATGGTTTCAAAATTGCGAGGATGTAGCGAGTGGTAATCGATGAAGAAATGGGAAACCTGGGTAAACCGTATAAAATGAAAAAGAAGGGACGAATGAGAAGGCTGTAGAAAATTACGTCATACATTAGGAGATAGAAAGTATTGGGAATTCCTAGTTGAAACACCAGGGCAAAACTCACCAGTAAACTGAGACAAGACAGGACCGTATCCACCAAGAAGACAAACAATGAACTCAAGTGCACCATCAACCAACGCAAGGTAATCGTGCGGGTTAGAAGGGAGAAACTGACCTTTAACAGGATTGATAGATCCAACCATGTGCTCTTTTTTCCCAGATATTCGATCTCATTTTCCAGCTTAGCGGGAAGAATATTTTCTACATAAAAGGCTTCATGGTTTAAGCAATCTTTTGGATACAGGTCCCCCTCATGGGGGACCTTTATCTGGCTATAACCAATAACCCCAGGATGGATGGAAAAGACTTTTTCCCATTTTTCTGGATAATACTTCGTAAAACGCTCGATTTCCGGCCGCGGTCCCACCAAGGCCATTTGTCCCAATAAAACATTGATGATCTGTGGCAGTTCATCTAATTTAAAGCGCTCGAGGATACGCCCCATGCGCGTTAATCGAACATCATGAGTTGAGGTAATCCCTTTCCCATCTGGAGGAACGTAGGAATACATCTTTCTGAATTTGATCATCCAGAAAGGTTTCCCATCTTTCCCTATCCGTTTCTGGAAAAAAAACGGCCAGCCACGGGAATCGAGAACAATAGCCACACTGAGCACAACAAAAAGCGGGATCAGTAGAATAAAGGCTACCAGGGCTATTAAAAATTCAAGGAATCTTGGCATGAGATCTATTTCGTTGGCGGCTTATTACTCCCGATACGACCACACACAGAGTTATAGAATATCCATATACAACAATTTTAAGAGAGGAGAAGTATTATTTCAACACAAATAAACTCATTTCTCCTCAAGTTCAGGCCTATGATGTGAATCACCGTTTGCAATCGTTGCGAGAAAAATCAAAGGTTGTATGAAAGGTGCAGTACGATTAAAATGATATTATCCAAATCTCAGAGTTTATTATTCTCTAGATCCAAAAAGAAAACCTTAAAGGCTTGTATTTTGACTCTGTTTTATATAATCTAAAAGTGGAATATTCCATTAATAAAACTTATAATATCATAAATCGTTCCTTTTGTGTACGCAAGTCAAAATTCTTGTTTCGCCGGGGGTATCTGTCGTGCCGATTTACGAATATGCCTGCTCAAAATGTCGAACCATCTTTCAATTTTGGAGTCAGCAAATTTCGCAAACCAAAATCCCTGCTTGTCCAAAATGCAATAATCAAGATATGAAGAAAGTGCCTTCATCCTTTGCCATTGGTAAAGCGCAAGCCCAAACCTCAGGCGATAGTGAATCCGGTGACGAAAACGACCCCTTCGCCAACATGACCCCAGACCAGCAAGCCCGGGTTGAGCGAGAAATGATGAGACTGATGAGCCAAGCCGATACCGTTGATGAAAATGACCCTCGCCAGATGGGGAATTTTATGCGGAAATTAACCGAATCGACCGGAATGGACTTGGGACCAGAATTCAATGAAGCCATCCGCCGGCTGGAAAAAGGCGAAGACCCCGAGAAAATTGAAGAAGAGATGGGCGATATCTTCGGCGCGTTGGATGAAGACGCCCCAGGTGGTGGAGCAGGCGGTCCATGGTCCTACGATGACACTCTGTACGATATGTAATGGATTCTCTGGCGCAAGTGCGGTTATCCACTTATTCTGAATCCATCTTTAAGCGATAACCGTAGTAGTTGAATCCCACCAATTCTCGATCTTCGCTTTTGTATAAGTTTCCTCTCCAATCCACCTGATCCACTGTCAATAAGGTTTTGACTCGCTCTTCGCTTTTATCGGGAATCGGTAAGATCAAACTCTGAATTCCATCGCTTTCCCGTAATTCGATCTCTTGAGCGGACAAGATTCGGTCAAATTCATCCAGCGCCATCCCCTTGATGGTTATGGTTGTATCGGTTTGATCCTCGGCGGTACTGGCTTTTACCCGAAATTCAATCTTGGTATCGTTTGTAGGGATATAAATCGTTTCGGTGACACTCCACCCCACCTGCATGTAGCGATGTCCCATTGCATCAAAGCGATGCTTATACGATTCATTCCGGATGGTGGGGATGCCTATGTTATCCACATTCACCCCACCCACAGCCCATACGCCCACTTGGGTAAGGAGAATCAAAAGGATAGAAGAAAAACCGATCTTTCGTAGAGGCACCCTCAGAAAAAAACGTTCAAAAATCGCGGGCAAACTTCCAACAAAATACACTCCAAACAAAATACTGACATACCACATCAGTTCACTTTGGAGCAAAGATTGCCCGAGGATATTACAAAACCATAAGACCAATAGGCCATATCCAAATAACCGCTGCGCCCAAGAAACCCCTTCCCAAAAAAAGAGAATACAGAAAGGAATGGCGAGAAAAAACCCAATGATAATAAGAGCCCAGATTCCTAATTCGGCTAAAAGTTGCAGCCAATACATATGGGCATTTTCTGTTTTATATAAAGCCTGATACCGGGGAAAACTGGTCAGCCGGTAATAAATCCCGGTTCCCGCTCCGGTGTAGTTTGAATCTTGGAACATTTCTAGGGCTGATCGCCACAGTTTGATTCGCGCCACCAAGGTCAAACTTCCTCCCGGAGTACGAGTTTTGGCTTCACTGCGAAGCGCCCTATCCACCGGCCCCACTTCATTGGCGAACTCACTCATGATGACAAAATCTTTGGCCAAGCGTACAAATTTATTGCTAGTTCGGGGATAAAATATAAAAATCAATACGACCGTCAGAGGAATGATGATCGAGGCGGCAATGAACTCCCTTTTTCGTCTTTTCAAAAATTCAGGATGCTTCACGATGACAACAATCAAATATACCAACAAGAGCAACAACCACAGCAGCATGACCGCCCGTGAATTGGAAAGAAAGATGGAAGAAAGGTAAAGTAGGGTAATCACACCGTAATACAATTTTTGCCATATTGATTCAGCCATAAAAAAAAGCGGGAATGCCATCACCAAAGCCATAAGGTTAAAACTGGCAAAGGCTTCATTCTCATGGAAAGTACTTTGGATGTAACTCGTGGTGCGACCGGATTTTGAATAGCCAATATCGAACAGAAACTGTAAAACGGCATAAAAAGAGACCAGAGCCATCGAAAGGAGAAAGGTCTGCAAAACTTGCTTATGTATCTCTTTTTGCTGAATAAGTTTTTGGATGAAATAGACAAACCAAAAAACAAGCACAATTCGTGTGCCCATGGTTAAAGGGAAAAACTCATCTCCCGGTCCCCAAACCGGCGAAAACAAGACTTTGATGGCAAGCAATTCCAAGGGTAAAGAGGGGGAAGTATGCATATTACGGATCAAGGCCGGAATAAGCCCCACCAAGGCTAAACCCATCCAAAGCCCCATGACCCATAAAGTCAATTTCTCCAAGGAGGTATGTTCTTTTTCAATTTCCTTGGTCTTTTCAGGGAAAATCGTAGAAACAAGTGAGCGTAAGACCCATCCAAATAAAGTTGAAATCAAAATAATTTCAGCATAAGCCAAATAAGGGGGAGCCGCTTCGCCGAGGTAGGTATTCAAATGCCGCCCCAAGGATAAGGTGAGAGGAGTTAAAAAGACAGCCCCAAGAAGTCCATTCTTGGGGTTACGATAAGAAGTAAAGGCTACCCCAAAAATCACCGCTAAGGCGATCAGATTCGACGGATAGGGTTGTAATATATAGGCACAAAGATACCAACAGCATAATCCTAAAGGGAGCAAATTAACAGAACATAAATTCGATATTATTGTTTTCATA
>CAYQOX010000038.1:0-42241 GCA_964419335.1 uncultured bacterium | reverse complement strand
CCCCCCATCTCTTTGCGTCCAAGATTTACTCGTGGGGGCGCATGAGGGGGAAGTAGACTGTGTTTTTGATGTTTTCCTCGTCCATAAGCAAAGCGACAAAGCGATCGATCCCCATCCCCCAGCCGGATATAGGCGGCATGCCGTATTCCATGCAGGTGAGATAATCTTCGTCAAATTCCATGGCTTCGTCATCCCCAGCATCCCGTAAGGCCTGTTGGGCTTCGAGACGTTCGCGCTGATCCATCGGATCCACCAACTCCGAATAGGCATTGACAATCTCCAAGCCCGCAACGACAAGTTGAAAGCGATCGGTGATTTCGGGATCCTCATCATTCGCCCGTGCCAAAGGCGAGAGTTCTTTTGGGTGGGAGGTAAGGAACAGGGGCGATTGGATGTACGGGCGGCAGGTCTTTTTATACAGCGCATCCACCAACGGCCCCCAACCGAGGTTCTCAACTTTGACATCGGCCATTGAAATCCCTTTAGCCTCAATCGCCTGGAGAAAATCCTCACGCTCTTTGTGTTCGTTAATATCAATCCCGGTGCCTTCGAGAACAACCTCACGCAAAGTTTTTCGAGGCCATGGCGGAGTAAAATCGACGGTTTCACCCATGTATTCGAAGACATACGAGCCCATGACATTCTTTACCAGTTCCGAGATGAGTTTCTCGGTGAAATCCATGTTGTCCTGGTAGTTCCAATAGGCAGCGTAATATTCCAGCATCAGAAATTCCTGCAAGTGAGCGGTCGATATCCCCTCATTGCGGAAACAATGGGCAAACTCGAAGACGCGATCATAGCCGCCGACAATCAAGCGCTTGAGATAAGTTTCGGGAGCGATGCGAAGATAGAGGTCAATATCCATGGCGTTGTGATGAGTTTTGAAGGGTTTAGCCATGGCTCCGGAGGGTTTATTTTGAAGAATCGGAGTTTCGACTTCGATAAATTCATGTTCCTCCAGTTGATTTCGAAGTTCACGGATAATGGCGCGGCGCGTTTCGAAAATCTTACGGCTATTCTCGTTGACGATGAGATCGAGATAGCGTTGACGGTAGCGAGTCTCCTGATCCGTGAGGCCGTGCCATTTTTCCGGCAGCGTTAACAAGGCTTTAGATAGAATCTGAAATTGGTTTACACGTAGAGTCTTCTCTCCGGTTTTCGTTACGAAAAGTTCGCCCTCCGCTCCGACAAAATCTCCAATATGGATCATTTTTTTGAAGAATTTATATTGATCCGACTCGAGATCATTTTGAGTAAAACAAAGTTGGATTTTGGCTCGGGCGTCTTGGATATGAGCAAAGCTGAGTTTCCCCATCTTGCGCAGCGCAATCACACGGCCCGCGATTCGAACATCCTTTTCACCCTCGGCCAGCTGTAAGGCTTGTTCGATCTTGTGGGTACGTTCAAAACGATCGGGGTAGGGTTGAATCCCTTGCTCTCGCAGTTCTTGGATCTGTTCGATACGTTCTTGCCGTATATTTTGTTTGGGGTCAGCCATAATCGTTCTTGCCTCGCAAAGAAAGAGAAACCCCAGACCAAGCCGGGGTACGTTCGCAAGCAAGAATTATAGTAGGAGAGAAAAAAAACTCCCAGTGCTATGAGAGGAAGGTAAGTGATTTAAGCGCCTGCATGACCTCCATACTCCCGATCGAGATTTCCGGGGCCGAAGTAATTTATGTCTCCATTGCTATTCAAACCATTGGAAGCATCAAAACGCATACCGTATTCATTACAGCGGTTGGGACCGATGCTCCGGATTTGGTAGCGAACAACCCCAGCGTAGGTTTGATCGTTTTGGCCTCCCGTCCATTGATTGGGATAACCTGTCCAAATGTTAAAATCGGCCACCAGGTTTTGGTTAATGGGTTTGGGATCGGGTTGTGTCGTAATGAAGTAAAAAGGGTCATATCGGTGGATAAAATCAAAGCGTCCCGGAACCGCCGGAGCAAAGGGATCGGGATTAAGTCCCGCGATATAAGAAACAGGAGTCGTAAGTTTCCAAATGCGATCTTGGTGGGGAAAATGACCGCCGCTGTCAAGTTGATACTGTTCCATCGCCATGGCATAGGCGTTTTGGTCAGCTTTTACACGAGCAATTTTCGCACGGATTTGGGCATTGAGAAAATTGGGGACCGCAATCGCTGCCAGAATCCCAATGATCGCCACCACGATGAGCAACTCTATCAAAGTGAATCCTTTTTTCATGTGAATCATGCTTATCCTTTCCTTAATCGTGATATAAGCAGACACTCCATAGGAATAAAAAATCAATCGTTATTTTATCACAACTATCCAACCCCTAAAAAGTGAAATCACAAAAAAATGAAGATCAAAATGGGGGAGACGTAAAAGCCTCCCCCGTAATCAATCATGCTTAGAAGAGACTCCACTCTTCGATTCCCACAGGTTCGAAGTAATCCAAATCGCCTTCGTTTAATGCCCCGCGGGTTACTTTCACTCGGTCGAGCAAACCCGTATAAGGATGGCCGCCGCCGGCTTCAGAACCGATGATGAAGTCGTAGACTTCAGCAAAGCGTACACCGCCATCATAAGGCATGGTTTCTCCCAGCTCGCCATCCACATAAAAGCGGAATTCGAGCAAGTCTTCATGAACAGCCGCCATGTGGTGCCAACCGCCATCATCAGGAATCACGACATCGGAGTGCGCATCAATGATGCCAAAGGTCGTGACCGTGATCGTGTTGCCTTTAGAACGACGTTCGGCGGGACGGTCCGCTTCGGCCAAGTTGGAATAAGGCTCATCCTCTTCGTCGAAGTTATAAGCCACAAGAGTGCTATCCAACGGCTCTTTGGGGCTGTTGGGATCGCTGTCGAGTTGAGAAGCATCCAACACCTCCTGGTGGAGACGGAAGCGGTCGATCAAACCGTCGAGGGCACTTCCACCGTTGTTATCCGAACCAATGTTGAGGGCATTGTAAGCAACTTCCTGAAAAGAGGCCTCGGTATCCACATGACTCGCCAATTCACCATCGTAATAGAAGTCAACGCCAATGCCGGGTTCCCAAACATAAGCCACGTGATGCCATGCTTCATCGACTTCTACGGCAAATTCACTATCCAAATCGATGGCGCCAAAGAAAGTAAATACAAGATTTCCATTGTCGTGATAGCCTACTTTATAAGAATTTCCATACCGGGCAATGTCAGTCCAGCCCTCAAGACTATCTAATTTAACCCAGCATTCGATAGTCATAGGGCCTTCGAGAATGTCGAGGACGGGTTCTTCGCTATCCTCTACAATCAAACCACTCTTGGGATGGACAGAACGATCGCCTTCCTGCCCCGAGGGGGATTCATCCGAAGGAACAGGCTTATCCCCTGCAGCGCGGAAGGAGAGAGAATAACCATTCTGACCACCGATTCCATAAGCAAAGAGGACCGGACGTTCCGAGGTTTGTTCTTCCGCGTCAAATTTGACCCAGGCTTCGAAAGAAAAGTCTTCGTTAACAAACTGCATAATGTCTTGTTCGTCGGTGAAGATCACACGGTCGCTGCCATCAAAGTAGAGGGAATAATCATCTTCCTCGCCTGTAGGAGTATCAGAACTGAATTCAGGACGAGTGGATTCGCTGATGTATTCCTCCAAATCGCTTGCCGGAAGTTCTGCCTCCATTTCATTTTCGTAAGGAATTCCATCGCGATCAAAGTTGTAGGAAACGATGGTGGAATCCAATGGAACAGCCGGAGAAGCGGGATCGCTATCCAATTGTTCTTCGCCCATGACGGCATTATGAATACGGAAACGATCGATCAAGCCGGGGAAGATGCTACCGCCTGATTCAGAGACTCCGATGGTGAGGAGGCTGTTTTGCATATCCTGAGGAGCACGCGTTTCCTCGATAAACTCAACAAACGCACCATCCCAGAAGAATTCCACACCAACACCCGGTTCCCAGGAAACGGCGTAATGGTGCCAATTTCCATCAGGTTCCACGGTAAATTCAGTGACTATGTCGACCACACCCAAGAAGGTGAATACCAAAGCGTCCTCGGCGAAACCAAGTTTGTAGGAAAGACCATAACGCATGATGTCTGTCCAGCCACCCAGTTCGTCTGGTTTAACCCAGGCTTCGATGGTGATGGGCCCTTCTTGGAGATCGAGCAGGGTTTCGGCTGAATCGTCAACGACCAAGCCACCGTTGACCACCAAGGAGTTATCGCCTGCGGCACCCGAGGGTGAATCATCCGAAGACGCCGTGAACATTTCAGGATCGACAGAAACCCCTATGCTCGCGACGAATTCACCGCTATTGTCGGTGACCGTGGTGCCGCTCCCTTCGTTAAACTCCCACATGTAAACATCCCCTGGTTCTTGAGCCAGAACAGCAGGTGCACATATAAGAGCACCGAGACACAAACAAACACAATACAAATTCACTCTCTTCATACAAATACCTCCTAAAAAATGGATTTATGATTAAGCAAATCTTATATACAAGGTGTATCCCGTTCAATGTGTTCAATTTAAAATAAGAAAAATTATAATAAATATAATTTATTCGGTTTTTCACATCATTATTTTCTTTTTTTTATAGATTGTTCTGAAATGAAATTAATTGAAATAAAAATAGCGAGTGCATTCTAATTCATGTAAAATAGAGGAGCAATTAAAACACTGTTTTATCACTATCTGAGATTTGTTAGGAAGGATCTAGCGATGATAAGATTGATTTCTTTAAACATAGGGCTGTTGATTATTCTCCTTTGCGGAGGCGCCTTTGCTCAGGAGGCAAACCCAGACTCCGAGAGGCGTGAGCGTTCAGATCAAATCTATCGCTTGCAGTTACGTGTGATTTTCGCGGGGAAAACCGGTTTTTATGGGACCGTACCTCCTCAACTAGCGGATATGCAGGGTTTGCTGACGAGTTCCTTTCAATTTGCTTCCTATCAACTCGCCTATACCATCCGCTTGAGTCTGTTTAGCGATGAGGAAATCTCAGCGCGGATTTTTCCCGAGCATTATGTACGAGTCATTCCCAAAGGCACGGCACAAGAAGGGGAAGCGCTTAAGGCGAAGATAGAGATTTATCATGTCCCACCGCAAGATAATTCAGAAACACGGTATTTTCTTGGAACTCGACTTAAATCCAATCGGGAAGAAGAACCCGAAAGGCAAATCGAGAGACGACGAGACCGTGAAGCCGATGATTCATTTCCAGTAATGGGGGTGGAAGAGACGATCAAAAAGCAGGGGAAGAAGCCCTTATTCCCTCTTATGAGCGCTGCCGCGATCTTGACGAAAAAGGATTGGGAAGCGTTCGGCGGGGTTTCGATACGATTAAATAACCGTAATGAACCTAGTTCGAATACCCTTTCGGCTGGTTCATCGCTTCAGGGGGGTGGAACCACCGGAGTCGAGAAGCATCTCATCGTGGGGGTAAAACTGGAAAGACGCTGAGGTTACTCCATATCCTCGGGGATTGGCTGGCGTCCCGCATAACCAGCGTTGAGGTCATGGTAATACTGAATGGAATCACCATCCGAGATTTCATAACAGAGAAATACCTCTTCGCCCTGTATATAAGCTGGGAAATCAACCAAGCCCCGGTTGACATCCTGAATCACAATCCCTTGGTCAGTGATTTCTGAGATTAACTTATTGATTTGATCGAGAACATGCTGATGCTGTTGCTTCTTTTTGTTTTGGGAACCATTCGTGCGTCCCATCGTGATTTTTTGGGCATTGGGGGCATGACCGCGCGCCGTATCAATGAGCTGGCTGATTTGTTGAAAAACTTCTTGAATGCGCGGAATGAGCCGATTCGCTTCGCGTAACGTAAAATGACGATCGAAATGTGGCATGTACTTTTGTTTCCCCGAAAAATACAGATGTTTTTTACTTTTTACAAATTATAGTTAGAACCACTTTGTAGTAAATCGGGTTTATGCCGCCGGACAAGATCAAACATGTGAAACGCATTTAAGACCAACGCGTTGTCGATGGTTCCATTGAGTATTAATTCATCGATTTGATCCAGCGGGACTTTTTCTACGTGAATATCCTCTCCATCGTCAAGATTTTGCTCTTGCTTCAAAGTGACCTCTTGAGCAATGAAAATATGACAGGTATTGCTAAATATGGCGGGATTGGGACGCACCCCCCCAAGATAGGTGATAAATTCCGAATCGTAGCCGGTTTCTTCAAGAAGCTCCCGGCGGGCTGCCTCATTGGCGGAAACATCGGTATTATCCACTAAGCCGCCGGGGATTTCCAGGGTGACTTCTTCTACCCCGAAACGAAACTGACGTACCATGACCACCTCCCCTTGGGTCGTGATCGGGATTATATTGATCCAATCGCTGGTCTCGAGGATAAAAACCGGCATCTCGGTTCCATTCCGGGGAGAGACGCATAAATCTTCACGTAATCGAAACACAGGATATTGAGCGATATACCGACTCGTCTTTTTCTTCCAAATGCGGCTCATGAGGTTCCCTTATCTGTGAGTAACTAAATTAATACTTTCATCTGTCTCTTGTATGACAAAGGGTTGTTCTTTTTATCAAAATTTGGATGAACAACCCTCTCACTTTACACTTGCTTATTTTTTACTTGTGACCGGCTTTATTATACTTTGCTTTTAAGCGCTTGTCAGCGTGAAGTATCAAACAGCGCCGACTCGCCTACGCAAATCGGCGACCACCTCCTTGGCTTTTTCCCGAATGGCTTTCTTCTCACAAATGAGCGTATCCTTGGTGACCCCGGGGCGGTGTAACTGCAAATGGAAACGTAAAGCATTAGAAGTACCCGAGGGGCGAAACGTGAGGTAATTCCACTTCTCCTGATCAAAGTAAAAACGTATGCCCTCATCTGGAAAACCCTCAAAATTAGCGGCATCGTATTTACCCGTCCAATACATGGCGGTGGATTGCACCGGAAGACCTGCGAGCTCAACCTGGCCGTTTTCACATTCGTTTTTTAACTGAAGCATGTTTTGAATGACTTCGCGCTTTTTGATGTAGCCTTCCATGCCATCATATTCACCATCCAAAGGATCAGGTTCATAATAGTTGAGAAACAAACCCACCTCCGGATCGAGGAAGATGTTCTGATCGATGAGATGAAACAAAGTCGTCCCCTTTTCTTTGGCATAAGCCGCAATTTCAGCAAGAAGCAAGGCGGCCAAAGTCCCGTCTTTATCGCGCACATGCCCGCCTTCTCCCAAGGAAACATCATCTTTGGGTGGCCCGCCAAGGATGGAAAATCCACTGCTTTGTTCCATACAGGCGATGTTGTATTTCCGCTGGCCGTTATTCATATCGATCCAGGAGTGCATAAAGGGATGACATTCCGGCTTGGTTGGATCAGGCCGGCCTTCCTCGACCTGAGGCAAAGGCTCCCCTCTCCAGGCGAGATTGGTACACATCGCCAGCATGGCGAAACCAACCCAGCTTTTTGTTACTCCGAGGCCATGCTTCATCGCCAATTTGGTAAGCGCGTCGCTGGTGGTGTGGGAAAGTGAAATAAAACGCTGTTCGGGATTTTGGACTGCGCCGTATTCCTCGATTTCCTGCTGAAAGCGGTACCAGAGGATTAACGCCCAGAGATCATCCGCGGGCAGCAAAGTGTAATCTTTCCCATCATAGAGTTCACGCTGCTCCTCAGGCACTTTGACAATCAAGCCGCAGCGATCAGCGTCGGGATCGGTGCCCAGAAGGATATCGAGATCCTCAAATTTTCCCGGGTATTCCTCGTGAAACGCCTGCACTGCGATCTCGGCAGCGCGATAATCTCCGGGGTCGGGCTGCTGTTCGTGACCGGGTTCACTATTGAAACAGGGGAAGAAACCATCGAGTTGATTCAACTTTTGAATGGGAAAGATGTTCGTAAAGCCCACCTCGGTAAGCAGTCGGGGCACCGCTTTACGTCCCGCCCCATGATAGGCACAAAAGCCAAGGTTGAGAGGCTTGCCGCTGCTCGCCTGATTGGCGAGCAGATCGTCGCGGGACACAAACTTTTTCACATGCTCCAGGTGACGGGTATGCATATCGAGGATACGGTCTTCGTGATTGAAATACTCAACCCCCTCGACCGGAGCGGAACCACCCAAAAACCAAAGAGCATCACTCGGCGCCTCCTCCAGAGGGATAAGTTTTATATCAGCAGGCGTAACCTTACTAATGTAATCCTCGACAATGGTCTTTCGGTCTTCAAGACTAAACTGAGAGCCATTACCGCAAGAAACCTTGTACCCGTTATAACGATAATCATTATGGCTGGCGGATATAAGGATGCCCGCATCGGCGCGAAGATGGGGTACCGCGAACGTCAGTTCTGGATAAGGGCAAGGCTCATCGAATAAGTAAACCGTCAAACCATAAGCAAGAAATAAGCGGCTGATGAGTCGAGCGAATTCCTGCCCGCAAATGCGACTGTCATACCCGATCACGATTTTGCTCATCCCCCGGTCGTTCATAAACTGAGCGACACCCACAGATTTGAGCAACAGGACCTTATCATTGATCGTGGCAGGCCCTTTGAGAATCCGCGCGGTGGGGCCATCCTGCGCCAACCTCTGAATCGAGGGTTTATCAAAAGCCATGCGGCCGCGGATGCCCGCCGTACCAAAGCTAATCTCCGAAATGTGCGCATCGATGATCTCTCCCCAGCGTTCAGCTTCAATCGCATCCTGGATACCTTCGACAATATTGGCGGAGTAATTGGGGATAAAGGGGTCTTCCATCCATGATTGTAAATTGGGGAGAACATGGGTTCGCGCTTTTTGTAAATAATCCTTCGCAGAGGGAGGGAGTCCGTCAGGATTGAGGCGTTTCATTTCATCTTCCATCTTTTGAATATAGTCGCGGATGGCCACCTCGCACTTTTGCAGGATCGCGTCGTTCATAAGTCTTCCTTTCTTAGCTTCTTTTATGAGAAATCGATCGCAGTCTTGTTGTAAAACATGTGGATTGGGCGATTGGAATCAATGCATTCTGTATCTTACATGGGAAGCTTCAAAATGCAGAGAGCCGCTCGCCCCTTCCCCCTATTCTTTGTTTGTGAGTAAAAAAGGACCGGGACGCGAACCGGATTGAGGCACCCGCGCCTCACGCGATTGGTTGGAAGTGAGAAAATAGTGTTGATTTTCCGGCGTTTCAACCGTGATCGCTCCGGTATAAAGCACTCCCTGGCGGTAGTCATACGGTCCCTCACCCGCAGGCGAAAGTTCAAAGGGGGTGTCATTGACAACCACCCGCACATACTCAGGCGCGCGGCCAAGAAGATCGCGATACACACAACTGGCGTGGAAGGCGTGGGAAGACTTACCCACCAGTTCATAAATATGGGCAGCATGTAAATAAGGCGGGGGATCGCTGGCTTTGATGCCGATTTGTTCGCCGATAGAGCGGATAATCATTTCACCTTCGATAGCAAGATCGGTCTCATTTTTATAAAGTGTATACGGAGAACCAAAGGCTTTTTCGTAAAAGTAATCGCTCACATAAAGGCCGGTGAGCACTTTCGGAAAGAACTGCCCCGCGATATGGGTAAAGCGGGTCTCTTGGGGAATCCGATCGAGATTGCGAAACCAAGGCAAAAAGGTAGCCTCCATGGTTTGCAGAAACCACTGATCCTGAGCGTCCGTTTGCTCTTCACCGGCATATTCCCGCCGCAGGATATTATGCTTCCAACTTTCGGAATGAAGACGCAGGACATAATCCAGGCTCCGTCCCTCATCTTTCCAACTTTGAAGAAAGACCTTCATACTTCGCTGTTCATAAAATGAATAAATCGTTTCAGGCCATGTTTCTGTCCAAAATACACTTTTCCCTTCCTGGGTTAAGGGATGCACCGCATGCCCCAGTGAAACGCCATCCATGTCAAAGAGAGGAATCACCAGAATATGGCAACGCCGCTTGATCGCAGCCGCGACAGGATCATCCGAAAGCAAAAAGCGTATGATGCCCTGAGCAATCCAGCTGGAAGAGTTATCGTAGGCATCTTCACGGCTAAGAATCAAAATCCCTTTCTTTCGCTCCTCATTGGCGTCAGGATCCGTGATATGAAAAAGAGGAAGCGATTGTTCTAGCAAGGGAGTTTCGCACAGTTCGTGCACGGTGACGTGGGGATGAGAATCATGCTCCTTGCTTAATTGCTGGATACGCTCTGATGGAAAAGGGGGTGTAAAAGCAATCCAGGCACGATTGCGGGCGAAAGTATGGCGGAAGGAATATCGAAGCCGATTACTTTCTTCCGGATGGGGTTGAATACTACGATCCATGATCCATCGCCAGTGCTTCTGGTCATAACTAATCGCGGGCAATGAAGGAGTATCGTAGAATTCTTTACGGGCTTCTCTCCAATGAAAGGTAAGAGTTTTATTTAAAACATTCTCGATTTGGAAATAATACCAAATGCCGCCGGAAGAGGCGGCATGAGTAAGTTCAATCTCATTCTCATGAATAGACCAATCGCTCAGGCTGCCACTAGGGAAGTCAACCGTGATTTGAATTTCCTGGGTAGCGCTTTCTTGGGCTCTGACCGCTGGGATGGCCGAAAGAAACAATAAAAGGAATATCGTCAGGCACCGCGTCATCCATCACTCCTTCCCATGTTGATTCTATGTATTATGGAAGGAAATAGGGTGAATTGCAATAAAAAAGCCTCATTAAGAAGAATTATGTTTCAGAGGTTTGCGCAAGTAAAACAGCCCCCATAAGTACGACATCCTCCCCTAGTTTCGCAGGAACCACTTCAATATTGCGATTGAAAGGCTGGAAGATGTGGGCTTGGACCATTTCCTGGAGTGTATCCCAAAATAACGGACCCATGAGCGATACCCCGCCGCCGATGATGACCTTGTGAGGATGGAGTAAAGCGATCACATTGCAAATCGCGACCGCGAGAGATAAGCAGGTTTCTTCTAAGATTGCGCTGGCGAGTAAGTCTTCATATTCTGCGGCTCGATAAACAATTTCCGCGGTAATCTCCTCGACCGTCTTCACCTTGGCGGTTATAATGGATTCTTCCCCGAAACGGATCGCCTCCCGCGCGCGTTCGGCCATCGACCAGCCGGAACAAATGTTTTCCAGTTTATCCACCTCCCCCGTATCGGGATCGGGCACCCACGTATGGCCAATTTCACCCGCTCCCCATCCTTGGCCTTCGTCAATGGTGCCATCCAGGATCCAGCCCCCGCCGATGCCGCTGCCGATGGTCATATAAAATACCCGGGAGCATCCCTTCCCGGCACCCAACTGGGCTTCCGCATACCCCGCAATGCTGGCATCGTTCTGAAGATGAACCGGAAGCTTCCATTGGTCGCTTAACCATTGGCGCAGAGGGAATTGATCCCAGCCCTCGATTTGATGGGAGGTGAGCGTGACACCTTCTTCGGATTGGACCGGACCGCCAAAGCCGACCCCTATCCCGCAGAGTTGGTCTCGGGTAACCCCGCTTTCCGTAAGTGCTTCTTCGATCAATTGGGGAAGGGTTCTGCGAATTCCTTCCGCCCCTTGTTTGGGATCGACTTGAGTTCGGGCGCGGGCGAGAAGTCGATCCTCTTTTAAGCCAATGCCGGCTTGGAGTTTTGTTCCACCAATTTCAAGTCCGATTGCGTACTTCATGAGACAATGTCCTTTTATAGCGTTCCCGGAGTTGATCCATCACATAATGCATCAGTACCGCATGGACTGATTCAACCATGCCCATGTCGTAAGAGGGGACATAGAGATCATGCTGGGCGAGCTGCCGGAGGTTGCCCCCATCGTAGCCCGACATCCCAAAGGTTTTCATTCCCTGTTGATTGGCGTATTCCACCGCAGCGAGGACATTGGGACTATTGCCAGAACCACTGATAGCGATTAAAAGAGAATCCGGTTCGGCGAAATTTTTTAACTGCTCGACAAAGATGCGATCGTAAGAGGTGTCATTTGCCCATGCGAGGATATAAGGCGTGTTATCGGTAAGGCTCATGACCCGAAGGCGCTTTTGCTTCTCAAAATCGACGATCGTCCCTTTGCCTAAATCCTCACAAAAATGAGACGCATTGGCGCCGCTGCCACCATTACCGATAAGGAAAACAATACGATCGTTTTCATAAGCTTCATCAAAAGCCTCGATCAAAGCCTGCACTTCATTGGGATCAACTTTGCGCATTAATTGGTTAAATTCATCTAAATAGTTTTGCAAATTCATTCACGGATTCTCCTTCTTTTGGAAAACCTACTTGTATATAAGATTATGACTCTAGATTTTACTTGATCCAGAGAAAAAGAGTAGGAGAAAATCGAGTTTCGAGCTTAGATCATCACAAAGATGGGTTCTCCCCTTTTTCATTGCGCAAAATTAAAACTCCGCCCTCGATGAAAACGCCATCGCCAACGTGGTCTCATCAGCATATTCCAACTCGCTGCCCGAAGGTAACCCCCGGGCAATGCGGGATACTTTCATCCCTTTGGGCTTGATCACTTGATGCAGGTAATTGGCCGTGGCATCGCCTTCGATAGTAGGGTTGGTCGCGATGATCACCTCCTGGACAGGCGGTTTCAACCGTTGCTCTAACCGGGGTATACCAATCTCTTCAGGACCAATGCCATCGATCGGTGAAAGCGCTCCCCCTAGCACATGATAGAGACCGTTAAATTTTTGGGTACGATCGATCGCGAATAAATCCTGGGGTTGCTCCACCACACAGATGACGGAATGATCCCGGTTACGATCGCTGCATATATGGCAGGGATCGCGATCGGAATAATTGCCACACATAGAACAGGGACGTACCTCGTCCGATAATTTCTTCAACGCTTCTACTAACTCCTGAATATCTTCCTTTTTGCGTTTGAGTAAAGCAAAGGTCAGACGTTGAGCCATACGAGGACCGATACCCGGTAACTTGGCCAGCTGTTTCGCGACCGCATCGATCGCGGGGGCGTTGGTAAACGGAGAGGAGTGTGGCGATTGCGAGGGAGTCATGGAGTAATACCTGGGATTGAAATACCTCCAGTCAGGGCGGTCATACGCTCGCGGACCATTTCCTGTACGCGGTCATGAGCTTCGTTCACCGCAACGGTGATCAAGTCTTCCAACATTTCGACATCGTCGGCTTTCACAATTTCAGGATCGATCTTGATCTGGGTGACTTTTTGCTTACCGTTCATGGTCACAGTCACCATTTCCCCGCCGGCGCTGGCTGTGACATGTTCATGTTCCAGCTCTTCTTGAATCTCGCCCAGTCGCTTTTGCATATTCTGGGCTTGTTTCATCATATTGGCCATATTTCCTAAACCCTTCATGGTCTTTTCTCCTTAGGTTTGGTGCGGTTTGATGTATAAAATTTTTCCTGGCAGTTCATCCATTAGTTTATTGAATATTTTGTCTTGTTGAACCTTATCAAGCAACTCTTTTTTCGTTGGCTCCGCCTGGGTAGGCCCTGTTTCCTGAGAAAACTCGTCTTCATGGGTATCGAGATCATCCCGGATTTCATATTCTACTGTAAGGGTTTTCCCAAACGCTTCCTCCAATAAGTTAGTAATGGTCTTGCTGATACGCTGATTTTTAAGGCGCGTCAGATGAAATTTCTTTTTTGTAGGAAGACCAATACGAAGGGTGTTCTCTTTCAATTCCAGTGGGACACAATCACTCAGGGTCACTGAGATGATCGGGCTCACCTTGCTTGATTCATCAATCTCATGCAAGAAATGTTTCCAGATCGAGAAGAGCGAAGCATGGTTGACCGCCGGAGAGTCCTGCTCAACGGCTTGCGGTTCAATCTGAGTTACACTAGAAGTGACCTCCGCCGAATCCACCTCCTTCACCTCAGAAACCTCCTTCGTCTCAGACGCATTGACGAGGGTGGAGGTTTCATCCGATGAATTTTCTTCCGGTAACGTTTCGACCACCGGTGACTCGGATTGAACTTGTGGAGCTGCGGGGGCGGCTTCCCGGGATGGTGCGGGTGTCGTTGCTGCCGTATTCTCTTTTTGCGGGGAAGCGGGTGTAGTGGGAGCAGGAACGGAAGCAAACTCGGTGGAGGATAAATTCTCCAGGTTTTTAAGCACATCCTCTACCTTGATGGCTTGTCCCGCCTTGGCGGCTTTAATAGAAATCATTTCTAAAACCAAGCGGGCATCGGAAGAGAAAAAGAGCCGGCGTTCGGCTTCCCAAAGTACATCGGTAACATAGAGAATTTGTTCAAGGCTGGTACCCTGGGCGCTCTCTTGCAATTGATTTTTATACTCATCCGGCAGATCGAGCAATTCCGTCTGCTTGCTCGATACTTTGACCACCGCCAGGTTGCGCAAATGATGCAAACATTCTTTCAGGAATACATTAAAATCCCCGCCACGATTACTGATGGTTTCCACCGTTTCGAGAATAACCGGCAAGTCGTGCTGAAAGATCGCGCTGACATAACGATCAATCATATCGAATTCGATCACGCCCAAGGCATCTTCAACAAGGGCTAGAGACAACTTCCCAGAACAAAAGGAAACCAGCTGATCCAGAAAGAAGAACGCATCTCGCAGACCCCCTTCCGACTTTCTCGCAACCTGAAAAAGAATGCGCTCTTGCTCCCCCGGAGTTTCAAACTCGATCTTTTCTTGCTCGCAGATTGTTTTGAGATGCTCCACAATCACGGTAGAGGGAATACGGCGAAACTGAAATCGCTGACAGCGAGAAAGGATGGTCGGCAAGATTTTATGCAACTCAGTGGTTGCGAGAATGAAGCACACATGGCTGGGAGGCTCTTCCAAGGTTTTCAGGAAAGCATTGTTGGCCGCATCGGTGAGCATGTGCACTTCGTCAATGATATAGACCTTGTAGCGCCCTAGGGTTGGAGTAAAGCGCACGTTTTCCCGCAGGGTGCGGATTTCATCGATACCCCGGTTGGAAGCAGCATCGATTTCCAGGACATCGCTATGGTTTTGATTTTGTACCGCCAGGCAGGAATCACATTGGTTGCAGGGTTCACCTTCTTGCAAATTGTCGCAATTAAGCGCTTTGGCTAAGATGCGGGCGGTGGTGGTCTTCCCCGTCCCCCGCGAACCAACAAAAAGAAAAGCATTCGCGATTTGATCCCGGCGCAGGCTGTTCTTTAATGTTTGGGTCACATGATCTTGAGCCAGCACATCAGAAAACCGACTTGGGCGGTATTTTAAGGCCGAGACGGTAGAATTGGGTGGTGACATCCGCTTAATTTCACTTTTTTACATCACGTATATTTATTGAATGCCATCAACGATGGAGAAGACGTATGTACAAACGATACTATACAGATACGACCTTAGGCCAAACCTCTTTTCGGCTACCCGATGACGCACAACTCAGGTACCTACGCATTTATCTCTAAAAAAACTCTCCGGCCGAGGAAGAAGATCGATCGCACAACACCCGGATTTCAATTATATTACCTGGGTGTGCACCTCCTCGTTGAGAGAGTGACTACAAGCGCCATCGAGCAGGTGGCTCAGGCCGGGCACTCCCGGTGCACATACCGGTAATCGCTTAAGGCTGCTTCCTTTCGGACCTGACCTGATTCACGAGCCGGCATTGCGTGGGACCCGACCATCAACGCTCCTTACTCGACGCTGCCTCACATTCACTTCCCGCGGAGGAGGAGTTCAGCCCTGCTAGAGCGGGTTGCAGGTACAGGGCACCGCTACCTCCCCGCTTAGCACACCCATTTCTGATCTCTTTCAAACACCGATAGCCCTCTTTTTGAAGCGATCGATGCGTTGCGATTGTAACGACAATATCTCTTCTCTCCAAGGTCTACTTGAAGATCGGTTATTGTCCATTCCATCGTATCAACTTGCAACGTTGAAGATGAAGTGACTTTCATTCTTACATCATAACTCGAAATTGCCAAAATGGAGAGACCATTAAAAAAAGATCAAGCATGATTTTCAATGAAGTTTTAAACAGGAAAGGGCGCTTCAAGCGCCCTTTCATTAGAATAAAAGAGTTATTTTTTAATACCATTCACCGAAAAAAGTGTAATGGAATATATTATGGATTGATGAGAGCTTTCATCGCCTGGTTACGGCACTCTTTGACCTCATGCAATGCGGTGGACAGATCATCCAAGGGGAAACTGCTGGAACGCACCATATCCACATTGACCAAGCCATTGGCGATTGATTTCAAGGCAGTAGGCCATGTGAAAGGCGCCAACCAGGAAAAGCGGATCGTCTTGTCCCACAGGATGGAATTCAAAGCCGGCACCCGGACCAAGGCATCATCGGCCGGCAAGCCGAAGTAAACGATACGGGCACGGCGGCCGGATATCTCTAAAGCCTGCTCCATCGCCTCGGTCGAACCGGTGGCGACCACCACCGCATCAGCGAATTTCCCCTCGGTGGCTTCTCGGATGGCGTTGACAACGTCGGGAACGTAGTAGGGTGAACCCTTCTCGCTGAAGTTGTAAAGGAAATCGGCACCAAGTTTCTTGCCAATATCAAGGCGATAGTCACGCGGTTCAATCACAGCCACTTTTCCCGCACCTTTCGACTTGATAATCTGAAGCATCAGCATCCCCAGGACGCCTCCGCCAAGAACCACGCAGAAATCGCCGGTTTGCACTTCCATTTTACTCACTGCGTAGGTTGCACAGGCGAGAGGCTCGGTCAGTGCGGCCTGTTCATTCGACACATTCTCAGGAATTTTATGGACCCCGGTGTATTTGGAAACGCAGTATTGCGCAAACCCGCCGTTGGTAGAAACCCCGAGCACTTGCTTGTTCTCGCAAAGATTGGGCATCCCCCGTTTGCATATCTCGCAGGCATTGCAGTATTGCACCGGGTCTAGCACCACCCGATCGCCTTTATTGAAGAGTCCCATCTTCTCAGGAATGTTTCCAACATCAACCACTTCGCCCGAGAATTCGTGTCCCAAGATCAGAGGCCCTTTTCCAGTTTCCGTTTCAAGTGAACTTTGCCCAAAGTAATAAGCCAGATCAGAACCACAAATGCCACAGGAGTTAACCCGGACAAGAACTTCATCGGGACCAGGAGTAGGTACATCCACGTCTTTGAGTTCTAATTTCTTGGGTTCATAAAAAATTTGCGCTGCCATTTTTTCAGCCATGATAACAACTCCTCTCCGTTCTTTAAAACGAATGCTCTTTTATTTTGGAGGCGAATCAGTATTTTTGCAAATACGGTTTCAGAAATTCCTGAGCGTTACGGGTCACATCCCACGCTTCAGGCCAGAAACAAAGATCGATCGCCCACCATTGGCTGTTGTAGCCGGCATCTTCCACCAACGCGGGGATTACCTCATCAAAGTTGATTTTGCCTTCGCCAAAGGGGCGGTGCGTACTGGTCTCATCATTGTGCAAGGTCCCGTCCGAATCAATGAGATGCACATGCCCGATCCTACCTTTCAGCATTCTTGCAAACTCTGCAACCCCGCCGGAGAGTGTTTCTTTCTCGCCAGGTTGACGCGAACCGACCACTCCACACATGTAAGCATGACACGTATCGAAAAGCACAGTGAAGTTTGGATGGCCGACATCGTTGACCATCTGAACCACTTCGCTAGGTTTGTTAAACATGAAGCCCGGCTCGAATTCCCACACCAATTTCACCCCGAAATCTTCGGCCAGCTGCGCGCATTCACGCCACACGTTGACTATCCGATCCCAGGCAACTTGACGCTCGACCCCAGGTATCCCTTCTGGACCGTTGACGGTATCGACGCGTATAGCGGGTGAACCGATATCCAAGCACAGTTGAAGATTCTTCTTGAATACATTCATATAAAGATTATTCTCATGCGCTTCCGCTGTCCCCGGGCCGGGAAAGGACCAAAAGTCCGCTGCCAAACCGGAAACTTCCAATCCGTTCACCTTAATCAAGTTTTTAACTTTCTCCCGGTCGGCCTTCATAGGATAACTGTCGGGATGAATGTGAGGCCCCATTCCCGCCACTTCCACACCGTCAAAACCATACGCACTTAAAGTACGAACAATTTTGTCAAATGGAATAGGATTTTCTTCGTAAGGCCCGGTGCAATAGGCCCAAGATCCGATGGATAATTTCTTTGGCATAATTCTCTCCCCCTAGATCGTTTTATTTTTTGATTAGCGGGCTAGGTTCAGCGCCCGCCCAATACCCCTTACGTTTATCAATCCATTTGCGGTGGATAGCAAACTACGATTTCCATGGGCTCGGAACCGGTGTTGACCAATTTGTAACCCGGTAAAGTAGTCGGAATGAAAACCGACTTGCTCTTCTGGATCTCAGATTCACCAAAAGGTCCTCTGATGAGTCCTTGCCCCTGCGTAGGTACCAGACAATGGAATCCCTGTCCCTCAGGCATGTCGATTTCGGAATCAACGATTAAGCGCGAGATCCAGAAAAAGCGCTTGGCCTCATCCGGAACCAACTGCTCTTCCCGGCTCCCATTTTGTTCGCGAACGATTTGAGGAGTGCGCAAAACATAATTCTGGAGATAATCTTCGGGCATTTTTTCCCATCGCGCCGCTTCCAAGGCGGTATCCCAATCGAGTCCACAGGAAGCATCTTCTTTCCCATAGGGATAACCTTCCCATTCGGAGAGGATGTTCCAATCGCTGGGCTCTTGAGGTTCAAGAATGCAAAGCCCCGAACCCAAAGAATGCACCCAACCATCGGTGAGGTAAATAACATCGCGGGGCTTGGGTTCTATAACGTGCATATGCTTACGCATGGTTTCCACGTCCTGCTTCTCCATCCATTCCTTGAACTTTTCTTTGGGGATATCTTCTTTAAACCCCACCCAAGCCTTGGCTTTCGGACGAGTATCAATAACAATCCAGGCTTCATTTTTTCCGAATTGAGAATTGAGGTATTTATTGGAAAATTCAGGCGAAGGATGCCAATGCACGGGAATATGGGCATCATCACCCACGTCAAAAATCTTTAATAATACGCCGAGATTGGGACCATATTTGTTGTAATGTTTCTCCCCCAAGGTTTCTTCGGGAAACATTTTTAAAATTTCTTGAAGTAAAACAACTTCCCCACTGGGAAGCTTGACCCGGCTAAAGCCTTTGTCGGGCGGGTTTTCCCGCCCCGGGGTGATCGCACGGTTGGTCGAGAAAATCCACTCTTCCGAACGATAATCATCCTTGGGATCGGATTCACCCATAAATTTTGCCCGCAGCTTGCCGCCATTATAAAAATGCAGATACGTATTCGGCGCTAGATAAACAGGACGTTCCAGCAATTGTTTAATTTCTTCTTTCGTCGCCATGGCTTTCCTCCAACAGAAATCAAGAGCAGAGGCTGCTCATTTTTGTTGTATGATTTAGACATTATGGTAACCCTAACCCTATAAATTTGTATAGTGGTTGGGAATCAATTAATGGGAATCTTTGCCCACATGTCAAGAAGCAAACATTTATTTATAGCCTCTTTTTAAATTTTAAACATTGATAAACAAAACAATCTACAATAACATTTACCTCAATCTGTTTATTAAGGCAATATTTTGAAATCATCAAAAAAAATGAAAATCCATCTAGGCACTTTTATCTTTTTCTGATATCATATATGATATCATCATGATTCCACAATAATCGCAGGCGATCTTGTGGGAAAATATGAAAAATTACTAATAAAATGGACGAAAAATCCACCAAAAGAAGCATCAAAAGATGATGTCATTAATTGAGTAATATATTATGGACTTAAAATTCGTCAGGGGAAAAAGGCTTCTCATTACGTTGTTGAGGATGAATTACTAACAATGTTTCGAACGAAAGGAAGCTATCTTGATATTTTAGGAAAAGAGATGACCATCCCAGTAAAAAGTGGCAGGAAAATTACTTGCATATACATAAAAGACTAATTGAATTTATTAATTTTAAAAGAGCGAATGAAAAATGAGTGATCAAAACAAAATATTAAATAACTACATGTCATTGAAATACAAAGTTGAATTGCGACCTGTGCACGAAAGTGAAGGCGGCGGTTGGGAAGCCTATATTCCTCAATTAGGACGAATGACCATGACGGGATATGGAGATTCTCAAGCAGAAGCCTTAAACTCACTGGAGGAAGTCAAAGAATCCATCTTTGAAACTTGGCTTGAAAAAGGACAATCTATCCCTGAACCTGAGGAAGAGATTGAAGAGCAATATAGTGGAAAGATCTTACTACGGACATCTAAAGAACTACACCGAGAACTTGTTTTGAAAGCGCAAAAACAAGGCATCAGCTTAAACGCCTTTTTAAATCAAACCATTTATATGGGGTATTCAATCCAACAATTTCAGCAGCAACTTGAGAGAATGAGTCAGCAGGGAAATTGGAAAAATAACCATCAAGAATCAAAATCCCTCTCCCCACGTTAGTCCCAAGGTTTCTGAGCGAGAGCGAGGAGCGAAGCACCGATGGGAAAATCAATATACGCCAAGACCTTTCGCTCCAAACCAAAAAAGCGGCATATTATAACGTTGAGAGGAGGCCATACCCGTTTGAGATCAGAACGATGTAATGTCGAGGGACGAAAAAATCGGTTGAAAAGACGTATGGGGAGAATAAGGGGAAAGAGGATCGTATTGAAATAAGTGATACGATGAAGTTCAAACCCCGCCTCTCTCATTTTCTCTCGCAGCTCCGAGCGATAGTAACGGCGTTTATGCTCCGAGACCACATCCTCCCCTCCCCATAGCCACGGTAAAGCAGGAACCGTAATCAAGAGCAACCCTCCAGGCGTGAGCATCCGCCACCACTCATCCAGCAGGGCGCGATCATCCTCCACATGTTCAAGAACATCGAAGGCCGTGAGCAGGTGGTAGGCGTGCGATTCGATTTGCATCGAGGATTTTATCCTGTGAACGCGGCTCAGGCCACGTTTTTCGCAATAAGCAATCGCTTCAGGATGAAAATCAACCCCAGTCACATGACCAAATTGAGCGAGAGCCTGCGTCAACAAACCGGTACCACAGCCGAAATCCAGAATGCGTATATCAGAAGGAAATTCATAAAGCACAAGATAATGGCGCAGTAGCTGGGTAATGATCTCACGCCGGGCGAGAAACCACCAGTGGGATTCTTCATGCAGAAAGTTGAGCTCGTAGGCCTGGGATCGCAAGGCACCCCTCTACCAGTATCCAATTTATAAAAAGAATGAACCCTGGTGCTATAAAATCAACCCCCAAGCCGTCGCCCGGGGGTTGATCACATCGTTCAGCCAACTACGCATTAAAACAATTAAACGTAGCTATTCAGAGTTTTCATATAATTGGCGCGTTCAAAGGCCGACGGTTCGGGGCAGGATTTCTGACTCATACTGCCAATCATCGTCTCCAGGGAGGCGTATTCATGCTCCTCCATCCAGTTCTTCATATCATCCAATATTTCGGCAACACGCCCTACCCCATGACGCAGCAAGGCGGAGCAGAGACACGTCACATTGGCTCCCGCCATGAGCATCTTGATTACATCCTCGGCGCCATAGATCCCCGTGGTGGCAGCGAAATCGGTTTTCACCCGGCCATAGAGAATGGCGATCCACCGCAAAGGCAAACGCATTTCTTGCGGAGTACTGAGAAGCAGATTGGGCTTCACTTCCAAATTCTCGATATCAATATCAGGCTGATAAAAACGGTTAAAGAGCACCAAACCATCCGCCCCCGCATCCTCAAGCCGCTTAGCGACATGAACCGTGGAGGAGAAATAGGGCGAAAGTTTCATCGCCACGGGAATATCAACCGCGTCTTTGACCGCCTTGAGAATATCCACATAGACATCGTCAACATCCAAAGGACCCAGTTTCGGATCCGTGGGGATATAGTAAACATTAAGTTCAACCGCATCCGCACCCGCTTGCTGCATTTTCTTGGCCATATCAATCCATCCCCCGGTGGAAACTCCATTCAAACTGCCAATAACCGGGATATCGACGGTCTTTTTGAGCGTTCGAAGATGCTCAAGATATTCCTCCGGCCCCAGGTTATACTCATCATGTTCGGGGAAATATGAGGTCGCTTCCGCGAAACTTTCGGTTCCGTGTTGCAGAAAATGAGCCAATTCCTGGGCCTCGAATTGCATTTGTTCTTCGAATATAGACCACATCACGATGGCCGAAGCGCCGGCATCCTCCAATTCCTTCACCGCATCAATATTGCGTGATATCGGTGAAGAAGAAGGAACCAACGGGTTTTTTAGATCCAAGCCTAAATATTTGGTAGATAGATCCATTGTCGCTTATCCTTTCCCAAGTTAATCGTTTCTTACGTTCATTCAATCCTACGCCGCTTTAGTCAGCAGGGCCGACATCCAAGGTTTCCCATTGCCGATAGAGATGCCACCGGCTGGTGACTTCTTCTTGTCCCTTTTCAGCGAGACGTTCAGCTTCTTCAGGTTTACTCTTGGTAAGCATTTTGAAGCGGGTTTGTTGATACGCGAAGTCCTTGTACGAAATCTTGGGATCGCGTGAATCAAGTTTCAGGGGATTTTTCCCTTCCTTGGCTAATTCCGGATTAAAGCGGTAGAGAGGCCAATGGGCACTTTCGACCGCCGCTTTTTGGGTATCCAACCCAGTACGCATATTAATCCCGTGCGCGATACAATGGCTGTAAGCCAAGATCAGGGAAGGTCCATCGTAGGCTTCTGCCTCGAGAAAGGCCTTTACCGTTTGGGTATCGTTGGCTCCCATCGCAACTTTCGCAACATAGATGCTGCCATAAGTCATGCAAATCATACCCAAATCTTTCTTGGGGATCGGCTTTCCGCCATGAGCAAACTTCGCAACCGCACCCAATGGCGTGGCTTTGGAACACTGCCCGCCGGTGTTGGAGTATACTTCAGTATCCAGCACGAGCACATTGACATTTCGACCGGATGCAAGAACGTGATCCAAGCCGCCATAACCAATGTCATACGCCCAACCGTCTCCACCGACAATCCATACGCTCTTTTTTACCTGATAATCGGCAATATTGAGCAAGTTCTTGGCTTCGGGTGAATCGATCGAGGCGAGTTTGGATTTAAGCTCAGCCACGCGCTCACGTTGTTCCTGAATCCCGGCTTCGTTGGATTGATCCGCATTGATGATCTCTTCCACAAACGAATCGCCTAATTGCGGGGCGAGTTTCTTCAGTAACTCGGCTCCGTATTCTTTCATTTTGTCTAAGGTGAGACGAAAGCCAAAACCGAATTCAGCATTATCTTCAAAAAGTGAATTCGACCATGTGGGACCGCGTCCATTGCGATCCACCGCCCAAGGCGCGGTTGGCAAATTCCCTCCGTAAATCGAAGAACACCCTGTCGCGTTGGCGATAATGGCACGATCACCAAAGAGCTGACTCATGAGCATGACATACGGCGTCTCGCCACACCCGGCACAGGCACCAGAATATTCAAACAATGGAGTAAGCAACTGGGAACCTTTGACCGTGTTGATCTTCAGCTTCGTTCGGTCGATCTCCGGAAGGTCGAGGAAGAACTTGTAATTCTTCCGTTCCGAATCCCGCAGCGGGATCTGGGATTGCATGTTAATCGCCTTATACTTGGGTTCTGCCTTGTTCTTGGCGGGACACACATGAACACAAGCACCACAACCAGTACAATCTTCCGGAGCCACCTGAAGAGTATATTTCAACCCTTTGAATTCAGGGCCGCGGGCATTCGTGGATTTAAAGGTCTCCGGCGCGTCAGCCAGATGTTCTTCTTCATAAACCTTTTGGCGAATGGCCGCATGAGGACAAGCCATGGAACATTTCCCACATTGGATACACACTTCGGGATCCCATACCGGGATTTCCAGCGCGATATTCCGTTTTTCCCATTGCGTCGTCGCGGGAGGGAAGGTTCCATCTACGGGGAATTTGCTCACCGGAATGTGATCCCCACGGCCTGCAATAATTTCTGCGGTCACTTCTTGGACAAACTTGGGTGCTTCCTTGGGGACCGCAGGTGGAATCTCGATGTTGCTTGTAACATGGTCGGGCACTTTGACTTCATAGAGATTATCCAGCGATTTATCCACCGCGTTGAAGTTCATTTGGACGATTTCATCGCCTTTCGCACCATAGGTTTTCTTGATGGCATCCTTAATCGCGGCGATGGCTTCATCCTTAGGCAATACGCCCGAAATCGCAAAGAAGCATGTCTGCATGATGGTATTGATACGCGATCCCATGCGGGTTTCTCGCGCAACTCTATATGCATCAATAACGTAAAATTTCAGTTTTTTACTAATAATTTGTTCTTGCACGCGGCGCGGGATCTTATCCCACACTTCGTCGGGTCCATAGGGGCTGTTCAGCAAAAAGACGGCCCCTTCTTTTGCCGTAGCCAGTACATCGTACTTTTCTAAAAAGACAAACTGGTGGCAGCCTACGAAATTAGCCGACGTCAACAAATAAGTAGAACGGATAGGACGGGTCCCGAAACGTAAGTGAGAAACCGTGACCGTTCCTGCTTTTCTGGAGTCATAGACGAAATAACCCTGTGCGTTATTATCCGTGCCTTCACCAATAATCTTTATCGAGTTCTTATTGGCACCGACAGTACCATCCGCTCCCAGTCCGTAGAATATTGCCCGGACCACATCATCACTTTCGGTGATGAAATCGGGATCATATTCAAGGCTAGTATGAGTCACGTCATCTTTAATACCCACGGTGAAGTGATTCTTCGGCTTCTCCTGGCTTAGGTTATCATAAACACTCTTGACCATCGCCGGATTGAATTCCTTGGAAGACAAGCCATAGCGACCCCCCACAATCATGGGGAACTCACTCATGGGCAATTGCCCTTCCCTTTGCGCTTCCGTAAGAGCGTTGACCACATCCAGATAAAGCGGCTCGCCCATCGCTCCCGGTTCTTTGGTGCGATCAAGCACCGCGATTTTCTTGACACTCGCGGGTAACACTTTGAGGAAATGTTTTAAAGAAAAAGGACGATAAGCGCGGACTTTGATAACACCGACTTTTTCCCCTTGAGCCTGGAGATACTCGACGGTCTCATGAACTGTTTCCGCACCTGATCCCATAAGAATAATCACTCGTTCCGCCTGGGGATCACCCACATAATCAAAAAGTTTATATTGCCGGCCTGTCGTTTCTGCGAATTTATCCATGGCTTTCTGAATAATATCAGGACAAGCATCATAGTATGGATTCACGGTTTCACGTGCTTGGAAAAAAACATCCGGATTTTGTGCCGTCCCGCGAACCACAGGCCGATCCGGGGACATGGCACGATCACGATGAGCACGAACTAGCTCGTCATCAATCATGGCGCGCATATCCTCTTCGCTCAGCTCTTCGACCTTTTGAACCTCGTGCGAGGAACGAAAGCCGTCAAAAAAGTGCACAAAAGGTATACGCGATTCAAGACTGGCCGCTTGCGCAATCAAGGCCATATCCATGACCTCCTGGATACTTGCAGACGCAATAAGACCAAAGCCGGTTTGACGTACTGCCATCACATCGCTATGATCACCAAATATGGAGAGCGCGTGAGTGGCTACCGTTCGCGCTGAAACGTGAAAGACCGTCGGGGTTAGTTCTCCCGCAATTTTGTACATGTTGGGGATCATGAGCAATAAACCTTGCGAGGCCGTAAAGGTGGAGGTCAATGCCCCCGTTTGCAGTGCCCCATGCACAGCACCTGAGGCTCCGCCTTCACTCTGCATTTCTACCACATGTGGGATCGTTCCCCAAATGTTTGTTTTTCCTTCTGCAGACCATTGGTCTGCCCATTCTCCCATATTGGAGGAAGGTGTAATGGGATAGATAGCGCAAATTTCATTCGTTTTGTGCCCGACATAAGCCGCGGCTTGATTTCCGTCGAGGGTTACCATTCGCCTTGACATTCAGGAACCTCCCAGAATTGGATTTACCCGTTGATGTGTCTCTCCTGAAATACATTCGGTGGGAGAGCAGATAGGATTTGAACTTACTTACTTTTTAACTTCTAATACCCATTTGCACAAGACCTAAGAATTCTTTGCAATAGGCTTTTTTACAAATCGTCTGCTTTAATTTATATTGTTGGATTTATACTTTATATAATTGACATAAATATATAATATTACTTAATGGACTATCTAATCTCGATAAATTTTCTATAATTTATAGCATATACATAACTCATTAATATTGAGGATGTAACTACGCTTTTCGTTGGCACGAACCAATAGAAAAATCGACAAACACTCCCTCAATGCGGCCTTGATTTTTTCAGAAAAAAGAACCTTGAAACCGTAAAAGTGAATAATTTACCTATGAAAATGACCTAACCAAGATGAATTTAATTTATTTTCTCTAAATTAAATTTTTTTTATAAAAATGAAGAGTTGAGTTAGATAAATATTTCCGTATTCAAACCTATTAATCAATCTTATTTCTTGAAAACCAACATTTGCTTGACTTTTTGCAAAGACAAAGAGAACAAAACTTGGGAATTACGTTCGTCGGCTCCACTGGGATTCAACGCTATAACGAACAGTACATGCAATCGATCGCTCGAGGAGACCCCCCCTACGCCTCCCTCCGCGATAGGGTGGAATCGAAATGCGGACGCGGCGAGAGGATCGACTACGACGAATTAATGCACTATACAATCCTGAATGTCAATTCACCCTCACAACGGGTCATGCTCTTAGAAGATTATGACCACCTTCGCTCATCGGGTGTTTTTTCTCTCCGCGCTGGTAGATTTCCCTTTGCGTATTTACGGCGACGTATGCTGGTCATTTGATGCTTTAGTAGGAAAACTACGGGAATGTTTTATCGGCCGCTCTACCCATTTTCATCATGAAACCCCCTGGATTTATCAGCGCAGCCGCATTAATGTTAATTTGTTTAATGTCCAATGCGTTAATTCACCCACCGTTCGCATGCTGGTTGTCATGGCATGTGGAGGATTTTTACTAACCGAGGATCGGCCTTTTCTCCAAGAGATGTTTCGCGTGGGAGAAGAACTCGATGTCTTTCGCACACCGGAAGAACTTCGTGATAAAACACTGTATTACTTAGAAAATGAAGATAAGCGGTATAAACTCGCCCTTGCCGGGCAGAAGAGAGTCTTGCACGAACATTCGTATCGAGAGCGAGTGCATCGGATCATCGAATAATCAATCGCCTCGTATTGAATTGATTTTTGAGACAGGGTTTGGTAGGCTTAATGGTCTGTCTTGGGTTCAACAACTCGTGATGAAAAAAAATGTAACTTTTTAACAACATCGGTGCATTCACTTAAGAAGCTTAATTCGAAGAAACAAACATTCACCAAATTATTGTACACATGACTTCATCATCTTTTTTTACATTTCAACCCAAACTACGCTCGTATTCTATCCGCCCTTCGGAGGATCACCCCACCGAGTTGATGTTGATCGAAGAAGAGAGCGGCGCCGCCCTAGGCATCAACCACGAAGAAAAACGCGTAGTGGAATTAATCGATGGAGAGCGGAGCCTAAGCGATATTTTAAAAATCGTAGCCCAGGATGAAATCACAAGATTCTCCTGCGTGCGCCGGCTTCTTTGGGATCTCGACCGCTTCGGGTTTCTCCATGTTAGCCCCTGGGGCGTGAAGTGGAGCCTCGTCGGTGAGGGCTATTGGGGCGGCAAGCAAGCCTCCTCGTACTCCTCCTTTCAATTCAAACCCATCATCGGTTCTCTTGAAACTTGGTTGGGTCGGATTATCATTACCCCCTACTTTCAAGGAATGGGCTGGGCTCTATTTCTTTTTGCCTTACTCTCAAAGTATAATCTTTTCTACAGCGAAACCCCCTTCTTAATCCATCAGTCCGTGGCGCTAGCGCTGCTCGTGGTGATCTTCGCCATTCTCGGGGGATACATCTTTACTTCCTGGTTTGGGGTAATGATGTTACGTACCCTATATCCCAAGCCCGTGCGCTGTGCGATTGACTATCGCTTTGGACTACCAATTTTTCGCTTAGATGGCCGCCGGCTGCGAACCTTGCCCTGGTACCGTGGATTACTATGCGCCCTGGCTCCCGTGTCAACATTACTGCTGATGGCCGGGGTGAGTTTTCTCCTTGCCGGGAAGAGTGAAGGATTAAGGCGTGAATGGTTGTTTCATCTCGCTTGCTCTTGGTGGGTCGTATGTCTCCTCTTGGTGGCGCCCTGGATTTCCACCTTACTCTCCCGCGATATCATGCTTCGTCTACGGGGTGAATCAGTTTTTAAAATTGCGATGCAGGCGGTACGAAATGCCTTTCGCAACTTAATTCAATATACCGTAGGTAAAGATCCTTACGAACGCATGCTTTTCACGTGGGGGATTTGGACGATCATCGAAACCCTTATTCTACTTCGACTCCTGACCCTCTCTTTTCGCTGGAACCTCCCGGTATTGGTAAATCACTTCTTGCAAGAAGAAAATTCCTACTTACTGATATTATTGTTTTCCCTCTTCGCCCTTGGAGGCGCCACCTTAGTTTCTGTTTTTATAACCTTTTTCCTATGGATATCCCGCGAGATCTACCGCGAAATGAGATCGCGCTTTTGGCCCCAGCGGGATCATTTAATCGTCTCCTTACTCATGGCCTTTCTTTGTTTATTATCTATTAGAACCCTTTGGGGAACCGAAGAATACGCCCCCTGGCTGCTCGAAAACTCAATATTCATTTTTGGAGCAATACTGGCAGCACTCGGCATTTTCTCATGGTGGAAAGAAGGCAATGGATTCGAGTGTTGGATAAACTTCGCCTTCGTGTTTCTAGGGGGGTGGTTAATCCTATGGGGTAGTGTGATGGAAAGAGTTCTCCCTACCACCCAAGCGGACAACAACTTCTTGCTCACCGAGATGGACAAGCCCACCATCTCCTTTTCTCTGGGTTTTGTCCAAGGCTTAGGAATCCTCATTGCCGCGGGAATATTATTTTATACCATCGTCCTTTATGGCTTTCGTTTCGAAAAACCCGAATGGAACTTTAGCATGTGGCTGCGCCGGGGTGCGGCTCCCCTGATCACCGTCATTCTCTTTATCATGCTTATCTTGAAACTCCCCTTTCAAGAAAGCGGATTCGGGCTCACCGCCCAATGGCTCACCCTGCTTTTGGGCATAACCTTGATTGGAGGTACCGCCTACCGGGGCAGTTTACGCAATCACTCGACGATTTTATGCCTTTCCGCCGTGTTGCTTATCTTTCCCGCCGGCTATCTGAAAGAAACCTTTCCCTTCACCCATAGCATCCGCACCGGGATGATAGCCCACGGCACCCTCCTCGCCATGGGAGGAATCCTCCTGCGTCTTTCGGGGAACTCGAAGACAGCGTTAAATATGGAAAGTCTTTTTCGAATTACAGCCTTGCCAACTCACAATGACATAAAAGTTGTTTATAAAAGACTATTAGAATCTGCTCGAACTTTATATGGATGCCTGCCTAAGATTTCCAAACACGCGGACGGAGATGAAAGCCTCCGGCGCGCTCTTTATGAACTGTACCACTTTTCTGGACCTCGAGCGATGCGGGCGATCGTACGCCGAACCATTCTTAACCTCCCTTGGAAAATGACCCGTCAACTCTTTTCATTACTACCCGTCTCGGTTTCTGTCCCCCGAATGACGGATTGGACTGAGGAAACCATCTCCCATCGGCTTCAACACGTTCCCACTTTTGCTCATATCCCCCATATCGAGAGGATCGAACCCTATACCCGTATCACTCTCTTCGATAAACACGACCCAATCATCGAACAGAATGAAATCGGCCAATATCTATTTATTCTCGTCTCCGGACAGGTGATCGTCGAAGAAGACACCCCCTGGGGACGAACAGTAAGGGCAATATTACACGAGGGGGATTTCATTGGCGAAATCGGCTTTTTATCCGGTGAACGCCGCACCGCCTCGGTGCGGGCATTGGAGCCGGTCTTGGCTTTATGCGTCCACCAAGAAGACGTTCGCTTTCAACTTAAGAAAACCCATGATATATTGATCGAAACAGAATCAGGAGCGTTTTGGCTGCAGCAATTGGAGCGTACCCAAGTATGTCGGGAGTTCAACCCCTCCTTAAGCACACGAGTGTATCTCGAATCCCAGCAGATCACGCTGTACGAGGGGGAAACCTTGCGCTTGGGTAAAGACGATCATCCCTCTGAAATCGCCATCTTCTTGGCAGGGAAAGCGGTCAATGTTTCCAATGATCACCAAAAGACCTTACACCCCGGTTCGCTGGTGGGATTGGAAGCCTGTTTGGATCATAGGCCTTACAAAGGAATGATTCGAGCCGAAGCCACTTGCCAAATATTGATCGTAGATCAATCCCTTTTCTTAGAGGCGATCACAGAATTGCTCACGCCAAAAGATCTCCTGCAGTACAACCATTAAGAAAACGAATGGAAAATGGATTTATGTTATCGAATTTTTATTGGGTGATTAATCACGAAATCGCAGGAATGGCACTACCTACATCTTCTCGCTCGGCTCCCCCGACGCAGTCACCAGAACAAACACTCCTTGAGGAAATTCAAAGAGAGATCAACGAACTCAAATGTTTGGGAATCGGCGCGGTGGTCACTTTGACAGAAGAACCAATCGCTTCCAAACCTCTTCTTGATGCGGGTCTTGAATATTTTCATATCCCCGTTCCCGATATGACCGCCCCAACCCCAAGCCAAATCGATGCGTTTTTAAACTTCGCGCATCAGAATATCCAAGAGGGAAGCCCCCTAGTCGTCCATTGCCTGAGCGGCTCCGGCCGCACCGGCACCATGCTCGCCTGTTATCTGGTAAGCAAGGGATTTACCGCCGAAAAGGCTATAAAGGCAGTTCGGCAACCACAGCCTAGTGCGATTGAAACCCATTGGCAAGAAGAAGCCATTATGGAATTGGAAATGCGGCTAAAACATTCATAATCCCGGAAACGTTGCCGTTTTACCCTAGCATTTCCTGCCCCCGGATGGAAACATTGATAGAAGGGTGAGGGATAGAATAAACAAGAAAAAATGAGCAGGGAGGAGTTGAAGATGAAGCGTCGAGAATTCACAAAGCAGAGTTTGGCCTTAAGCGCTCTTGCCATGGGCAAACTTTCTATCGCCTCTGAGACCAAGGCCAATGAGAAATTGGGCGTGGCCGTCATTGGCTGCGGCGTACGTGGATCGGGTCATATACGCGAAATCATGGCCTGCGAAGATCTAAACGTGGAAATTCGCGCGGTGGCCGATGTATGGAAACCCGCCCGTGAACGAGCGGCAGCCACGGTGGAACAATCCCAAGGAAAGAAGCCGGATCAACTAGAGGATTACCGTGAACTGTTCGACCGCGACGACATCCACGCGGTCACCATTGCCACCCCAGACTTCAGCCATGCGCGTATCTTAAAAGAAATGGCGCAAGCCGGAAAAGATGTCTTCTGCGAAAAACCCATGGCCGTCGATTTACAAGAAGCCAACGCCGCGGTGGATGCGGTGAAAGACAACCATTCCATCGTCCAAGTTGGCACCCAATGGCGCAGCGACGGCAACTTTATCGCTTGTGCCGATGTAGTGCAATCAGGGGTACTGGGAAACATTACCCGCGTGCAAATTTCCCAGAACTTCAACCAACCACGCTGGCGGAAAAATTATTCCGATGTCAAAAAGGATGAGGTGAATTGGGATCGATTTCAAATGCACGCCCCCCCGCGTTCCTTTGATCCCAAACGCTTCAAACGCTGGTATCTCTATCGTGATTATACCAACGGACTGCCGGGACTGTGGATGTCCCATTACCTCAATTTAGTCGCATGGTACATGGAAGACCTTTACCCCGCGGCGGTTTGCGCCAGCGGCAATGTGTATCATTGGCACGAGGACGGACGCCAAACCTTCGACACCCTGGGCGCGATTATGAATTACCCCAAAGGCTGGCAGCTAAACTTTTCCATGAGCCTTTGCAACTCCGCCGACACCCATTGCATCTTTTACGGCACCCACGGCAAACTGGATGTATGGAATCGGGTCTTGTCTGGAGACGGCGGCGCAGGAGAAAACCAGATTGAAGAAGAAAAGACAATCGAAGCGGTCAAAAGCACCTCCCACATGCACAATTTCCTCGATTGCGTACGTACCCGAAAAGAGCCTCGTTGCCCGGTTCGCATGGGCTATGCCCATTCTGTAGCAGGAATCATGGTGGCAGAATCTATTCGATTAGGAAAACGTTTGGGGTTTGATTCCACCAAGCGAGAACTTTATTCAGTTTAAACCATACAGAGAGGAAAGACGTTATGAAACGATGTGTATCTTTATTAGGCTTTGTGCTGAGTTCGCTGATTTTAATACCCGCGTTAAACGCAGAACCGCTGACCCTGAAAGCCAAAAAACGAGATGATCGGGTGCAAGTGTTCGCAGGCGATGAATTGTTCACCGAATACCGTTACCGCGAAGAGCAAAAGTACCCCTACTTCTATCCAGTCAATGGACCTGCCACGGGCGAAAGCGTCACCACCGAAACCTCCCAGCCCTATCCCCATCATCACTCGCTCTTCTTCGGATGCGACCGGGTCAACGGCGGAAACTATTGGCAGCAAGACAATAACCACGGGCAGATCGTTCCGAAAAAAGTAGAACTCAAACAAACCGAAGGCGATGAGATTATTATTGCCAATACGTGTGAATGGCAGCATCCCGAGAAAGATTCGCCCTTCAAAGATAAACGCGTGATTACTATCTCGGCTCCCGCAGAGGATATCCGCATCATCGATTTCAAAGTCACTGTGACGGCGCTGATCGATGTCACAATTTTGAATAACAATCACTCGCTCTTTTCCGCCCGCATGGTCCCGGAACTCTCGGTCAACGAAGGCGGTACCCTGATCAACGCCCATGGGAATACCTCCGAAAAAGGCACCTTCAACAAAAAATCACCTTGGTGCGATTATTACGGAACCCGGGACGGCAAAACTGAGGGATTAGCGATCTTCGATCATCCCGATAACCCCTGGTACCCGAGCAAATGGTTCACCCGCGATTATGGGTTCTTCTCCCCCACCGAGATGAACTGGCTAGAAGGCGGAGAACTGCATATCTTCCAAGGAGAAAAACATACGCTGCAATACCGCGTAATCGTGCATGAAGGAAACCATGAAGCAGCGAAAATTGCCCAACGCTTTGAAGACTGGACAAAGTAGAGTGCTTATACATTGATTTCGTGATGCGCCACAATCCATTCACTCACACAAGAAGCCTCCCGAGAATGTAACCTCCCGGGAGGCTTCTTCATTGAGACGCCTATTCGTTAGCGTTTAGCTTAGTACAACATATAATCCGCCACCGAGGTCTGAGGCTCTCCACCTTCGGAAAGGAACAAGGCCTGAATCTCCTCATGGCTTAACGCCCGGCTGTAAATACGCAGTTCATCCATGACACCGCCGAACATTCTCCCGCCACCAGGATCACTTCCAATGTGCACATTGTTATTTTCATCGGAAAGAGTATCGATGATGGTATCCGGTTCTACTGACCATGTGTTCGGATCGAAAAGCCCATCCACGTAATGCTTCACATCCTGCGGATGCTCTCCCTCAAACACAGAAGCGATATGATGCCATTCCCCATCATTCACCGGTGAAGTCGCCACGGTTTGGTTTCCTCCTGCAAACTCGGTGCGAATGGCGTCCACATTCCCGTTCCCCGCATTATCATTAATACGGAAATGCCATTTTTCTCCCCCTATATTATTCCCCCACGCCACGAAAATCGGGCCGCCTTCGGTCGTTTTCATCCATAAAGCGATAGTTCGTGGGGTATTCCCCTGTACCCCGGTCCAGGGGACGGACAGGGTAGTGTTATCATCAAAGTCCAATGCCTGACCAATAATGGCATCATCGGTGGATGGAGATTCACCATCCGTGATGAGACTCGCATCATAGCCATTGTCGGTCAAATCCTCCGCGACTGTGCCATCCCAATTATCAAAGCTCAAGTACAATTCAAGGTTGGATTCAATATCCTGCTGATCAATGATTTCTTGCGAAACAAAGCCGCGCGCGAATAGCTCCGTACTCCCTTCTATATCGTTCCCATTGGCAGTCCCGGATATTTCGGCTGAAATCACGGCTGAATCTGATTCTTCCGGAGCCGTAACTTCATAACTAATCGTGGCCTCGCCTTCAAAATCAGCAATTGTCCATGCAACATCACCATCACCATTGACACTCGCCTCTCCAGCCGTGGTCTCAATCGCTGACACCGTCCATCCCTCGGGAATATCTTCAGTAACATTCACATCCTGGGAATCGCGGAAGAAAATATGGATACTCACCTCGGCACTTTCGCCAAACAGAAGCCCAGCTTCATTGGGAATATTGATTGTGCGCACAGCACTGTAATCTAAGAGTTCGAGTTCATAATCCATGAATATGAGTTCGCTCAAGGCCCCCACTTCGTGAGAGGTACACGCTAAACCCGCGTAGACCGGGTCTTCGAGGTCTTCTAATTCGACAGAACCAAAGGGAACCCGATCCCCATCCAAATCGATATAGTAGTAGTTGATCACTTTCCCAACCCGTTCGATTTCCATATCCCCAAACTGGTCATCCACCAAGTCCACCACGGTGAAAGCCGAATCATTTTGAGACGACCGCGCTTGAGAAGTCATCTGCAGGTCAACCCCTCGCACCAGGTTATAACCATAAGAGGAACCCGGGGTGAGATTATTGCGCACCATCAAGCCGCCTTTCGACCAATCATTGGTACTATCGATATTGAAAAGAATCGCATTCCCGCGCATAACAAATGGTCCTTCAATCTCGTTAAAAGCAAAGTGAAAACCATCGGCGGTATTCCATATGTCGGCACCGCCGCCTTGAATCACATACTCACCATTGCTGAACGATGAATCCCCTTCCACGCCGGTATCACCTATATCGGCATGGAATTCAAATTCACCCACAGCCCCTTTCAAAATCGTAACTTTGAGATCACCGCCGGTGATTATGCCATCCAAATTACCATGAAACGCGTCCTCCGCTCCCTCAGAAGCCGTAGCGGTATAAGAAGCCGAGGTTTGACCGGATGCAATTTCCCACGTAATCGTATTCCCGTCGAGACTCCCCCCATCGCTAATATCACTGGCCGTCCAGCCATCAGGAATCTCTTCCGTCAGCGTCAATCCTTCCGCACCTTCCGGAATTGAAAGGCTCACCTCGATGCTCCCATCGGGGCCAACATGGGGCTGGCTGAAAGAACGCTCCGCCACGAGTTGGACAATTTCTGCGACTTCTTCATAAAGCGCTTTGATTTCGTCTGCCGATAAAGCCCGGCTGTAGATGCGAACCTCATCCATCGTACCCGTAACACGTTCATACGATGTCCCTTGGCGCCGGCTTCCAATCGTAACATTCTCTTCTTCGCTCGTTGTAGTGGTGTCAATTTCTAGCGTGTCATCGCCGACCCACCCATTGGGATCGAGCTCACCATCGACATAATGCACAACATCCGACGGGTGTAATCCCTCGAATACCGAAGCCACAAAGTGCCATTCTCCATCGTTGACGGGAGTGGAAGCAATGGTTTGGCTGCCTTGGTATTCTGTACGTATACAACCAAACGTACTCTCATCCGGTTGGTTGGTTGAATTATTTACACGAAAATGCCACTTCACAGCAGTACCCGTTTGTCCCCAGCCAACCATTCCACCGCCCACATCGGTGGTCTTAATCCAGCAAACAATGGTGCGGGGATCATTGCCTTGAACCCCTTCCCATGGCACCTGGAAATCCGAACTCCCATCCAGGAAAATCCCGTTCCCTTTTCTCCCGGCGGCAGGAAGGGGCTCACCCGCAAGAACATCAGCATCACGTCCATTCCCGGATACATCCTCCGCCAAAGTGCCATCAAAGTCATCGAAACTCCAATATCCCTCAAGATCTGAACTCAGATCCTGCGCTGAAACGACACCAATGAACAAGCAGCAAAAAGCGAAAACAAACACGAATACATAGATCTCGCTATATTTCTTCATTTTCGATTCCTCCCATGATATTAAAAGATAACAGCATACTACTAAACACATCCGATCATGTCAACAAAATATTTATCGATTCAATAAAAAAAGAGGAATGATTTGAACTGTCTTGGTTCAGCGCGAAATGGAAATCCGAACCGCTTGAGTTAACTAGCTGATGGGGTAAATCTTTTGAGTTCTTTGAAAGCATGGGGGAATGCTCAAAAGTATTTTTTGGACAGTCTCAAAGTTGGGAGAGACAGGAGAAACTCCTGATCGCTGTCTTTTTCCGACAGATGATGGCCAACCCATAGCGCAAGCAAACAATAAACCCAAGAATGCTGATGACAGACATATACAAAGTCAATACCCCAAAAATCTTCCGGATCATACAATCATGCCAGGATCGGTGTAGCTAGGCACCAACCACTACGCGATAGTCGTGCCGGTAACCAGTTTCATCCCATCACCGGTAAACTGTTTTTTGGCTCCTCCTGCATTTGAGTACATTGTAAAGAAAACAGAACATGATTCTGAAGTGAGAACCATGGCTTTTTCAATGGATATAAATCGAACCAAAACGCTGAAGGGGCTTGTGTGGAGCGGCTTTCGGAGCAAGCGGCCCTTAAGGCCGCGCGGAGACAAGCGGAACCCATCCCCGAGGCGTTTGTCCAAAAAAGTACTCCCTTCGTGATGAGCCAAAAAAAAGGCCTGGGAGCATATCCCCAGACCTGAGATTGAAAAAGGTTTAATTCAACCGCTGAAATTAATAGCGGTAATGTTCCGGCTTATAGGGACCCTCAATGGGCACCCCGATATACTCGGCTTGCTTTTGGTTTAATTTTGTGAGCTTCGCGTTGAGCTTATTCAAATGGAGACGGGCTACTTCTTCATCCAACTTCTTGGACAAACGATAGACATCGAGTTCTTTCTTGCTTTCCCACAAGTCCATCTGTGCCATTACTTGGTTGGTAAAGGAGTTGGACATAACGAAAGATGGATGCCCCGTCGCACAGCCTAAGTTCACCAAACGACCTTCGGCCAACAAGAAGATAGAATGACCATCGGGAAATTCATACTGATCCACCTGAGGCTTGATGTTTTTCTTCTTAATCCCTGGGAATTGTTCCAGTTTGTTCACCTCGATCTCGTTATCGAAGTGACCAATGTTACACACAATGGACTGATCTTTCATCTTTTCCATGTGCTCCACTCGGATGACGTCGCGGTTCCCAGTCGTGGTTACGAAAATGTTGGCTTCTTTCACCGCCTCTTCCATGGTGATGACTTCAAAACCTTCCATACAGGCTTGAAGCGCACAGATGGGGTCTATCTCTGTGACCAGGACACGGGCGCCGAATCCACGCATGGATTGCGCACACCCCTTACCAACATCACCATAACCCAAGACGCATACCACTTTTCCGGCGACCATCACATCCGTCGCCCGCTTGATTCCATCCGCTAAGGATTCACGACAACCATAGAGGTTATCGAATTTGGACTTGGTCACCGAATCATTGACGTTGATAGCAGGGAAGAGAAGGGTTCCATTTTTCTTCATTTCATAAAGTCGATGGACACCCGTCGTGGTTTCTTCAGATACCCCTTGAATGTCTTTCACCATCTTATGCCACTTCTGCGGATCGTTTTTCAATTCCCGCTTCAACAAAGCGTTCACCACCATCAACTCGGCATTATCCGTGGGTTCATCCAAAATGGCGGGATTTTCTTCCGCCTGATAACCACGATGCACCAAAAGAGTCGCATCGCCGCCATCATCCACGATCAAGTTCGGCCCCCCTTCAGGGAAACTCAGAGCCTGCAGGGTGCATTCCCAATAATCTTCCAGTGATTCGCCTTTCCAGGCAAAAACCGGAGTGCCGCCTTCGGCAATCGCGGCTGCTGCATGGTCCTGCGTAGAAAAAATATTGCAGGAAGCCCAGCGTACATCCGCCCCAAGCCCCTTTAACGTCTCAATGAGCACTGCGGTTTGAATCGTCATGTGCAATGAACCGGTAATACGGGCGCCTTTCAAGGGTTTTTCCTTCCCATATTTTTCACGGGTCGCCGTAAGTCCCGGCATTTCTTCTTCAGCGATCTCAATTTCGCGGCGGCCATAATCCGCCTGGGAAATGTCCGCAACTTTGTAAGGCAGTCCGGAAAAGTCCGGAAGCATCACTCCGTCACTCGCATTCTTTTTCTTCTCTAGTACATCACTCATAAATAACCTCTCTTTTTTTTGGAATACATCCAATTTTTGCGTGTTTTTATTGCTTGAGTTTTTCTGCCATATCCAATTTTTCCCATGGAAATTCATCACGGCCAAAATGACCATACGCCGCCGTGTTTAGAAAAATAGGTTGGCGAAGACTCAAGTTTTTAATAATCGCTGCAGGACGCAGATCAAAGTTCTCACGCACCAAAGCGCTGATCTTATCCTCAGGCAGTTTTCCTGTACCAAACGTCGAAATATTGACCGACACCGGTTGCGCCACACCGATGGCATACGCCAACGCTACTTCACATCGATCAGCCAATCCGGCCGCGACTACATTCTTTGCCACATAGCGGGCGGCATAAGCTGCACTTCGGTCTACCTTGGATGGATCTTTCCCCGAAAAGGCTCCTCCGCCATGGCGTCCCACACCTCCGTAGGTGTCAACGATGATTTTCCGCCCCGTGAGTCCACAGTCGCCCATTGGACCACCCACAACAAACTTGCCGGTTGGATTCACGTGAATCTTGGTATCCCCCATCATCCACTTATCAGGAATGATGGGATGAATCACATGCTCAATAATGGCTTCCCGGATCTCTTCCTGGGTTTTATCGGCCGCATGCTGCGTCGAAATCACCACCGCACTGATGCCTTTTATCTGGCCATCTTCATATACCACGCTAACCTGCGATTTACCATCAGGCCGTACCCACGGGAGGGTTCCATTCTTTCGTACTTCACTCAAACGCTGCGTTAGTTTATGTGCATACATGATCGGAGCCGGCATATATTGTTCGGTTTCATTACTCGCATAACCATACATCATGCCTTGGTCTCCTGCCCCTTGTTCGTGATCTTCTCTCTCATCCACACCCATCGCAATATCCGGAGATTGACGATCAATGGAAAGCAAGACACCACACGTATTGCAATCGAAACCGAAATCCGCGTTGTTGTAACCAATTTTATCCACCACCTTGCGGGCGACTTCGGCATATTCAACCCGCGCATCCGTGGTAATTTCACCGGCGAGCACGATCAAACCCGTGTTGATCAACGTTTCACAAGCCACTCGTGCGTTCGAATCTTGGGCAAAGATTGCATCCAATACTCCGTCCGAGATTTGATCGGCCATTTTATCGGGATGACCCTCAGTCACCGATTCTGATGTTACAATTTTTTGTTGAGCCATAATTTACCTCGTATCACAAAGAGTCGTGCGTAAAGCCTCCTTCCCTTAACCAAGCGGATGGAACCCTTGACGCTATAATTTAATTACGCTTTAAACTATTATATCAATATATCCGGTTATATGAAAGTAGCAATGGCAAAAAAGTCGAATCCTATCAAAATTTTTAAAGCCTTATCCGATGAAACTCGCTTGCGTATCTTGTGGCTTTTAGACAAACACGAACTTAGCGTGAACGATATTGTCGAGATCCTGAACTCTTCTCAATCAAGAGTTTCCCGACATTTAACCGTGTTGCGAGACGCAAGATTTCTTGAATGCCGACGGGAAGGAACCTGGGCCTACTATCGTAAAGCCCCTGATGAAAATCTTTCCGAAGAACATGCTGAAATTTGGAAACTCGTCCACAAATGGGCAGAAGGCCGTGAAGAACCACAACGTGACCAAAAGCGTTTACAAGAAACTTTGCAAAAAAAACGACAACGCAGCCACCGCTTTTATGGAAAACACGCCCGCCGCTGGGATGAGATTCGGGCTACCCTATGCAGCGAAACCGTAACCCACCAGGCCTTCGAAGCCTTAATCCCTCCCGACTTGCTCGTGGCAGACATCGGCACGGGCACCGGCCATCTGCTGATCCCCTTAGCACGGATCGTGAAAAAAGTGATCGGAGTAGATCACTCCAAAGAAATGCTGAACTTGGCACGCCAAAACGCCTACAACGAAGGACTCAACAATGTGGAGTTACGAGCCGGTGAGATCGACGACCTCCCCTTAAAACATAACGAAGTCGACGCCGTCATCGCCGGCTTGGTGTTACACCATGCGCCAGAACCCCAAACGGCTATCGAAGAAATGGCACGCGTAGTGAAACCAGGAGGCACTGTTGTTCTTATCGACCTGCAACAACATCAAGAAGAATGGATGCGGGATGAACTTGCGGATATATGGCTAGGCTTCAACAAAGAAAAATTAATGGGCTGGTTCGAAAATGTTGGATTAATCCCTCTCCGCTGGATCGAAGGTACACCTCCTTCTCCTGAAAAACGCAAAGAAATAGAACCATCCCTCATAAAAAATTTTGTTTTTTATGGCCGAAAGCCATCTTAACGATCTGGATGGAATCGCTTAACCTTATTCTTGGCCGTATATTTTCTCCATCGCTGAAAGACGGCTGATATAATCAGGCAGTCGCGACATATAGTCCTGATATTTGTTGTATATCTCCTCCGACATGGCTGGAGAACCGCTAATCCGATTGCCATCCGCCACATCTTTGCTCACTCCGGCACCGTCTGCCACCTTGGAGCCATCGCCTACTTTGATGTGGCCTACCAGACCAACACCATGGCCAATATCTACGCGAGAACCGATCTTACAACTGCCACAGATTCCTACTCCATGACCAATGCGGGTCTCTTCACCGATAATCACATTATGGCCGACTTGAACCAAAGAACCTATATCCGCCCCTTGGCCAATAACCGTTCGCCCAAGCGTGGCACGATCGATTGTGGTGTTAGAACCAATGTGGACATCGTTCTCAATAACGACAAAACCAACTTGGGGCACTTTGCAGTGCATGCCGTTCTTTTCTTTGGCATAACCAAATCCGTCGCTGCCGATAACCACACCGGCTTCGATAATTACGTTTTCGCCAACTTGGGTTTTTTCGCGGAGAATCACCGAGGGATTGAAAACGGTATTTTCACCGATCGTACAATCCTCGCCAATATAGCACCCCGTATGAATCACCGTACCTGAAGCAATGCGAACATTCCGTTCAATCACGACATTGGCGTGAATTGTAATATTTTCACCAAGAATGACGCTTGGATCGATGATACAGGAAGGGTGGATAACATTTTCCGCTTCATGACCCGCGCTTTCGAGTACTGAAGCCGCACTTTTTGCGGTTACCACCATTTTATTCATAGATGGTTAACCCCCTAAATCTTTTCACCTTCTCGCAATGAGAACTCTTTGCGAGCATTTCATTCGAAATCCGATTTTTCTCCAATATAGCAATATACAAATCAATTCTTCCACGTATTAAACATACGTAAAAAAACACATTAAAAAAAGGGAAATAATCTCTGATCATTTCCATTTCATCGCATTTTTTTCAAAGAACAACCTAAATCATTCTCCTTAAAATATATAAATAAATAAATAAAAATCTCTTAACGATAAATTATTCCTTTCCATTCATCAAGAGATCATTACTTCTTTTCGATAAAGATACCCACAAAAGGTTGAATGATACATGAACAATCCCATTATACAACCTTTCCTTACTATGCGGGTTATTTTTTTAAAACCGGATTCATTCCCAATCATCAAATTACTTATCACAAACTCATCTAAATCCGTATAACTACATTATAACATATTCAACCAATATTCCATTAGAGGTATTCGAACATCTTAATTTATTGTAAAGGTAAAATTTTCTTATGGCAACCACAACATGGAATTCCTCTCACTCTTTTGTAAAAAAATGTGAAATTTTCTATGAAGCTACACTCCAACTCTTGATTTTCCTAAACCTAGGCTTGAAATCGCCTCTCTTCTCACAACAACGAAATTCTTTGGACTTTCTACCTTTCTATCACGATACAAAAACGTATCGTTTTTCCTCCTCGTTTCGACCGCTTCTTTGACCCTTGAAAGGTCACAAAAGCGGCTATTTCAATCGAAATTATAAACTAATAATTATCTGATAATCAAGTAGATATTTGTTATTTGTTCATTTTTCTTCGAATTTTCCTCTTTTTTGAGGAGATTTAAGAGAAATTGGTTACCTATTTCGATAAAAAATCGAAAACAGGTTCATCTAGCGAACAAATTATAAGAGATACACCGCATACCTCTCATTTCAACGAAAACCCCTATCAACTCTCTCCAAGATTAAAAAGGTTCATCCTGGATTTGAGTACTTTTTGATCCATTGAAAAGAAAACAGAACATGA
>CAYQOX010000037.1:0-44561 GCA_964419335.1 uncultured bacterium | reverse complement strand
GTACCTCATCCGACTGAAGCGGGACACCCTCCCCTTGCGACCCAATTTTGTGGACTTCTTCATTTGAAACTACTGGGATCAATGATATAATTAATCTAGAAAATGACAATTGCTCATTAGACAGTGGTAAAAAGTTTGCTGTTGGAACCTAGGGAAAATGATCGATTCCGATAATCGAGTGCCATTGAAACACTTAGAAAAGCAACCCTTCCTGATTCATCACCTTCATGCGGGAAAACCGTATACGTTTGGTCTCTGTAACTGTTGAATCTCCTACCCAATCTTTCACTTCTTCTGCTTTTTTACATATAATCTCATATAAAAGGAGACAAATAGGTATGATTATTCGAGCGATAAAAACAGTCGTCGCCGATTTTAAATCGTGTATGGACAATGACCCTGCTGCTCATGGGTTTTGGGGAGCCTTGGAAGTCTTGTTTACCTACGCCGGCTTTCACGCTATCCTAATGCACCGGTTTGCACACTTTCTTCATGTCAAACTCCATCTCCCTTTCTTCCCCCGCTTAATCTCGCAAATCAATCGTTTCCTCACCGGGATTGAAATTCACCCGGGAGCGAAAATCGGACACGGGATCTTTATCGATCACGGAATGGGTGTGGTGATTGGAGAAACCACAATGATTGGAGATGGTTGTGTACTGTTCCAAGGGGTTACCCTTGGAGGAACCGGGAAAGAAACCGGTAAAAGGCATCCGACCTTGGGAAATAATGTTATGGTAAGCGCCGGAGCGAAAGTCTTAGGCGATATTACACTGGGGGATAATGTCAAAATCGGAGCCCAATCGGTGGTATTGATGGATGTTCCGCCAGATTGTACGGTAGTAGGCGTGCCTGGGCGCATTGTGATCCGGGAAGGACAGAAGGTTAGCCGCGCTACCGGCGTGGACTTGGACCAAGTCAATTTACCTGACCCCATTATGGAACGTTTGGAAGCCTTGCGTCAGGAAATTCACGATGTACATAAAGAAATTATGAATTTCCATCATGAAGATGTGAAAGAAATTTATGAGAAATATCAAAAACAAGAATCAGAAAAGAGGTAGAATTTGGCGCAACGTGATCCTTTGTGGGTGCTGTTTCCCCGTTGGTTAGAAGAAAGTGGTTTACCCCGGCAGTTTTACAGCCAAGTCCATCCCTTGGCATGGTTGCTTTTCCGTAAATTGGTTGAGTGGGATTGTGAAAATAATTTAACTCCGGGATGGTTTTCTCTCACCCTGGATGCCTTAAGTGAATGGACAGGTTTAGAGAAGAAAGAAATACGGGACATCCTTCTTGCGTTGGAAGATGGCGGATGGATCGAAGGAGTCAATGTAGATCAGGATACCCAGCAATTGTGTATTGTCACTCCACTACCCGTTCCTATCGAAGAAGAGGAAATCCGAAGCAAATTGATGGATCGCTATTCCATCGGCGGACATTATATATTACGGTATTATGAAAATATTGCCTCTTTGTCTAAAGTGGAGAAAGTCATTTTTCTTTATCAAATGTTGTTCGGCGCCCGCTTTACCCCACGTATCGTCGAGGATTTAGAAATGATTGCCAATACTTATGATATGGGCGTGATTTATGACACGTTTCAAGAAGCGTATCAGAAAAAAGTCAAAAGTCTTTCGTGGATTAAAACCCACTTGCATTCCGAGAAAAATTCGGAGTAAATAAAAGAGATTGAATTAAAAAGGATTGGAACATAGGTAGATTTCACTTCGGATCAATCTCTTAACAAACTAACCATTGTTCTACCACCGGCTTGAGGTTACCATGAAATCATTTTCTAACCTTGGTAAAAAAATCGATAAAATTAAAGAAGATATCCCAAATCTCGAACACTTGCCCGACGAAGAGCCCAATGATTGTCCTTATTGCGATGGCTATGGCAATATCATCGATGAAAAGGGTGGCCGCTTATGCTCTTGCGTTCGACGCGAATTGATCCTTTCGGAATTTGACGAGGCCCGTATTCCTTTTCGATTCAAAGAAGAATCTTTGGAAACCTTTGATCCTTACAAGGTCGCCTTAAAAACTTTATTGAAGCAGATTCACGAGTATATCGACAACTATTCAGAAAAAAACGCCAAAGGCTTATATATCTATGGTCGAACCGGGAGCGGCAAAACCCATCTGGCGATTGGAATCCTGAAGGCCTTAATCGCCAGAGGGTATAGCGGCGTATTTTACAACGTAGTGGATTTGTTAGACGCGATCAGAGAAACCTACGGTCAAAACGCGGAGTACACCAAGAACCACTTCGCCCAGCAATGGAAACGTCAACTCTTTGTGTTGGATGATTTTGGAGTGCAAAAAACTTCCTCCTGGGTCACCGATCGTTTGTATGCCTTGATTAATCGACGCTACCAGGATTGCAAGACCTTAATCGTTACCTCGAATATTCCCATGAACGATTTGATGATGCGGGTGGATGAAACTCTGGCTTCTCGCATTATTGATATGTGTAATGAAATCGAAATTCGAGCCGATGATTATCGTCAGCACAGTCGGAATCAAGTTTCGTATAAACCCGCTTCGAAAGCATCACGCTATTCTAAACAAAGGAAAGGGAAATCAGAATGACTATACCACGATCATCGGACCTGAATTATGGTGAAGTACGTAAAGCCGTTATCCCTGCAGCGGGATTGGGCACCCGTTTCCTGCCTGCGACCAAGGTCCAACCCAAAGAAATGCTACCCATCATCGATACACCCACTATTCAGTATGTCATTGAAGAAGTGGTGGATTCTGGGATCACCGATATACTCATCATTACCGGAAAAGGAAAACGAGCCATCGAAGATCACTTTGACCGTTCTTTTGAATTAGAAAGTGCTTTGGTTAACTCCGGTCATGAGGAACTTCATAGAAGCATCGCGGATCTCTCCACCATGGTCAATATTCATTATATTCGGCAAAAAGGATGCAATGGATTAGGGGATGCGATTTATTATGCCAAACAGCACGTCGCCGGGGAGCCGTTTGTGGTTTTACTTGGAGATACCATCGTGAATTCCAAGGTCCCTTGTACACGTCAGCTGATGGACTTCTATCGGAAATGGCGTTGTCCAGTGATTGGCGTGGAGCGGGTTCCCCGAGACAAGGTCATAAATTACGGCATTATTGCAGGCAAGGAAGTGGATCAACGCACTAGCATCGTGAGCGATCTGGTGGAAAAACCTGATGTTGAAAGTGCCCCTTCCACCTTAGCTGTAGGCGGACGATATATTCTTTCCTATGATATTTTTGACTATATTGAAAAAACACCTCCTGGCAAGAAGGGGGAAATTCAACTGACCGATGCCTTGCGGCTTCTTTCTCAGGATCAATGCATTTACGCATATGAATTCGAGGGAAAACGCCATGATATTGGAAATCGTTTGGATTATATTAAAACTTCAGTCGAGTTTGCCTTAAGACGTGAAGATTTACGGGAGGAATTTATTGAATTCCTCCAAAAGGAAGTTCCTTCGTTGATCCAGTCAGACAGCCTCAAGGAATCGCTATCTCAACTTGATAGCATGGGGCCGAAGTAAATTGTGATAGCGTTTCGTAAATCATATTCTGTCTTGAGATTCTCTTTAGAGTTTAAAGTCGAGTCAAACATGAGTATGAGAACCTGTTTCTTCTTATCGTGGTTGAATAGATCGCAAGGTATAAACTTGTATACCTAAATGAATCAAACGACCTCCCACTTACGCCTCGAAGACAAAGAGATTTTGCATCAGCGCTTGCTGTGGTTGATCGGCATGCGCTGGTATGCCGTTCCTTGTTTGGTGGTATCGACCTTTGGGGGACGTTATGTGTTGGGAATGCATTTTCCTACGCCGGTTCTTTATGGACTGGCAGGAATCATGGCGGCCTACAACTTTTACTACTCTCAAAAAGTCAAAAGCCTTGATTTTCCACCTCGTATCGCCTTAGAACAAATCATTCTCGACGTTTTAATTCTCTCTTTAACGTTGTTTTTTACAGGCGGCTTTCTTAATCCGTTTTTTACGTTCTACTTTTTTGTCGTTATTATCGCCTATATCATTCTTCCTCAATCGCAAAGTATCGGCGTCACGGTTTTTGTCACCCTATGTTTTGCTTTACAAGGGTTATCCAATTTTGTGGTTCCCGTAGATATGCGGCTTAGCCGCGAGGGAATGCTAAAGATGGGCGAGTTACCCTTTCATGTGATCGGGGCACCGGTAAGTTTTGTCGTTACCACAGTAGTCACAGCCTATTTTGTCTCTGTCATTACACGCGATTTACAAAAGCGAGAAAGAGAAGTGCGCGATGCTCGCCAGCAAGCTGAGTTGGAACTGCATAAACTTGATAACATCTTACGCCATTTAGAAACAGGCATGATCGTCGTCAATCAAGATGAAGGTATCGAATGGATCAACGATCGAATTGAGGATTGGTTCGGTACAGAAGGCCGGGATGAAAACAAGGCTTGTTTTCGTGTAGGATGTTTTGCTAAGAAATGGATGCGTAATTGGCGGATTATGAAGGAGGATACCTCTCGTTTCCATGAAATAAGGTTGCCTACTCGATCAAAAGGTCTGCGGGATTTTGAAATATTGATCAGTCCCATTTATGATGAACGCGGCACCGTGTTCCAGGTGATTGAACTTGTCCTGGATGTGACCGAACAAAAAAAGAATCAAGCCCAATGGGCACGAGCCCAAAAACTCGCCGCGATTGGACAATTGGCTGCCGGAGTCGCCCATGAAATTAACACCCCGTTAGGTACGATCCGTATCTTGGCCGAAGAAGCCCGGGATATCATCCAGCATGCGCTGGAGCAGCAGGAATGCTCTGAGGCCAAGGAACTTGAGGAAGCGCTGGAAACGATCTATGGCCAGGTCGATCGCTGTAAAACGATCACCCAAGGTCTGCTGAATTTTTCGCGGAAAACCGAAGATCGACCGGAATCATGTGATGTAAACGAAGTCGTTCTGCAGGCTATCGACTTGGTCTACCCAAAAATTTCCAAAGTTACGATTGATAAAAGATTGGATGAATCATTGCCTATTATTGTGACCGAATCCAATAATGTACAGCGTGTCTTGTTTAATCTCTTACTGAATGCTGCCGATGCCTTGGAATCCATCGATGGTGAACGCCGGATTGAAATCGAGACGACCCGTAATGAAAGCGAAGTAGGAATTCGAATAATGGATAATGGCTGCGGGATTCGCCGTGAAGTCTTACCCCATATTTTCGAACCGTTTTATACCACCAAAGATTTTGGCAAAGGGACGGGATTGGGACTTTACGTTTCTTATGGTATTCTTCAAGATTTAGGCGGCCGTTTAGAAATTGATAGTGAACCCGGTCTTGGTACCCTAGCAGAAATCTGGCTGCCCATTCATGATGACAACCAATAGCACCATCCTTCTCGTAGATGACGATGCCGTCTTTCGGCGCACTGTGTCTCGGGCTTTAGAACGGCGTGGATACCGGGTGCTCCCTGCGTCGAGTGGGGAAGAAGCGCTCGCTCACGACTCCTTATTGGAATGCGAGAGCGCCATTGTTGATTTGAACATGCCGGGCATCAATGGATTAGAACTTCTAAAACGCTTGCGTGAAAACTGCGATGATCTTCCGGTCATCGTTCTAACCGGATATGGTTCTATCCAAACCGCCATCGAAGCGATTAAATTAGGCGCTTTTCATTATTTAACCAAACCATGTGAAATTACCGAGTTGGATCTCTATTTAAAAAAAGCAGTCGAACAACGACGCATTCGCCAGGAAAATGAAAATCTGCGTAATGCGATTCAACGGAATGAAGCCACCCATGGAATTGTAGGCCAAAGCCAAGCGATTCAGGATATATTTTCCTTAATCGATCGTTTCAAAGATTCCGATTCCCCCGCTTTGATCTCCGGCGAAAGTGGGACAGGAAAAGAACTGGTGGCGCGCGCACTTCATTATGAAGGCAAACGCAAAGAACAACCCTTTGTCGCCATTAACTGTGCCACCCTTAAACCGGAACTCTTGGAAAATGAATTATTCGGTCATGTGGCGGGGGCTTTTACTGGAGCTACTCAACAAAAAGCCGGATTGTTCTCAGTCGCAGACCAAGGCACTCTATTTATCGATGAAATCGCGGATATGAATCCCAACTTACAGGCGAGCTTATTGCGCGTTATCGAAACCGGTGAGTTTCGTGCCCTGGGTTCGACCAAATTGCAAAAGACCCAAACGCGTATTATTGCCGCGGTGAATCGGGACTTACAAGAACAAGTAGCGGCCAAAAAATTTCGCGAAGATTTGTATTACCGCTTAAATGTGTTAGTACTCCATATCCCCCCCTTACGAGAACGACGGGAAGATGTCCCTCTCTTGGTGCAAGCCTACTTGTCCCGCTCAGCCCAAGCTTCAAAAGGAAAACGTTTCAGCCCAGAAGCCATTGAACTGATGCAGCACTACGATTGGCCGGGCAATGTGCGTGAACTGTTTAATATTTGTGAACGGGCAATTTTGCTGAGCAATGAAGAGGAAATTCAGACGGAAACGCTCGCCAATCTGCTGAATATGTCCAACCCCTTCTCTCGGCCACTTAAACAAGAGGCCAAAGAAGATTTTATCCCACATACCCTCGAAGAAATCGAAAAGCAAACGATCCAGCAAACATTACACTATACAAAGAATAACGTCTCTCGGGCGGCCGAGTTGTTGAATATCGATCGTCGTACCCTTCAGCGCAAAATGGCTCGTCATGGTTTGCGAGAAGATTTATGAAACTAAGGAAGAGCCAAGAAAAGATGTTCTCTCTCTTTTACCCTCTCTGTAGTTTTCTTGATGTTCTTCAAAAAATCGGGGCCATATTTCATCCAATAGAAAAAAATGTTGAAGCAGCGTTCTTGGGGTAGCCCCTTAGGGTAAAGGGCATTTTGCAAGGATTGTATATGGTTGGCCGTGGTTTTATCTTTCTCGCTTTTTCTCCGAATGAGTAAATTTTCTGATTGTTCAATTTGCTGCCGAATCTTATTCTCGTTTTTATCGAGCACTTTGATAATCGTAGGATCCACCACCTGGGCTTCTTCTTTTAAAACGTGAAACAATTGGCTTACGCTTTTCTCAATTTGTTCATAATATTGATTGCGGTTTTCTGCATTTTGAGTTTGCGCAACCCGCTTGAGTAACGCATTGCAATCTGCACGCAATTCAACAGGAGGAAGGTTATATCGATCTAAATGTTTTCGCTCGCGCGTTTCGAATAAAGTGCATCCAAAACGCTGCAGCAAGGCTGGTCGAGGGACTTGATGATGATCATAAATTTGATTTAAAAGAAAGTGATAGGCGAGTTCATTTGGCCCCAGCACTACCGCTGCGGTGGGAAACAGCGCGTCTTGAAGCACCGGCCGTAATACAGCCGTAGGAGAAAAGTGCTCAGGATGCTCACGCAAATATTGAAGCATTACATTTTGCGTATAGCGATTACCTTCCGAATCAGAAAATCCTTCCTCGTGATGAAAGACCGCCACCCGCCGCTTTTCTTTAAGTAAGAAAAAGGAGGTACGTTCTTCTTTCTTATGCAGTTGAATGGGAAGATGGTTTTGTTGAAGAATTGCGCCGGCCTGATTAATCGCTTTCGAGGTTTCTCGGGGATGGAGGATCTCATGGTGCATTAAAGGAATGGCTTGTTGACGAAGGCAAGGATCGTCGGGACGAATGATAATCAAACCTTCTTCCGAAAACAGTGCCCAAATAAGTTGATCAAAGAAATCCGGGTACGAATCGGCTTTGTCATAAGCGTTTTGGATTTGATGGATCACGTCTTCGAGAAATTCAGTCGATTGTACACTATCTCGGATTTGCTGAAATATTTCACCCAGTGGAAGTTGTTCTTTAGCGAGCGTGAAATAAGGCTGGCTTTGTTCTAGATTCCAGTGATAATGGTGAATGCTTTTATCCTGACCCAGCCAATATAAAGTATCAATTTCAGAACGATTATCATCTTCGGAAGCATTCCAAAAAGCAGGAAGAAATACGGCTTCGTGTTCTTCCGATAACTGGCGGGCATACTGAACCGTGTGAAGTATTTTATAAAACGTGTACAGAGGACCGCCGAGCAAACCGGGTTGTTGTCCGGTAATGACCAAATATGCACGCGGTTGAGAAAGAGTCTCAATGTTTTGCAGTGATGAGGAAGGCGCATTTCGTTTTTGGTGGGATTGAATGAGTTCTTCGACGAGCTTTTGGCGGTCTATTGTCGATTGCAGATAGGCTTGCCGCTGTTCGATGACGGATGCAATTTCATTACAATTGGGAGGGAGGATCTTGTTTAACGCTTCGGGTTTTTTATGTAAGATTTGATGGAACTTGCTTTCATGGATAAGGGCGTTAGTATCCCATTGGGTTATTCTTTCCATAATTAATCCATTGATTGCCTAATATTGATTCCCTTTATATGATAGCAAACATAAAGTAGATTTGGATATCATAATGCGTACATTGAAGATTAAACCTCGATGTGGTCAACGAGCAAAGAGCGGTCATCCTTGGATTTTCAGCAATGAAGTCGAACACCAAAAACCATTCCCTGTCCCCGGCGAAATTGTGCAGGTTGAGGATGAGAATGGACAATTTGTTGGTTACGCAACCTATAATCCCCATAGTTTGATCGCCTTACGGCTTCTTTCAAGAGAAAAGGATGATTTTCCAGCAAGTGAAGAGTGGTTTAAAAAACGCATTGAAAACGCATACAGGCTTCGACATTGGGTTTATCCTAAACGCCGTTCCTATCGCCTAATCTATGCCGACTCCGATGATTTACCGGGTGTGGTGGTCGATCGTTATGAAGATATACTCGTCGTTCAAATTCAAACCGCGGGCATGGAACGCCTTCTTGATCCTTTCTGCCGGGCTTTGAAAAACGTCCTCAAACCCACCGGCATCATGCTGCGAAATGATAGTGACATACGTGCTTTAGAAGGATTGGAAAGTTACAAACGGCTCTATTGGGGTGAGGTGCCTGAAGTCGTGGAGATCGAAGAATACGGGGTGAAACTCGCCGTGGATGTGCGCCAAGGACAAAAGACCGGCCACTTTTTTGATCAAACCGAAAATCGTTTAGCCTTATCCACTTTTGCTCGCGATTCGGATGTGCTTGACTTGTTCAGTTATACCGGAGCCTGGTCTTTGCAGATGTTACTTTCGGGGGCTCGGCATGCTTGGGCTGTAGATCGCTCTACCATTGCGATCCATTGGGCAAAACATAATCGCGCTTTGAACGGCTTTGATATGCGTTTAAAATGTATCGAGGAGGAGGCGTTTTCTTGGTTATCCAACGCGCGAAAAGAAAATATGAAATTCGATATCGTGATTGTCGACCCTCCAGCCTTCGCTAAAAGCGCGAAACAAACCAAAAAAGCGCAACGTGGTTATGAAGATGTCAACCGCCAGGCTATCCGCTTGGTGAAAGAACGTGGAATATTGTGCAGCTGCTCGTGTTCCTATTGTATTAATGATGAAGCATTTCTTCAGCTATTACAACGGGCCGCCGCACGGGAGAAGAGATTAATTAAAGTACTCCAGATTCGTGGTCAGGCGAAGGATCACCCCGTGTTATCCTCTATGCCAGAATCGCGCTACTTAAAATGCATCATTGGAATGGTTGAGTCGATTTCGTAAAGAATGGTTTATTCGTTTAATTGATTGATCTTCTCATTATTTATCCTCACAAAATTCTATTACATCCTGACAGAATCCTAACAATCACATATACTTTCAGCGAATCACTTTTTTGTTTTTATCCCGCGGAGGGGAGTTACCATGTATCGTAATTCTATTTTCTTTTTCTGTTTATTGGTTGTTTGGGGCTTACCTGCTTGGGCTCAAGAATATGATGAAGAACAAACTCGGATTGAAAGATTGGAGCAAGAGAATCAAGAATTGCGTTCCATCATTGAAGAAATGCGAAATCGACTCTCAGAATTAGAAGAGAAAGTCGATAAGGACGAAAAACCTGAAAAGGAAAAAGAAGAAGAATTAATAGAAATTGAAGAAATAGACGAAGAGATAGAAAAAGACGAAGATTTCGTTAAAAAAATTAAAGATGATGTCATGAAAGAAATCGAGGAAGAAGCCAAAAAAGATGAACCAAGAAAAAAACCTCCCTGGCTCATGTCCATGGCGGATGAGTACTTTAAATTAGGTGGACGTTTCCAGTTTGAATATTACGACATCGAACGAGAAACTCAACTTCCTTCCGCCATCCCTGAAAACTCCGGAGGCTCCTTCCATATCGATGAACTACGTTTGGAGGTGGAAGCCGACTTTAAGAACCAAATTCGCTACTATGGTGCGTTTGACGTGATCGATGAGGATGGCAGCACCAGCCTTAAGAAATCGTATGTAGATTTTGGCGGTTTGCCTTTAGAAACTGAAATCCGGGCCGGTTTACAAAATCCCATCTACCGGCCTTCCCGCTACACAGAATTTGTTCCTTTGCCAGGACATGCGTTTTGGTGGGCTCGGGATTTGGGCCTTCGAGTCAAGGGCGATTATGACCCGGTTGAACTCTTTTTTTCTTTCTCGAATGGGATGGAATTGGATGAACAAGAGTTGGGAGAGGATGATTCTGGTTGGATGATTGGTTTGGACGAAAAAGGCTTTGATGTTGATGGAGGCAAAGAATGGACAGGAGGAATTGAGTATTCCCATGATTTCGATTCGTTCGGTGATATTCGTGTCCTTGGCTTTGGCGTTCTCGGCAGCCTCGACCATAATGACGTCGATTTGCTACAAACCAGGGTTCCTGGTTATGGGCAATCCAACAAAGATACCCGGGAAATGATCGGGATGAATGTTGAATATGATATCGAAGAATGGGATTTCTTCGGCCAAGTTATTTCTGGCCGCGATGGCGAAATGGATCGTTTTGGCTGGTATGCAGAGGCTTCCTATAAATTTGAATTCGATGGGTTGGATTATTTAGATGAGTTACGTCCCTTAATTCGCTATGGTGAATTAGATACCAATCTAAGCAAACGCCCTTATTCACCCTATGGCTCGCTGACTTGGGATCGCCGCCAATGGCTATTTGCTATCATTACCGAACTCACCAGTCACGTGGAATTTCGCGCTGAATATGCGCTCAACGAAGAAGAAACCGGTGGACCTGATGTGCATAATAATGAATGGTTGCTGCAGTTAGAGGTAACCTTTTAAATGGGGAAGGGAAGGAAAAAAATCCAACAAGGAGTTAAATATTAGTTATGGCACAAGTTGAATCGGCAACACAGACAAACTCTGTTGTAACCAATCCTTTTCAACCCGAAACGAACATGTTCGATCCGCATCCTCTGGAGTACATCAATTATACGGAAATTGTTCTTTCATTGACACTGGCGGCGATTTTAGGTGCCTTGATTGCGTTTCATCCCAAGCGACAAATTGAATCCAGTGGCCCTATCAGTGATAAAGAACTCAAACAAACGCAAATCCTGATTTGCGTTGCCGGGGCTACACTCGTTTCGCTAATTCAAGGGAGTCTGGAACTCGCCTTCGGATTGGTTGGCCTTGGGGGATTGGTACGTTATCGGACCGCTATGCGGAATCCGGTGGATTTGTCCATTATTTTTATCCTCATTGGGCTTGGCATGGCATGCGGTTTGCACTTTTACAAATTCGCTTTAACCATTACCGGCTTCATCTATGTCCTTCTTTATGTGATGGATTATTGTGGTGGCTCTTTTAAGTATATGTGGAAACTTCGTGTCGATTCTACCGACCCCAGCCGGGTAGAAAAAACGTTTAAATCCGTGGCCAGCGAAATGAATTTTTATGTTATCCAAATGAAAACCGCTTTGCGCACCGGCCGGTTTAGCTGTAATTTTGCTTCCAAACAGAAGTTCCGAACCGATGAGGTGACGGATTTAATACGAAAAAGATGCGGGGATGATATTCAATTCACCCGTTTCGATTGGGAACAGGAACGGGAATAACAAGATTCCTCAAATAAAATACGGGGCGGTAGGGTTGCTTTCCCTCCGCCCCGTCGTTCCTAGCTCGTTTTGAACTTTCAGGCCATCCCCCGTTGCTTTTCATATTCTGCAATCTTATCGACATGACGTAGGGTTAACCCAATCGTATCTAATCCTTCAATAAGTTGATAGCGTTTGTAGGGATCAATTTCAAAATAAAGAATCGATCCATCTGGTTTCGTGATGGTTTGCTCATTGAGATCGACCGTGAGTTGATACCCCTCCTGAGCACGCACTTCATCAAACAGAGTATCGATCGTATCGCTGGGAAGCGTGATCGGCAGCATCCCGTTATTGAAACAATTATTATAAAATATTTCCGCATAAGAGGGTGCCAGGATGCACCGAAAACCATAATCATGCAAAGCCCAGGGGGCGTGTTCGCGCGAGGATCCACATCCGAAGTTTTCTTTCGTTAATAGGATCGTGGCTCCTTGATAACGCGGGGCGTTTAGCTCGAAATCAGGATTTGGCGTCATCTCGTTATCAAGATAACGCCAATCATAAAATAAAAATTTTTCATAGCCTGTGCGCTCAGTTCGCTTCAAAAATTGTTTTGGAATAATTTGATCTGTATCGACGTTCAGTGCTTCCAATGGGGCGACAATACCGGTTAAACGAGTGAATGGTTCCATGATTATTTAAACTCCCAGTCTCTGATATCGGTAAAACTTCCATGAATAGCAGCGGCAACCGCCATCGCTGGACTCACGAGATGAGTACGTCCGCCTTTCCCCTGACGTCCTTCAAAGTTGCGGTTCGAGGTTGAGGCGCAGCGATCCCCAGGGTTTAGGACATCCTCATTCATGGCGAGGCACATAGAGCATCCTGCTTCACGCCATTCGAACCCTGCATCCTTGAAGATCTCATCGAGTCCTTCTTTTTCTGCTTGCTCTTTCACTTGGGTGGATCCAGGAACAACCAAAGCCTGTTCGATATTTGGATGAACTTTATAGCCTTTGGCAAAGCGAGCGGCTTCACGTAGATCTTCGATGCGTCCATTCGTACAAGACCCTAAGAACATTTTATTAATCTTGATATCGCGAATGAGAACTCCTTCGTCCAAATCCATATATTGAAGTGCCTTTTCTGCTGCCAATCGGGTGTTTTTATTCGGAATGTCGGAAAGAATAGGCGTCTTGCCGTTAATCCCGGTCACCATACCTGGTGAGGTTCCCCACGTAACTTGCGGTTCAATCTCTTCTGCATCGAGTTCAACGGTTTTATCATAAACGCAACCTGGATCCGAGGCCCAAGAAGACCAGGATTCTACCAGTTCCTCCCAAGATTTATCCTTGGGCAGATAATCGCGCCCTTTGAGATAATCGAAGGTAGTTTGATCAGGCGAAATCAAACCCGCCCGGGCTCCTGCTTCGATCGACATATTGCATATAGTCATACGGCTTTCCATGCTCAAGCCATGAATCGCCTCGCCTGTGTATTCAATTACGTAGCCTGTCGCACCGGCCGTTCCGATTTTGCCAATGATCGCCAGGATGATATCCTTTGAAGTGAGGCCCGGAGGAATCGTTCCTTTAACGCGAACTTCCATGGTTTTGGATTGGCTTTGGATTAAAGTCTGGGTGGCAAGCACGTGTTCTACTTCACTGGTGCCAATACCGAAAGCCAATGCCCCAAAGGCACCATGGGTCGCGGTATGAGAATCACCGCACACGATGGTCATCCCGGGCTGCGTTAGTCCCAGTTCGGGGCCAATGACGTGGACAATTCCATTGCGACGATCGTGTAAATCGAAACAAGTGATACCATATTCTTTACAATTATCAAGCAGCGTTTCTACTTGTTTTTTTGACAAAGGATCCTGAATGGGGATCGACCGGTCCGTGGTCGGGATGTTATGATCCATCGTGGCAAAAGTTAGTTCCGGTCGGCGTACTTTTCGCTCCGCGAGACGGAGTCCCTCAAACGCTTGAGGTGAGGTCACTTCATGAATAAAGTGCCGGTCAATATAAATCAGAGGGGCTTTTCCGCTTTCTTCGTGGACAACATGGGCATCCCATATTTTCTCATAGATGTTTTTTGCCATTCGTTTACACCTCAAATCTGATTCTGTGCACATCTCTACGTTGTCATTGGGCTATAACCAAATCTCTTACATATTATAAGACTGGATATTATAGTCCGAAGCGCAAGAGAATAAATATCCTCAGCAAATAGAGTTCCATGTGTCCTCAACTATGGATTTTTCCGGTATAATTTTTAACCATTCATGATTTCATTTTTTATTTTTATGATAGCAGGCCATCTCCAGTTTGGGGTGGAACAAAACGAGTTCGTTTCCATGACAGATACTTCTTTTTTTGAAACCAATTTGCAGGCCATGCGCCAGAGAAGTCCTGAACAGGCGGAAACGATTGCCCAGCTTACCCCGCGTGTCAAGGAACGTCTTTATCCTTTAGAATCCTTAACCGATGGTTTTTTTAATATTACCTTTCATACCCAAAGAACCATTCAATCCATTTTTCGTTCACGAAATCCTAAACAGGAAATCGACACTTGGATCCAGAGTTCCCCTTTGGGGAAAGAGCAAGATCATGCGGTTATACTATTAGGCTTTGGTTTGGGGTATTATGCCAAAGAAATCTTGAAAAAATTACCCAGCCACGGGATTCTTGCCATTGTGGATCCTGATCCCATGGTCTTTTTTACCGCTTTTTATCATCTTGATCTGTGTGAATTAATACAACATCCCGGTGTATACTTTTACATTGGCCAAAAGATCGATAAAGTGGTCGAAAGTCTTGGCAGCGAACTTCAATGGTCACGCTTCCTGGTTCTTCCTTACCATCTCTTGGTGCACCCTGTGATGCGAAGGTTACGTCCCGAGTATCCTACAGAATTCGCGGCGACCTGGAGAAACGCCTTACAACGAGAATTGATGTACAGAAACTCCCGCATTAGCCACAGCGCCAGCGTTGGCTTTAATACTTTATCGAATGCTCAATCCATCGTCAGATTTCCCGGCGTTAATTCCTTATTCGACGAATTTCCAAAACGTGCAGCGGTCTTGATATCACCGGGGCCTTCCTTAGAAAAAGAATTACTTTCTCTACAGAAAGTTCAAAATTATGTTCTGATTACATGCGTGAATACAGCCTATCCCATTTTACGCAAGCATGGAGTACGCCCCCATATCGTGTTTACCATGGATCATGAGGATCGAAATCTCCAGTCATTTAATGAAGCAAAACCCTCCCCCGAGACTTTCTTGATCGCCGACCCACGAATCCATAGCGGTATTATCCGCCATTTCCAACCTAATGTATTTTTGGCCTCATGGCGTACTACAATGGAAACGATTGGCGAACCACAACCCTTGGATCAACTTCATGTCCCAAAAATGAGTGGAAATGCTATTTACTTGTGGCTTCAATCCTATACCGGTAGCAAAGGAGATGTTTACGGTCCCGGCAGTGTCGCCGTGGTGGCCTTTCACATCCTGGCACGCATGGGATGTGAGCCCATTATTCTTGTCGGGCAGGATTTAGCTTTCTGTGGAGAGAAAAATTACGCGGATGGAACCATCTTCGACAATAAAAATTTACCTCAAGACAGCGATGCGGCGCATTTGGTGCCCTCGGTGGAAGGGGGGATAGTGGCGACCAGCGAGACCCTTAATCTCTATCGTCAATTACTAGAGCACGAAATCGCGCGCTTCGAAAGGCCAGTTATTAACACCAGTTCTGGAGCCGTGATCAAAGGGGCAATTACCTCTCGTCTCTCTTCACTTTGGCCTAAAATTCAGCATACCGCCATGGATTATCCTAAACAATTGCGAGCGTTGCACCAAAATTACCAACCTCGCATGGATTTAATCGACTTGCGTCAATTACTTTATGACGCCTTGGAAAAAGTCCAGGCGTTTTACCATGCCGCGATTCAAGGGCTTAATTTGCTCTCTCCTGAGGATTTGGATGATCTCACAATGGAGGAAAAACAATCTTTGCTACGAGCACTAGATGAGGCCATCACCCGATGCTCAAAACAGCATCAGCAGGCCTTTGAATTGCTAAATGAACTTTTACAAGAAGCTCATTTCGAGTATGAAGACAGCCGCTGGAGGATTTTATTATTGAACAATGAGGAAGAAATTATTAATGAAAAATTACGCTCGCGCTGCCGGGTGCTAGATGCGTTCGCCCGCCAAGCTGGGATTCTTGCCTCCCTTATGGAAGAAAAAATGGCTGAACTCAAACCCTAATCAGGAATGACTCTTTTTCTTACTATCTTTTGAGCGGCTATCCATAGAACAACCCGATCGATGGTGATAGCAAACAATAAGGCAAAATAAGGGGTTAGAGTAAAACGTAAGCGGAAGTTCTCAAAACGGACAATCGTTATCGCGGCAAAGGTAATTAATACAATGGTGAACATGCAATAGGATAGTGTAGCGCGATCTGCAGTAGTGAATTGAGTCAAATGCTGAGGCAGAAACATGATCACAATCCAGCTGAAAAACAAAAGTGGCAAGAGCCAACAGAGAAATGTCCCCTCGGGGCGTAACTTTGTATGATGGGCTGCTTCCATAAGATTTTGATGTTCCCAACCGAAAAAGATTTTGTTCAGCAGCAAGGGATATTCAAAATAAACCGCCGGTTGCGTATGGAAAAAATCATAATTCCAAGCAGGATGGTTATAGCGGCGCCAGGATTGCTTCATTAAAGTAAAGTAATCGCCTGGACTGGCCAAAATCATGGCGATCGCACCTTCTTGATACTGGCGGTTTACTTCGACAAACCATCCATGGTTATGATTCACCCACTCCTCTCCCCGGTTTTTTTGATCCAAGGCGGGTATTCCCCATTCCTTTCTTTTAACAAAATTGGCATAAAGACCCACTCGCTGGAAAGGTTGTATGTACACTTGTCCGGAGAGTTTCCCCTTCAGAATTAACTCACGCTTCACCGAAGAAGGAATGGTCGCACACATCATATGCAAATTAGGTCCTAGCCATGTACTTGTTGTCCATTGCCCAAAAAGGTAAGCATTTTTTGCATAAAGGGCAAAGATCAAAATCAAGGGGACGAACCCAGTAATGAGTAAACGCTTGCGCCGCCCTCGAAAATACGCGAATAAAATGACCAACGTAAACAAAAACCAGAGTATATGAAAAATCGAGCGTGTATAAGCCAATACAACCATGAGTGAAAATAAGATGGCTCCATTCCTTATGGTTTGATAACTCACGTACTTATGCATTTGCCATGCGGTTAAAGTCAGCAGCATCATCACCGGGAAGGTATACATCAGCCAATGTTCGTAAAGCATCCATGAAGGCGAGAGTAGGCAGACCGAGGTCACAAGCAGGGCGATGCTTTTATGTATTCGGAAACGCAAAAGCAAGTGAAACAGCGCGATCCCGGAAACCAATCCAAAGCATACATAAACCACCGGATAGACATAGACGCTATATCCAAATGAACACTTCTCCACAATCCCTACAAAAAAATTAAAGAGCGGTGGCTGCATATGGAGATACCACAGACTCTCGAGAAGACGAGTGCGTAAAAGTTCTAGATCGAGGAGTTGCCAGAAGCCAAACTCACCATCCTCAAAATGCCCCCCAAGACCATAAAAGTGAACATGTCCCGTAATAAAAAGCAGTAATAAAGTGAGATAAGAATATTTGTGTTGCTGAATACAAGCGTAGATTGGGTTAAAGATATGTTTTAGTCTATCTCGCATGAGCTTCTTCTTTTTCTTATGTTTATTCACTATTGTTGTTGAAGCCAATCCGAAATCCTAGTGGGAGCATCAAGGATAACTGTAATTTCATGTTTCCCAGAAGGAAGGTCGGGGATCGTGATTTCATAGCGCCCTTCATTTGTTTGTTTTCGTGTCCATGAAGTTACAGGATTCGAATCAAGAAATATGTGTTGGGGAGGCTGATTTTCCCTAAGGTTTAGCTCGTCTTCGTGATCATTTGGTTTAACGTAAGTAAGCGACCAGATTGAATCATCGTAATGATGGGTCTGTACACTGAAGGATGTCGCTTGTTCTGCCTTGTAAACAATATTATCAGACGCTAGAGCAGACTGATTGAGCATAGCGAGAGATTCCTCCCGCTGGCTTGGAGTGGTTTTTATAAAAGAATAGGATTTTTTTGCAAGGTCCCAACTCACCTCATAGTGAGCTTCGTCACTTTGAAAAGTGATATAATCCGTACCCGAAGCCATGGATGATATCGCGGGTTTATTCATATAGGGCTCAAGCAAGGTCGTGTGAAGCGTCGCCTCTACATCATTGCGGCGAGCGATGATGACGGGATGCACCCGCGGGGGACTCGAAGAGGGGCCTGAAGCAAGATAGTAATCCGTCGTCTCTCCACCCGGGAAAAGAAAATGAAGACCACGTTCTTCTGGGGATAGCCGTTCTCCGTTTTTCTTGGCACGTAGGTTGTCGAGTTTGATGTGAAAAACCTCTGTATTTTCTTCCGCCCCAGTGAGCAAAAATTGAATCTTATGGAAATTGAATTGATGTTGAATCAGATGATCGGGCTGCGTTAAATCGATCTCTGCGGTTTGCCATTCTCCCACCTGTACATCATTTCCCGTTGTGATCTCCCATTGAGCATTCATCCTCTCCGGGAAATTAACCTCCACCAAAAAACGTGAGAAGGTCGAGGCTTCGATCTTATAATCAAACACAAGAAAATCGGGTAGATCATAGGAAGCGAGCCGATGAAATCTCTTTTCGACGTCTTGGGATTCACGGGGAACAATCGTCCAATTCAGGGCATGGCGGCCTTGAGTACAATCAGTCGCCAAACCAATATTGCCTGACCAAATGTCTAGATTTTCCAACGGATCCGTTAAGCCATATTCTCGATTCGCTTGAATTTTTAATGGCTGAGTACTGACATGGTGAAGAATACGCGATGGAATTTGATCATTGTATTGACGCAGGGGGTGAAGAAATTGATACCCGATCGCAGATTGACCCCATTTGTTTTCGATATCACTAGGAAAGAAATCTTCCTTAGAGGATAGATCCCCAGCGGAATGAAAGATAATATCATAAGGAGTCGGGGCGCCTGTGATTTGATCCAGCAGAAGAGCATATCGCCGATCGATAAGCACCACGCGACGTTCCACGTGGGAGCCCTCAGGATAAACCGGCCTGCCAAAGGAGGCTTGCATCACTTGTAACTTTGGGATCGAACTTTGAAAATCATCAATAGCACGCGATTCTTCTGTGTCTTCGTTTTGGTTCCTTTCACCCACCATGATCGTATTGTGACCAATCGTTCTCCGAAACCAGCCAGTGAACTCAGGAAATAACACCGACCCCGTCCCCATATCGGGTAACCATACTTCACCCGCACCATAGAAAGAAAGATGTAGCTTATCCAAATGACCGTGAGTGAGTCCTTGTGGACCGTAATCCATGATTGCCATAGGTTCATCCAAATCATGCTCAGGCCGCAAAAAAGACAATCCCATCTCTCTCTTTACGTCACTAGGAAACTGGGGGAGAAGCTCTTCATAATCTTCACCAAAAAAGAGGGCTTCCATGTTACTTCGCTTATAACCCAATTTCCCATACACGAAGTTGAGAATTTGATCGAATCGTTCATCCGAAAAATGAGCGTTCGCATGTTCATAATGCGCAATTTGATGCCATATGGGATGCGCTGTCGAATCGTTGAGATCAGGGAAGGTACCATCATGATGCATAAGATCGAGTAAAGAACCATAAGCCTGTTTAATCTTGGAAGTGAAAGGATCTTCTCCGCGCGTATGCAGGGCTTCGAGCAGTAGATTCATAGGGATAAGGGCATAAAAATGATAACCAAGAGAACCTTCCGACCATATTCCATCCTCTCGGATCGCCTCTTCTACGATGAAATCATGCCCATTCTTTCCATGAAGCGCTTCTTCGATCAAATCGGAGTCTTGCAAGATATACCCCGCAAAAAGCATGGCGGTGTTATGCCAGGATTGCCAATTCGTCACCCCCATGGGATTGTTGCGAATAATCTGAGCTGCCGGCCGTATGAGATTATACTCAATATGAGCCCGGTCGATGATCGAATAAGAATCATGATGGCGCGTGAAATCATAGGCAATAAGGGCTGAGATAAGCCAGCTCGCTTCGCTTAACGTATCCGTAAGTATACGCGCCCCTTGTTGAGAAGGACGATCTTGAAAGTCATCTAAGGGCCAGGATTTATATCGATCCGCATAGTCTAATAGCATTTTCCGGGCAAGTTGTGCATAGCGGTCTCGAGGTTCTAAAGCATAGGCGATTCCCAGTTGTTTAAGACGTCGTGCTAGTTCAAAATGGTAAAGCCCCAGCCATCCACGCTCGTAGCGGCGCCCAGAATAGCGCTCCCCATCAATGGGGCATATGTAGAACCCTGGTCGGGTTGGATCGAATAGCAGCGATACCCCATGACCATCATCGGGATCCTCGTCCCCATCTCCCACACCATCGCATATATAGTGATTGAACCATCCGCCTTCTTCCTCAGGCACTGGCAGATTTTGATCCACAATAGAATCTCCCCAGATCAAAAGATTGTTATGAATATTTTGCATAAGGAATGATCCAGAACGCCCTTTTTCTCGTATGCGGGATAACTTTTCGCGGGTGAGGAAAAGATAGGGCTGTTCTGTGGGTAAAGACGGCGGGGTCGTGACGTGAATGATGGCTCGAGCCGAGGTCAAAAGTGCCGAGGTTTCTTCATCGAATAGATTGATTTGATAAGCATACGTGGCTCCGGGAAGATGATCGGACGGGATGTCAACATGGGTCGTGAGGATGGCTTGGCTGGCCGCAGGAATCGTGACCGCTTTCGTGCTTGCAGCTGGTACCGGGCTTTCGAAAGATAATGCTTCCCACTCGACTCGTAGGTGTTGAGTGGATTCTGTGATGTTTTCCGATTTAAATCGCAGTGGCATCCGGGCTCTGGGAATTGTATAAAGCGAAAGAGCATTAGGTTGAATGAGACGTGTAATCGTTTCAAAATCAAAATAATCCTCGGGCGAGAAATACCAATCTTTGATTTGTGGAGACCGGATAAAAAAATCTTGCTTTTCCATCTCCAGTTTCCATAAGGAATCGTTCGGATCACGAATGGGGGTGGCTTGAAAGGTATACTTTTTACTTAACTCTCGAATCTCTTCTTCTTGTACTACCTCCCCGTTGGGCGCTATCAAACGAACCGTTTGATATAAACTGGTATAATGAGGTGGATTGAGAGTAAGACTAAAAGGCTCTGAGGGGTTCTTAAAATAAAGCGTTAACGGTTTTGAAGGTTCAACCAATTCCAACGTAGAACGATAGGCTTGGCCTGATGCATTCGTGTCAAGGAAGAATACCTGATCCCGGTTTCCTTCTGCGAAAATATGATAAATTCCAGGTGCAGGGAGTTCAATTTTATATTCGTAAGATTGCACCGGACCCCGTCGTAACGTAGCCTCCGTGGTACCGTCATCCGGAATCGTATATGTTGAAATAACTTGGTCTTTATTGTCAAGCATATTGACTTGTAGTAAGTCTTCGTCTTTTTCCCAATTTAAATCTTGCTTTGTTATTCGCAATGTTAATTGATTCTGGGTAGCATAAAGGATTAATTGCCCACTTTTTCGTACCCCCATTTTGAGTTCAGCCTGGGTATCTTGGCTTTGAGAAAATGTTTTTTGCTCATTTGTGAAGTACTCTTCTTTAACGTCATAATGAGGTGAAATGGAATAGAGTTGAGAAAGTTCTTGAGTAGATAAATCAAGTAAATCTTGGCCATGAGATGGCATCATAATGAAAAATACCAATAAAATCCAAATCAAATAGGTCACTTAATCTCTTCTCCTTTTTGTCATCGAAATCTTGTGCTTAAGTTTATTATAGAATGTCTTTAGAAAATATCCTACTTTTCTACTTTAGCCTGATCATTGGCGCTTACAAATCTTTAAAATGAAAGCGCCCCCCTATCAACCTTTGTTATAGGAAAATAGAAGCCTATCAATTCACATGAAAAAAAACTGAAAACATTGACTTAAAGGGATGGGAAAGAAATTTCTATTGACATTCCTCCCAAGTGGTGTTAAAGTTGGCATGAAAATTTATAATAAATTGAAGGGTTGATTCCTCCACAATGGATCAAAGACTGCAGTTGCAACAGAAGATGTCCCAGCGTCTTATCATGACGCCCCAGATGCAGCAGTCTATCCAACTTCTGCAACTTTCCACCCTTGAACTGTCCGAACTTCTGCAACAAGAAATGACCGAAAATCCCATGCTGGAAGAGGAAGAGTTTACCGATCGTTCCGATGGAAGCGCTGACGAAATAGAACCCTCGCAAAATGAAGATCTCGATTTTCATAATCTCCCGGAAGAAGGACACATCGACCTTGATGAAAACTGGACGGACTACTTTCTCGATAGCAGCGATTTAGGTCAAGTGAACAGTGGCACCGCCTATGGCACAGAAACTGAAGAAGAACAGAATATTCAAATTGCCAAGGAAGAATCCTTGAAAGATCATTTGATTTGGCAATTGGGGGTTTCTACTAATACTCGAGAAGAATATGAAGTCGGACAATATATAATCGAACAACTTGATGAAGATGGATATCTTACTTTTCCTATTGAAGATATCGCAGATACATTCAACCAAAATGTTGATTTTGTTGAGTCCGTCTTAACCATTATTCAAGGCTTTGATCCCCCGGGTATCGGAGCGCGTGATTTACCTGAATGTTTGGAAATCCAGTGCCGTCATTACGAAATCGATGATGATGATATTTTGAGTGTGATCCGCCACCATCTCGATAATTTAGAGCGGCACCGCTACAAAGAAATCGCTCGATCCTTAGGAGTAACCGAACAGCACATTCAGGAAATCGCCGATATCATTAGCTCATTAGACCCCCGGCCTGGACGACAATACGCCACAGCCACGAATATTGAATATATTACTCCGGATGTCTTCGTCGAAAAAATTGATGGCGAATGGCAAGTCCGCGTCAATGACGAAGGCGCTCCACCCCTGCGGATCAGCAGGAAATACCGTGAAATGTTGCAAAACCGGAACGGGATTTCCGATGAGGAATACGAATTTATCAAAAAGAAATTCCAATCGGCTATCTGGTTAATGCGCAACATTGAACAGCGTCGCCAAACCCTTTATCGTGTTACCCGCGCCATTGTGGATCGCCAAAAAGATTTTCTGGAAGAAGGATTAACTGCCCTTCGTCCCCTGAAATTACGTGATATTGCGGATGAATTAGGAATCCACGAAGCCACCGTTTGCCGAGTCGTCAATAAAAAATATCTCCAAACCCCGCGTGGTTTATTTGAATTGAAATACTTCTTCTCTACGGGATTGGATTCCAATGGTGGCGACGATATGTCAGCCAAAAGTGTGATGGAAATTATTCGCACCTTGATCGAAGAAGAAGATATCCGCAAGCCCCTTTCCGATCAAAAGATCACAGAAATCCTTCACCGTGATTACAATCTCAGCATTGCCCGCCGTACCGTGGCCAAATATCGCGAGAAGATGGGTATACTTCCCACTAGCAAACGTAAGCGCTTTTAATTTCACAATTTATGACTATTTCCTTAATATTATTTCTCAATGAAAAAGAACACCCCTCTTCTACACGATTAAATAATATTGCTTGCAGATATGTAATTATTTGCGGCCGATAATCATTCGTGAATTAACCGAAACCGTTTGCTCCTCTTCTATGCCCAAATCGGCTGCCTCTATCCATTTCTTCACTTCATCCCGTGTATAGCAATCTCCCGTTTCGGTAGAGACCAACATGTTAACGGCGAACAAAGCACACCACTCAGGACTCGTGCGGTTATTATCGAGAATAAAATCTTTTACACACACCCGGCCGGAAGGTAAAAGCGCGTCAGCGCATTTTTGAACAACGCTTTTGTTCATATCGTAAGAATAAATATGTATGAAGTTGGAAAGAAAAATAAAATCATAAGGCCCCCCCAGTTCTTCGTTACAAGCATCACCCGGTTTAAAATTAACTCGATCCTCTAAGCCCTCGCGTTCGACATTCTTTTTGGCCACTTGCAGGGTTTTTTCATCATCAAAGACGGTTGCAGTCAGATTGGGATAGCGTTTAACAAACTCAATCGAATAAATTCCCGGCCCACCCCCTACATCAAGCAACGTGGTTACCTCGCTCAATTCGAGCTGATCCGCCGTTTCTTTCGCACTTACCCGCGCTACATCCGCCATGGCTTTGGCAAACGCTTCTTCATCTCCTTTGATACGAGGATCGATGGCTTCATCCGGTACTGGTCTCCCTTTTTTTACAGAATCATAAAGTTTCCCCCATCGTTCATAGAGCCTGGCAGCATGAATCAGCATAGAGGTTTTGGATTCGGGTGAGTCTGGCAAAAGAAATTGGCGAACGATCTCCGTGCTTTGATATTTCTGATCTACTTTATCGAGGATCGATAAACTCACGAGCGCATCGCATAAGATACGTGTCCCTCGCTGATCAGCTTGTAATGTTGCTGCGAGTTCGTCAGCAGTCATTGCTTGCTTCTCAATTTGAGAAAAGATACCCACCCGGTTGGCGGTAAGAAGAATTTGACATGCACGGTATCCTCCCATGATTTGGTCGAGGAATTCACGTGGGTTTTGGATCGTTTGATTCATAAATAGAACTCCATTTCATTATAAGTTTTGATATTATCGTATTTTAATAATACGATTTTTCGTAAGAATGTATTGATCAATTTAAAAAAAAGAGTATGGTTAAAGTGAGCTTTTATGGCAATGCATTCGTGGGAGGTTAGAATGAAACACAAGTTAGCCTTTACGTTAATTGAACTTCTGATTGTGGTGGCAATCATTGGAATCTTGGCCGCCATCGCGGTTCCGAACTTCATTAACGCCCAAACACGGGCAAAAATCGCTCGCGTTCAAGGAGATTTTAAAGCCTATGGGACCGCGATCGAAGTCTATATCTTAGATTACAACGCCGCCCCCTGGGATAACCCCTCGCCCGCTGGCGATCACGGATGGGCTTCCTCTCTTTCTCGCTTGACCACACCGGTGTCCTACATGAACGCTTTACTCCCCGATGTTTTTCAAGCCGATGATGTAAAACCGAATTTATCCCCTTCTCACTTCGTTGGTAACGATCTTTCTTATGATTATACAACGATTTATTTCAACGGAGGGGTAGAAAATCCTACTGAAATTTGGAAATACCTCTTTGGAAAATCCCTTTGGCGTTTGGCTAGCGCCGGTCCGGATAAAGCCTTAACCAACGTTTCTGGCCGGGAATGGCTCGCCCCGCCCTATAATGCCTCGAACGGTTTGATCTCTGCAGGTGACATTACCTATTCACAGCAGAGTTTCTTGGATAAATAGTACGAGGGGGAAACCAATAATGGTTTCCCCCACATTCTCTTTCTCCTAAACCTTACTCTTTTACCCATTCTCCACGAAGCACAGAATATCCCGTTGGACGATACACCGTAACTTGAATACGTTGGAGATCATCAAAGTGCGGCCAATCGATTTCTTCTATATGATGTGTCCCCGGTTCAAGATCAGGCAATGTCGTTTTTCCTGTTCCTAAAGGGTGACCAAGTTCATTGTATGCAGTCCAAACCAATAAATACTCGCGCAAAGTATAGGCCGGGAGATCATTGACCAGTGAACGGGTTTTTATCTGGACATCCGCATAAGTCGTTTCCCCAAGCGTTTCGGGCGAATCGATTGTAATCGAGCGGATCGGTGAGCATTCTTCTTTAAGTGCTTGCCAAGAGGGTTTATGATTCCCCAGCAAATCAACAACTCCATGGACGCGCTGTTGAAACGCTCCTGTACCTTTATCCCCTATATGAGTGCGGTAGTCGTTGTAGTTAAAGAAGATGGCTCCGGCTACAACTCCGGATTGTCGATAAACATCCGTATGCGTTTTTAAAATCTCGATCCGTCGTTGATCGCCAACGGGGTTATCCGGAGTGCATTCACACAATCCATATTCAGAAATGACCAGTGGTTTATCTGGAAAGGCTTCGTAGATCCGTTCCAGATTCTCCGCCATATCCTCCACAGTACCGCCATACCAACTTTCATAGTAATCATTCCATTCCACAAAATCCATCATCGAAGCGGCATTTTTTTCGGGAGTCTTTTGTAAATCATTGGATGCAAAGGTCAATAAGCGGTAAGGATCATACCTCTTCGCTAATTCCTTCCCATTACGGATAAACGCCTTGGCTGAATCCCGCTGCGCATGTATTTCATTACATAAGCCCCAAGCATAGATCGAGGGATGATTATAATGGGCTTGGATCATCTCCCGGGTTTGCTGGGCTTGAATTTTCTCAAAATTTCCTTCCATGGTACGCGGTCCCCATGCAGGGATTTCTTCTTGCGTAAGCATTCCTTCGCTATCGCAAAATTCAAAAATAGAAGCGCTTTGCTGCCAATGAAATCGGGTTAGTATACAGTTGAGTTCTTTCATCTCACGTAAGATCTCGCGGTCTCGACGTGGATCTTGCGCCATGCCATAACGAGGATCACTGCCTGGCATCCACTCAACCCCCATTAGACGTACCGGCTCGCCATTAAGGTAAAACAATCCATCGCGTGCTTCCATTTTTCGTATTCCAAAAGTGGCAGACTTTTGATGAAGGATTTGATCATCCTCCATCAAATAGCATCGCACGCGATAAAGATGAGGATGATCAAAATGCCAAAGTTGAGCTTCAGAAAGGGTGAGTACTCGGCTCCATTGAGAAGAGTCAAGATCTTTCTTCGACAAGCGAAATTTCTTTTTGGCGACTTGATGACCCTGGGGATCATATATTTCGCCAACCACATGTCCCTTTGCCGCTCCTTTTACATTAGCGCGAATGTGTATAAACGCACTGTCTAAGTCTTCACGGGGTTCGGCATCGACAAAGATGGAATCAATGTAAACCGGAGGAGTGATCCGTAAACGTGCATCCCGAATAATTCCCCCGTCGGCCGCCCAATCAAAAGAACTCTTGTAGGGGAGAGCCGTCCCCGTAAAGCGGTTATCTACTCGCACTACGATATGATTCTCTTTTTCCACGTCCCATAGATCTACCACTGAAAAAGAGAAAGGGGTCCACCCGCTGCCGATCTGTTCGCCAAGTTTGTTCCCGTTAATCCAGATTTGTGCATCACGGTAAATAGCATCGAATTCCAATTCGATGTGCTTTCCTTGCCATAAAGGCTGAGCCGGAACCTTCTTAGCATACCAGGCGATTCCATAGTAATCAGTATGCTCATTTTCGATTTGCCATGTGTGGGGAACCTCCACAGTGCGCCAAGGTTCTCGTGAATGCTCGGGATCGTACCATTCTTCATCTATGCCTCGATCGTCCGGATCTAAGGCAAATTGCCATTCGCTGGAAAGAGAGAAGGTTTCATCTTGCGTAAAATCAGAATAAGACAAAACCGGAAAAAAGAGCAGGGTCGTTAAACTCCAGAATAGGAACGACTTGTATTTCATGGTTGACATTCCTTTCATAAAAAGAGATTTATTTTTACAAATTTAATATGGATTCCCATAGCCGTGATCCTATGTATAATAAAAATTAACATTGACAGATTCGGAATCGGTAGTTATTCTTCTCATTCTCACAATAAATTCATTCTACCATAACCTATATAAGAATAATTTTGGAGATAAGACGGATGAATTCGAAAAAAATATTCGCAGATCGTACCGATGTTGAAAAAGTTGAAGAAGGAAATCTATTAGCACCGAAGTTTGATGAGGATGGATTAATTCCCGTAGTGACAACGGATTATGAAACCGGTGAGGTTCTCATGCACGCGTATATGAACCGTGAGGCCCTAGCCAAAACAATCGAAATTGGAGAAGCCGTCTACTGGAGCCGAAGCCGCCAAGTCTTGTGGCATAAGGGAGCAACCAGCGGCTTGGTCCAAAAAGTCCGGGAATTGTTGATCGATGATGATCAGGATACGCTTTGGATGCGGGTTGAGGTCGTCGGTGGGGCCAGTTGCCACGTTGGCTACCGTACTTGCTTTTATCGTCTCATTCCCGTGGGTGAAGAAGCCAAGAAGAAAGGATTGGATCATCCCCTCGAAATGGAATTCACAATCCAAGATAAAACCTTTGACCCCAAAGAAGTTTATGGAGACGCTCCTAACCCAACAAAACTATAACGATTGAGGGCGAACAACTCGTTATAACGCAGGTATGATTTATTTCTGAACTTGGTTAAATTTTGGCTGTCTCTACTTTTTGATAGAGCAGCCTTTTTTGTCTTATCAAGATCATGACCCATAACAGGAAGGCCGCAGGAATAACCGGTTTTGTAAAAATATCTTCGGTCAGTGCATTCCATGATAAGGGATACAGCCACTCTGAAAGATTAATTAAAAGCACGATGGTGGTATAGCTGAGAACAAACCATCCTACTTTGTTTGTTCTTCGCCGAAGTTCTAAATAATAGATAAACAAAGAAATGAGCAGATACATAAAATAGTGAATTCGGGCAAGAGTCGAAAAAACCGGGATCGCAACCAGTACAAGCGCGATGTTTAATCGAAGCAGATGTTCATTGGATTTACGCCATATCCCCCAAAGACTCACTCCCCATCCCAATATCAACAGTAAACGCATGACGGTATGACCAATGTAGATTTTCTCGTATTGCTCCGGCGTTAACCATCCCCATGTATCCAACACTTGTCGAAGATAGACTCCCGCAAAAGTATGATTAATGGGGTGAACTTCGCCCATGGTAACATGGGGAAAAATAACCGTAAAAAAATGAACATTTTGCTGCCAATCGGTAAGTATAATCAGTAATAGTATTGTAATAAGAGTACTCAACACAATCTTCCAACGCCGCGAGAATAACCATACGGAAAGTAAAAATAGGGGATAAATTTTAAAAGTCGTAGCCAAGGCTAATGCAATTCCAGCCAAAATCTCTTTATGTCTAAGTGATAATACAATATGAATCGCGATTAGGCAAAATACAATCGGGGTAATTTGCCCCATCCGGATGGCTAAAAACATGGGCGCCCAATAAGCCGCGAGAACCACAAAAGCGATACTTTCTTTTCTAGTACATCCTATGTGATTCCGAAAAAAGTGAGCGAAAACAAGCACACCGATCCAATACGTAAGCACTAAGAGAATATTCCATACCCATTCTGCGTAAGTATAAGGCATCCACAAAAGAGGCTGTAAACACCAAGCCAGCAGGGGAGGGTAGAGATAGTATAAGTGCGAACGTGGATTTTCTCCATCAATCACCGGAATTTCAGCCAAGACATTGGTTTGATTCAACGGCCAGGGAGATGAATTGTAAATGGGCTGATTCAGTGACAAAGCCTTTGCCGCCGCGTAGTAACATACAAAATCTTGTTGATTGATTTGCGAGTTATATAAAAGGGTCCCTACAAAAAATTGGTATACCGTATAAAAAATTAGGGTTACGGCTAATCCATAGGCGAGTTTACGTTCGCGTGGGGTTAAGGCTCTCGGACGAAATAGATTGGACATGCAAACGACCTCACACCGTTTTTGCTTATTTTATTGGCGTTTGGCATGACCTCGAAGTCTATTAAGTTGATTCAACGATAATAGAACCAATCGGGGATCTGGGTTACAATCGAAAAAATTGATTCCCCTTGGATCGACCGGGTAAAGGATTTCGAGTACGTCTTTCCTATGGTATAGAGGAGTTCTCCATCTAATTGTACTTGATTTTGGATAGGCTCGGTTGGCGTTAACTGGTATTGGAATATTCTTTCTTCTTCAACTAGATGCGGCAAACTCCATCGTATTTGCCTGTCATTTGAACGAAGTTGAGTCTCTGGAGTGACCGATTCAATCGTAACATGGTCGGGTACGGTTTCACGTAGTTCCACCGAACTGAAAGGCATTTCCTTGTTTCGTTTCATTTTTAATCTCACAAACAAAGATGCATCCAAGGAAATCTCATCGGGGATGATACTCCGTTCCACTTGAAGAGCATCGGCCATATCTTTCTGTACCACATTGAGTTGAAAGGGATCGAGAGAGTTGATTTGTGGACTCGCCAGTTTTACCCATAAGTAATATTCATTCCCTTCTTCAAAGGCATAGAGAAGACTTGTTTTGCTCTCCGTAACCATCGTATTGCGGGAAAGAAGAGAGGAGGGGTTGTTTAAGGAATCATATAGCTCCATTTGCAGTGGAAATCTCATTCCAGACTCCGCCGTTGGTTTCTCATAGGTTGCTTCAATAAAGTATTCCTCCGTACCAGGCGGAGAGAAAGAGTACCAAAGTTCTTCCTCTTGGTGAATACTTTGATTCTCTACTCGTGAATCCACCTCAAGAGGAGTGATTGGATCCGGTGTGTCTTCCAACACATTTACATCGATTTGATAAAACCCTTTGGCTAACGAGTCTGAGGTCACTTCTAAGCGATACGAATGCTCAGGGTCTAACTCTGCATGAATTAAAGATAGGCCTAATTCATTGTAATCATTATTTAAAGTGATTAATGTATCTTTTTGATTTTCAATGCGATAGAGTCGTAATATCGTATCCAATGGCAGATTTCCGAAAGCGGGAAGCGTCTCTATACGATAAGTGTCTGTATTTGGCACTTCCAACAGATATTCATTTGTACTACCCAGGGTTGAAATATATCCTAACCGGGGTGAATCGTCGGGGTGAAGCACAGGAGAATTTTCGGGCTGATTGAACACGACGATTTCTCGTTGCTCTTCATTAATCGAACCATCCATACTAAAAGCTTCAATTTTTACCCGGTGTGAGCCATTGCTCCATTTTGATGTCTCCCAAGAAGTCGATTGGATTGTATCGGATTGAGGAGGAAACAAGGTTTTCTCTTCTAAAAGTTGATCATCAACGTAAAAACGAACTTGATTAATTTGGGAGGGATGGCGTAATTGGGCTTTTATTTTAACCGTAGAAGAAACCGGTTTAATATTTAATGGATGCAGGATGCTTATTGAGGGAGTCTTGTTTTCTAATTGAATACCCGATATACACAACGCAAAAGGCTGATTCTCACCAAGATTCACTTCTCCGCCAATGCGGATCGTGTACGTTCCCCGTTGAGGCTTTTGAATAAACACTTGTTCGACATTATCTATGTGATTGGGGCGATCCTGCCGCGCAGGCTCGGCTGGACGCTCAGGATCCAAAGTCCAGGGATAATGGCTGCCATCCGGTCCTTCAAGACTCAAGTCAAGATCGTTTATTAAGCGGGAAACAGAACCTTCACCATAAGAATAAATATAAGGAGGTGGATCATCCCATACAAGGGTTATTTTTATGGGATCGTATCCTACATATTCCCCCCTATAGGTGAGAGGGGTATCCGTATAAGTTTGATAATCCCAATGGCGGCCAAGATATCCCTCCATTTGGATGAAGTCCGCTGCCGCGCGTGCATTTAGCAGTCCCCATCCGAAGCGATAGTTAGGGCCAAGAGTATCCCCTCCATCACGGGCGGTATGGATGGCGATTGCTTTTATGACTTCAGCATAAGGTTCTGATTTTTGATATTCTCGCCGGTAAAGTTGAGTCAAACAGGCCAATGAACCCGCGATCACGGGAGAAGAGGACGAAGTCCCGCCCATGGTATAGTAAGAACTAGGTGAATCGGCCCCCGCGGATAAAAGCGAAGTCCCATTGGCCACAAGATCTGGCTTGATTCGTCCGTCATTCGTAGGTCCCCAGCTGGAATAAGAGGTCATTGTACTTTCAACCGGCCGAGGTGGTTCTTTCGTTAAATCATGGATAGCCCCTACTGTGATTGCATTTTTTGTCACCCCAATCGATGTAAGGGTGTTATACCCTTCGTCGATCGCTCCATCCTGCGGGTAAATGGCTTGCAAACGGGCAGGTAAATCGTTGAATGGTTGGCGATCATTCCCGGCCGAAGTGACCATGAGATTATTATTTTGATAAAGAATGCGGTCAAACTGATAAGAACGATGGGTATAAGAACCAAAGTACGTTGATTTCCCCTTCGGATCTGATTGTCCATACCACTCATGTTTTTGGGTTTTAGGATTCCGTTCCCATCCCGCAGCGCTTTTATATGAATGATTGGATATAACATATTGTTCTTCATACTTAATCATTTCCTGGAGATCATCATACATATTAAAGGCCAAGAGATTTGCCGCGGGAGCCATTCCTTCGGCTTGGGAATTATTCTTACCGCTCCCTGCGATGGTTCCCGCAATATGGGTAGCGTGTGAATTAAAACTTCTGGCATTATCTTTCTGGATGACACGACCTTGCAATTGTTCATGTTCAACATTCACCGCCCCCGTATCCCACAGAGCCACGCTGACACCCCGGCCATCCAGGTTAAATCCCGCTCCTCCACCGGGATGAATCTCATCGACATTGGACGTGTCCTGAGCATCGAGATTGCATGGGATCAACGGAGGCGACGGCGGGGTGATGTGGGAAATACTATTTTCACGCGCTATAACATTCCGTTTATCGATAGGTATACGAATGGATTGAAAAACATGGTTAAAATCGGGTTCCAAGTTGGACTGAGGGACGGAAATATCGTGCTTGGCTAAAATTCCTTTTGCCTGTTCCTTTGAGGTCGTTTCGAAAAAGTGGATATCCACGACCTGGCTTTGTTGTTCTTGAGAGGGAGTGATTGTACCCTCCTCTTCTAACAATTCAGGGTGGACTTTCCACGTGGGAGGAATAAACGCTGCACCTTCAAAGTTAGGATGTTCTTTCACATGATTGAAAGCTTCTTGGTCTACATAAACAATGTAACGATTGTGATGCCCATAATGAAGAAAATAAACGCCTTCTTTGCTCAATGCCTTGCGTTCTTTCGGCGGGAGATGCTGGGTAAATTGAATGACAATATGTTGATACGACTTATTAGATGAACTCGCAATCTTGAGATTCTTGGATAAAGAAAGAGACTTTTCTTCCAAAGGAGAGGTTTGAGTGGCGTAGACGTTGGAATAGAGAAATACGCCTAAACATAATGAGAAAATAATGCCATAGATTTTTTTATAGACGATCAAAATTGTACTTTCTTTGACTTTCATATTTTGGAAAAAGAACTTTTCGAAGAAATTATACTTGTAGGAAAGTATCACGGGATGGGAATTATGTGTGTAAATTTATGTAAAAAAAAGGCCCCTGAAGGTCAAAGACGAATTCAGGAGCCGTAAGTTTTGAAAAATCAAGCGGTTAAATTAGATTTTTACTTTATAGTTGAGTTCCCAGCCTTTGCGGTAATCCCGGCTGATGTATTGATTGGCTTCATTATTATTGGTAAAGCGCATTTTCTCACCATCATAAAGAAGTTTTCCTTCAAAACGAGTGGCAATACTGCCAGCGAGAATCCATTCAGTAAAGGGAGCGGCGTAATCAAAATTCGAGCACGCTTCCGGACCTTGGCCCTTGCAAGCGCGAACCCAATCACGGTGATGTCCCGGAGAACGAGGCAACAGTTTTGGCGCTTTACCTTGCCATTCTTCGTCTAATTCATCTGGCAATAAGCGGGTTCCACCGCCATAGGTCCCCGTCGTAAGTACACCTTTATCGCCAATGAAATAAGACCCATTATCCCCATCGCCGAGTTTAACATCTTCACTCACGCCTTCTGGGTGAGGTGGCTTCCAGCCGCCATCATACCAATACAGGGTGACAGGGGCAAAAGTTCCTCGTGCGGGGAAGGTGAACTTAATGATAGATTTTTCGGGATAGGTTTGATCGTTCTTCCCTTCAATTTTAATGCACTCTACACTGTCAGGATAACCCAATTGTAGTGCCCAATTGGGAGCATCGAGGATATGGCAGGCCATATCCCCCAGGGCTCCACAACCAAAATCATACCAGCCACGCCATTTAAAAGGTGCATACTCCGAATTGTAAGGCCGATAGGGTGCAGGACCTAACCACAGATCCCAGTCGAGTTCTTCAGGTATTTCTTCTTTTTCTAACATATTTGGTATGCCTTGGGGCCAGATAGGCCGATTCGTCCAAGCGTGGACTTCGGTTATTTGTCCAACGGCACCTGCCCATACCAATTCACAACATTCACGAATGCCATCGCCAGAATGCCCCTGGTTTCCCATTTGGGTCGCGACCCCATATTCATTCGCAGCCTGCATCAAGGCTCTTGCTTCATAGATACTCCAGGTTAAAGGCTTTTGCACATAGACACCCAAACCACGCTTAATACATTCCATCGCAGCGACCGCGTGAAAATGATCCGGGGTGGAAACCGTAACCGCATCCAAGTTCTTTTCTTTGTCCAACATGATCCGATAATCTTTGTAACGATTCGCATCAGGGAAAGAACGGAAAGAACTTGCAGCCCGACGCCAGTCTGCGTCACACAAGGCAACCACATTTTCGGTCTTTCCCGGCTCTCCAATATCACTGCCGCCTTTACCGCCTGCCCCAATCGCGGCAAGGTTGAGCTTTTCATTGGGCGATTTGTATCCCAACCGTGTGAGGCTTGGGACACTGCTATAGGTTACTGGGCTTGGCCCGGGTTTAGGTGCCGTAGAGCACCCAACCGCGGCAACTGTGGCCGCGGAACTCATCAAGAAAAAACGGCGAGAAACTTTATTACTCATAATTGCTTCCCTCTAATGATAAAGATTTCAAACATTTCGTTGTAACGAGAATGTTTTTTTTATTCAATTTGACAATAACTCACCCATACTATGATATTTAATAGATAACCTCAAGCCATTGTTCACATTATTCACAAAAAACGCTCACATTGATTATGTTTTTATTCATGATTCATATTTGAAAATGCTTTCTCACCCGTTTTGGGTTTCAAAATCCTTCATGAAATCCACCAGAGCATCAACCGCTTCTATGGTGCAAGCATTGTATATACTCGCACGCAATCCCCCGACAGAACGATGCCCTTTAAGCCCGGCAAGTCCCGCTTCGGTAGCTTGTTTAACGAAGTCTGCTTCGAGGTTCTCATCCGCGAGACGCCAAGTAACGTTCATAATGGAGCGGCTTTCCTTGGCAGCGCATGGTTTCCAGAAATCACTAGAGTCAATAAGATCATATAGTTTTTTCGCTTTCGCCTCGTTAATTTTTTCCAACTCAACTACGCCGCCCAGGCTTTTTACCCAATCGGTCACCAATTTGACAATATAGATTGCCCACGTATTCGGAGTATTGTAAAGGCTCTTTTTCTCTGCATGGGTTTTATATTGCAGGAAGATAGGGGCGCTCGCAGGTGAGCGTTCAACCAAATCTTTGCGAATAATGACGACGGCGAGTCCCGAGGGGCCGAGATTTTTTTGTGCACCGGCGTAGACCAAGCCGCAGGCATTGTAATCCAACTCTCGTGACATAATCTCGCTGGACATATCGATCACCAGCGGAGCCTCCGTCTTGGGCAGCTGCGGATAGCGAATCCCCGCGATAGTTTCATTAGAACAAATGTGTACATAAGCCGCGCCCGGCGTCAGATTGAGTTCAGAATCGGATGGAGTACGCATGTAGTTCTCGCTTTTACCATCCCAGGCGATGTTGATCTTTCCACTCGCTTTTGCTTCATTAATGGCCTTTGCAGACCAACTGCCGGTATGGACATAATCGGCAACTTGGTCAGGCCCCCTCAGATTCATCGGAATCATGGCGAATTGTAAACTGGCCCCACCTTGTAAAAATAATACTTCGAAATCGTCGGAGAGATGAAGTAGTTCTCGAATATTGGCTTCAGCGGCTTCAATAACTTCCGAAAACGCTTTCGACCGATGGGACATTTCCATGATGGACATACCTTGTCCCTGAAAATCAAGTAATTCTTCTTTGGCCTGTTCAAGTACAGGTAAGGGAAGCGCGGCAGGTCCTGCACTAAAATTGTGTACTCGTGTCATAGTATGTATTTACCTCACTTTATTGTTTTCCCTGAAAGTTGTTTTACGCCAAGTCTTTACATCCCTGATAAATTAAATCAAAGAGCTCTTGGATGTGCTCGACTTCGATACAGGAAAACGCTATGCGCAAATCAGTAGGATTAACCGAAATCGTACCGACTCCGTATTGATCCAGCATATGAACGCGTAACTTCTCTGCATCGACATTCTTTAGTCCCAAACACATGAAATAACCAGAGTTGAATGGATAGTACAAGAATTCATCCTTATATTTTCCGGTTTCCAGGACTTCTTTCACTCGGATAGCACGGGCTTTCAGGGTTTCGTATTTTTGTTGTTTTTCGGCTTGATAACTGGGATCTTGTAATAGGTTGTAAATAAAGGATTGGGAGGGATGAGCACAGTTGGAAATCGTGCCGCGAATTAACCCCGTGGTTTTCTTCTCCAAGGCTGTTAATGTATTCTCTTCTTGATTGGGTTGAGTGGAAGCAAACGTGATGAAGCCCACCCGGAATCCCCAAACGAAAACTTCCTTGGTTGCACCGTCGAGCTTAATCGCCAGAAGGTTTTTGCTGCGATTGGCGAGCAGACCAAAGATAGATTCTTTCATACTGTCCTCATAAAAAAGGCTAAAATAGGCATCATCGGTAGCCGCGACAATCTTTACCCCGCTTTCTGCAATGTCCACCAACCCATCGGCCATCGCCTTGCCTTCCTCTACCGTAGGGGTGTAGCCGGAAGGATTGTTGGGGAAATTCAATACCACAAACACTTTCCCTGTTTGTTGCCCCACTTTTCGCACTTTATCAAGCATGGCTTGTACATTAAATCCACCCTCAGGGGTGAAAGTTTCAAAGGTTTGAATGACCCCCCCGCGGCGAACTACATACGTTAAACGATAATTGCCCCAATATTTATCGGGTAGCACAATAATATCGCCGGGATCAACAAACATATCGGCAGTGATGCTCAGACCATGGGTAAGGGCGTTGGTACACAAGGGAAGGCTGAGGGTTTTGCCTTGTAGCGATGGATTCTCTTCTATCATTTTTTCTTTCCAGAGCGCGCGTAATTCGGGTTTCCCTGAAGCCGGCGCGTAAGGAAAAAGATCTTTAGGTTCATAAGCACTCAAATTTTTATATAACGCCGGCAAATGCATGGGGCCGCCCTTTTCTGTAGCGATCCCGATGGTGGCATTAAATTTGTGTGCTTTTTGCTTCGCCTCCGCGGATTGGGACAGTATCCCTTTGGGCATAAAAAGACTTTTGCCTAAATCGGATAACATATCCAAGATGGCGGGATTGTCCTGCTTAATCTGATTGTTGAGTTCTTGAGCCAAAGGGTTCATCGTTGTTCCTCCACAGGAATTAGGTAGAATGGGGTCTGACTGTTTTTGTTCTTTAAAAAATAAATTCTTCGGTTTCTAAACGCTTATCAATTTCATGAATAACTCGTTTTTCTTCTTCCATATCCTCGGCTTCAAAAGTAACCGTGAAGCGCAGAAAATGGCCTACATCATCCCAAGGCACCGATGAAATTAGCTTTTCCCGAATAAGAAAGTCACAAAATTCTTCTGCATTGTTGAATTGGCGACCGCTTTTGGTCCCCTTGGGAATCTCGAAATAAAGATAAAAAGTTCCTTTGGGTTCGTTCACGAAAAATCCATGCTTTCGCAATATCTCACACAAAGCATTCAAACGCCGGCTGTATTTCTCACGTAGGCGTTCGATAAGTTCGGGATGTTGAAGCGCATAAGTCCCTGCTTTTTGAATAGGGATAAATTGCCCTGAATCGTTATTATCCTTTACACTCGCAAAGGCTTTCACCAAAAGTTCATTTCCACAGACAAAACCAAGCCGCCATCCGGTCATATTATAAGATTTAGACAGGGAATGGAGTTCCACCCCGACTTCCTTGGCACCCGGGATTTGGAAAAACGATAACGGCTTCTCCCCGTATGTAAGTTCCATGTAGGCTCCATCTTGAAGAATAACAATGCCATTTTCTTTTGCGAAATGAACTAACTTTTCATAGAAGGATTGAGGCGCTAATGCACCGGTGGGATTGTTGGGATAGTTGATGTACATGGCTTTGGCTTTTTGGAGAATCTCCGCCGGGATTGTATCCAAATCGGGAAGGAAATTGTTTTCTTTCTTTAGGGGAAGCTTCTGCACTTCGCCACCCAAATATTTGGCGATGGTTCCTACAACGGGATACCCGGGGATTGTGGTTAGTACAATCTCACCGGGGTTGATCAGGCAAAAAGGAAGCATGGCCAAAGCGGATTTGGAACCGATACTATGGTTCACTTCTGTGTTGGGATCGATATCCACATTGAAGCGCGATTTCATGTATTGACTCGCGGCATCCTTAAATTCTTGAATCCCATTATCTGAATAAAAACGATTCTCTTTTTTGGTGGCTTCTTGTTGTAACACTTTCACGATGGAATCGTCGGCGCGTTCATCCGGTTCACCAACCCCCATATCGATCAATTCTTCCCCGGGATGGGACTCCATAGCCGCTTTCTTGGCGCGTTTGATTTTTTCAAATTTATAGATTGCCGTATCTTTGCCGAATTGAGTACCGCCTAAACGCTCCGCAACGCATTGTTCCATAAATTGGCTCATACGTAACCACCTTACCATTTGATTTATAATCTGTTAGGATGATTAGTTTTTTAATCATCCTCATTCGTTAGGCCTATTCATTAGAAAGCACTCACCCGCGAACAGGGTGATTAAGTTATAAAATTAGGAAACATGTTTTTCACAATCGCATCGAATTGCAGAAAAAGATGTTTGTGCATTATAACGTTGAGTGAATTTACATTGGAGAGGAAGAAACGCTCAGCCATACATTTTTCTTCTTTATTCGAAACTTAAATATCTAATGGCAGTATTTTGATTTGATTTCTCCATGCAATACTTCCAAGATTTCTTCATCATCCGTAAGCCCTCAGCGCGTATTAAAGACAACCGTTTTATTCCCATGCACAATAATACGGTCCTCGAGATGCCATGAGACCGCCCGCGCTAGCACTCGCCTTTCTAAATCCCGCCCCAATTCCTGTAAATCACGGATACTGTGCCGGTGAGAAACCCTCGCCACATCTTGCTCGATAATGGGGCCCGCGTCGAGCTCCACGGTGGCATAGTGCGCCGTCGCGCCAATGATCTTCACTCCCCGTTCATAGGCTTGATGGTAAGGCTTGGCTCCCACAAACGCAGGCAGGAAAGAATGATGGATGTTAATGATCTTATTAGGATACGCTTCAATGATCTTGGGCGAAAGAATTTGCATATACCGCGCAAGGACTAGAAGATCCACCTTTCCATCAATAAGTTCCAGAATGGTATTTTCGGCTTCTTCCTTGGTCTCTTTGGTAACCGGGATATGATGAAAGGGAAGGTCAAAACTTTCCACTCCTTTTTGCAAATCGGGATGGTTGCTTATCACCATGACAATATCCATCGCTAATCTTCCTTGCTTCCATAGCCAGAGAAGCTCCAACATGGCATGATCATACTTCGAAACCAAAATCGCGGTCCGTTTTCGTTGCGAAGCGTAACTGATCGTCCAGTGCATGTTAAAGCGTTTCGCTACGACATCTTCGAACGCATTTTCCAGAGCCGGTTTCGAAAGATCGATATTCGGGGTTTGAAATTCCAACCGCATGAAGAAATCGCCGCCTTCTGGATCGGTAGAATGTTGATCCAGCTCGGTAATATTGGAGCCATGGGAATAAAAGAAATTCGATACGGCAGCCACAATTCCCGGACGGTCATCGCAGGTTATGAGTAGTCGCGCGGTGGTTTCCTGATGGTTTTGATGGGCATTCATGATGCTGTCCTTCTTGGGTAGATTAAACAACGCCAAAGTTGAGTGAGAATACCATGATCCCATCCATTATTCAAACCAATTCTTAAAAATCGATTGATTTTTTTGTGAAAATATGAGATAAATTACATACTACATGAGTTTTTCTAATGGGAGGAACTACTAATGAACCAGCACAAGGCTTTTACCCTGATCGAATTATTAATTGTCGTAGCCATTATTGGGATTCTCGCCGCCATTGCGGTGCCCAACTTTATTAACGCACAAACACGCGCGAAACTCGCACGCGCCTATGGGGATATTGATGCCATCGAATCGGCTCTTCATCAATATCGCCTCGATAACAACAAGTTTCCTCCTTCTCATAATGGCTCCTCGTATATCGATCCTCACTTTCTACGCTTTGTTTATCTCACGACTCCCGTAAGTTATTTATCTGCCGTCCCACTGGATGTTTTTGCGGCAAAACATAATCAAAATACGGGTGGATACAACACACTCGGGGGTGATTATCTTGGTGATCCCTATCGTTATCTTGAAGCCCAATTCCATCCCACCATTCATCAATTCTCAAAGACTGATGAATATGAACGTTATGTCTATTTGCTCTCCAGCCGGGGACCTGATCGACTCATGAATTGGCAGATGGAACCAAGATTACCCGATGCTTTAGAATATGATTCTTCCAATGGTTTAAACAGCAAAGGGGATATTAATGTCTTTGGTCCTTAACAATAATCTTTTGATATCTTAGGTCTCCATTCCACAAACAAGAAGCGTTCTCTGTTGGAAGGCTTGGAATAGGCAAATATTGTACTTGATAATATTTGTAAAATATATATACTTTAATAAGCACAAAGTTGGTGATGTGGTCAAACAAAATTATCAAGGAGATGAGACTATGTGGAAAAACCGAAAAACTCTAAGCATTTTGGTCGTATGTGCAGCGGTGGTAACAGCCTTTTCGATCAAGACTTTCTCCCACTGCGAAATCCCATGTGGGATTTACGGGGATGAAATGCGCTTTGAGATGATTAAAGAACACGTTACTACAATCGAAAAGTCGATGCAACAAATCGAAGAACTCTCAGCCGATCCCAAAGAGAACGCGAATCAGTTGACCCGATGGATTAGCAACAAAGAAAAACATGCCAATGAACTCCAGCATATCGTAACCCAGTACTTCATGACTCAGCGGGTAATACCCGCCGATGAAGGCGATGAGAATTATGCTAAATACCAAAAACAGTTGGAACTGTTACACAAAATGTTGGTCCATGCGATGAAATCAAAACAAACCACCGACTTGGAGCATGTGGAAGAATTGCGATCCTTATTGAACAAGTATCATAAGGTCTACTTCGGAGATGACCATGAGCATTAATATGTTTTCTGAAAGATGGTTTCGTGGTAAACTAAATCAAAATAATAAAGTAAAGGAATAAACCACGATGGATCGAAGAGACTTTTTAAAACAAAGTACCCTGGCAAGTATTGGCTTGGCGTATGGCACTTCAACTTCTTTAGCGAGCGAGAAAAAAGGTGAACTAAGGAAACGACGCTATGGTTCACAGGGCCCGGAACTCTCCATTATTGGCTTTGGGGGAATCGTGATTCGCGGTGCAGAGCAATCGCACGCGAATAAGGTTGTCGCCAAAGCGGTAGAACGCGGCGTGAATTATTTCGATGTCGCTCCTACCTATGGAGACGCCGAAGAACGTCTAGGCCCGGCACTGGAGCCCTTCCGCGAAGAAGCCTTTCTCGCATGCAAAACCCATCAGCGTGAAAAAGATGGCGCCGAAAAAGAATTACATGAATCCCTGAAGAAATTACGCACCGACCATTTCGATCTCTACCAACTGCATGCCCTTTCTAGCATGGAGGATGTCGATCAAGTCTTCGCCAAGGATGGGGCGATGCAAGTCTTCCTAAAAGCCAAGGAAGAAGGTCTGGTTAAGAACCTTGGTTTTTCTGCCCATTCTGCCGAAGCCGCCATCGCGGCAATGGAACGCTATGACTTTGATTCTATCCTCTTTCCCTTTAATTATGTAACCTGGCATGAAGGAGACTTTGGCCCCCAAGTTATTGAAAAAGCCAAGGAAAAAGGCGCGGCTCGTCTTGCGCTTAAAGCTATGGCGAAGACACGCTGGCCTGAAGACGCAGATCGAAGTGAGTACAAAAAGTGCTGGTATCAGCCGGTGAGTGAACGTGAAAACGCTGAGATGGCTTTACGCTTCACCTTGTCGTTGGATGTTACGGCTGCGATTCCTCCCGGCGAAGAAGAATTGTTCTTCCTGGCCTTGGATATCGCGGAGCAGTACTCGCCGCTCAGCGAACAAGAACAAACAGAAGTAAAACAAATGGCACAAGGGGTTACTCCTATCTTTTCACGTAACGCCTAACAACATTCTGACAATTTGAATTGGTAAAAGGGAGCCCCAGCGTTGGCTCCCTTTTTTTATGGGCTATACGCCTCTCTCTCGATTTCTCCCATTGAGCTTTCAAACAAAACTCGCGTTTCGTATTTTACCCTTAATTCAAGTCTTTGTTCTATCAATATGGTTATCGAAAAAACGTGCCATTGAAGGGAATGTACTCTACAACATCAACCCGAAACCTAATGATGATTTACCTAAGGCTCAATAAGAATTGATGGTTGAGTCAGCCTTGAGTCATTTTGTCAATCATGAAGCCGTGCATGCAATAATGGTAACCAATGTTGAAAATGTAGATGAATAAAGAAGAGAGACCCGCTGGAGAGGACACTCATAGGATCACGTATAAGTGTCCTCTCCCTGTATTGACAACACACGCGATGAGAGTTTTCGAAGGTTGACCCGTAATTTCTATGATTTCAAAACCATATAATGTTTCGAATCCAATGAAGATATACTATAAATGATAACGTTATAATGTTAAAGGTTTATTCAGAAATAGTTTAGTGTCAGATAAAAAACAAGAGAGGATGTACTCTTATTGTTTCGATGCCATATACACAGAGGTATTTTTTATCATAAGATAGTCATCATGATGAATTCCTGAAAAACGAGGTGATATATGATGGCTATTCCATGGATACGAAAGGGCTCCTTCTTCGCTCTATTCTTCTGCATTCTTCCCGTCACATGGAGTGCACCGGATGCGGATTTGATTCTAACCAATGGCAAGATAATTACCGTCGATGAGGCCTTCAGTATACATCGGGCAATGGCTGTTCAAGAGAATCGCATTCTTGCAGTTGGAGATTCTGACCTCCTCGATGACTTTAAAGGCTCCGACACCCAAGTAATAGATTTAAAAGGAAAAAGTGTACTTCCAGGATTAATCGACTCTCATGCACATTCTGCCAATGCATCCATAACTGAATTTGACCATGAACTCCCTGAGATGGACAGCATTCAAGATGTACTTGATTACATTCGATCTCGCGCGGAAGTATTGGAAGATGGTGAATGGATCCGCGTAAGCCAACATTTCCTTACCCGCCTCAAGGAACAACGCTATCCTACGAAAGAAGAATTGGATCAGGCCGCGCCAAATCATCCCGTGATCTTTCGCACTGGCCCTGATGCCTCCGTCAATACCTTGGCTTTGGAAAAGAGCGGCATCGATAAGGATTGGGAACCGGATGATGGGGGACCCGGTTTTGCCGAAACAGATCCTGAGACGGGAGAATTAACCGGAATTCTGCGTAACTGCACTCGTTTTTTGAAATACAAAAATCCTAACAAATCCCCCTCCAAGGAAGATCATCTGCAATGGATGAAGAAACTTTTTGCGGATTACAACCGCGTAGGTTTAACCAGCGTTGGAGAAAGAAGTACAAGCCAATCCAACATTGAACGTTATCAAGAATTATTAGAGCGCGATGAACTTACCATACGGGCTTATATTTCTGTTTATGTAGGATCAAACCAACCTATTGAAGATATTGAAGAAAAACTGGATAACATCGTCGATCAACCTTTTTATGAAGGTGAATCTCATTTAAAAGTCTCTGCTGCCAAAGTGTTCCTCGATGGCGGGATGTTGACTGGAAGCGCCTATATGCGTGAACCATGGGGGGTGAGTGAATTGTATAACATCTCCGACCCCGACTATCGCGGAATGCGCTTTATCGAACACGATCATTTAGTTGATATAATAAACGCCTGCATGGAACGGGATATTCAATTCATGGCGCATAGTGTCGGGGATGGAGCAGTACATGGGTTTATCGACGCATGCAAAGAACTTCAAGATCAACATGACATTCGCCAAAAACGCCCAGTAATATGCCACTCAAATTTCATGTCCGAAGAAGCAGTACGCGAACTTAGCCGCCTAGGCATTTGCGCTGATATTCAACCACCGTGGCTGTATCATGATGGACGTACCCTCCATCATCACTTTGGCTATGAACGATTAACGTGGTTTCAACCGTTGCGTTCTCTTTTTGAACTCGGGGCACACGTGGGTGGTGGTTCCGATCATATGATGAAAATTGGTTCCCTGCGCGCGATTAATACCTACGATCCATGGTTGTCGATGTATACCGCGATGACCCGCAAAGCGAAATGGCTGGATCGCCCCTTACATCCCGAGCAAGCTCTCTCACGCGTACAAGCCATCCGTTTTTACACAATCAACAATGCTTATTTATTTTTTGCCGAAGAAGAACGCGGCTCTCTTGAAAAGGGGAAACTTGCCGATTTCATCGTGCTTGATCGCGATCCGATTACTTGCTCCTTAGAAGAGTTCAAAAACACCAAGGTGTTATCTACATACATTGGCGGCCAATTGGTTTATTCCAAAGAATAAAAAAGGAGATGGTATGATGAAAACATTATGGA
>CAYQOX010000036.1:0-46103 GCA_964419335.1 uncultured bacterium | reverse complement strand
GAACGCATAGAAACCGTTCTCCAAGAAAAGATTTAGAGTATCCAAAGTCAAAATGGGGCGTTTTTCGGGCTATGCAATAGGCTGGCAAGAAGAAGCGCAACGTAGGTTGAATTCAGTGTTGATGAATTCGATTATCGTTGCGCTTTTTTGCGTTTCGAATAAATCAATTTTCTACATGAAAAGGAGTGAGTTATGTTGCATTTCAAAAAAAGTATCACAACGGTCTTGTTTTCAATCGTCCTTGCAGTGTCTGGTGTCCAAGCCCAGACCGGATGGTTCGAAAACTTTGATGAAGGATCTTCTCCCTATGGTTTCGAATTGTTGGATCGGGGAGGAGATTTAGGGAAAACAGCAGCGCTTCATGCCATCGAAGGTGCTTCAGGGTTCTTGAACTCAACTTCTGTTTTTCTCAACGAATCATGGGACCAAGTCTCTCGTAATATTGGCATTGAAGAGGGGATCGTCAGCGTATGGTTTTACGATACCGGTTATGACGGACCCAATGCAAACGATATTCGTTTGAGATCCGATGAAGAAGGCGATTTCGAAGGCTGGCCCCAGGATTATGTGACCGTCGAACTAAAGGGAGAGAGAACCGGGCATGGCGGTGGAGAGATTGACTACTATTATGTGCAGCGCCCCGCTCCTGGTTTAAATGCGATGAATATTTTCTTTGGTACAGACATCGAAACAGCCGAATATATCAAAAGAAGAATACATGCATGGAACCAAGTTTCATTTGTGATTGACAATGGAAAAACATACACCAGCATCAATAACAAGCATTCTGACTGCATTGTGGAATCGCCTTTGACAAAGTTGGAACTGCTTTGCCGTTCCGGTTGGTATTACACTCGGGGAGGCGATCCTCAAATCATGATCTGGGATGACATTTGCGTCATGCCGAAACTGTTCTCCACGAATTTTGATACAGTTCCATCCTGGATTACACAAACCGGTGGATCGCCATTAATTGAAAGCGCAAGCCCAAGCGCTGAGATTGCTCTTCTCCCTAACACAAATCAGGTTGTAAGAATCCCCAACCCGGAAACAACGTTAACTGCCCCCTGGAACGTCGATCAAGGAGAAATCGAGTTATGGTTCTGGGATCCTTATTACACCGAACCAGGGTATAAGACCGAAATTGGTATTCAAAATCCCGTGAATCCCGACGAATACATTGTTATCAAAGCCTATTCCGTCGTCATGAATTCCATCTCGGAAAGTTATTACGTTAGCACTCACAACTCCGGCCACGGAGGTTCTTTCTATATCTCCCGTAGCCAAGGCTGGCATAAAGTTGCTTTTCGGAAAGTGAATAATTCTTTGAGAATTGCCGTCGATGGAATCATGGCGGACGGCGGAGACCTGGTGTGGAACGATCCGCCTTCATCTCTCGAATTGTTTATCCGCTCTGGTTCATCAAACTACGACAATGGGTCAGGCGTTTGGCTAAGCCGAATCATGATGGCCGGACAAGAAACCACCAGTGTAAACGGATGGATCCACTATTAAGACCTGATTGAGATTCAAAAACATGAGAAACACCGGATTCACTTTAATCGAATTACTGATTGTCGTAGCCATCATCGGTATCCTGGCCGCGATTGCCGTTCCCAATTTCATCGCCGCACAAACAAGAGCCAATGTAGCGAAAGCCCAAGCTGATCTAAAAACGCTTGGTGATGTATTGGAAATGTACCGATTGGATAATAACGCTTTTCCATATTTTTATTTGTGCCGATGGGAGACACGCTCCAATCCCCCGGTCAAGGAATACGGCACATGGGAAGAGAACCGGTATGAACTGAGTGTTTTATCAACGCCGATTTCTTATATTGCTTCAATTCCGCAAGATGTGTTTTCTCCTCGCTTAGGCGTATTCATGGGTGATGACACATTAGAAAGGGAAACGGGCAGCTGGCCCTATGACTACACCAGTTTCAAAGCCTTCAGCAAAGTTAATTTCCAAATGAGCAGCAAGGGCTATGTCATAAAAAGCCGGGGACCGGATCGATTTTATAACGGAGGGCATCATTATTATGCCGCCTCGAATGGATTGATGTCGGCAGGAGATATTGTTCGATATGAAGGAGGGAAACGGAAGGGCGGTTGGATTCCGCATTGAACAAAAATATGGCATCAACAATCTTCCCATTCGCCATGTGGGAAACCTCACTTGCCACGTACCGGGAGTTATGTTCAGTAATTCCCGGTATTGAGCAAACTCATTCATTGGTAGTCATAAAATAGAAAGGAATATATGAAGATGAAAACTTTAATCAAAACTATCGTCATTTGCATTCTGTTTGTCCACAGTAGTTGGGCGGAAGACCAACAAAGCAAGCAATCTGGCTTGCTCGTGGTGGTGCATGGTTCTCCAAGTCCTTCATGGAATGAACCCATGGAACAACTCGAAAAAAAACTAAACAAAGCGATAGAGAAAAATTCTAGTCCATTCAAATCAGCGAAAGTTGTTAACCTCGAATTCAAGGAACCATTGGTCGCTGAGGGGGTTGATGAATTGATTGAACACGGGTGTCACACCATTGTTTGTATGCCGCTTTTCATCGCGCATTCATCCCATGTGGTGTATGACGTCCCCGCGGTGCTTGGGCTTTATTCCAGCAAAGACATTTATGAGACCCTGAAGGAGGAAGGCGCCAGGATCGCATCATCTAAAGTCCCAATCGTTATGGGACCAACCATCTCGGAAAGTGATCTCTTGCTGGAATCAGCGCTCCAGCGAGTCAAAGAATTATCGGAAGATACTCAAAATGAGGCTGTAGTCATTTTTGCCCACGGCGATCATGGGATAGAAGGAGTATGGAATGATCTTGCCCGGCGAGCGGCTACCTATGTCTGCGGCAAGACCGGAATCATGTATGCGGACTGGGCGTTTGTTGAGGTTGGTCAAAGTTATCACACCCATGGAATCAGCGCCATCGCCAAAGCGGGTCAACAGAAAAAACGAGTATTGGTCATTGGGCTGTATGTATCGATGGGACCAGAGCGTATGCATAAACGCTATATTGACAAGTATGGTGAACCTTTTGAGGATGAAGAATTCGAAGTGGTGTTTGCGAATCGAGGCTTTTTACCTGATCCTAAAGTTGTCAATTGGCTGGTAAATACCGCTTCCGAGATTCATCAAAATCTTCACGACTAAATAGTCAGTGTGTATCGATACGATTCTCAATCAATCATGCGATTTTTTAGTCATGTCATAGTCTTGATTATTTGGGGCGTTTTTCGGGCCGGCAATAGGCTGGCAAGATGAAGCGCAACGTAAGTTGAATTCAAGGTTAATGAACTCGATTTTGCGTTGCGCTGTTTCAATTAACCAGCCTTACCCTGGTTGCCTATATTTTAACCTTCGTAATTTATCAGCTGGGACAGTTATTAGGAATTGGGGTATAGCCAGTTTTGGCTATACCCTCTCTCCCTAAAGGAATGCCTATTCTTACGGTAAGGTTTGAGGTTCATTTTGATCTTGAACCGCTTGATGGTAAATCATCTGGGTGGGATACGCAAATTCGATTCCCTCTTCTTCAAAGAACTCATAAATGCGTAGATTAATTTCTTGCTGAATATCCATGTAAGTCACATAATCAGGAACCAACACAAAATATACAGTCTCAAAATTTAAAGAAAAATCACCAAACGCCTGAAAATGCGATCGGTCAAATCGAGTCTGGTCGATCGATTCAATAATCTCACGTATTTTTTCAGGGATCTTCTCCAATTTTTCTTTCGGTGTTTGATAAATCACTCCAACCTTAAAAGCCACCCGCCGCTCATTCATTCGCTTAAAGTTACGCACATTGGCACTCAGCATATAACTATTAGAACAGACGATTTGTTCTCCGGTTAGACTACGAATCCGGGTGGTCTTGATGCCAATGTGTTCAATAGTTCCTAAGTAATTGAAATTATCGAAAATCACAAAATCACCAACCACGAAGGGCTTATCCAGAACGATTGATAACGAAGAGAATAAATCCCCCAGAATATTTTGCAGCGCCAAAGCCACCGCGATACCACCAATACCAAGACCGGCGATCAAAGTAGTAACATCCACTCCCAAGTTGTCTAAGGTGAGCATCAGGGCGATCGCCCACACCAGCAATTGGCTGATGAAGTTAAAGATGCTCATTGCTCCCAGGCTAGTGGAATCACGCTTGGTTTTGCGCAACAAATATTTAAAGATCCAAACCCGAATAATGAAACTCACCCAGATCGCCCCTTGAATGACCAAGGCCACCTTGGTTACATTTACGATAATCGACTTAGGAGTATACGCCACCTCCAACATTTGGCAGGCGATAAAAATACCAAGGATTAAAATAAATAAGAGTTTCGTTCGTTGCACACACTCAAGAATACCCGCAGCCAAAGTCATCTGCTCATGGCTTTTGGATGCATAGCGTCGCAAGCGTCGAACCAAATACCAGCGCAGCAAAATCGAAAGGACCAAGAAGATTAACATCACGCCTACCGCCCATGCCCACTGTAAGACGGTATTGCCGTAATATTCCATCTTCATGATGGCATCGGCCCGCTCTTGCCAGGTTAAACGCTGTGTCCGTTGGTTGATCTCCTCAATCACTTTATTGAGTAAACGGCGGGTGACCTCTATAACGTTTTGCTGCTCTTGAATAGAATTAACGATGGATTGCAAATGATTTTGTTGTAATTGATATTGGGTTTGGACATTTTTAGGCTCTTCACTTGCGGCCTCGAGCCTATTGTTGTGAATAAGCAATTCATTCTTTCTTCCATCTAACCGCAATTGTAAAATCCGGTAATCTTGATTCAGTTCGTCGATCTTCTCGTTGGATTCCGATTTCCATCGGCTCAAATCATTCATATCAATACTAAAATTGAAGATCGAATACCGCCGCTGCCACAAATTGGTGCGCACTGGAATCAACTCAATCTTCCTCTCGAGCAGTTCAATGGTGTTTTGCAGAGCCTCGGATTCCAGTTGCAGGGCTTTCACTTCTTCTTCCAACGCTTTAGAAGGTTCTGTCGCTTGGCTTAATTCGGTTCGACGCAAAGTCAAACGGCGTTTGACCGCTTCAAGTTCCTCATTCCGTTTTTTCAGCTGCTGATTTAATTCAAACTCTTCTTTTTCTAACCGCTGCACCTGTTGGTCAAGATTCTCACGGGTGAAAGTCACATGCGGCTGCATGAGTTCCATGCGCTTTTGTAAAAGATCTAATCGTGCTTCATAAATTTGTTTTTCCAACCTACGATTTTCAAGCACGAATTCCTGCAAACGCACCTGTTCCGCGGCTTCGCGCAAAGCCAGCTGTGAGATCAATAATTCTTGCTGCCGTTTCTCGGGGCTAAACTCCTTATCTTCGGCCTCTATCCGTTTTTTCCATTCATTGACCTTGGATTCCCGATCTTTGCGCGTGCTCTTTATCTTCTCTAAGTTGGATTTGGCGGATTCAACCTTGGTATCAACCACTTCTTTCTGATTGCTTTCTACATGAAGTTCATCACGCACCCGATCCCATTCGATAAACGAAGTCTCCGAAAAATCTTGGGATTCTTGCTTCTCTATTTCTGAGCGCATTCGTTCATTTTGCTCAATAAACTCACTCGCACGTTGTAATTCTGCGGTTTGCTGATCCAGCAATCCTATGATGCTGTTTAGATACCCTATCTGCTGATTATAAAACTCTTTCATCTCCGGAGTCGCTGTCGCCGAGACAACCTCTAAACCGCTCTGCACTTCTTCTAAATGACGTTGGACTACGGTTTTTTGTTGGTTTACAGTTTCTAATAAACTTTTCGGTTTAAACTCCTTTTGAATCTCTGTCGACTTGGGAGTCGCCGTAACCGAAATCACTTCTTGATTAGTGACCTCTTGATTCTCCTGAGCCACCCCACACATCGATCCAAGAACCAAACTCAGCAATAGAATAGAATTAAAGAGTATCCGCTTCATTCATACCTCCAACGTAAAGAAGCTTTCGATATAAAAACAGAAATATATTCTCAAATGCTAGAATTATCTCTTTTTCTTTAGAAAAAGACATAGAAGATGCTTTAAAAAAGAATATCATAAATCATACTTGACATAAAAAAATTATGTAACCTTATAAAATAAATTTATAAAAAATCATGACCACCGAAATCCAAGGCGTCATCGAACGCATTACCTACTATAACGAAGAAAATGGCTATACGGTCACACGCGTCAACTTGCCCGATCGAAAAGACCCGGTCACGGTGGTGGGATTAATGCACGAAATGAATCCCGGTGAATATGCCTCTTTCCATGGCGAATGGGAAATCCACCCTAAATTCGGCGAACAATTCAAAGCCAATCATTACGAAACCCAACTCCCTGCCTCCGCGAAAGGCATCGAAAAATTCCTCGCCTCGGGAATGATTAAAGGCATTGGTCCGGTCATGGCAAAACGCATTGTGAAAAAATTTGGTGATACCACCCTGGATATCATCGATCAAGACATCCGCGCCTTAAACCAAGTGGAAGGAATCGGGAAAAAACGAGTGGATATGATTGCCGATGCTTGGGAAAAACAGAAAGAAATCCGCCAGGTGATGATCTTTCTCCAAACCCACGGCATTAGTTCCACCTACGCCGTAAAAATTTTCAAACGGTATGGCCATTCCGCGATCCCCACGGTTCAAGAAAATCCCTACCGCCTTGCCGGCGATATCTTCGGCATCGGCTTCAAAACCGCTGATCGCATCGCGAGTAAGCTCGGTTTTCAAAAAGACGCCCCAATCCGAATCCAAGCAGGATTGCTCTACGTACTTCAAAAAATCAGCGAAGAAGGCCATGTCTTCTCTCCTAAAGAAGAAGTCATCCAAGAAGCTACCGAGATTCTCGAAGTTGATTCACCATTGGTTGAACAAGCACTGGAAGCCGTATCCTCAGACCGCCGCGTGATTCTCGAGGACCTCAGCGGGACCCAAGCCGTCTATCTGGCCAAACACCACTGGGCAGAAACCAAATGCGCCTCGCAAATTCTCGCTCTCTACCACCACGCCTCAAGTTTAAAAAAGATCGATACCGAAGCGGCACTCCAATGGGTGCAAAAACAACTCTCGATGCAATTGGCCGCGAAACAAGCCGAAGCCATAAAAACCGCCATTCACTCCAAAGTCATGATCATCACCGGCGGTCCAGGTACTGGGAAAACCACCATTATCCGTTCTCTTCTAAAAATCATCCTCGCCAAAAAACATAACGTTCTTTTAGCTGCCCCCACGGGACGAGCCGCCAAACGCATGAGCGAAACCACCGGTTATCACGCCAAAACCATTCACCGTATGCTTGAATTCAATCACCAACAAGGCGGCTTTCAACGCAATGAAGATACTCCTTTGGATTGCGATATGCTCATTGTCGATGAAATGTCGATGGTCGATCTGCCGCTCATGCATCAATTATTAAAAGCGGTTCCTCTTTCCGCTTCCCTGATCTTGGTAGGTGATCGCAACCAACTCCCCTCGGTCGGCGTCGGCCAAGTCTTACAAGATCTGATGGATTCAGGAACTCTCCCTGTCGTCGAACTTAATGAAATCTTCCGCCAGGCGCAACACAGTTCTATCATCGTCAACGCCCATCGCGTCAACCAAGGCTCATTTCCCAACATTGCCGCTCCCCAAAATGAGCTGGATGATTTCTACTTTATCGAACAAGAAGACCCCGATACCGTAATCCAAACGATAAAACGACTGGTACTCGAACGCATTCCCCAACGCTTCCATCTAGACGCTCGCCAGGAGATTCAAGTACTCACACCTATGCAAAAAGGAAAAGTGGGAGGCATCATCCTCAATCGTGAATTACAAACCTGCCTGAACCCCAAGGGAGAAGTCTTAACCCGAGGCGGCAACGAATATCGGGTAGGCGACAAGATCATGCAGCTGCGCAACAATTACGACAAGGAAGTCTTCAACGGCGATATCGGCTTTATTCGCTTTATCGATCAAGAATTACAAGAAGTGCAAATCGCTTTCGAAGAGCGCTTAGTGAAATATGATTTCAGCGAACTCGACGAAATCACCTTGGCCTATGCTATCTCAATCCACAAATCCCAAGGCTCAGAGTATCCTGCCGTAGTCTTCCCCTTACTCACACAACACTACGTGATGCTGCAACGAAACTTACTTTACACAGCTATTACCCGTGGAAAAAAATTGGTTGTCGTGATCGGAACCAAAAAAGCCCTTGCAATCGCTGTACGTAACAATAAAACCAAACTACGTTATACCTACCTCAAAGAACGAATACAGAAATTAGAGGAACAAAGCCTGTCCTCATGAAGGTTAGCAGAAATCCGAAAAGTATTTCTTTGCACAGTCCGGACAGATTCCATGAGTTAGCGTCATCTCAGAATGTTGAAGCAAAAAAGTCTCCAATTGATTCCAATAGCCTTGATCATCCCGAATTTTCTTACAATGAGAGCAAATGGGAATCAATCCCTGCAAAGTCTTGACTTGATCTAACGCCTCCTGTAATCGCTGGATCATGGATTCCCGTTCCATCTCTAAGTTCTTATACTCAATGATCTTCCCCACTCGCTTACAAATCGCATTGAGTAATTTCCGTTCTTCCTCCAAAAACGGGCCTTCATCAATCTCCGGACGTTCTTCTAGATAACCGACGATTAATTTTCCTCTCTCTTCTCCATTCACATGAATAGCCGCTTTCATTTGCCATACTGTTTCTTTATAGTTCTCCGTCGTATGGCTTTTCCCACCATGAACAAGAGAAGCACACGTAATCGAGGGATATTGCCATGCGGGAGGGATACACCGTAACACCCCTTCAATAATATCTTCCAAGGTAGTCCCCGGTTGTTCGACCAAACTTGATATGGTATACAAGCAATTTAATTCCTTGATACGCTCTCCCAAGTCATAGTTTTGTCGGTGAACCTTCTCTACCAGTTGTTCATTAACTTTCTTGAGAGCCTCTTCCGCCTCTTTTCTTCTTTCTATTTCCATCTCTAGTTCTTTCATCTGTTTACGCATACGTTGATTTTCCACAATGATCTTTTCTATTTTATACTCATCTTTTCCCATAGTGATAACCAAATTCGGCAGGTTATTCCAACCCAAGATATTTCTGTAAACTCTGCGCGTTATCTACCGCATAACCATGCATATCGTTATTGAAATATGCATAGACCGTCATCCCTTTCTGATTCCAACCGCTGATCTTATCCGCCCATTTTTTCATAGCCTCCTCACTATATTTTGAGGCAAACAATTTCTCTGGCCCATGAAAACGCACATAAACAATATCCGAGGTCAGAGGTTCATCCTGGGGATAAGGATAAGGCTCGGATTGCGCAAACACGAAAGCACAATGATAATCCCGCATCAATTGAATGAAATACGAACGCTCCTCACTCTCCTCAAACCAACTTTTATGCCGAGGTTCGCAGGCAAAGCGTAAATCCTCCATCTCCAATTCCTCAGCACACGCGCGCGCCGTTTGTAAAAAAGATTCGAAACGTTTCGTATCAAGCGAAAAACTTGGCGGGAGTTGAACTAAGATAGGGCCTCGCTTGTGTTCCAAGGCTTTACTACGTGAGAGGAATTGCTTCAAAGGCTGTTTGATCCCTTTTAATCGTTTAACATGGGTAATAAATCGGCTTAACTTTAAGGCAAAACAAAAATCCTCTTCTGTCTCGTTTAACCACTTACCATACGTCTTCACTTCTGGTAAGCGGTAAAACGAATAATTAACCTCCGCCGTCGTAAAATGCTGACTGTAATAAGTCAATCTCCTGCGCTTCGCCAAATCTTCAGGATAAAAGTTTTCCCACGAATAAGACCATCCGGAGGTTCCAATATGGATTCGGCCATTTCGCTCATTCGACATAAATCCACCCTCTGTGATTTACATTCTTTTACGAAACCCAAACCACATCGGTTGATACGACTGATGCATACGCTGCACTGGAGATGTGCTGGTTTCAAAGTAAAATTGTCCCCACAGATCCACGGAAACATTATTAATGTGCATATCTTCTACATCCGTACTGGTGGTTAGATATTTTTGCGTAAGCATTCCCAACGGCTTATGAAGAAGTATTGCCATTGCAAACACGAACAAAATCCCCGTAAGACTGAAATATTCCATGAAGAAGAACATAATCACAAACAATAGAGCAAAAAGAAATTGCCCAATAATCAAAGCGGTACCACAACGGGGATGCAACGCCAAGTGCTTTTCTCCATGTTGCAAACGAGCCAATCCTTCCTGCGCGGCTTCAATCAACATCACAGGATCGGGTAATTGCCCATAAAGTTTAAATCCATTTTTAAACGCCATACCCGCAACCCATTTCACCCCATACTTTTCTTCTAACACATTTGCGGTTGCATGCTCTAACGCATGATTTTTTCGCACTTGGGCATTAGTAAACGTTTGCCATAACGAAGCGGGCACCATAACCAGGATTTGGAACGAATGAAATAACAAAACGACCGGCAGTAACAAAATAAAAGTAACCAAAAACATGCCCGCCATTACGGGATTTAATAATATTATGAGCACCATGAATAGGAATAATAATTGCATTTTTCTCATCTCCTTCCAATTCTATTAAACAAGACAAGCAATCATCGCGCCAACCGGAAAGAGATGCTAACTCAAGTTAATTAAAGCACTTCCAGTAAGGCATCCTCCTTCTCTTCGCGTGCCGAAATGACACATCGGTCTTCCTCTCTCAGCGAAACGGATGAAAAAGTTACACCATCGTGCCTTTTTTATTCGGATTACACTTGATCCGCATTCCTTTTCTTTAACATTTCTACCGCCTTTCGTACATCTTGAGCCCGATTCTTGGGACAAACCAATACCCCATCAGCAGAAGTCACCACGACCACATCACGCATGCCGATTACACAAACCGCCATATTCTTCGCTCCCGGTTCATTATACGCAATCACATCCTTACAATCGATCAGCACCGGCTCCCCCACACAGGTATTCCGCCTCTCATCCCGCTGCCGGATCCGCGTGAGCGCATCCCAAGCCCCTACATCATCCCAGCGGAAATCACTCAGCGCCACATAAACAGTGTCTGATTTCTCCATCAAGCCATAATCGATGGAAATATTGGGAAGTTTGGCAAAATGTTCGCGTATCGTCTCCTCATTCTCAGGGTCTGTGCGCACTATTTCCGTCATGGCACGAATACACTGAGCCGCCTCCGGTAAGGCTTTCTCTAATCCCTTCATAAATTGAGAAACTCGCCAGAAGAACATACCGCTATTCCAATAATAAAAGCGCGAGGCTTGATAACGCTCTGCGTCCTCCCAATTGGGCTTCTCCAAAAATCGCTTGACTTTATAAATCGGCACCCCCTCCCGTTCGGTAAGAGGCTGGTTCAAGTCCGTTATTTCCACATAACCATAACCCGTCTCCGGCCGTGTGGGATGCACCCCAATCGTCACTAAAGCGTTTTTTTCTTCCGCAAAATGCATGGACGCCGCCAACGTAGCCCGGAATCGCTCTTCATTCCCGATCTGATGATCCGCAGGAGTGACAGACATCAATACATCTTCTTCCTCCCCATAACGCGCCAATACGTGGGCGGTTACATAAGCCAAACACCCGACCGTATTCCTGCGCATGGGCTCCCCCAAAATATTCTCATCCGCATGCTCCGGTAAGGCTTTCTTGATCGGCTCGCGTAATAGATCATTAGTCGCAATTAATATATTATCTCGCGGAATCAAAGGCAGCAGCCGATCCACGGCCTCTTCAATCATCATCTTTTTATCATTGGTTAAATAAAGCAGCTGCTTGGGCCGCAATCTGCGGCTTATCGGCCAAAAACGTTCCCCCGATCCCCCTGCCATAACAACGCCTATCATTGGTAAACTCATTGTAATCCTCTCCCAAATCAACCTGTCTAATTATATAGAAAAGATTATAAGTTTGCCTTTTCTTATTCACTAGGGATTCTCCATCACTTGCCAATCTTTACATTTCCGTCAAAAATGATTAAAAGAATTTTGTACTTTTCTCCCGAGGATACAACTCGTGAACACGAACAACACACGCTGCGTCATCTCCTTACTGGCTCCGGATCGTATCGGGATTATCAAAAATATCACCTCTGCGATCACAGACATGGGCGGAGACATCGACGGCATGAGCCAAACGGTAATTCATGGCTATTTTACCGTTATCCTCACAGCAAACTTTCGACAAGCCTACACCAAAGAGGAAATTGCCAAAGCAATCCAAAACAACTTCACGCCTGGTGAGGCCTCTGTGGTCGTACGTGATTTCGAAGAACCACCCCCAGCCCAAGAATCCATCAAAACCGATCGCTACATCCTTACTCTTACGGGCAAAGACCGCCCCGGCATCCTAAAAACGGTTACAACCTTTCTCGCAGAGAATAACATAAATATTGAAGACTATTTTTTCACTATCCAAGGGGATCACGTCACCCATATTGGTGAAGTCTCAGTCCCCTCTGAAATCGATATCAAAAAATTACAAGGAGAATTGCAAACTCTGGTATCATCCATCGACCTGGTAGCCACCTTACAGCATGAAAATTTGTTTCGCGCTACCAATGATATCTTCTCCATACGGCAATTATTTAAAATGAAAAAATGAGACGCATTGACGATATCCTCAATACGGTTCGCATGCTAGAAGAAGGCAATCTCGATGTCCGTACCGTAACCATGGGCATCAACATCGACGATTGCTTCCACCCCGACACCGCCAAGGCCGCGGTCTCGGTCTACAAAAAAATTCACTCCCTCGCCAAGGATCTCGTTTCCCTTTGCGACCGCCTTACCACAAAATACGGCCTGCCCATCGTCAACAAACGTCTAGCGGTTTCTCCAGCCGCCCGGCTGCTCGAAGGCCACACGAAAGAAGACGCCCTCCATATCGCCCGTGCCTTGGATCGTGCAGCCGCTGATGTGAACGTCGACCTCATTGGGGGCTACACCGCCCTGGTGCAAAACGGCAATACCCCGGGAGAATCTCTCCTCATCGATTCTCTTCCCCAAGTACTTAGCCAAACCCAGCGGCTCTGCTCCTCCGTCAATGTCGGAAGCACCAAAACCGGCATCAATGTCGATGCCATTCGCCACGTCAGTGAACAAATCCTCAACATCGCAAAAGCCACCCGGAAACAAAACGGGTTTGGATGCGCAAAACTCGTTACCTTTGTCAATATCCCTGAAAACAATCCCTTCATGGCCGGTGCCTATCTAGGCCAGGGAGAAACCTCCTGCGTCATCAATGTTGGAGTCAGCGGCCCCGGCGTAGTCAAGCGCGCTGTCGAAGGATTAGTCACCGATCATCCCGATGTCACCCTCGATGAAATCGCCGAAGTGGTAAAACATACTGCCTTTCGCGTCACCCGTACCGGCGAACTGATCGGCCGTGAAGTCGCGGCGAAACTGAACGTCAGTTTCGGCGTAGTCGATCTCTCTCTCGCACCAACCCCCAAAGTTGGCGACAGTGTGGGAGAAATTTACCAAGCCATGGGGATCTCCAAAATTGGCGCTCCCGGCACCACCGCCGCTGTGGCCATGCTCAACGATGCGGTCAAAAAAGGCGGTATCTTCGCCTCTTCCTCGGTGGGCGGCCTCTCCGGCGCCTTTATCCCCGTCATGGAAGATCATGCCTTAGCACAAGCCGTCAAAGAAGGCACCTTGAACTTGGAAAAACTGGAAGCCATGACCGCGGTTTGCTCGGTGGGATTAGACATGATCGCAGTTCCCGGCGATATCCCCGCCAATACAATCAGCGGCTTGATCCTCGACGAAGCCGCCATCGGGGTATTTAATAACAAAACCACCGCAGTTCGCATTATCCCCGTTCCAGGAAAAGGTGTGGGCGAGTATGTCGATTTCGGCGGCCTCTTCGGCGCTTCCTGCATCACCAATGTGACCTGCCCCGAAGGCAACCAACAATTTGTAGAACATGGCGGCCACATCCCGGCCCCCATCAATAGTTTGAAAAATTAATTTTTCTTCTCATATTGCGTTCATACTTCCTTTTTTGTTATAGTGAGAAATAATCTATAAATACAAAAGAGGGAAAACATGAACCAAACCTCTCGACGCCATTTCCTTAAACAAACCACCCTTGGTTTATCCTACCTGGCTTTAGCCCAACCCGGTTTCACTCTGGAAAAGAAACCTAACTTTGTTTTCATTCTGGTCGATGACCTTGGTTGGAAAGATTTGGGCTGCTACGGCAGCCGCTTTTATGAAACCCCCAACTTGGATAAACTCGCTTCCCAAGGCATGCTTTTTACCGATGCCTACGCGGCGTGCCCGGTGTGTTCCCCCACCCGCGCCGCCATCATGACCGGAAAACACCCCGCCAGAGTGAACATCACCGATTGGATCCCCGGAAAACGGGCTCCCAATGAAAAACTAATCGGCCCCCAAGATTTACATAATCTCCCCCTCGAAGAAGAAACCCTCGCCGAAGTTTTTCAAGAACAAGGCTACAAAACTTTCTACGCAGGCAAGTGGCACCTTGGTGATGAAGGCTACTTCCCTGAAGATCAAGGCTTCGACATCAATAAAGGCGGCCATCACCGGGGTTCACCTCCCGGCGGCTACTATACGCCCTACAACAACCCCAAACTCAGCGATGGCCCCGAGGGCGAATATCTCACCGATCGCCTCACCAACGAATCCATCCAATTTCTTGAAAAGAATCAAGAGAATCCCTTCCTCCTTTACCTATCCTTTTACACAGTCCACACCCCCATTCAGGCATGCAAACGCCATTTGGAGAGATTCAAGAAAAAAGCCGAAAAGCTCCCCCCGGGGCCCGAAGATGTCCCCGAACACGAGGGACTAACGAAAATGCGGCAGGATAACCCCGAGTACGCCTCTATGGTCTATGCCATGGATGAAAATATCGGGCGAGTCTTGGACAAGTTGGATGAATTAAACCTTAGCGACAACACTGTCATCATCTTTACTTCCGACAACGGCGGCCTTTCCACCCTCGGCCGCCGGGGATTTCCGACCTGCAACTTACCCTTACGTGCCGGAAAAGGCTGGTGCTATGAAGGAGGAATTCGCGAACCGCTCATCATCCGCGCTCCCGGAATTACCAAGCCTGGGACCCTATGCTACGAGCCGGTCATTAGCATGGATTTTTACCCCACCATGCTCGAACTTGCCGGCTTTCCCCTCAAACCAAAGCAGCACGCGGACGGTTTAAGCCTGGTTTCACTACTCAAAGGCGGGAGGCAACTGAACCGCAATACCCTCCACTGGCATTATCCCCACTACCACGGCAGTACCTGGAAACCCGGCGCCGCCATTCGCGATGGCGATTGGAAATTAATCGAGTTTTACCATTATGATAAAGTAGAACTCTATAACCTTAAAAAAGACATCGGCGAACAAAACGATTTATCCGAAAAATATCCAGATAAGCGCAAAGAGCTTCTCGCCAAATTACATCAATGGCAAAAAGATATCGGTGCACGCTTACCGGCCCCCAATCCCGATTATAAAGAAAAGGACTAAATCATGACTACACGTAGAAATGTACTCAAAACCTTAGGACTCGGTTCATTAGCCTTAATGAACCCTCGCAATTCCTTCGCCGCGAAGGACAAACGCCCCAACATCATTTTCATCCTGGCCGACGACATGGGCTGGTCGGATCCTGGATGCTACGGTGGAGAAATCAATACCCCTAACTTGGATCGTATGGCTTACAATGGTGTACGCTTCACACGCTTTTACAACACCGCCAAATGTTTTCCCTCGCGCGCCTGCCTCTTAACCGGGCTCTACGCCCAACAATGCGGCATGAACAAGCGCCCCGGCCATTTCGAAAACTGCGTCACCCTCGGCAATGTGCTCAAAGCCGCGGGCTACCGCACTCTCATGTCCGGCAAGCATCACAGTCTCGACAACCCCGTTGACCAAGGCTTCGATCGCTATTATGGGCTGCGTGATGGCTGCTGCAATTATTTCAACCCCGGCAATCAACGCGAAGGCGAACCGAAACCGGCGCGCAAACGTGATAACCGCGCTTGGTGCATCGACGACAAAACCTACCAGCCCTACACCCCTGAAGCAGAAGATTTTTACACCACCGATTATTTCACCAAATACGCCTTGCAATACCTGGAAGAATACAAGGACGAGGACAAACCCTTTTTCCTCTACCTTTCCTACACGGCACCGCATGACCCCCTCATGGCCTGGCCTGAAGATATCGCAAAGTATGAAGGCAAATACCTCGAAGGCTATAAACACTTTCGCCAGGCACGCTACCAACGGCAAAAGCGAATGGGCCTAATCGACGACACCTACCCCCTCTCAGAAAAAACCTACCAGTCTTGGGAAAGTCTTTCCGAAGAGGAACGCAAAACCGAAGCCCGCAAAATGGCGGTCTACGCAGCCATGATTGATAGCATGGATCAAAACATCGGCAAAATTCTTCAGAAAGTACGTGAATTGGGCGAGGAAGAAAACACCTTAGTACTGTTCGCTTCCGACAACGGCTGCTCCGCAGAAGTCGTGCGCGGCGGGGATAATGTCCCCGGCGAAGGAGCAATCGGCTCGATGTCACGCTGGTCATCTCTAGGCCCCGACTGGGCTAACGTCAGTAATACTCCCTATCGCTTCTTCAAAAACTACAGCCACGAAGGCGGCATTTGTACCCCCCTAATCGCCTACTGGCCTGCGGAAATCAAAGAAGGCGGGCGCGTTACTGAATTCACCGGCCATTTCATTGACGTCATGCCCACCTTGATGGAGGTTGCTGGGGCTAACTATCCCGAAACCTACAATGGAGAAAAGATTCCTCCGTACGAAGGCATCAGTTTTCTCCCGGTGTTACAAGGCAAAGAACTAGAACGGGAAAAACCGATCTTCTTCCAATGGGCGAGAGGCAAAGCTGTGATTTGGAACCAATGGAAGCTCGTCTCTTGGGGCGGCGATTGGGAACTTTACAACGTCGAGGAAGACAAAACCGAAACCAACAACCTCACCGAACAACACCCCGAGGTCGTCCGGAAACTCGAATCCATGCACCAGGAGTGGCTCAAACACTGCGAAGCAAGCTAAACAACTATAGTGAATCTCAGCGCCTTCGCATGCCGAAGGCGCTGAGTCTGCTTCCCGCTCTATATACCCGTTTTCTCATGCGTAAAGGTCAGGAGCCATTCCTCCACATTCTCCGAGGGAACATCCAACTCCCGATAAACCGGCTCATAGTCAGGATACCCTCCAACGAAATCCTGACTGTTGATAATCCGACCCCGTCCATCCTTGTAATCATCAATAATGCGCTGATCGATGGGATCACGATCATAGGGACGTGCTCCCACACTCTTCAAAACATATTCTTCCACCTCATCCGCCGGTAAAGCCTCAAAACCCTCAGGCCAGACTGGCTTTCCCTCAAGAATATCCACATCCCCCTTCGTCATAGCCACCAGTTCACCCTCCCGATCCAGAGCAATATTATCCTGAACATAAGCACGTCCCTTACTTTGGATCAACGCGACCTCCTCTTTCGTATTTCTTCCATAACGAAAGACATTCCCCACAGCCGCGATTTCACCCTTTTCTGGACTATACGAAGCATCCTCAAACTCTCTCTCCACATAACTCATCTTAATTGCTTCATTCCTAGGATTATAAATTAAATTATTCACCACCACCCCGGTCGTAAACGCTTTAAAATAGGGATTCCGGGTAACATTATGCGCATAAAAATTTCCAATGATTGCAATATTTCGGCAAAAATCATGAATCAATGTGCCCTTCGAATGAGCCCCTTTTGCATGAGTCGAATCATCCAATCCCTCTGCAATAAGACAATGACTGATGGTTACATCATGCGATGTCGCCTCCGGCCCCTCGGTTCGCGGACCCGAGACACTCAGATTTTCATCCACCGCCCATGTGGTCGAACAATGATCGACCACCACATTATAGGCCGCCGAAGTCGAGATCCCATCCGGTTCCCATCCGCTTCGTTTTTCTTCTCCCGCATCCCCGGGACGCACACAAATGTGTTGGATGATAACATCATGCGTTTGAATCGAAATCCCACCACGAATAATCGTAATCCCCGGTGAAGGCGCCGTCTGTCCCGCCAAAGTCACATACGGCTCACGAATGGCGAGCGAAGATTTTTCTAAATCAATCACCCCACCCACTTCAAACACGATAATCCGAGGCCCGGACGTCTCCAACGCTTCCCGCAAGGATCCCGGCCCCTTAGCTTTAAGATTGGTCACTTTAATCACTTCCCCATCCCGGCCTCCTGGAGTTTGCGTAGCAAACCCATTCACATGAGATAACAAAGGATTATGACCCGAAGCCAATACCAATGCGTTACACAATAAAAGCATCAAAAACGTCCCTACAATCGAAATACCTCTCTTCATGTCTCTCTCCCTTCCTAAACATAAACCAGTTCTTTTCGCAAATCTATTTACCCAATCACCTATTTCGATGATCCGACATCTTACTCATAAAAATTCTTCCGTAGCCGTACCATCTCGATCCACCTTCAAACGCACCCAATGAACTTGAGACCTCTCTATTCATATTTACACTTTAAAGAATCACAAACTCAAAAGCCATACATTTTGTACGCAGCATGGTTCGAGTTTAACAAAAGTTCTACAACCCAGAAAAGGTTCATACATCTCTAACTATAAAAAAACGGCAGTCTACTTCAGACCGCCGCCATAAGCCAAACAAATATTCGTAGATATTGATAAGCCTTATTTATTAATACTTCCGCTTCCCTTCATAAATATGTCACCAATACTATTGAGTCCATTCGAAGCATCGTAGGGGATTCCCCGTTCGGAAGTTATCCCCGAGGCACTCCCCGCTTTTCCATCCGGTCCAATCCCTACCAAAGCAAACTCTCCCTTATCCAGCGGTTTAATTCCGTGTTCATAACAAACTGGAGGCTCTAAGGCCGCTATGTTCATATTATTGCTATTGCTTCCCGTCCCGGGGATATTGGGATCCCAATCGGCATAAATGTAGGTTGTAAATGGGCTTCCAAATCCCAACTGACCCGAATCGGCATGCTTGGGAATAAACGGATCGATGGGAACCGAGGATAAATACGAAATCGGGCTGGTCAAAACCGCCAAATAATGCGTCGTAGTTCGCTCCGCTTCCGGGAAATTCCCTACATCATTGAATACATCTTCAAGTATTTCCCGGCCTTCACTCGTATCATCATCCCATCCATCGATAGGCAAATGCCCCGTATCCAGCCGTAACTGGTGCACTCCATTGACAATTGATCGCATATCCGCCATGCTGCGCGCTAATTTCGCTCGCACTTGAGCATTTAAAAAATTGGGTACCGCGATCGCCGCCAAAATCCCTATGATAGCCACTACGATCAGTAATTCAATTAAGGTAAATCCTCTTTTTTGCATTTCTTCCTACCCCTTTTTTTGCATAAATTGATTCGAAACATCCATTATATAACAGAATTTCATTCTCCATTGCAAATGAAATGTAAAAAAATATCATTTCATCTCTCTCATGAACTGCCCCCCTCCACTCAAACCATCACAAATTGGATTTTCCGTTGATTGTAAAATTCCCCTGATTGTAATTACCTCCCATTCGGAGTATATCCCCATTGGAATTTAATCCATTACTCGGATCATATTCCCAAGCCGTTGTCCCAAATGGCCAACCCGGATGACCATCGGTATCATCATCCCCATCAGGTCCCGCAGAAATTAACAACCAACTTCCTACTACTTTTTCCTGGCCTGTATCGGTCCCTAGTTCCATCCAGCGACCTCCCCCTGGGTCAAAAGTATCAATCATTTCAATACGATCTGGTTTAAAAGCATCCACAGGTAATGAACTCATAAAAGAGACCGGCGTAGTCAACATAATCAGACCAATCGGATCTCGATTAAAAGCATCCAGAGGATAAACATTGTTATCTAATCGATATTGTTCTAGTGCCGAACCTGTCGATCGAGCATCTGCTTGCACACGAGCAATTTTTGCCCGAACTTGCGCATTTAAAAAATTGGGGACTGCGATCGCCGCCAAAATTCCAATAATAGCAACAACGATCAATAGTTCGATTAGCGTAAAACTTTTTTTCTTCATTCCTGCCTCCCTCTTTTCGCCTTCATTCATTCGATATACTCATTATATTCCATTTCTTCGCTCCATTTCAACAAAAAAGCGGCCGCTTTGGACCGCTTTTTATAATTCACATATCATGAACTCCACACTACACTTTTATTTATTAATTCCTCCGCCGCCTTTCATGAATATATCACCAATGCTGTTAATTCCATTCGATGCATCATAAGGAATCCCCCGCTCCGAAGTAATCCCTGAAGCACTGCCGGCTTTCCCATCCGGTCCAATTCCCACCAACGCAAAATCACCCTCTTTCAAAGGAGTAATTCCGTGCTCGGAAGCCACAGGATCATTCAACCCCGCGATCCCTTGATTTCGCCCCGGAATCCGAGGGTCCACATCCGCATAAATATACGTTGTGAACGGGCTTCCAAATCCCAATGATTGGGGATCGGCATGGTCCGGCAAAAAGGGATCAATGGGCACAGCGGACAAATACGAAATCGGACTCGTCAAAACCGCGAGATAATGCGTCGTGGTTCGCTCCGCTTCAGAAAAATCTCCAACACCATTAAACACATCCTTGAGAATATCCCGGCCTTCGGTCGTATCATCATCCCACCCATCAATCGGTAAATGCCCCGTATCCAGTTGTAACTGATGCACACCCGTGGTAATTGATTTCATATCCGCCATGCTGCGCGCCAGTTTGGCCCGAATTTGCGCATTCAAAAAGTTAGGCACTGCAATCGCGGCCAAAATCCCAATAATGGCTACCACAATCAGCAATTCAATTAATGTAAATCCTTTTTTCATCAGTTTCCTCCAATATTTGGTAAAGTTCAATGGGGTCACCCATAAACAATACAAAAATCCTCTAACGATTCATCTTTCAAGCGAATCGTTAAAGAAGCAACTTTTGTACCTTTTAACAAAAAGCCAAAAGAATATAAAAGTTTCAAATTGTAAATTGTTTGGATCTACCCGTTCTATAGACAGAACATATTACAAATATCAAACAAAAAGAGAAAAGGCAAGCCGTATGATAGACAGGATAAGCATTTATTCGAAAAAATTTTTTATCGATATATTTCTCAAAACCACGATCTTAGACTTCCGCCGTCATGAATTCAAAGAAGATCACCTTCGAATTAGTTACTTCTCCATCTTCCGTAATGGTTTGCAGTTTAAAACAATACCTTCTTCCCGGTTTGAGATCACGAATCACACATTGGTGCTCCGTATCGGGATATTCCAACGCGGTCTCAAAACGAGTAAATATGGGTAATTTCTCGGTAATAAACACCCGGGAAGTACTTACCTGCTCCGTCTTCCATTTTATTTCTAAACTATTGGGGCCGGTTTGATTCACTACTACATCATAGATTCGATTCCACTCCCTTTCTTTTTCTCCCAAGATAACTCGTGGAAACTCCTCCCGAATCGAGTCAACAAAGGATCGAATTCTCTCAGTTTCCTCTACCAGGTGAAACGTCTCTTGACTCTCCTCCCATTCATCAGCCAACTGTTCCATCTGCTGAAGATGGGCTTCCAAATGAAGCGCCTCTTCCTCATCCCACAATTTTTTCCAAAATAGATACCCCCAATAACACTGCTTAGCATAATGAAAAACTAGAGCCATCTGCCGCTGGTGCTCCAACCGAGCGCGCAGTTCATCATAATCCCCAGAACGAAGATCCTGTTTCAAACGCCCCAACAATTCTATCGCTTGATCCAGTTCTTCAATGACTTCAACACTTTCTTGTGCTAAATCTACCAGCGTCTGCTTACTCGGCTCTTCCAATTCCTCTTCCAGCCGATCAAAACGTGTGTTCTCTCCCGAATCCTCAAACAAATCGGCTGACAAAGGATCATCCAGGCTCTCCCCCTCCTCCGAAAAATCGTAGACCCCTTTCACCAACCTCATTTCCTCTCTGGTTTTCTGCAATGTTCTCAAAATCCTTTGCATCGAATAGCCTTCCCAAGAGGTTGGCAACCAGCCATATTGTTCACTGATCCATTGCTGCAAAAGTTCTTCGCGACTTTTATGGGGATGATTCATCCATTGCGAAAAGACATAGACATCAAACGCCTGTATCGCTTCCTCCGGTGTCTCCGGCGAGGATTGAATAAATAAAGCCACCCCATCAATGGTTTCTTCATCACGCAGTTGAGAAAAACGCTCCCACTCTTGCGAAGTCGGACGCGTTGTCACCTCGCCGGGGCTCATCTCAATCATTACCGCAAATTCATCCAACCGAGTACGCCACGTTTCCGCTTCACGGAAAGGAACAACCCAACCAATATCATCTCCCTCCATAGAATCCGCCACTGAGGCTACTAAAGATTCCACCGCCCGAGAATCCACCTGTGTACGCACCCACAAGCGTTTCCCTAATTCATCCACGACCAACTCCTTGATCGATTGAATGACAAACGCAATTTTTTCTTTCTGAGACATGATTCGAGAATCTGGATGTTCCGCCTCCCAAGGGGGAACGCTCGCTCCTGCGAATGTTAATACAATCCCCTCCACTTGAGGAAATTGCTCCAACACCGAACGATAAGCCGATTTACGCGCGACCAATTTGGGGTCTTGAGGATGAAAACGAAATCGGGGAGAATCAATGCTAAGTTCTCGGCTCCATAAATAAATTTCTGCCTCTTTTTCTGCAAACTGCTGAATCAACGATTGCACCCGATCTCTTTCCTCGCCCTCAAAAATCAAATCATCGATAGTCTCATACAGTCCTCCCCCAATCTGAACATGATTTATCTGGAAGTTTTCCATCTGCTCGACCCAATCGGACGTAGTTTTATCCGCTTGGGTAATAATCCATCCCTGGAAAAATTCCGGTTCTATTTCTTCTTCCGCCGTCGCCGGGGTAGTTACCGAAGCCACTCCCTCTTCCTCACTAGGCATAAATTCCGGCTCCGGCTCGATGACCGGGATTTCTCTCGTAGGATCCACATAGACACCGGAATCTCTCCCGCCACCACAACTCACCATCATCAAACTCATTACGAGAATCACAAGAAACACACTATGTCTAACGAAATAGGGGGAATGAATACGTGGTTTCATAAGGAAAACCTCCCAAAGGTTCAATCAACCCGTGTCAGCGCCATCATCATACAACCAAGAACAATGAGCCTTTTTCCTATAATACGCTTTTCAAAAAAAGATATAAATTCTCACCCAACACAGGCAGCGAATAATTTTCTGTCACCTTACGCCGCGCGTTCTTCCCGATTTTCTCCCGTAAATCCGGATTTTTCGCCAAACGTAAAATCCCTTCTCCAAACTCATGCGCATCCCGGGCAAGCATTCCATCCTCTAAATGATCAATCACATGCTCGGCCTCTCCCACTGCCGAAGCCACCACAGGACGCCCCACAGCCAAGTATTCAAATAATTTCGTCGGCGATTTCGACCGCAGCCACATCTCATCACCACAGGTGGGAAGTAAACAAATATTTGTCTTCCGCAGCAACTCTGGCATTTCAGCAGGCTCCACCCACTCTTGCCACTCTATCGGCATGGAGGAGTACTCGCGCGCAACGATCTCCCTCAATTCATTCCAACAAGCACCGCCACCGACCAATCTCAAGCGATAGTTCGGCATCGAAAATTGCACATGATTCAACCCTTGAAGCATAAATAAAATATTATCCATGATGGGCTTCCCCCAAACCAACCCATTCCACAACAACTCCACACACTCTTTTTGCACATGGTTTTCGGGAGGACAAAAGACCGTATCATCGACTCCCGTAGGAATATACGCCACGTGAGAATTGTGCTGCATCAACAAATCCTTAAGCGCCGTGCTGCTCGCCACACATCCCCGCGCACCTTGCGCTAAACGATAGGTAATTTCATCCCAACGATGGCTCCCAAAAAAAATCCGGTTCAACGTTCCCCGGAAAAAAAAGTTGGATAAGGGGATGTCATAATCATCATAATCAAAAATGTAATCGGGGAAGAATCCCAAACGATGCAGCAAATAAGGAGCTGCCGCATGATAATGGGCTTTTTGGATGTAAAGCACCGAACCGCGTTCTCTCATGAGCCGCCGCATCGCTTTCCACGAAAGCCATAATTTTTCACGGTCACGCAAATTCTCATACATCGCCGCTTCCGACTTATGCGGCGCGAGATCATCCCGGAAAGATAAAACCCCCGCTTCCACATCAGGCATGGTCGATAGAAAACGAGCAAAATGATAGCATCTCACCCGCGAATGAGGATAACCATAACCATTATGGGCTATAAATAAAATGCGCATAAAAAACGGCTTCCCTCCTCCCGTCATTCATCAATCACTTGGTAGCGGAAGGAATGGGCGAAGTCGCTGACTCGATATCTTCCGGCTCGATCACAGCCTCTTCAGTTGCTTCGGGAATCGTGGCGGTTGCATCTTCAGGCGTCTCCCAATACTCCGTCCCGACTAACTCTTGCAACCGTGGGTCTCTTTCCAAAAATTGATAGATCAAATTGGAATTGCTTTCCTCTGCAATAAATTCGCGCGCCTCGTCCCCCCCTAATTCTACCGCCTTTTGCACGATGGGGAAAACCTGTTTCCAACTCGCCCCATTCGCCAAAAGCAAGTTGGCATAACTGGTCTGGTTCGACCACTCATTAGGACGCATTTGCACAACCCGCTCAAATGTACTCAAGGCCTCCTCAAACTCTTGCATGGAAGTATATAAATTTGTCAGCTTATTGCGTATCTCCAAATTATTGGGCTTGAGACGCAGATACTCTTCAAATTTCTCCGCCGTCCGCTCAGGCGCCCCACATACATAATAGATATTCCCGTACAACAATAGCAACTCATCATTTTCCGGGATCGAGTAAACCATTTCCGATTTGGTTACCGCATCCAAGGCTAAATCCAACTTTTCATTTCTATTAATCGCCAAGTCTCGGGCAATGAATAAATACTGATAATGCAGTTCTTCATCTTTAAATGAAATGGTACGTTTAGCCTCGGATAACGCTTTCACCACATCGCCTTCTTTTAACGCCTCTAAAACCTCTTCATATTGCGCCAGAGTACGATCCTGCTGTTGGACCACTTGCTTGATCTTGTCACGCAAACTATACCCGAGATACTTATCCAACGCGGTTATCGCACTATCAAAATGATCCACCTGAGCAAAACACCGTCCTAAAAAGCGATAAATTTCTGTCTTTCCAGGATCCACCACCAGAGCCATTTGCAACCGATCGATCGCTTCTTCATACTCTCCCCGGTTCATAGCCCCTAAGCCCAGGTTATAATGCGCATAGATCTGCTCATCATCAATACTCAATACCCGGTTATAAGCCGCGCGGGCATGATAATTCCCCTTCAACTTGGAACCCAGCCGGTCATACAATACCCCGAGATTATTATGCGCCCATTTATAATTCGGGTTCATATAAATATCAGACTGCAAGGTCACAATCCCTTCTTCAATCAATGGCTGCCGCTGATCGGCTTTCAAGCCGATCTGTTGTAACACTTGCTTTCCTTGTTGCCCTTGTTCCGCATAGGTATCGATATGCATCACCGCGTCAATATAGTAACGCCCTAATATATAAAAAGCCTCCATTTGATAAGGATAATATTGAAATGTCTTATCAAAACAACTAAACATGGATTGGTACAAAGGCATTTCCCGGTCTTTAAACCCCATCCCATACTTCATCCAAGTCTCTGCAATATACTGCTGCATAATAAAAATACCCACTGGCAACACCATCACAAAAAAGACCGCAATCCGCAAATAACCTGGAACCAAACTCGTCATCTGCTGCAGCCGATTCAAAGGACGCGAGATGGTACCCAGGATCGGCTTTTCCATATTCTTATCCAATCGATATAAAATCTGAAAAATAGCAGCTGTAACGCCAACTGCAAACCAAAAAGTCACCGCAGAAGAAGGAATAACAAACGTATGACCAAAACAACAACTTATAATGGAGGTTATAATTCCCCCAAGCAAACCTAACTGAAAATAGAAATAATAACTGTTGACATATTGATTTAAGGGGGCGGTTTTGGGATCCAGAAATCGCTTTTTATTCAATATTCGAACACTAATAAAACCCACCACCATCGAAACCGCCAGCACCCAATACCATACATACAATCCAAACACCCCATACTCTGCCGCATGCGAGAGATGATCATTATGCACCTTCCGCGCTAGAGTCTCTTCGCCCAACACCTTTCGCTCAAGCTGGTTTTCATACAAGGGGTGCACAACCTTGAAATTCCCCGCACCAATCCCCAGCACAGGATTGTCTTGTATCGTGCGAATGGCTGAATCCATACATTGCAACCGGAACACCACCGGCGGTATCGCGTCGGGAAAATAATCCCCATCCACATCCATCCAAGTAACCATGGTGTTCATCCGATAACGGATTTTATTGGGTACAGAAGCAATAATTGTTCCCACAATCGCAATCAGCAAAATTCCCACAACCAATATATGCCGAAATCCTTTCTGCATTCCGGCTTGCGCCCACCCCATAAACTTGATGTTCGCCAAGTAGGGAATCACCCGGTACCATATAAAAATAGGAATCAAGACCGAAAACGCCACAATAAAACCAACATACGAGGCGTTACAATCAATAAAGTACATCGTCGAAATATTGAATAGAGTCACAAAAGCAAAGAAAAACATCTGCGCGGGACGGCGCCAGTGACAGATCACCATAAAAAACATCAAGGGAACCGCAATATTCATGAATTCCGCCGTATAATTTTCATTCCCCATAAAAGACACGGGCTTCTTCGTAAATTGTTCGATCCCGATTCTTTCTGAATAATAGAAAAAAGTGCTCCATGAAAATTTCTGTGCCAGCGCATAAAGATCAATCGCTATACACACAATCCCCATCAGGAACGTTAATACTTCAAAATCTTGCTGCCGAGTGAGAAATTTCGGGATTAATACAGCAAAGATAATACAAGCTATATAAAATTGGGTTTGTTCCCAGCCTTCGCCCATATTGGCTCCCAAAAGGATAGAAAAGAGAATCATCATGGCTAAAAAGGACATGGGAATTGCCAATACCGATTGAAAGAATCGTCGCTTGGTCGCGATCACCGCCCAACTCGCGATTAAGATCAACACTAAATATTCAAAAGATACCATCTTAGGTATGGCAAAATGACGCCACGTCCAAGTATAAAAAATGAGGGGGATATATATCATCGCCAACAAAATAACCAGACGCCCCATCAGATACGCCCAGCGTTCCCAAAAAGTCAAATGATTTGCTGATCCCTGTATTTCGTTTTTAGCCATGGTTTCCTGTTATCCTATTAACTTGGAATACTACACTTCTTTCTGTACTCGATTCAAGAAAACTTAAAAGAAACAAATAATCCCCATCCATCACCGCTCCCATGATGGTTTCATGAAAATGGTTTAGGGATTCGCCTCTTATCACTATCCATGGTAGTATAAACATACCCCTTGAATTTGCAAACAACCGTGAGGATAGAAAATTCAAAATGGGGTATTATTATCTTATGGAAACGAAAACGATTATCACAGAAAGAGCGTAACGATGGCCAACATCCTTATCATCCACGGTCCCAACTTGAATCTTCTCGGGTTACGAGAGCCTGAGACCTATGGCAACCAAACCCTGGACACCATCAACGCCCAAATCAAAGAATTGGCAAACGAACTTCACCTCAACCTCCATATCGAACAACATAACAGCGAAGGCGATATCGTATCCCTCATACACAAGAATCGGGATTGGGCAAACGCCCTCGTCATCAATCCCGCAGCTTATACCCATACCTCAATCGCCATCCGTGATGCTATCGCGGCCACAAAAATCCCCACCGTGGAGGTTCATCTCTCTAACATCCACCGCCGCGAAGCCTTTCGCCAACACTCTTATATCGCAGGAGTCGCGGTTGGCCAAATTAGTGGCTTTGGAGCCGAAAGTTATCTCTTAGGATTACGCGCTGCATGCAAACTTTGTTCAACTACATCCCATATTTAGCCGCTCCATTTCTATTTCCCGGGATTTCTGCCTCCTCCCGTCTGCCCGCCTTCATTCTCCTCGGCGTGGTCGCAGGAATACACCTTTATCATGAGATCCTCCGCAGCCACGAAGCCGAAAAAGGAGGTTTCTTCGAATTCATTTTCCTTTTCAGCCTGCTCGGAGTGGGACTTTTGGGCTTCTCAATCCAAGACTCCTGGTCTTTCCATCTCCATTGGACCGCCATGTTCACCGGAGCCCTCCTTCTCTATTGTTTATCTCACTCCCACATCCCCGCATGGAAAGGATGGCTGCTTACGGTCGCTGTAACCTGGGTCATCCTCTTACTTCATCCCGTGATGCTCTTTATGTTTCCCTTCGAGTGGTTTTCCCCAACCATCCGTGAGACCTATCCCTGGATCTACCACTTTAGCGAATTCAGCGCCGTCAACCTGCAAGCCATCATCCCCCCAAAATCGCATACCTTCTCCTTGCTCTACCATAACAGTGTCATCTGGACCACCGTAACACTCATCACGCTAAAATACACCCATCCCTCTCCCCCGATCCGCTTTGCCGCGATCGTCATGATCTGCCTATGGTTCTTTCTCCTAATCTTTATCTGCGGCTCAGCATTCTTTTTACTACTTGGTACCACTTTTTTCTTTTTCTCTCTCTTTACCCATTGGCCGATTTCTCTACGGCGTGGACTTGTCACAACAGCCTTACTGCTCTTATGCCTCGCTCTCTATTACTTCAAGCTCTTCCCTCTCCATATCTATGCCCAAGTTCTTCTTCCATTCCTGCATTACATGGATGTCAATTTTATCTTCTTCCCATGGATCAACGCTCCCCATTCGGGCATCGATGACTGGGGACTGCTTTCTGCCAATCCCAATACCCTAGCTCTAGGGTTCCTCCTCCTTCCCCTACTGATCCTCACGCTTTTTTCTTTCAAAAAAGAACCAGATCCTATTTCGGCACGACCGGCGAGCCTCACCGTGATTTTCCTCCTCGCCTTAGCCCATGGAAAGACCCCTCTTGCTTTGTTCGCCAATCCCTTTTTCTGGTTAGCCTTCGCCCCCTTTTTATCCCACAAGACCATCTCTTTACCCCACTTTTTTCATAGCATGGTTATTTTCCTACGCCGTGCTTTCCCGTATGTCATAGCCACTCTCTTCATCATCTTAAGCATTCCCGCCTCCTCCAATCTTTTTCACGATTGGAAAGCCGAGATGCATCTTCAAGGCTTTTCTTCCACCAAACGTCTTCAAAAACGGGCCAACCATGCCAAAGCGGCCTATCATTCGGCCCCCTATCGGGGCGACACCTCGGCTCTCTTTGCCACCGCCCTTCTCGATCTCTTAATCCAAAATAAAGCCCTGCCCACCCAAAACACCGAAGAGGATATTCTCCAATCCCTCAACACCAGTTCACACTATAACTATGCCCCCATCATGGCCTACAAACGCTTATCCGACCTTTACTTCATCCATGCTCATTCTGCTCGATCCATCGAAATCCTCGAACAAGCCACCCAGAATTTCCCCAACATCCCCGTTCTGCACGAAATGCTCGCCGAGCGTTTGGTGGTTCTTGGACAGCGCAAAAAAGCGATCGATGTCTACCAGCATTGCGTCAACCTGGACCCCACCGAGCCGCGCACCCGTCATAAATTGATTGTTTTATATCAAAATTTGGGAATGAAAGAAGAAGAAAATTCGGAACGCCACAAACTGGCGATCCTTAATCCCTTTTGGAATCCAGAAAAGAAGGCCCCCTAAAGGTTCTTATTCTCCTCGCTTCTTATACCGCTTATTCTTTGAGGTATACGCCATCCGTCGATAAGTCTGCGTGTCTTTCTTGGCTTCAGACTCGGTACTCTCCTCGCCCTCTGTCTCTCCCATTTCCGCTTTCAATTTTTTAATCACTTCATCCAGATAGGTTACAATCTCATGCAAAGTTTTAAACTCATGTCTTCTTGTTTCCAGTCGTTCTTCTAACTCCAACAGCGCCTGATTTAACTTTTGTATATCCTGATTGGAATTCAAATCCCCCACATTTATCCCATCTTTTTTCAGGATTTCGACCGCCCCCTTCAACGCGAGCATTGCATTCTCTTGCATTTTCGTACGAATCCGCGAAAATGCACTTTGAATAAATTGTTTGGAAGTATTCGAAAAATGATCGCCTAATTGGACTTCCCGTTTATAACTATTGGCTTGTACTTTTAATTGATCCCGAACCGCTTCTAAATACTCAAACGTCAGGGTTTGTACCAGAGATTTGGTCTTCGTCGAAGCCTGACGCATCGCTTCCAAAATCTTCATTTTGGCTTGATAGACACCAATCGCACGATCCGCCCCCAGTTGTTTCTGCTTCTTGAGATAATGGATATTCTCTTCTTGCTCCTGCTTCGAAAAGCCTGTATTGCAAGAAGTGGCCAGCCAATGAATATATTGTAAAGAACTCCGTAATGACGTTAAAATTTTCTCATGCCGCTCATCCCCACTCTTCGTCACTTCTCCCAAAAGTTTCCTCTTCTTGCGTTCTTCCAAATCTTGCAAGTCTTTCCGCTGCGCCATTTTTCCAAAAATTTCACCAATCGTCCCCACTACGATCTTCCCATTCACCAACTTGGTCACTAGTTCCGATCGTTTCACCTCGGGATGCTTCTTGAGATAACCCTCGATGATCATCTCTTTTAATTCATTCGCAGCGTTTTGATAGTCATCCATCACATTTTTTTAACTTCGTTCTTTCTATAGAAAAATTCTTGGTCTACAAATAAAAAAACCTCTCTTTGAATACGATTGATACTCTCATAACAAAGAACACACTGTCAAGAAAAGAATCATCGAATTACCCATGTTGACATAATTCAACATACCATTGCTCCAACTTCCTCATTTCCTTCTCGCGATTGCCCCGCTCCTCCACAATCCCACGATTGATTTCTCCCCATAAACGCCGCTTCTCTTGGGACCCGGCCAGTTCCCGCATCGCCCCAGCCAACGCTTCAACCTCTCCGGGAGGTACCAACAAACCATTTCCTCCCGCCTGCACCCACTCCCGGCTGGCAGGAAGATCGGCCACAATCACCGGCAAACGTGCTGCGAAGGCTTCTAACAACGAAAGCGCCGTGCTATCACTCGAGGGAACCGACACATAGACATCGGAAGCCAATAAAGCCATGTGCAGTTCTTCCTGGGGTAACCATCCCACAAACACCGTATGCTCATGAATCCCCAATTCACGACTCAATGCTTCCAACTTCCCCCGCTCAGTATCATCCCCCACAACCAACAGTCTCACCTTCGGCATCCGAGGCAAAGCCTGAGCAAATGCACGTAAAATAACATCAATATTATAAATAGGCCGCAACCGCCGATTGCTGATAAAAACCACCTCCGCATCCCCACGCCATTGCAATAACGCTTGCTCCCCCAAAGATTGATCAAACTGACTGGGATCCACCCCCCATTGCAACAACCGAACCTCGATCTTATCTCCCACGATCTCTCGCGCCGCCTCACACAACGACTCCGCATCGGCCGTAACCCAATCCGCTTTCCGCAAAGAAAACTCCACCGCCCACCGTACCAACGGGTTCTGTTGCGGATACACCAATAAATCCGACCCCCAAGAGGTCATCATGAATGGAGAAAACCCTGTGCAGGCCGCCCAATAGCCATACCCGGTGATATTATGCGCATGCACAATATCTGGCTTCCACTCCCGCAAAGCCTTTCGCGTGTTAATAATCGCTTTGATATGCCTCCAGGGTCCCCCGCCCGGGCTTGGTGCCACCTGCACCATCTCACACTGAATCGCCTCATCAGGCTGGTCTGTCAAAAAGAGCACTTCATGCCCCCGCTGCCGAAACCAATCCACCATAAAGTGATTATGGATCGATCCCCCATCCCCAATATAAGCAATACGCATTACGGTTTCTCCCCATTTCCCATATTCTTCACCTCATTCGCCTCCTGCTGCTTGATCCATTCTTCGATCCATCCCCCAATTGGTGAAAACAACTTCTCCGCCGCCAAGGCATTGCCTTCCTCATTCCAATGGGTATCCCGCAATAAATACAATCGCTTTTCCTTACCCTGCCGAGAAAAAGCCGGAAGAAGATCAAGACAATGAATCCCGGTTTCATTCAACTGTTGCACCAACGTCTTTTGCGGCTGCTCGAAGTCGAAGGTACTCACGGGAATTTCTTCCTCGATCGCCTCCTGAAACAACTCGCGTACCTTCTCATCCACCTGCACCTCAGAGGGAATCAATACCACCGCAAAATCCACCCCGCGCTCCCGGCACATCTCGGCCATTTCCTGAATCACCGCCACCGTGGTAACAAAATTCTCTCGATCCCAATCATTTCGTCGTTCTGAAGAAAAATACAGCCTCATTTGCTGCTTTAACTCTTCACCATATTGTTCTTCATCCATCATCCAAAAGTCAGGATGAATGCGCCGCGGGTCTTCCATTTGCGAGGGATCCAACTCGGGCACTCTCTGATTAATCTCCTCCAACACCTGATAACGCGCATAGAAATTCAACACCGTCCAATACAATTCCGACCACCGCAACAAGGAATACAGGGGCAATGTCTCAACCGTTTCCAACTCATCATGGATCGGAGCTTCGGGATGCAAATCCGTCGGCTCCTTCTCATTGCTAAACAAATCATTGCCCACATAAAAGTTTAATAACACCAAATCCGGTTCCAATCTAAATCCATATTTCTTCAAATAATGAAGTTCATTCACCGGCTGATAGGCCGGCACCCCGGCATTGAGAATTTCCACCCTCCATTCCGGCCAATGCTGATCCAAACGCTCTTCCAGCAAAGTCAAAAAGTTGTACTCATAATGCACCCGCCCATAGGTAAACGAATCCCCCAGGGCCAAAATGCGGACCGTCTGCGGCGGCTTCTTCTCTGAATACTCCTGATCCCGCAGTCCCAAACTATTAATCCGTACCACCGGCATCACTCCCGGAATCGCATTCAACTGCGCTCCCGGACGCAGTACGAAACCGCAATCCTCATCGATCTGCATTCCCCGGCTCAATACAATTTCCCGGCTGGTTAACCCCAACACACGCAGCAATCCCTCCACCAACAACAATCCCACCAAAATCGAGCTCAAGAGCAATAACAGATTGGCGCCCCAACGTCTCCAATAGGTATGCATTCTCGACGTATTACTCATGAAGAGGTTTCCCGTTTCTCTTCCAAACGTAGCACCACAGAATAATATCCTTGCGATAGAAACCGAAAGGCCATGCAGGAAGGATTACTGGTTTGAGGTGGATCTTTCGGGCGCACCATAATATCAGGAAGCAAGGGAATCGTATTGTATCCCCCCTCCTCTTCGTAATAAGTCCATCGCCCTAGCACTTTGATCGAAAAGCGTTCACTCAAACGCTTTTGCTCTTCTTGCAAATTCGAATAGGTATTATGCAACACCACAATATCTCCGACACGGGGCTCCGTCTCCTGATACAATTCCATATCCCGCCCTGACCAAAACTTCATTTTTACATTATAAACCCCTTGCCGATAAACCTCATCAGACAACACCCGGCTTCCTCGTCCTATGGTTTGCAGCGCCTTCGCCGATTGGGCAAGAGCCCCAAACGTATCACGCTGCAAGATCATCACTCCCGCAGTCATAAATATTAAATTGGCCAACACAAACGTCTGGATGCCTTTACGAAACCATTCGAAAGTAATTCCCTCCTCGATCTTCATCCATCCACGCGCCGCTAAAATACACCACAACGGCGTTAGCGGCAAAAAATAGCGGTATTGAAACGAAAGAAAAGCGCTCTGCACCAGCAAAAAAACAAGGGAGGTAATCATCGTAAAATACAAAAACCCCTTCTCCTCCCCTTGGCTCATCTTCCAACACCCCACCAAACTCAAAGCAAATAAGCCATAACTCAGCGCCCAAGGCCAATACAACACAAAATTTTCCATCCATAGGTAATACAACAAGATTGTCGTCCCCATCCCCATCGAGGCCCTCTCTGCAAACTGCTCATGATGCCCAAACCCGCGCAGACTCACCCACCATATAAGTAAAATCCATGGAATCAGCGCAGCCACCACCATTCCTACCTGACGCCTCGAACCCGGTTTCCAGCGATCTTTATACAACAAAAACACACCAATGGGCACAAAATAAAAACCTTGATAGCGCACCAAACTCGCAATCCCCGCCCATCCAAGCAGCCGCCACCCACGATTTTTTGTTTCACAAAAAATCTGGTCACAACAAACCAAAAAGAAAAAACAAAACAGCGAATCCGTCATCACTCGTAATGCCCACCGATTGGGAATTGGAGAAAGAAGAAATAGAATAGCCGCCCACAAAGCGATGCGTTCATCGCGAAACACACGCCCAGTGATTCGATACACTAGAAAGATCGAACCCACCGAGGCCAAAATCGACACCAACCGCCCCGCCCTCAATAAATCACCCACCAAGAAATCAACCCCCCAGACCAAGGCCGAATACCCGGGGGGAAAGAAGACTACTGAACTCTCCCATAACTGCAGTTGAATAATCCCATCGGTATACTCCCCTTCATTCCAACCCATCATCAACAAGCGCACAATCAGCGCCAAACTGGCTATAATCCATAGTGAAAGCGGAAAATGAATTTCCTTGTGTTTTTCAGCGGAAGGTTGAATGCTTGACATCAATCTTTTTACCCATAAACTAAATTGTTTAACCACAGTCATTCGGGCAAGAGGCTTCGCGTTCATTTCATTTTTCTTGATTACACGGGCTCATGCCTAAAGTATGATTCATCTTACTAGAAACGTAACCGATGTGAATATCGCAACTATAGGTCAAACAAAACTTTCGCATCAAAAAATCCATAAACCACGATCCATTATATGAAAGATACATTATGAGCCTCGAATCTCTCTTTTCGATCTTTAGCAATATCATTCATTTCGCCATTGTCTTAGGCTTGGCAGTCATATTTCACGAATGGGGACACTTCATCGTCGCCAAACTCTGCGGCGCCAAAGTCGATCGCTTCGCCGTGGGATTTGGCAAAGTTCTCTTTTCCTACACTTGGCACGAAACCGAATATTGCCTTTGCGCTTTCCCCCTCGGTGGATACGTTAAAATTCGTGGTATGGACCCCGAAGAAGAACTTACCGGCTCCGAATGGGAATTCCTCCAACTCGCTCCCTGGAAACGCATCTTCATCGTCGTCGCCGGTCCAGCCATGAATATTGTCCTCGCCCTCCTGGTTTATATTTTCATCTTCGGCTACTTCGGCCAACCCTACCGCGCAACCCAAACCGTCGGCCATGTTCCCTACGGTACCTGGGGTTGGGAAATCGGCCTCCAAGACGGTGATAAAATCGTACAAATCAATGACCAAAAGGTCTCTTCCTGGGATGAAATTTCCTCTCTCCAAGCGAATATCAACCAAGAAGAACTTCACCTCACCATCCAACGTGAAGGGGAGACAATCACCAAGACAAAAGAAATTCCTTCTTATTTGCAAGAACCCTCTCCTATTAACGTCCCCACCGAGACACGCGAAGGTTTATTCATACTCAATATACTCCCCGGCAGTCCTGCCGAGGAAGCGGGAATCAAACCAGGCGATAGCATCACGCAAATCGATGGCCAACATTTCCAAGACACCAACCAATGGTCTGAATATATTTCCAATCGCTTCCAAAAAAATGAGGAAGACGAATACGAACCCATCCCCATGAACATCACCGTCCAGAAACTCGATGGCAGCACCAAAACTTTCGAAATCACCCCTGAACTGGTGTTCCCTGCTGAAGATGCCACTCCCTACAAACCCCAAGCCCGCTTGGGAATCTCCTTTGACAGCGAAGTCACCCTCAAAGAATACCTCATGCCCACTGTCCAACCCTTGGGAGTGGCCCCAAAAATTTCTCCCATTATCGGCTATGTCCAAGAAGGCAGCCCCGCCGACAAAGCGGGACTCCCCGTCGATAGCCGTATCGTCCAGATCAACAATGAACCGGTTGACGATTGGGTCGACGTGATTCTCAAAGTTCATGAATCCCTCGATCAAGAGACCGGCGAAGCCGAACCACTCTCTCTTACATGGCTAACCCCAAACAATGAGATGAAACAAGCCACCATCACCCCAAACATTGTCGAACAGCCGATTTACACCAAAACCAGCGTCAAAACCGGTAAAACCTATAAAATGGCGCAAATCGGCGTTGATTATAAAGTCGACCGTAAAAAAATGGGGGTTGTGGGTTCCGTCATTGCCGGTTGGAACAAACTCATCGAAATTCTCATGTTCATGCTAAATTTCTTAGGGCAACTCTTCACCGGCGGCGTTTCTCCTAAACTCCTAGGGGGGCCAATTGCCATCTTCCAAATGTCAGGCGAAACCGGGCGCTGGGGTATGGAACGCTTTCTCAGTTTCATCGCCCTCCTCTCCGCCAACTTGGCGCTTATTAACCTCTTTCCCTTGCCCCCCTTCGACGGTGGCCATGTAATTTTCTACCTCATTGAAATGGTACGCATGAAACCACTCACCATGCGACAAATGGAAATGTTCGGAAAAGTGGGAGCCATTATCGTTATCCCCTTATTACTCTTTTTAATCATCAATGATCTTAGCCGAGTCAACTTCTTTTCTTGGATCTCGGGACTCTTTTCAGGATAGCTTATGAAACAATCACAAGGATTTTTCCCAACACTGCGAGAAATACCCAAAGAAGCCGAAGCCAAAAGCCACATCCTGATGCAACGCGCGGGTCTGATTCGCCAATTGGCAGCAGGATTATACACCTACCTGCCCTTTGGTTGGCGCGCCCTGCGTAAGGTCGAACAAATCGTACGCGAAGAAATGGACCGCGCCGGCGCCATCGAAGTCCTCATGCCCACCCTGCAGCCCGATACCTTATGGCAAACTTCCGGCCGTTGGGATGATATGGGCCCCGAACTCATGCGCCTCAAAGACCGCGCCGATCGTATGTTCGTCCTTGGACCGACCCACGAAGAAGTGATCACAAAACTCGTGGCGAACGAAATCCGCTCCTATCGCGATCTCCCTAAAAACATATACCAGATTCAAACCAAATTCCGTGACGAAGTGCGTCCACGCTTCGGTATCGTTCGTGCCCGCGAATTCATCATGAAAGACGCCTATTCCTTCGATGTGGATGATGAAAGCGCCCAACGCTCTTACGAGTCTATGTACGACGCCTACTCCAAAATCTTCTCCCGCTGCGGCTTGACCAATATCCCAGTTGAAGCCGATACCGGAGTCATGGGCGGACATCTTTCCCATGAATTTATGGTCCCCGCCGACATTGGAGAGGCCGAAGTTGTCACTTGCTCTTCCTGCGGCTATCGCGCTAATCGCGAATTAACCGAATCCGCCCCTCCCCCCGAAATCGGGTCCCGCGGGGAAATTCCTCCCATGGAGGAAGTCTATACACCCAACCTAAAAACCGTGGAAGAAGTGGCGGATTTTCTGAATACCACCCCCGCACAAATGATCAAAACCATGATCTACGTTTCCGACGATAAAACCTATGCCGTCCTCCTTCGCGGTGACCATACTGTGAACGAAGCCAAACTGGCCAAAGTCATTGGCGCCGGCATGCAAATGGCGGATCCAGAAACGATCCAACAAGTTACCAGCGCCCCCGTTGGCTTCGCCGGGCCCGCAGGCTTAAACCATATAGAAATTCTTGCCGATCATTACGTCAAAACCATCACCCAAGGTGTCACTGGCGCAAACAAAGGCGACTACCACCTCAAAAACGTCGTTCTCGATCGCGACTATCACGTCGACCGCTGGGGTGACTTCCGCTGCGTTGACGAAGGCGAAACCTGCCCTAAATGCGGTCAAAACACTCTCCAAATTACCTTCGGCATCGAAGTCGGCCATGTCTTCATCCTCGGCACCAAGTACAGCAAAGCCCTCGACGCCTACTTCACCGACGAAAAAGGCGAACGTAAACTCATGATCATGGGCTGTTACGGCATCGGCGTTAGCCGTACCCTCGCCGCCGTAATCGAAGAACACGCGGATGATAACGGCCTCATCTGGCCAGTTTCCGTCGCTCCTTATCATGTTCACATCTTGAACCTCTCCCTCAAAAATGAGGAAGTCACTTCTACGGCTGAGAATCTCTATGATACCCTGCGTCAAAAAGGATACGAGGTTCTTCTCGACGACCGCGATGAACGCCCTGGCAGTAAATTCAAGGACGCCGATCTCCTCGGCCTTCCTTATCGCATCGTGGTCGGTGAAAAATCCCTCAAGGAAGGAAACGTCGAGTTCGTTGTACGTAAAACCCTGGAGAAGCAACTTCTCCCCCCGGAACAATGCCTGGCAACGATCGACAAACTCTTTCAAGAAGAATCCGACAAACTCCAAAACAAATCTGGCACTTGAAATCTTTCTATAAAGCGTTCAACGACGATGATTGAAATAAACACACTGGATGAATACCGTTTCTCACCAACAGACAATATGGTCATCGCACTCGGTTTCTTTGATGGCGTCCATCGCGCTCATCAAGAAATTATCCACACCTGCCTCACCCGTGCCAAAGAACGTGGCGGAAAATCGCTCCTCTTCACCTTCAAAAATCATCCCCGTACTGCTTTACATCCCGATCAACCCGTCCCCTTGCTCACCCCTTATCCCCTCAAGCGCCAACTCATAATGCAGTATGAGCTGGATTACCTCTTGGGCATCCCCTTCGATCACGAATTCAGCCAAATCACCGCCCAGGATTTCGTACAATCGATTCTCCAGAAGCAACTCGCTGCCCAAGAAATCGTCGTTGGCTATAACTTCCATTTTGGCTATCAACGCCAAGGCGACGCCGACTTTCTCCGTTCCAGCGCCCCCCAATGGTTCGAAGCGGTTCATGTGATCGAACGCCAGAGCATCGACAACGAAACCATCAGCAGCACTTTCATTCGTAATAAAATCGCAGAAGGGACCATCACCTCCATCCCCAAACTTTTAGGTCGCCCCTACCAAATCGTAGGTACTGTAGTGCGTGGCGACGGTCGTGGGCGCTCCATTGGCATTCCAACCGCCAATCTCAGCATCGACCACCAAGTCCTCCCTCCCAATGGAGTTTACGGCGTCCGCGCCCGTATCGATTCAGTAAATAATCCCCCCCATTGGGGAGTTATGAATATCGGCAACGTTCCCACCTTCAAAAATGAAAAAACTCGCAGCGTCGAAGTGCATTTTCTCGATCAAGAAATCGATCTATATAACCAGTTCCTCATTGTCGATGTTTTACATTCTCTCCGCCCCGAGAAGAAATTTTCCACTCCCGAGGAATTAGTCCGACAAATCCATCATGACATTCACATCTTCAAATCATGGCTCCAGGAACAGCCCCCCTCAATCTAACCCCCCCATAACCTCCCAGGTTTTTGATCTTTTTTCCGCCCTATCCCAAAAAAGGCAATTTTTTCCTATCCACAAATTCTCCAGACTCCCCATCCCAAAAAACATACACCGCCTCCCACCGAAAAAATAAGTCAAATAAATAAAGGAACTTACAATTTAATAAAGGCACATCGATCGATCAAGAACTTGCTCACTCAGAAAAAATGGCACGGGAGTTGTTAATCATGAGAGTGGGTGCTGTAGAGAAGGTGCTAAGGCACTTCGACAGGATATTTCGAGTGAACTGCCGAGGTGACCGAGCAACCTTCGGGGTTTCGAAGGTTTGCGTTAGCGGAGCTGACCAACAGCCTTCGGTAACTTGAAGACCGGAACTCAAGCGGAGCTTGGTTCCGGTCTTTTTTAGATCTCTATCTCGCGGCTTCCTATCCCCTTCACGCCACCAGCGTCTTCACCTTCTTATACGCTCGTAGCACCGGAGATTCTTCGGCCTGGGCTAAACGCCAGCGCAAACAATGGATATACTCATCCTTATCCGTGACCGGGTTGGAATCCAAATACGTGGCCTTATACAAATTCGTAACCATCTCTTCCAAAATTCCAGGATTCGACCGCAAATACTCATCACGCACCAAATCTTTGACCTTCTCCTTAGTAAATCCCTGAAAATGCCCCAATGTATGCATGTATTCCCAAAACACCATATCCGGCGTAATCTTCGCCTGCCAAGCATGCACCCCCTTAGGACGCTCCAACTGATCCATAATCCCTTCGCGTTTCGCGATTTCCGTCAGCTTATAGTTATCATAAAACGCCATCGGATTAAACTTAATTATTCCCCATGGCTTCGGTAAGTCACAAATCAAATCTAAAGTCTCCAGGTTATCCTCTTCCTTAATCAGAGGATTATACCCAATAAAATCGCACAGCAGTTTAATTCCCGCCTCCTGGATATTCTTTGCCGTCTGAATCGTACGCTCTTTCGTATGATGACGATTGTAATATTCGTTTAACACCCGCTGACTTCCCGATTGAATCCCCATGATCAAATAACGAATACCTGCTTCTTTTAACAACCGCAAATTCTCTGGCTCTCCCACATTAGGATGCGTATAGCCAAAGAATGGAAGCGCAATCTCCGTCGCATAGCGTGGAGAAAATTCCTCAATCCAACGCCTATTCAAGGGTAAAACATCATCATAAAGCTCAATCCGTTGGATCGGCCATGGCCAACTACGAATTCGATACTTCAACTCCTCAATTACATTATCCACCGAACGCCGCCGCAAAAACCGATCTCCCTTATAAATCTGCCGATAATGCCCGCTGCAACAATACGTACAAGAAAAGGGACACCCCCGTGTCGCCATAATGATAAAATTACTAAACAAATGCGAATCTGGAGGATAAGGACAATCCAATATTTGATTATCGAAGATTAACGTCTTATTCTCTACTTCAAAATCAGGAAAAGGATAACGATCCAAATCCGATTCCAACTTCATGATGGGATTCTTATAAATATGCCCATCCCGATTCACCCAAATACTCGGGATCCGTGTCACATCTTTATTCTCATCCAAGGCATTAACCACCGTCCGGATTGGATATTCCCCCTCACCAATACAAATCATATCCGTATCACGTATATTGACCTCCGGATTAACGGTCGTATCAACTCCCCCCCATATCACAGGCACATCAAACACTTGCTTGATCTGCTGAGTTAAAAACACAGCCAACCCATGACTCACCGAAGAAAAAGACAATCCCACCAAATGCGGATCCTGCTTCTTCAACGTCTCCAACAATAAATCCAACTCTCGGGGAGTTACATGGGTGCACATACTGTAATATCCACCCTCTTCCTGCTCCTCTTTACATGGAACATTGGAGGGATGAATCGATGACACCGACTTTAAAATAATGACATCCACATGATGTCCCGCTTCCTGGAGCACTGAGGACATATAGCGTACACCCAAACAATATTCATCGTACAAAGCAATTAGCGTAACACGTCTCATTCGGTTACCTCGATTTTTAATGTATCATTTATGTTCATTTATGGATTCCGTACTTTCGACCCTTGCGGTGGCGCCAAAAAACGGTGTTCCCTCGGTGCTGGCGGTACATTTTTTGCCAAAACCGGATGCTGTACATAGGTCGCCAAATAAAATCCGGGATTCTCACACTCCGGATACAACTGTTTTAAAGGCACCACATTATGAAGCGAAATATTATGCCGATTCACCAAATAAGCCAACAATTGAAAATAATTTTTCTCCTGCTCCTCATTCAACATCCGCTCTTCGTAATCCCCCAAAAACATAATCACAATATAACTACTCAAATCCAATCGATCGCTGTTTCTCCACGCCATTCGCGCTTTCGCTCGGCCCAAATCATCCAACTCATTAGATCGATTCAAAAACGCATCCCCCACATGAATACGCGCTGGAGTAATGGGATCACGTCCCGCGTAGACAATCCCTTCCTGATCAATGAAATAATGCGCCGGCAAATCGCCATGTCTTTGATTCTTCGTATATCGCTCCAACAAATTTTGTAAATACGTCAACGAACTCTCATTTTTATAATCTGCGCCTGAATCCATCACCACAATCCCCCCCACTTTATGACTCGTAAAAGATCCGGAGGGCAGCTTCCCCAAAACCTGCCGAGGTACCAATTTTGGAGGTACAGGGCGGTTATTAAGCATTTTTATATGCTTATAACGTGTACTCTCACATGCACCAAATACCATAAACACCGCAAATAATACATTAAGTAATCTTATCAATTTCAATCGCTTAAACACGGGCATTGTTATCCTCCAGCCCATAAGTTTTCCTCTTTAAAAGAAGTTTCACACCATCGTCTGTTCAGACTGACTTTTAAGTACAGTTTCCCAGGTTTGGAAAATCAAGCGAAAAATACTTCCCTGTTTGGGCTGGCTTTCCACTTCGACTCCGCCGCCTTGGCTCGATATGATTTGATGGACTAAAGACAATCCCAAACCTGTACCGCTATCCTTCGACGTATAAAAAGGATCAAAGATCTGATCCAACATTTCAGGATGAATCCCTTCTCCTTCATCGATGACCTCAATCACCACTTCCCGCTTCGAACGACGAAACGCCTTTAAAGTAATAGATCCCCCGTTTGGCATCGCTTCTTTCGCATTCAAAATCAAATTCAGAAAAGCCTCTCGACTCAATCCCATATCCGCTGCTATGGAGGGAATCCTCTCCTCCACGTGAGTCTTCATAACAATCATTTCTTCATCCGGCGCATAGGATAGTACCTGCTGTAACAGATTCTCAACCTCGATCTCTTCCAAATTCGGCTCTGGAGGACGCGCAAACATGAGAAAATCATTCAACACCCGCGATAAACGGTTGACCTCTTCGATAATGAATTCCGAGAGTCCCTGCTCTTTCTCCTCATGGGCAAAACGCTTATGCAACAACTGCGCCGAACCCCGTATAATTCCCAATGGATTCCGGATCTCATGCGCCACCCCCGCAGCCATACGCCCCAATGCAGCCAAACGATCTTGCCGCCGCACTTGCTCCTCCAACAAACGTATCGCCGACAAATCATGAAAAGTAACCACTAATCCCGACATCTCCTGATTGTCCATCAAGGGGACAATACTTACTTGTAACGATAATACCTCTCCCTCCTCAACCTTATACGGTATCTCTTGCTGATAAATGGATTCAACCTGCTTTAAACCATATTGAATCAACGAAAGAATCTGGGATTCGCCAAACACCGCTTGCACCGGACGGTTCTGCCATTCTTCGACCTTCAACATTTCTACACCAACTTGATTAATGTGATTGACCTTCCCTTCCCGATCTACACTCATCACCCCGCTGCGAATATTGGCAAGAATATTCTCCAAAAAGTGCTGGGTTTGACTTAACTCCCGATTACTTATTTCCAACTCGCTGGTTTTTTGCCTCAACTGCCTAAATTGATGCTGAATCTGATTCGCCATATTATTAAACGCAGCCCGTAAAACCCGTTGTTCCTCCGTCCCCGTTTCCTTCACCCTCACCTCAAAATCCCCTTCCGACATACTCCGGGCTGCATCCGCTAGCTCATAAATCGGTCGACCCAACGAACGCGCCAATAAAACCGCTGCGATAATGATCACCACCAAAATCAACGAAAACCCATACGCCATTGGCGGCACTAGAATATCCCACACCCCCAAAATCGGAACACTCAACACAATAAAAGCCGCCGCCTTCTTATACTGATTCAACACGGGAATAATACGCGCTTGCACCGGCCATCCCTCTTCCATCTCAATATTGCTAACATCAACGATGTCATACACCCCATCTTCGTCAAAATCATAAAGCCGCTCATAAGCCTCTCGAGGTAAATACGGTTCCAAAATACTAGGGGCAGGATCAACCACAATCGGATTAAAATCAAAATTCTTCGCAATATAAAGCGTATCCTGGCTTTGCCCCGGATTCTTCTGAATAAACCGCGATTTGGCAAACAATCCCCCCACCAACTCCATGTCATCCCGATGACTCCCTCGAAACAAATCCCTAGTTATCCATACATAAATCGTATTACCTTCTTCATAAAATAGCTGATTCTCAATCCAATCCTTCATCCCTTGATACTGCTTTAAGGGATACACCCGAATATCATTACGATCAAACGCCTTATTCAAAGGAGAGGGCGCCCGCTCTACATACTCCCATATAATCCCCTCCATAATCTTCATCTCATTTTGAATTTCAGCGTCATCCCGGCTTTCACTCTGAACCAGCAAATTCGCACGCCGTTCATTCTGCTCAAAACTTTCACGCAAATGCTCCGCCGCCTTAAATAAAATTTCACGGTCGATTACATTCTGCGCTTGATGAATAAATTTCTCGATTTTCTCTTGGGTCGAATTGAGGATTTCTGTACGGACTTTTTGACGGTGTACCGTTAAGGTGTAATAGGGAACCAACGCCAGCGGGATCATCGCCAACAAGGCCACTCCCAAAAACGCTATAATAAGTCGTACACGTAACCTTTTCATCCAACCCTAACCGCGCTTGTTGCTAGTCTCACTTAATTCCATACTCCAGGAATCGTATGATGACACCTGGGACATGAACCATTCCTCATTTTATTCTCCCTCACCCGAAAACCATAGCGCTCAATCAAGGTTTCTCCACATTCAGGACAACATGTATTCTCCCATTCCGGCGCCACACCATGCACATTCCCCACATACACAAAGTTCAACCCGGCTTCTTTACCTAGTTCTCCCGCTTTCAACAACGTGGGAATCCGAGTGTTTCCCTTGCCTCGCATCTTATAATCTTCATGAAACGCGGTCACATGCCAAGGAATATTCTTATCAATCGAGGCAACAAACTGGGCCATCTCCCGCATTTCTTCTTCCGTATCATTCATCTCTGGAACCACCAATGTCACCAACTCCATCCAAAATCCCTTCTCATACACAAATTGGATCGTATCCAATACCGTCTGCAATTTTCCCCCCATCTGTCGATAACTCTTATCCCGGAAACTTTTTAAATCGATCTTATACATATCTGTCCACGGACGAAGATACTCAATGACTTCCGGAGTTCCATTCCCATTCGAAACATAAGACGTATGCAAACCTCTCTCCTTGGCTAACTTAAAAACCTCAACCGCCCATTCCGAAGTAATCAGCGGTTCATTATACGTACTGGTCACTGTCGAGGCCCCATACCGTTCGGCCAAACTCACGATCTCATCAGCCGAAATGGGGCTCACATCAGCACCCGCTTGGGGATCACGCAAGGCTTGTGAGGTAAGCCAATTTTGGCAAAACGAACAATGATAATCACACCCTAACATGCCAAAACTCATGGCGTTGGTTCCCGGCATAGCATGAAAAAAAGGTTTCTTCTCGATCGGATCGCAATTCATCCCCGCAACATAACCATAGGGGACTTTTAAAACTCCATCTTCATTAAACCGTACCTTGCAGACCCCAGCATGTCCATCAAGAATCAAACATCGATGCCCGCAGGCATAACAACGCAATTTATTGTTCTCCAATTTTTCGTACAACGCGCCTTCACGCGTATAATTGGCTAACAAATTATGAAGATTTAGTGTCTGTTCTTTTACACTCATAATGCCCTCGATTTTTCTCCGTTTTTTCTACCTGTATGCTGATTCTCACGAAGATAATGAAACCTCAACCCAACTTCATGCTTTAAGAGCATAAAAATTATCCTTCTATAATATATGATAATGCCAAAACCACTTCATGAGGAACACTTTTTTTTCACGTTCCCCAACGATCCCAAGAGACAAAATCCAACGGGATCCTTTTAAAAACACCCCATAGAGGCCTCACAGGTCTTTACGAATTCACGAACCGAGGTACATTATTTTTTTGGATCGACGGCTTCCCTTTTTCAGGAAAAACCCGATGCCGGAGTGGTGGAATTGGTAGACGCGCTAGGTTCAGGACCTAGTGTCCTTCGGGACGTGGGGGTTCAAATCCCCCCTCCGGCACCACTGATTT
>CAYQOX010000035.1:0-49737 GCA_964419335.1 uncultured bacterium | reverse complement strand
GATGGAAACTTTTTCTTCTGGGGTATAATTTTTTCGGCGTCTTTTCATGATTTTTCCCTCCGTTTGAGTTAGTATAATCAAACGGAGGAACAAATAATGAAACAAAGCCACAAAAATCACATCCCCACAAAATTAGAAAACCAAGGATTATTATGATTATACGGAATGAAGTCGCCCATGCTGTCCAGGCTGAAGAGGGAGTGAAACGCAAGATCCTCTCGCGCGGTGGAAAACTCATGGCGGTTGAATTTTCCTTCAAAAAAGGCGCTGTCGGCTCGGTACACTCCCATCCCCATGAACAGATCGGATACATCGTAAAAGGACGTTTTGAATTAGAAATGGAAGGCAAGAAGGAAGAAATCCAAGCCGGCGATAGTTATTACGTTCCTGCGAATGTACCGCATGGAGTGGTCGCGTTGGAAGACGGGGTGATTTTCGATGTGTTTACTCCTCAACGCGAAGATTTCTTGCAGGATTCATAAATCCTCTTTGCAGATCAATTGACATTGATGTGGATTTATGGTCTTTTTGTACAAACGAGAATGGAGGAGAAAGTTATGCATTTAATTCGAAAATCTAGTTTCTTTTTGGCCCTAACGGGCTCTTTGTTGCTAATCCTATCCTGCGGGCAGGAAGGTGTGACTACGTTTAGCTTACCCCATGTGCTCAACACCGATCACCCTGTACATAAAGCACTCGAACGGTTTGCACAAGAAGTCGAAGAACGTAGTGATGGCACGATGGTGGTCAAAATCCAACCGGGCGGTACCTTGGGCAGTGAACAAGAACTATGCGATAACGTCAGCAACGATACCGATGCCTTCACCAAAATATCTTGGACTATTTTGGAAACCAAAACCGAAAAAGCCAAAATTTTTTCGCTCCCTTATTTGTTCCGTGATGCTGAACATATGTGGAAAGTATTGGATGGAGAGATTGGCAAGGAACTCTTGGATGTAGCCATCGACCAAAATTTAAAAGGTATTTGCTACTTTGATGCCGGCGCCCGCTCGTTCTATACTCGAAAAGAAGTCACTTCCCCCGCGGATTTAAAAGGGTTGAAAATTCGCGTGCAAAAAAGCGTGATGATGCAAAAATTGGTTGAATCATTAGGCGCCTCACCCCAACAGATTGCCTTCTCTGAGTTATATACCTCGCTTGATACCGGAGTGGTTCATGGGGCGGAAAATAACATCCCCAGCTATTACACCCACCGCCATTACAAAGTCGCTCCTCACTATGCCTTCACCGAGCATGTGTTTTTACCCGATGTCTTATTGATGAGTACCTCTCGTTGGAATGCTCTCACTCCCGAAGAACAACAAATCATCATGGAATCCGCCGAGGTTGCCGAAGAGTTCCAAAAAGAATTATGGATCAAGGAACGCCAAGAACACAGAACCAATATGGAAGAAGAAGGCGTGACCTTCACCCAAGTTGACAAACAGCCTTTTATCGAAGCAACCCGCTCTGTGTATGAACCCTTTGAGGGCACAGAAATAATGGACTATGTCGAAAGAATCCGCGCGGTCGAGTAGAAGGATGAGCACTTTGGATCGCTTCGTTTTTTATCTAGATCGGGTGTTGACTTTTATTTTACTCGTTCTCGTGGTGATGATGGTGGTTAGCATCACCATGGAGATTGTTCTCAATGCGGGGGTTCAGCCGCTGGCCAATTTCTTCTTATCTCGCTTAGAGTCAGCCGAGGCTTCTCAATCTTCATTTTTAGTGCGTACTCTTGAATCGGTGATGCATTGGGTGGCGAGGTTATCTTCACCGGTTAATACGAGTTCTCAAACTCTCCTCGTCTGGATTGGCATATTAGGCAGCGCTTTGGCCTTTCGTCATCGGGCGCATTTAGGCGTGGACGCCTTGGTGCGCCTTTACCCTTATAAAGTGCGGCTCTATTTAGATTATGCTTCCACAATTTTAATCGGCCTTTTTTCCATCGTGGTATTGATTATTGGTGGATATTTAAATATTACAAGGGCGTTTAAATCAGGCTCGAAGATGCCCGGCTTTGAAGCCTTCAACCTAGGTTGGTTTTATTTCGTTTTGATTATTACCGGAGTGATCAATGTAATTTATTGCGTTTATCATTTTCGCCATCCCCAGCCAGTTGAAACCCATACCCATCAAGATAAGGAAAGCGACTCCGAATGACGCCAGAACTTCTCGCCACCATTGTTCTCATTGTTGCCTTTGTGATTCTTATCGCCCATAACTTGCCCATTGCCTTTGCCATTGGTATCTCCACGGTGCTTTCCTACTTTTGCATCTGGGGCGACCGCCCCATGCAGATCTTTTTCCAGGTGGGAAAGGATATGTGGCATGGGATACACTCCTATGCCTTGCTGGCGATTCCAATGTTTATTCTTTCTGGCCTGCTCATGGGGGCCGGCGGTATCGCGCGGCGGTTAATTGACTTCGCCGACGTACTCTTTGGCCGGGTGGTTGGCGGTTTATGCTACGCCAATGTGATGGCCTGCATGCTCTTCGGTGCTATCTCGGGTTCCGCCACGGCCGCCACTAGCTCGATTGGTGCTTTCATGATCCCGGAAATGCGGCGCGAAGGCTATAACCGTGAGTTTAGTACCGCCTTAACTTTGTCGGCGGCTACATTGGGGTTAATCATTCCCCCTTCGAACATCATGATCGTGTATGCGGTGGCCTGGGGCGATGTCGGAAACATTGGCGTTGATGTCGCCGCGATGTTCATGGGCGGGTTTCTTCCTGGCGCTATCGTAGGAATAGGGTTGATGATCGTGGCCGGGTTTCATGCTGTACGCCACCGCAAAAAGCCCTCCGGCAAAGTTGGATTGAGAGATGCCTTGTGGCGTTTCCAGCGATCCATCTTGAGTCTACTCCTCATGGTGATTGTGCTTGGGGGGATTATTGGCGGTTTCTTCACAGCCACCCAAGCCAGCGCCGCGGCCGTAATTTATTCATTTATTCTCGCGGTGGTTATTTACAAAAAAGTGGCCTGGCGGGATTTACCTGAGATCCTCAAAACCACCGCGATTACCACCGCCTTTATCTTCATTCTTATCGCCACCAGCAAAGCCATGGGAAATTTAATGGTGCGTTTGGATCTTCCCCAACAAGTCAGCGCTTCGTTATTAAGTTTGACTGAGAATCGTTATGCCCTCCTGATCATTATCAATTTGATCTTACTCTTCGTGGGAACGTTCATGGATATGACCCCGGCGGTTTTGATCTTTACCCCCATCTTTAGCCAAATCGCCGTAACTACCCTGGATATGCACCCCATCCATTTTGGCTTGATCATGATCGTGAATTTGTGCATCGGATTATGCACACCTCCTGTAGGGACCGTACTTTTTGTCGGATGCGGGGTAGGGAATACAACGATTACGAAATTGGTCAAACCGATGCTCCCCTTTTATGCCGCTATGATTTTAACGTTGTTAATTATTACTTACCTTCCAGAAAAGGTCATTCTCTGGTTGCCCCGTTTAATCTCACCAAACTTATAGCGGGCATCACAAACGAACAGTCAATCTTACCTGGAAATGCAATCATCTTCCTACAACGATTATTCTCTGTGTACATTTAACCCTGTCAATTTTAGCCCTAAAAGTAAGGTTGGGTCATTTTGGCGCAAATGCAAAGATGATGTGGGTATCTATAAGTAATTGATATTTCTGTCTTTATGAAATTGGCATGTTCTTTGATAATTAATTAAAATGAAATCGCTGCCATGATACCAAACAACAAAGAAAATCACAAAAATAGATAGAATCAAGGAGGTAAAGCACCATGACCGTATTCAATCCTTTCCGTGAACTAGAGCAAATTCGTGAAGAAATTGATCGCGTCTTTAACCAAGGCGGGAATTTTAATCCCTGGCGGTTGGCCTTTTTGCCAGGACAAGCGGCTCGTAAATATCCATTGGTGAATCTGTACGAAAAAAATGATAACTATGTTGTCGAAGCGTTAGCCCCTGGAGTCGATCCGAAAGGGTTGGACGTTTCAATTACCGGAAATGTCTTGACCATTAGCGGTGAAAAACAACGTGGACATGATGAAAAAGAACCGGAACGAATTCACAGAAATGAACGGGCTGCAGGCAAATTCGTAAAATCCATCGAACTGCCGTCGGAAGTAGAACAAGAAAACGTAAGCGCCGAATATAAACATGGTGTGCTATATGTAACCCTGCCGAAGAGCGAAAAAGCGAAACCACGTAACGTTGAAATTCAAGTCGCAAACTAAATTAAAAATTGAAATTCATGGGAGGTGATACCATGGTCGAAAAAACCGTTCCGACGACTCAAGAAAATGGCGGGAAAATAACCAAAGAAACTACTCGCTCGAATCAAAACTACGTTATTCCTCCAGTCGATATTTACGAAGAAGCCGATCGCTTGGTCGTGATTGCGGATTTACCTGGCGCGGATAGAGATCACATTAACGTGAATGTAGAAGACAACGTCTTGACTTTGGAAGCCACGACCCAAGCCGATTTATCGGGTGATGTGGTTTACCGTGAATTCGAAATGGTTAACTTCTATCGTCAGTTTCAACTGTCAGAACACGTGGATGTTGACAAAATCAGCGCTAATTTGAACAACGGTGTATTGACTCTCTCATTACCAAAGGCTGAAAAAGCCAAACCGCGTCAAATTGAAGTAAAAGCTGAGTAAAAGGGATCCCCTCTGGGAGATTTTCTCCCAGAGGCAATGAGAAATCCCGTCCGGACTGAACCGGGCGTTCAAAATAGAGAGAAACCGGGGCAGGCGGGAGTAAGTGCCGTGCCCCGGTTTTATAGGAGTTACTTCAGCTTCAATACCCGGATGTTTTTCCACCACGTTTCCATCTCTGCCCCTTGGTGGATTTGAAAAGCAAATACGCCTTTTTTCCTTTCATGATCGATAAACTCGATGGATTTCACTCCATTAATAAATAATTCTACCTTCGGTCCTATGGCCGTAATTTCATACGTATTCCAATCAACCCAATCGATGATTTTGCTGAAATCTTGTTCGGGTTTCACAAGTACGCCTCGTTCACTTTGATCATAGAGATGCCCATTAATCCAATCACTCCCATAAGCAAGATCGGCTTGAAAACCATGCACCATCTCGTCCACGACCCAACTCCGGAATTGAATCCCCGAATTACCAGAGCTCATTTTGAACTGGGTGGTGAAATGAAAGTCGGAAAATTCCTCCCGTGAAACAAGCCAGCCATACCCCCCGTCTTTCGACCGTCCGCGAATATATCCATCTTCAACCGTCCAGGTCGAGTCACCAAGCCTATTCCAATGTTTCAAAGTTTTTCCATCAAAAAGGGATTGCCATTCCGCTTCTCTCTCAATCGGTAAAACGCGAATATTGTCCCACATCATATGACCGCCTTGACCAGGCCCCATTTGTAAAGCAATCACACCCGAATCATCGCCTTGTGGGTCGTGGATATCAGCGGTTTTGTGTCCATTCACAAAAACCATGGTTTGATCACCAATGCAAGAGACAACAAATTCATTCCATTCATCTTCTTTAAAGAGAATCTCCGCAGAGATAGTAGTCGCTTCCAGCATCCCACGGCCGTTTTCTTCCAATAACGACCCTGTAGCATAAGTTCGGCCAAGATCCAGATTGGCTTGATAACCAATCATCTTCTCCCCATCTAAATGACTTCGGACTTGAATCCCACTGTTTCCACCCCACCATTTAAAGCGGAGTTTAAGAATAAAATCGGAGTATTCTTCCTCACTGACCAACCATCCCATTTCTGACCCCGTGGCCTTCACTTCAATGGCATTCTCCTTGACCGACCAGGATTGATCCCCCAGGACTTCCCATCCATCTAGGTTTTCTCCATTAAACAAAAACTTCCATCCGTTTTCTTCAGCGGAAGGGATAATCGCCATCGATAGCATCGCAAAAACGATTAAGAAGGATTTAAATCTCATAATGTCACTCTCCTCGAATAGATATAATTGTATTAAAAATAAATTGCCGAACTAATGATCTTCCTCTTTTTCCTGGTCCTGATAAAGAGGCGCAGGAGCCGGTTGAGGCGTTCCCCGCGTGGCTTTTCCATGAAGGATTCCTTCCTTATCGAACCACAGAGGATCAATGCATAGAAAACGGTTCCAGGGTTCTGAACCATCTTTTTGCTGATGATACACAGACCATAATTGCCCTTCTCCGTCTTCGACCACACAGCCATGCCCAGGCCCATACGCTTCCTCATTACGGTGAACTATCGGATTCCCCTCGTATTTTATAAAAGGTCCCATGGGATGCTCGGCGGTGGCATAACCAATCGCATAATTTAATGAACTGGCACCCGTACCAGAATACAATAAGTAGTAGGTTTTGTTGTGTTTTAACATCCAGGGCCCTTCCGTGATAGCACCGCTCACTTTCTCCCAATCTTCCGTGGGTTTTAATATCTCTTTGGGTTCCCCGGCTTTCGTCGTGGGGTCCTTCATCTTTTGCACTTGGATTCGAAAGCCCGGTAATTGAACATAGTAAAGGTAATAGTTTCCATCCTCATAATACATGTGGGCGTCAATAGCATTATCAAAGAGTGAATCGATGTCCTCGAAGGTATCATCAGGTTGATCCGCGACCGCGACCCCGATGCGTTTATCAACAGTATAATAAAGATAAAATTTCCCATCGTGGGGATCACGAAACACATCCGGCGCCCATACATTTGACTCGCCCGGCTGGAAAACGCTTTCTCCCTTGACCCAATGAACCAGATCTTGGGAAGTATAAACGTGATAACTTACATTATCCCCGGTGGGATAGAGATAGTATTGATTTTCATAAAGGATTACACAGGGATCGGCAGGACCTATTTCATCAATGATAGGATTGTTGTAAGTGTCCTCCGCCATGATTTTCATCGATGTGAATAAGAGCAGGATGTTGATACAACAAAAAAATAGCCCCCAATTTTTCATGCTGTGTACCTCTCCATTATTAGTTTGACAGGCCATTGTACTCTTGAACTTTTATTCTTAGTATGGGTGTCTATAGGATGCATTTTAACCTTATTTGTTTCTATGGATGGATACCCATGAAGAAAAAAACCTTGTATATTCCCCTGCTGTTTTTCTCTTTTGCTTTATTCGTAATACATTTTTCCTACTCCGAAGGAGAGCGGACCCAATTGCCGGAAGGCGAGAATGGCCTCGCAGCCCTATATCCCGGAGACAATGGAATTGAACAGCACGATGAGGTGATCTTTGCCGAAGATTTTGAAGAAGTATCCATCGAGGCTATGACAGAACGCTGGGAAAGCATCAAGCGCCAAGACATCATGTCTTTTTCCTCCGATACCCCATCTACCAGTGCTGGAAAGCAATCGCTGCGAATCACTCATACAGGCGGGGATGGTACCGGCGCCCATTTGTATCGCCGCTTACAGCCCGGCTATGATCATGTATTTGCCCGGTTTTACGTCAAGTTTGACCACGATTGTGCCTCCATTCATCATTTTGGCACTCATCTCGGTGGTTTTAATCCTTCCACCCCATGGCCCCAAGGCGGTGCCGGTGAAAAACCCGAAGGGGATAAGCGATTCACCACCAGTGTCGAGCCTTATGGCTCTTCCTGGAAATGGGATTTTTATACTTATTGGCAAGGCATGCATCGGCATGGCGATGGAAACTATTGGGGCACCCCCTTTCTCTCGGGCGTAGAGAGACCCGCTGTAAAGAAAAACGAATGGATTTGTATTGAGATGATGGTGAAGATGAATGACCCTGTCACAGCTTCGAATGGTGAACAAGCCTTCTGGGTGGATGGCGAATTATGGCGGGTTAACGACCAAGTAGTAAGTCATATCGGCCCCGGATTTCCCCAAGGGCAATGGTCGGGAGGCTGGTGGCAGCCCAATCAGGAGAGTGAGACCACTTTCGAGGGGTTCCAATGGCGTACGGTGCAAGAATTGGCGATCAATTATCTTTGGACCTATGTTTATATCACCAAAGCCCCCCAAGACCATGTAAGTAAAATTTGGTTCGATGATATTGTCGTGGCGAAAAGTTATATTGGACCGATCTCTTCCGAGAACAAATCAACCGGTATGGACAATTCCAAACAATATTGAAAAAGATCAGTAAATCCATCCTGGTGGTTATCCGGTCTCTTTTTTATTCTCGTAGAGTAATATTTTAGACTTTACTTTCTCCCTCGTCGGCGCGAATACTTCAGCCTTTTTCCTTTCTTCACCTGGAAGCGGCCAATATACAATCTTTTCTTGGTTTCATCCAGATGTCATTGACCGGGGTTGCTCCTATCCTACGCGCGCGTAATCCCGTGCGCTGGATATTATTCATTCAAAGAAAGTTCAACATACGGTTCAATACGCAGGCGAACCGGCCCGTAAAGCCCTGATTTCTTCTGTCCCTCAAAGACATAACGTGTGGGGGTTTCGTGTGACCAATAATTCGCCATGGTGTTGGCTACTTCGATTGTGATTTGATTTTTCCCCGGCTTGATAGCCGATGAAATGTCGTAGTGGAAAGGACGGCTTACACGTGTGGCGATTGGCTTTTCATTCACGTGAACCGAAGCCGTAGAGTATACTTCTCCCAAGTCTAAAATGATACGCGCATTTGCTGGCAGCGAGTCTAACTCGACTTCTTTTTGATAAATCCCCAAGCCGGAATAGCCTCTCAAACCGAACGCACGCCAATCTCCTGTATCCACGGTCACCGGCTTGGTCTCAAGGATGCATGGCTCTTTCCACGCCAGACCGCCGGACTCTCCCGCCTTCTGCAGCAACCGTATGCAAGCCCATTGCGGTTGCGGCAACGGCTCCTCGAATGTAACCCCTTCCTCTTGAATCTCGTGCTCTTCACCCGCGATCCATATCCGAGCGTTCGTGCCAAAAGGAATCCTAATGGCACTGGTTCCCACCGGGAGTTGACATTGATACCATCCTACCGGCTTTTCCTCCCAAGGCTTGGGGTTATAGCGAAGGGCATGCTCATTGTGAAACCAACGCAGCCGGGGAATATGATCCATGTTTTCCTTCCCAGCTTGGGCTTCCCCCGGTTCAAAACCTACATAACTGTTCGTACCCGCAGTTTGGGCTATCAGTACAGGGGTTTCCCCTTGATTGACATGACAGGAGATAATCCCGGCGCTTGAGGGAGTTTCATCTAAAAGGGCTTCTTGATCAATCCAGATTTGTTGAATGTCTTTTCCATACGAGCACGAGACTTCGCCGGTTTCTTCACTCATGAGCGTTGTCCAGAAGTGGTAAACCCCTTCTCCCTCAGGGGTTGTTAAATAATGATCTGATACAAGGGCGTTAAAACCGTGATCATCAGGATGGGTCGCGGGCTTCCCGTAGCGGTAGGAAAAACGATAAGGCGACCAGCCGGTCTGATCCTGAGCGTTTGGAGGCGTCGGGGGATTCTCCATCGAAGATGGATTGTCACTCACCCACATGGCGGCACCGTAGTGAATATCACATTCATCCCATGCGGAGGTCTTCGGATTTTGATGATACCATTCTTCTAAAAGACCATTTTGATCCTTTTCTTCTTGTCGATAGAAAAAACGGCGTATATCGAGAGGCAGAAATTCATCTTCAGGTGGATAGCGAAAATCTCCCCATTGATTATCCATCGTTGGCTGCAAGGTAAAAGTCCAATCGTTATCCAAATCCAGGCTTTGCTTGAATTCATCAACCAACACTTCTCCTGTGTAGTTCTTTCCATGCATCAATGCACTCGCATTATTTTTTCCGGATTGATCAACCCAGCCTGTAAGTTGTAGGCTATCTTCCTGATATGTAATAGAATCAATCTTGGATAACGATGTTTTACGTAAATGGAGTTCCCGATTCTTCGGTTTAAAAACAATGAGGTGATGTTGCCGCGCTGCAAAATCAAGGCTTATCTTTGTATAAGGTTTTTCATATTTGTAAACATGAATTTTTTCGGCTTTTCCTGTCCTTGCATCCCATAAATAAGGCTCTCCCTCTACACGAAACTGGATGGAAAAAGATTGAAATGTATCCGTTGTATTAAGTAAAAGGTAGATGTCTTCATTCTCGGTACGGCGGTGGGTATGGAAGAGGATTTGTTGGGATGAGGGAATTACATCTTGCTCAATCGTCTCCTTGATCTTCCGAATGAGTTGATCCTGCTCCTTGGAAACAAAGATACCCACTCCACCGTTTGTGTTTCTATGCACACTGTCTTGCTTAGTATTTGCTTCACATTGAAAGATATCATGAATCGCTTGAAGAATGACGGGATCATTTCTCCCTTCCTCTGCGGACGAAGAAGGCAGCCGCCCAAGCCCCGCAACCACTCCGCCATGTTCAACAAAACGCTGCGCTGTCCTTATCGTATCTCGCTTAATCGTAGTATTTGGGCCCATGACCAACGCCTTAAATGGCATACCCGCTAAGATCAAATCGCCATTCTCAATGTGAGCTTGGCTCAAGGTCTCATCGTCTACGAAAATGACATCCAACCCCGCGTGGTATAATGCCCGGGAGAGCGCGCGTGTACGTTGATCGATCTCCTTCCCTACCTTGGTGATTCCGCCTACCGCCCGCCATTGCGCATGCATAGAAGTCACAGGGTAGAGAATCGCGACATCCGCGACGGGCTTTCCTTGACTCATAAGGTAACTCAAGCGCGTTATCGGCTCGTAGAGAGCTTGGGCATGTTTCCAGTAGGGCTGGCGGAAATGGACATCCGGAGGCGCATGCTCATACCAGCCGCCCAACGTGCTGTAGTACAACCCATGCTTATCATATAAATTCGCCCCATAGCAATAATTCTCCATCGCCATGGCCAATTGTAACTCCGGCGTTAGTCCCCATCCGGTGGTATGGAAGGCTTCACACCAAACCCGTGGACGTTGATAACACGCAGCGATCGAAGCCGCGAGTTTGGCATCAAAGAAATTGCGTGTCCCCAAGCCTTCATAAGCACCGCCGTCATCATACCCGGGCACTTGATACCAGCGCATGGTACGGTAGTAGTCTCCGTATTGCGTCGTTTGCCCTGCAAGGCTATTCCGTCCCCAGTTATCATGGCTGAACTGGATCCCGTGGTTCTCATGCCATTCGTAGAGCGGTTTAAACCAGTGCTCCTCCAGCAATTGAGTGACAACATCATAATAGTCACAACGTATACGGTCGGTCTCATCTCCGATATCCTGATAAAGGGCAGGAAGCCATGGCACCGGATCATAGCCCTTTTGGTCTTTAAATACTTCGATTACCTTGGGCCCGCACGGCGGGGTCCCGCGCAAGATATAAAGTTCATCCTGAAACGTACCGGCATACACTTTTTCAAACAAATCTCCAAAGCGTTCTTTATATTCCTGATAATGTAGTTTTAAGAAAGTATCAATAACATCACCCGAGGTTCGGTTTAACCCACGTGGTCGGTAGCCAATCGCGGTTACGAACCAATGACCTTGCGGCGTTTCCCATTGCAATGAATGATCTTGAATTTTATCGAAGAGATCAATTTTCTTCTTAAGATCAATCGAACCTTCTTCGTTGCGAGGATAGGCCGCTGCAAGCAGTACTGTCATATCAGCAGGCCAACCCAGAGTGATCTGAGATGAAGTTTCAACCTCTTGCTTGACATAGCCCACAACATTTCCGCGCAACTCGGGATGTTCATCCACCATGCTTTCGATATGACCTTGCCAGAAACTTTTTTGCGGGCGGCAATAGGATTCATCATGGACCCACAGTTTCATCCCAAGCCGTTCACATTCGCGCGCGGTATAGGTCATGTACTCCCACCATTCTTCACTAAAATAGGAGACTTGCGGTCCCATAGGAGGTCCATACGGGTATTTTTGGATAAAGCATAGAGATGAAATTCCACCCTCTAGCAAATTCTCCAATTGCCATGTGATTCGCTCTTTATCCAAGGTATCCCCATCCCACCACCAAAGGGGAACCGCACTATATTCTTGAGGTGGATTTTGAAAAGAAGAGTAGAGTTCATCCGCATCGTGGGCTACAAGAGGGGGCATATTAATCAACAAGAAAAAGAGCGTTCCCCATAATGTCATGAATGCTTTTTTCATGATACAGTTCCCCTTGGTCATGGATTCTTGTTATTCATTCAATGTGTAATTGAGCTGCTCTTTCAGTGTATTGAGTCGTGTTCGTTCCTCGTCGAATAGAGGGGTGATCGAGCGATAGAACTTCGCAATCTTATGTTTTTGTTCCGGCGAACGTTCTTCCGGTTTCTGTTTTAAGAGATCATTGATCGGCTTTGGAATGGCAGCCCACGGGGTTGAACTTTGAGTAAGAGATAAATTGTCCAATGTACAATCTTCGGATTGTATGGCTATCGTAATTTGTCCCGGCTTTACTTGTAATCCACCCTCGACCTGAGCCATCAGTTGAACGGACTTCCCAGAAGTAGGGGAAAAACGGATGTCATCGTGTTGATTCTTACGGTGAGTTTTTGTTTCCACTTTCTCGTGCTCTTGCCATACTTGTAAATGATTTAGACTCAAACTACGTGGTCCGGAAAAAGAAAACCGCACATTAGGTTCCGGGGCTTCTTCTACCCTTGTCCCCCAAACTTGATTCCGTTCCCCATCCAACACTATCACCGTGAAATCGTGCAGACGCAATATTTCATCCTGCTCGCGGTCGGTGCGGTTCCATAGCACAATCTCATCGATCTCGTTTTCTTCTCCAAGATCAAGTTCCCACCAGGGATGATGATGTTGAGGCGTATGGGTCACAGATTCGCTTTCGAAATAACGCCCATCGGTATTCCCATCAATCGCACGTTGAGCCACGCCCCCTGCAGACGTCTTGGACTGTCTCGCTTCTCCTTCCAAAGCGATATTCTTTTCGTTTTGGAAGACTTGGACTTCTGCCAAGGATAAATACTCTGAACGCTCCGGTATTTCAACACGAACATAGCGTCCCCGGACAGGGGTTTTCTCCTTGGGTTTATACGTGACTTTTAGATCGTTGATTTCAGCGGATGGCTGATTTTTATCCGTTGATAAATGAAAGCAAAGACCGGTGATCGGATGGGCATATTCACCGACGTCATAAGTAGAACGTCTCTGCTTCGCGGCGTTATCTTGGCTCTTCGTCGTAGACTCAAGCGTCAACCAGGGCGCGCTTTTTTCCCATTGTCGTTGTTGTCGACGTAACTCCGGCGTGGTGGTATTTAAACGTTCTTCCAGTTGCTCGATCTCCTCCCGTGCCCAATTGATCCATTTTGATTCCGGGAGTACTTGCTGGAGTTTCACAGGTCCAAAAAGCCCAGACTCGGTAGGCCCAATATGCAACGCGGGTATGGTGGTATAATGAGGCGCGATGGTATTCGCCACCCGCACTTCAATCGTATTCTCTCCTTGGACTAAGTGAGGAGAGAGATCAAATCGAAACGGCCTGGCCAAACGGACACCCGCCGATTGGCCATTGACCAATACTTCCGCCGCGACTTTTACTTCACCAAGCTCGAGTAAGGTTTTGTTTTGCAATTCCTCTTCTGTGAAGCGAACCGTTTGCTTATAAACGCCTATCCCTGAATAAGTCGGCATCGCATAATCTTGCCAATCTCCAAGCCCGATCTTCCCGCCTTGCAATTTCAGGCCAATGGGCTGAGGAAAAGCGGCTCCTCCATACTCCCCTTGTTTCATCTCTAATCGAATGGCCACTTGCGACACCGAAGCAGGAGGATGGGGTACGGTAACAACGCCCTCCTCGACTTCAACCGGTTCACCATCTACCCACACTTGCACATCTGCGTCTGTATGGAGTTGCATTTGATGGAGACCGGGCGGTGCCTCAAAACGATACCAGCCAATCCGCTTATCCTCCTTAGGCTTGATATCATAGATAATTTCCGGGACTTCATCGAAACATTCTAAATAAGGTGAAGAGAGATTAACCGAGAGCGGACGTTTGGGTTCGCTAACCGTACTAATATTTTCCAAGGGACGGTCGCCCCATGGCTGATCCCCCATCTTGGCGCGGACAACCACACGCGGCCAATCCGAATCATCAAAACCGGGTGATTCCCAACCGTCTTCTTCCTGATCCATCCCTTTCCATGTGCTGTCGGTAACGATAGACCATTCTTCGCCGTTTGGCTCGCGGGCCTTCATCGCGAAGAGGGCTCCGCGATGATTGATCGCATCTCGATTCACATGTTGCCCGAAATATAATTGTCCCCACAAGGCGATAACATTTTCCCCTTCCCGTAAAAAGGGAGTAATGTTGAAAGTTTCCGGATGGGTCCAACGCGCCCAAGGGCCAATTTCTTCTTCTAATTTGACTCCATTCACAAACAAGCGGTATCCCGAAAAAGCAGTTACAATCACTTGGGCTGTTTGGGGGATTTCTTCAAGTTCGAATGTCTTACGTAAATAACACGCTTGGGCTTCATCCACCCAAATCCAATTGGCTTCACGCAAATCGGGCGTAATCCCATGTTGCGCCGCTTCACTCATGGTTTGTATCGTGGGAGGCTCCTCTTGCACATAGAGTTTTCCTCCGCTTCCATCCGGCAGGTCAAGCAGTATTTCATTCTCACCTTTTTGTAAAGGCAAATTCCCCACCGCTCCCTCGAAGGGCTGTTCTTTGCCATTGACCCATAATCGTGCGTTCGAATTGCGCAGCTCAACGCAAAGCCCAACCCGTTGCTCTTCGGGTGAATGGATACGAGTGAATAAGAGTTTTCGTCCTTCTGGAAGTTCAACGAAAGTACGATCAATATGCCCATCGGGATAGCCAGAATGTCCACCCCAAGGCACAGCCTTCGCCAATCCAATGTTCTTCGAAAACTCAATCGTTTCCCATCCATGCTCTTCACCTTTAAATTGATCCACCGCCCCGGCATGAGGCTGGAATCCGGTGATTTGCGAGTGCGTTAACTCTTGATCTGTGGAAAGAGGCCCGAGCAGGAGCCAATAAGGCCCCATGCTGTAGGTTTTTTGTGACCAACCTTGGTCATTGAACTCGGGTTTATTCCAATCCGAGGGGGCATCCTTCTGCGTTTCTTCGTGATATTTGAATGATCGCACTTCAGGCCCCATTTTCTCTTCGGAAGGCGGCCAGCGAAATTCCCCCCACACATTATCGCGCGTGGGGATCACCGAGAATTCCCACTGGTTATCAAGTTCTTTCCCTTCGGGTTGAATGCGATCCACCTGATTTTTAGCCGATTCTTCATCCCCAGGTTTAAAGATAAAGAACACAGCCACGTTTCCTTCAAGCCGATGAGTTACATACGTATACCCATCTTTACGCTCGAATTGATCCACCGGCTGAATCTCTCCCGTAAAGGGGTCCCACAGTTCCGGTACGCCATCCACGCGAAAACGCGCCTGGAAATCGTTTCTCTCTTCTTTTATATTTTGCACGAGATAGATATGCGTATCGCCCACCTGGCGATGGGTATAATAAACCCCTCCCTCTTGGGATTGAAAGTCTCGATCAATAGTTTGGCTGATCAACGTGGGCAAATGGTTTTGTCCAGAAGGCACATAAGCAATCAAGCCCCCATTTTGTACGCGATGAAGGATGGGCTCCTCTGCTTCTTCGATGATGGTTTTTGAGAGTCCCAACATGTTCATCCATAAATCTTGAATCGCTTGATCCTCGCGTCCTGCCTCTGCCGATGCTTCTGGCAAACGCTCATAAAAAACCACGATGCCACCTTGCTTTGCAAATTGAGAGGCCTTTTCCAAAACCGAACGCCGCATGGTCCTTTCAGGACCAAAGACCAAAGCGCGGTAGCCATTGCCCCCCATCCAGAGTTTTTCCCCGCGAATCTCGGCGGCTAGGATCGAGTCATCATCCGCAATGTCATTATCGATTTCCGCATCGAATAGGGTTTTCGATAAGCGCATGTATAAGTTGTAATCGATTTCCGATTGATCATGAGAACCATCGGCCAGCAAACTCACCACGGGATAATGCACCGCGGCGTCCACCACTTGCTGCCCTTGGGACATCAAGTAACTTGTGCGGGTTACCCAGTCGGAGAGCGTATCGTAATAGTGCCAGTACGGTTGGCGCCAATGGGGATCTGGGGCTGCATGCTCCCAGGTACTGGCGTTGGTGGAATAATACAGACCATGCTCGTCATAAAGATTCGCACCAAAGGCCATCCCCGCAGAAAGCCAGCTTAGGGTCTGATCGGTTGTACGTCCCCAGCCGCTGGAATGAAAAGCCTCGTTCCACACTCGGGGACGATTGTATAAACGCGCAATCGAAGATGCGATTTTGGCATCATAGTAGTTCCGGTCGCGGACTGCACGCTGCCCCGAATCATCATAACCAGGCGCGGAAAACCATCGTTGGGTGCGGAAATAATCAAGATACCCGCGGCTTTGTGTATAAATATTATTCCGCCCCCAGTTGTCATGGCTGGTTAATAGATTGCGTTCTTCCGTCCAGTCATACACTTTTTTCCAATAGGTTTTTTCGACTAGTTCAAGATACACATCATAGAAGTCAGTACGATACTTTGGAGTTTTTGCCCCGACATCAAAATGCAGCGCCGGGATCGCACGGCCAATATCATATCCGCACCGCTGTTGGAAGAGGTCAGCAAGTTCCTCCGTATAATGGTCGGTAGGTGTGGGGGGGTGTTCATCCTGAAATACACCTTCAAAGGATTCACCCATAGAATCCTCCCCCAAGGTACGTTCAATCTTCCCGTATAACATAGAAAGGAAAGTATCCGAAGCGGCATCGCTTAAATAAAAGGTGTACTGTGGCTTTGCAACGATCGTGACTACCCGCCATTCACGATCGCCTGGATTCCATGTAAGTTGATTCTCTTCGATGGCTTCGCGCAGGTCTTGGCTATTGTCATCAATCGCGATTCCATCTTCGATAGGATAGGCGCGTGCAAGGATTAATTTTCCCTGCGGCAGCGTTTGTTCATACGTTTCTCCCGGTTTAATATCAGTTGCTTTGAAATCCAGTTTGTAAGTGCTCTCATCTTGGGTTTGCGCCGAGGCTTTTTCTAACCAGCCATAATGTCCATACCCGATCTGATCATAAGCCCATAATTTCATTCCCAAACGCTTACATTCTTCATTTGCATACTTCAACATATCCCACCATTCCGGATCAAACGATTGGGGATCGCAGCGTCCCGGCGAACGTTGAATCGGGCATACCGCTTTCACTCCCTGTTCCGCCAGGGTTTCCAACTGCCACGTAACCCGTTCCTTGCTCATTGGGGCGCCTTCCCACCACCATAGCGGGACTTCACCGTACTTTGCGTGGTCTGGATTTTGAAATTCCTGCAAAAGGGTTTTGTAGGTGAGTTCTTCGGCCATTGGTGTCTGCACAAAGATGGATGCAAATAAGAAAAGCATAAGTAAGCTGAATCGACTGATGTTTAATATGAAAGGATACATGGTTACTTTCCTCCTTAATTTTAATAAAAACAGATGAACCTTTATGCCTAATTTATGATTAATTGTTCGCCACGATTTACAAACATACAGACTCACATGGCCAGTCCATTAAGTCGGCCACTTTTTGAATGACCCCGGCGTTGTGGCCAACCGACATAGCGCAATGATGCGTTGGTGCCAACGAAAACCAACGATTCATAAATTCACTCACCGGCAAGGGAAATCGCACCTGCGTCATCGTATTCCCAATACGCAGGATAGGCCCCTCCGTCGCTTCCCCTTGATTGACGATTGCCTTGAGTCGTCCCTCCCGGGTTTGGGTCATGTTCTGAATCGTCACGGGGCCTTTGCGCACTCGCGCCTCGACCGAGACCCCGCTGCCCCATTTTCCATGGTAGAGACCCATTCCCCGCAGAATGGGCTTTTGATCTGCGATCCCGAGATGGAAGGGACCGTCATGTCCTAACAAAATCGTTCCTTCTTTATAGTCACAGGTCACAACCTCGCTATAGCTTCCCCCAACGCCAAGAATATCGGCGATTTTCATCGCTAAGGCGGTTTTCATATCCCCTTCTCCTGAACAGGGAATCCCCTGTGCTGTGAGGAGAGAATGCCCCAAGATAAAGGCTTCCTGCAGACGCTCATACTCATTCCCCTCGTCGCCTCGATAGTAATAGGTCAAAGCATCCAGGTCGAATTCACGGACCATTTTTTCTTGGGCAACCGCCACCGTACAGGACCAATCCAGTTGTTCTTCCCTCGGTTTTTGTGCCAATGGATCAGCCGGGGAATCTTCACTGAGAACGAACATCTCATGCACTTCTTCAAGTTTCTTTTGCTTTTCTTTTTCGGTAACGGTAGGTAAAATGCGCATCAAATCACACATTTCCAATATTTCTACATACATTCCCGTCTGGGCTTGAACCATGGTAAAGTCGCTGTACATATCCAACATGCCGGGATAGGTATGACCCAGAAAACCCATGCGTCCATGGCGTAATGTACGCGCGACTTCCACTGCGCGTACCCATTCGTTAATTTCTTTCCATGCCTTGATCGCTTCCGGGTGGTTGGAAGTAACCTCATCCGTCATGGAAATGGAAGGTGTTTCTTTCAACCCCAACAAACCGCTGATAACACGAAAGGGAATCCCCGCGCGTTCATAAGCATTCGCAATTTCAGGCACCGCACATCCCACGCAATGAGCAAGCCATTCACCCGTGGTGGTTTTTTCGTAGTTGACTTGTTCACAGGGCTGCAGATTGAGGACGACAATCGGGCATTGCGAGATTTGCGCAATCGCGAGGTGGGAGGCGCTCATTGCATAAGTGGCGACATGACAAAATATAAGATCCACATTATTCTGCCGAAACCATTCTCCCGCGTTACGGGCTTTTTCTTCTTTGTCGATCATTCCTGCATTGTACACTTCACACCCACGACGTAGTTCTCCTTCGATAAATTTTCCATAACCGACAAGACGGTCATGCAACCCTTCAAATTGATCCCAGTAATGCGGGTGACCAATGGAGAATAGTCCAATGCGAGCTGACTTCGGTTTTTTGATGGATTCAAATGGTTTCATAATTAATTGTGTTCCTTCTCCTTTTGGCGATGAATTCAATATATGATTTAAGAGGCCAAATAATTACCAAGACCAACAATGATGGTTGAGAGGATCAGGGTCGTGATCCCTGACCACACAAACCGCTTGGTGGGCGGATATACACTTTTCCATTCATGGAAAAACCACCCCCATAAGTTTGAAAAGATGATGATAAAAGCCATGTGTAGAGTCCAACTGGAAAAGTCATATTTTCCCATTTGAGTTGTCCCCATGCCATAAAAGAGAAACTGAAAATACCATATGACACCTGCACTGGCGGCAAAGATATAATTCAACAATAACCATCCAGGGGGAGCTGTAAAATAATCGCTAGACGAGCGGTTTTTTATATTCAGGATCACACACCAAATGAGATTCGTCGTGAACCCGCCACTAAGAATAACAATAAAGACCGGGGTGTTTTGCCATAAATTTGGAGTCCCATTCGCCATGGCTTGCTGAGCAATGGGTTTTCCGGCTGCAATTCCGAACGCCATACAGGCACTCATGATGCCCGCGAATAAGGCTACCCATATGCCTTTGACAAGATCGAATTCTGCAATCGTCAATTGCTTCTCGGCATCCGAGACTTCTCGTTCTTTCCGTATTCCCGCCCAACCGCACAGGGCGATTCCAAGAACACAAACGAAGATGCCGAGCATGGTCACTTGCCCTGAGAGCACTTCGAATAACTCTAAAAATTGCTGCTGAAATATCGGAGGGATTATGGTTCCAAAAACGGCACAACATCCCAACGCAAGAGCGTAACCCAGGGACATCCCTAAAAAACGCATAGAAAGCCCGAAGGTTAATCCCCCAATTCCCCATAGGATGCCAAAGAGATAACTCCAGAGAAGCGCGGATAGCGGGGAACCTGTGAGCGTCGTCCATAGGTTGGGCGAGGTGATCGCAGCCGCCAGCCATGGGGCGACGATCCAACTAAACACGCCGCCAACCAACCAATAACTTTCCCACTTCCATCCACGCACCTGCTTGAACGGGATATAAAAACTCGCGGCGGCCAGACCGCCTAAGGCATGTAAACAAACACCCGCAAATGGATTGACTTGATCTAACATAGAGGTCGCCTATCTATTTTGTTATTTTGGTAAAGCCAGATACTTTCATCTTTTTATAGACACGCACACTCGCATCCCCGGGATCTTGAGGTTGGATCTGGATTCGATTCTCACCCGCTTTAACCTTTGAAGAAATATCCACTCGTTTTGTTGAAAAAATGACACCGCCTGCGAGTCCTTCATTCCCTTGCAAGGGGACATAGTCTTGATTTACACTCACACGGGCACTCTCTGCACTGCCCACATCAACGTAAAGCTTATATTCATCATTAAGATAATCAGAGCTAATATCTACCTTACCATCCGTGATCGGTAATTGGGAAGGTATACCGCTTACATTGAAGCTTTTCTGATAATAATGCGATCCGTCATGCAATTGAATGGTATAATCTTTATTTTCAGATACACAAACATCAACGACACTTTTTTCACCACTTCCTTGTATATCCAAAACCTCATCCACGTTCGTTTGTGTTACTGAGGTACTGGAAGACGTCGGACGAAAGACCACCAGCACGCTTTCTTCTGGATTTAAATGGAAGGTAACATCAACCTGATTGGAAGCAACGCGTTCATAGATCGCTTTTGTTATTAAGGTGCTAGTGGGATGCCATAACTCTGGAGTGCCAGAAGCAGTCAATCGAACCGTGATATTTCTTTCTTCCTCATTTCCATTCCATACCATAAACACATCCATCCCACCTCTCTTTCGATGCTGATAAAGCAGCCATTCCTCATCCTCCTCGATTCCAGATAAAACATGAAAGGTTGAATGAACCCCGCAGTTTTCCAAACTTTTCTTAACGTGTGATGTCAAGTGGTCTAGCTGATTTTCAGAACTTACATAATAAGTTTTTCCACCGGCCTCATTGGTTTTTATTGGTTTTGTACTTTCTGAGGGAGTTAAATCGCCAAACAAATAGCGAATATTGCTTTGTACATCTTCATTGGAAGCCTCAAACGTGGCTGATTTTGAAGGGACGGTCCCCCATGCAATAATAATCCCTCCATGGTCATAAAATTTTTTTGCTTTTTCTAACACTGCATTCGGGATATACTCAGACGAAGGGAGAGCAAGGATCTTAAACGATGAATGATATAAATCAATCGCTTTCTCTTCGCCATTGATCACTGCGTCGGATTCAAATCGGCTTGAAGTGATTAGGAGTGGATCAAAATTGGCGGATTCAAAAGCACTAAGGAGATTGTACGGCAACGTATAGTTTCCTACATGGCTCGCTAACCCACCCCAGATCACCGCGACGGGAGCGATGCGGTAATTATCGTCATCATTGCCTTGCATCATATACGCGAGACGATTTTGTCGTTCCGCCCATATTTTATACAAGGGCCAACTAGGTTCGGTTCCACTTCGATAAAAGTAAGGCGGCCAATCTCCTTCATCATAATTCCCCGGGTTGAAAGAATGAGGGATTAATACTTGCGAACCCTGAAGAGTGCTTAAATCACTACTCCATTTTATAAAGGAATAATTCCCCAGTTCGTACCCGGCAAAGCATTCATTCATGGATAAATGTTGATCCATATCATTGGTTATCGATATCGAAGCCCCTAACCTGGCCATGTGATGTAAGATGCCTTTTTCTTTTGACCGCAAAACTGGGGCGGCTGTGCCCGGGGCCACATAATCAATCCCGCCCATATCGGAATATTTCTGCACTTCCATGATATCGATGGGACCGTGTCCCCACGTCAGTGGATGATTATGCTCCCAAAAGTGGCCGATCAGCTTTCCATCCTGTGAACGCACATAGTCCCGGTAAGTACCATACCCCACTCGGCCAATTCTGTCGGCTAAGGTCTTCATGTAAGTGTATTGGGCTTTTTTGTGCGCTTCGCCGCTTAGGGTGAAAAAACGATGAACTAACATTTCTTTCCAATGAGGTGTATCTTCTTCCATCCCTTTTCCCCATTGGCCATAAAATTCCGGTTCATCATAAAAAAAGCCGGCGATCGCATCCGGCGCGCTAGTCTTTTCATAGTGCGGTTTGACTACAGTCTCCACAAACCAATCCGCGGCATCCTGACTGGCTAAATCTAAAAGATGCGTCTTTCCCCACCGGGTGTTGTACTCCCAGGTGAATTTCATGACTTTCCATGTCCCCTCAGGTACGTTCCATTGAACATCACCATGATCAATATAGGGAGTAAGATCAACGAAACTCGATGCATCAATTGTATCATCCTTGACTTTCCCCGCGATGGTTTTGATGTAGCGTTTACCTTCATGTCCTGAATCTGTGTAGTGTTCGGGTCCGCTTAGCTCCACAGCCGAGCATTGCAGTAATTTGGTTCGATGTTCTTTAGGGACTTGACCATCGACATCAAAACTGGGAAACCAAGCCTCATCAAATATATAAGCCTTGGCGCCTTTTTTCTTCATTTCATTGAGAATCAGATCCACAATGTCAAACCAGGAAGGTTGCAGCCATTTCTCATAAATCCGAGATTCGATCGTGCAATGGCCATTGCCTCCTTCTATCATAATATTGACATAAGCAATATCCTTTTCCGCTGTATTTCCTTCTTCTTGGATCCAATATAAGGGACCCGTTTGTTTTTCCTCTAAAGGAAGGTCGAGGAAATGTTCCTTTAAATGCTGATAGGATTGTTGTGATGATTGACTATCAGGAGTGCCGGCAGCCCCAAAGGAGCAGGAAAAACAAAAAAAGTAAATGCCCAAGAGGTGGGCAATACCGAATAATTTCATTTGTCTTTTCATTGAATTGAGATTTTCCTTTCTTCAAAATACACAAACAAATTAGGGCACGGTTTATGGAATCACTCGGATAATATCCCCGCTGCTGCGTAATCCATTGGTCACACTATAAACCCCGGGATAATTATGTACATTGTCAGGTCCCACACTCACCACATATCGTCCACGAGGCCACATCGAACGGGCTTTCTCAAATTGCTCGGGATCCTGTTGAAAGCGCAAGGTTAAATCGCCGCTGCTGCCTTTGGCTGGTACGTCATCCATAGGGGGAGCCCCATACGCGGGAGCATAAAAAGGCTCAGGATGCATTTCCATATTCGCATTGGCGGCTAACGAAGTGGTTTCTGCCATTTTTGCGGTTTGGAAAATATCAGTGGGGATCTTCGCAATATAAGGGACAGGGGTCGTTAAGCCATTATTCATTACATTGTATTGATGAGCGGGATCATGCAAGGCATACTCTCCGTAATCCACCCGATACATCTCAAACGCTGTCGATAAGGCTTTGAAATTCGATTCCACCTGGGCTAACTGGGCACGGGTTTGAGCGTTCAAAAAATTCGGCACCGCAATCGCGGCCAGAATTCCAATAATGGCTACGACAATAAGCAATTCAATCAATGTGAAAGCACTTCTTTCTCTCGTCATTCTTCACCTCATACAATTATTTGGAAGAGGGGAGAAGGCTATCAGCCATTCTCCCCTCGCTTGCGATTTTCCTTAATGAATCATCCAATGTTGAATGGCTGTTGTTTCAAGTTGAGTTACGCGAAAATCATCGTAACGTACCTTCGCGGGAGTATCAGGCTCAGCCGGTGGTGAAGTATTCACTTGAGGTTCACTGAATGGATCATCAAATCCAACGTGGCCGGGGAGGACTGGCTCTTCCCCTTCGGCAAACTCCCATTCTCGTACGACCACATCATTGACCAAAAAGGAACCGCTGCGGCCGTCTGAGTTAACGATAAAGGAAAGGGTGGAACCACTAATCGGACCCGGCCGTACCCATACATTGCCTCCCAACGTATCCATGACCCAAGGCTCGTTGAGATTATCGAGCAAGATCGGTCCAACCGTTTCGTTGGCGACCCATTCTTCTGTTCCGATGGCGACGGAGGCATAATCAACGAAACTCACAAAGGTCCCTTCTATGACCACCGGTTTTCCTTCTCCGAAAGGCAACTCTTTTTTCAAACGGCACCAGGCATCATCATCGGTCGAATCGTGATCAAGGAACAATTCATTATCGCCATCCTCATCACGGTCTTCGAGCAAGGCCCATTGTGCTCCAGGAGGGACATCGGGAGTAATGGATTCGCTGGCCCAATCATCGCCGAGTTCATCCCGATTGAAATCATCTTCAAAAATTGTGGTTTCTGAACCGTCCTCTTCAATCGTGTAGATCCGTATATCATCAATGACGGCATCCCGGTCAACAATCGTTCGAAAAGCAATACCGCCTGAGAGTGGAGGACCGATATTAATAAAGTTCAAACCTTCCACTCCATCCCGGTAGACGGTTCCCGATTGACCGCCCTCGTCAATCACAATTTGAAAACGCATTCCCTGACGATTGCCGCCTAACGTAGAAGCCTGGCCGGCTGACCATCCCCCATCAACCATACCGTAATTAAAATTGGAACCATTATCCACCAAAATCACCCCGCTGGTGCTTCCCGCTTCGTAAGGTTTTGTCCCCAGCAAGGAAGCAGGGAGACGCTCCGAGCCTTCCATAAAATCCACGAAGGTATATTCAAAGATGGTGGTTTTTCCTTCCAATTCCAAGGGTTCTGCTGTACGCAGCCACGCATCGCCCGAGCCGTCGTTGTCTAGATAGAGCTGTCCCTCTTGGATGGTTGCGCTTAATGCTCCCGGGCTACTGTCTTCGGCCAAGGTTTCATTGACCCAATTCTCGCCGACTTCATCGCGCTCAAAATCATCTTCCAGTACCACGGTTTCATCTCCGGTTTCATCGACTTGGCGAATGAAAACATCATCAATGATAATGTCGCGCGTCTCGGTCACCACTCGAAAGCCAAAACCGCCTTCCATAACCGGCTCGGTCATAAACTTGAGAAAACTCGCCCCATTGACGAACAGTTCGCCTTCTTGAGCCGAAGGCGCAATCTCAAATCGGATGCGATCACCCGGCTCAATGGACTGCGCCTCTTCTTCATCAGCCGAAGGGATTGAGTCCCAGCCCATCTCTCCCTCTTCATTAGCGACGCGGCGTTCCAATTCAAAAAAATCTGCGCTGAATGCAGAACGAATCGCGCCTTCTTCTCCAGGGTCATTGGCGCCAAACACGGGACGTATATAATTTTGCTTGTAATTATACGTCGCCTGGTATCCACCTCCCACAAAGGTGAAATCGAAACGAATCGCCTCGCTTCCGAAATTGAATGTCTCTTGGGTGACCAACCAATTGGGAGCGTATCCCCATTCCAACACCAATTCCCCATCCATAATTTCAGGAGAGCCTGAATTTCCGAGTTCCTGCCAGTTGGATAAATCACCGCTGAAATCATCAAAAAAGAGTACATCTTGACAGTAACACGTTGGTCCCAGCAACACAAAAAACGCAATCAACATCCAATGCATTGTCCAACCTTGCTTGTTCTTTTCTTTTCTCACTTTCTTGTCCTCCTTGAAAGGAAATGTAGAGCGAAAACAATTTTTTCCTGATATAATTGACTTGAAGCATGTTGGAAGGCTGTTGAATTAACTCCTTCGATGTGGGACACGCCAAATAATGTTCTCGCTCTTATTGGAATTCTTTACATCTTATGAAAGAATTGTAGCTTTTGTAAATAAACAAAATGACGGATTGCATATACTTTTTGACAGTGATGAAGGAATTGGCTTTGCTAAACCCAGAGTCGAGAGGTCGTTATGAGCGCACAGCCTGAACGCTTTTTTAAATACCTCATCGCCAGCCAAAGTGATAAAGATTGGGGATTGTATATTACCGATGCTGGCATGACTCAGATTCGTCCCCATTCCCACTATCCTCCTTCGGGACATCCTCCTGAGTATGATTTTTCTCCCGACAAGGGGCGTATTTTGCATACGTTTCAGATTGTTTTTATTTCACGAGGGAGAGGGTATTTCGAATCGAAAATGGGAGGCAAGCATACCATTCAGGATGGTGATCTATTTATTTTATTCCCGAACGAATGGCACCGCTATTGGCCGCACGAAGAGCAAGGCTGGGATGAGCATTGGGTAGGCTTTGACGGTTTTTTTGCCCATCATTTAAGACATAAAGACTTCCTGGAAGTGACTTCTCCCGTCATCCACATCGGCTATGATAATTACCTAATCGAGTTATTCAACGAGATCATAGAAATCGTGCAGGAAGAACCGTTTGGCTTCCAAAAAACCCTCTCCGCAAAAACCCTGCAAATTATCGCTCGATTGAACACCATTAAATTTACCCCTGAGCATGGAGAACAATACATCTATGAAGTGATCAACAAAGCCAAATACGCCATCGCAGAGAAAATCTCGAGTGATTTCAATTTTGAAGAATTTGCTCAAACCCACGGGGTGAGCTATTCTTGGTTTCGTCAGTCTTTTAAGTACTATACGGGCTTTTCACCGCACCAATATATGCTTGAGTTGCGCATTACACGAGCGAAAAAGTTATTATCTGAAACCTGGGCTTCTGTAAAACAAATCAGCTATGATTTGGGGTTTGATACGCCCTTTTATTTCTCCCGCGTCTTTAAAAAGAGAACGGGCTATTCTCCTACGGAGTGGAGAAGCCACTTCAAACCTCAGGAATAAAAAAGACCGGGCGAGGAATTGCCCGGTCTGGATCATACCTGTTGTTTTTGAATATTAAGGCAAGGCCATCGTTCCTTCGATCGTGATGGGTTTGTCAGGGGCATATTGGAAATTATTGACTTTGTATTTGAATTCCAATTCCTCCACATCCGGATCGACTTTCGCATACAATTGAAGGGTTTTATTGGCAGGAATGTCTATGTTCCCCGGACCATGTTCACCCGCATTGGTTAGCGAGAATTCAAAGTCGGATTTGTTCCATACCTCAAAACGTAGATGTTCTCCTTCGGCATAATAAGGCTCACGTATTTCAAGACATGCTTTCACTAATTCTTGCAAAATGTTTTCAGGACCGTAAACATACTCTTTCCACCAGGCGGCTGTATGTCCGGCGAAGAGCGCTTCTTTGAGTGAAGCCATGGTGCGTTCACGGACAAACACGAGGGTCATGGTACGATGCTCTTCTGGAGTGTAGGGTTTATCCATCATAGGTTGATGAACATCCGAAGACCCCATCATGGTTAACTTTTTCTCATGCGCCCATTGGTGGGCTTTATCGTAATAGGTTCCACCATTGGCCACTTCAATACCATGAAGCCATCCGTTATCCACCATCGTATCATGCACTTCCCGCCAGGCTCCACGTTCCCAGCCTTTCCAACCGGGATGGTTCCAAAAAACAAATCCCCCTTGCTTATTTGCTTGTTCCACGCAATCCAATACATCGTCATGCACTAACTCATCCACATCGTCTAGGAAGATTGCGTTGTAATGCCCTGGAGGAGTATCTTTGGTAATCTCGGTCCCGCGCGGCATGAGCAAATTCAAGCGATCGGCATGGGGTTTGGCGATCTCATAACTACGATTGTGGTTGGGTGGAAGATCATCCTTGTGCGGGAGGTATTCGATATGATCGGTGATGGCAATCCCATCGAGGCCTTCACGCAAGGCTTCAGAAATTCTTACCGTAGGCCATACCACTCCATCCGAAAAAACTGTATGAGTATGGAAATCGCATTGTAAGGTCTCATAGCCTGGGATATCGGGGATTCGCAGTTCTTCCTTCTCTGAAGAGACAATTTGCCAATTCGACGATCCCTGCGCCGAAGTCATAAGGGGTACCATCAACAAAGTCACAACCAATAACAGCCACAAGTGTTTTACAGGTTTCATGAATCAACCTCCTTTAGTCGATAAATTGATATACAACTCTATGTATTGTTTAACAAAGCTTTCTCGAAGGCAAGGATAAGCCTTTTATTTGAAGTTAATTTTTGATTAAACAGGCAAAAGTAATTCCCACCCTTTCCGATAGTCTTTTCTCACAAATTGATTCGCTTCATCCTTGTTGAGGAAGGTCATCTTGGGGCCATCCCACTGCAAGGTTTGATTTGGATAACGGAGGGAAATATTTCCCATCACCACCCATTCGGTCAGCGGCCCGGCATGATCGAAGTTGGAACTGGTCTTCGAACCTGTTTTACAAGACAGGATCCAATCGAGTTTATGCATCCGATCGGAATCTTGATTCCCGTTTTTGGAAATATTCGGTAAGCGTGGAATAAGTTGACGCGGCGGTTCGTAATCCTCAACGATTTCGTTATCGATGACCAGCACGTTTTTGTTAATTTGTCCTTTCATGACGATGATGCCTTTATCGCCAATGAACAGGGTCCCGGTTTTCTCGCTCAGCAAATCCAAATCATCGCTCACTCCGGAAGGCAGTTCAGGTTTGAGCATTCCGTCATACCAAAAAAGATCTAGTTCGGGGAAGGTTTTGCGCGCGGGAAAACGATAATGAATAATGGATTCCGTGGGATAGGTCTGCAAGTTAAAATCTTTTCTATGGGTACAAGTGACTTGGGTGGGATATTCCAACTGTAAGGCTTTGACCACAGGACTCAGATTATGACAGGCAATATCTCCCAAGGCGCCGGTGCCAAAATCCCACCAGCCACGCCACTTGAAGGGACAATACCCAGGATTATAAGCCCGATAGGGAGCCGGGCCTAACCACAAATCCCAGTCTACATGCTCAGGGACGGGCTCTTCTTCTAAGGCATGGGGAATCCCCTGCGGCCACCAATCTTTAGGACGATCGGTCCAGGAATGCACTTCGCGAACTTTGCCAATCATCCCAGCCCAGATCATTTCGCACAGTTCGCGGTGCATATCCGTGGCAGCACCTTGGTTCCCCATTTGGGTGGACACCTTGTAGGTATGGGCGGCCTCGCGCAAGAGGCGGGCTTCTTCCACGGTGTGAGTCAGGGGTTTTTGTACATAGACATGCTTCCCGCGCTGCATACATTCCATCGCTGCAAGCGCATGGGTGTGGTCGGGCGTGGAAATAGTGACCGCCTCGATTTCCTTCATTTCATCCAGCATCTTACGAAAATCCTTGAAGCGTTTGGCTTTATCATATTTGTTGAAAGCCCCGCTTGCATGCTTCCAGTCCACATCACAAAGGGCTACGATATTTTCACTATTACAAGTTTCCACATCGCTATACCCTTTGCCTCCAACTCCAATGCTGGCGATATTCAACTTCTCGTTTGGCGACCTGTAGTTGCTTTTCGCCATGGTGGTTGATTTGACCTTACCGGTCGCACACCCCATGGTAGCAAGCGTCGCCGCGCTTCCAGTTAAAAATAATCGTCGGGAAAATGTTGGCTTTTTCATAATATCCTCTCAATAAAAAACATTAGTACTTTATTCATGACAACAGCAGGACGATTATCTCATAGATCAAACAGCACGTCTACGATTTTGGTTCTCTTTTTTTTAAAGAAGAGAACCTTTACTGGAAACTCATTTTTTATGATATGATGGATCTATTCAATGAATCTATTTGAGGTAAGAACATGAAACCAAACCTTTCAAGACGAACTTTTGCTTATCAAATTTCCGCGTTGGGCGCCGCTTTCACGGCATGGGCTAACAATCCCTTGGCTTCTGCGGAAGAGTCCCTCCATCTCGCAACCAATGAATATTCCTGGAGTGTTTTTTATAATCGGAATGATAAAAACTTTCAGGAAAACTTAGATGCGGGATTCAAGGAGGTTGCTTCTTGTGGGATCAACGGATTTGAACCTGGGGTTGGCAGTCCTGAGAATCTTGATTCTTATCTCCCCTTATTGGAAAAACATGGGTTGGAAATGCGTTCGATTTATGTCAACAGTGTATTGCATGACGAAGAGAAGGTGGAACAAAGCATTGGGAATGTTTTAGCCATTGGAGAGAAAGCCAAAAAAGCGGGGACAGAAATCATTGTCACCAATCCCTCGCCCATCCAATGGGGTAAAGAAGCCCATAAAAGCGATGAGCAATTAATCCGACAGGCCGAGGCGTTGAATCGATTAGGCCAAGGATTGAATCAGCAAGGCTTGATCCTGGCTTATCATAACCATGATATCGAGCTACGAAATGCGGCCCGGGAATTTCATCATATGATGGTCGGCACCGATCCCCAATATGTAACCCTTTGCTTGGATGCCCATTGGATATACCGCGGAGCCGGGAACTCGAATGTCGCCCTGCATGATATTGTGGAATTGTATGGTGATCGCATTCGCGAAATGCATTTGCGTCAATCGAGTGATGGAGTATGGAAAGAAATCTTCAGCGAGGGAGATATCGATTATCAACGCTTGGCGGATCAAATCGATGAGAGGAGAAAGAAACCGCATTTGGTTTTAGAACAAGCGGTAGAAAATGGAACTCTCAATACGATGAATGCCGCCGAAGCGCATAAGAAGAGCGTTAAGTTTGCCCGTAAGGTATTCTCAAAGTTTCGTTGATTTATATGTGAAGAGGGTGAACAGAAAAAAAGGGGCTATTGTATTTAATAGCCCCCTCATCCGTTTGACCGGTTTTTATAGTACTTGCATTTATTCTTCTTCATCCCTGGATAAATCACGAATACGAAGGTTGCGCCATTTTACTTGCGCTGGCGGATCGCCCTTGAAACTATGCACTTGCAAACCGATAAAGCCTTTTCGGGTCATATCATCTTCCAAGTCGGCAGCAGGTACACCATTGACCCAGGTCATAATGCGGTCTTTGTAACAAAAGACGCGGAAGGTATTCCACTTTTTGACGTCGAAGGTTTTACGCGCTTCTTCATTATCTTTTAAATCATTCAGCCAACCACGGCGGGCTTCGTCATAAATGCCACCGCTCCAGGATCGATCCGAGGGATCGATCTCTACTTGATAACCGTGCACCCGGCCGTCTTTGTAATCTTCCTTGCTGTTACTGCGAACCTGAACCCCTGAGTTCAAACGGGGGTCAACTTTGACCTCAAACTCCAGTTCGAAATCGCTGTAATGCTTTTTGGTGCACAAGAACGAGTTGGGGCTTCCCTCCACCGTGGTTCCTACAAGAGCGCCATCTTCTACGGTAAATTCAGCTTTGCCGTTAATTCGCTCCCAGCCTTCTAGATTTTCGCCATTAAATAATGGCTTCCATTCGGGCATTTCTGGCAAAGGCATGATGCGGATGTTTTTGTAATAAATGGTGCTTCCAGGATCATGGCCTTGCAAGGCGATGGTTCCACTGGGGAGGCTTTCGTCGTTTTCACGGTTTTCTTCCGGTTCGATGTAATTAACCACCATTTCGCCATCCACATTCACGATGACATGGTCGCCAAAAACGATGATTTCTTCCGTGAACCATTCGTTGTCCTCGGCGTGTTGTTCAAACACATCACGAGTGTTGTACAGACTTCCGGTTTTGCGCGGGTCATTCTCATAGGTATTATTGACCTGCACTTCATAGCCCTTACGAGGCCAACCCGTAGCCTGGTATTCGGTGTGGAAGAAAATCCCGCCGTTGGAATTGGGCTTGGTCATGACATCCACGCGGAGAATAAAATTTTTGAAGTCATGGTTCTCCACATCGCCTACATAAAATAGGTGGCAACGTGGCCCTTGGGCCTTGATGGCTCCATCCTCAATGCTAAAGGTATCCTGGTTCTCTTCCGCTTTTTTCCACCCATCCAATGTTTCACCATCGAAGAGGGGAATAAATCTTTGTTCCTGCGCAGAGGAGGCTAAAGCGAAAACCATCATGAGACATACGGTAAGTGAAAAGATTGAGATACGTTTGTGTTTCATAAGACCTTTCCTCATTTAGTGGTATTGGGAGTAAAACAAACTCAAATTACCTTATCACATCCACGAGACAAAGGAAGGTCTTTATCCTTGTTTCACCAAGGTAATAGGCTTACCTTAAAAAGATATTCTATGATAAAATTTCCATCAAACTACTTTTAGAAAGAAGGTGCATCATGAAGAGAGTACAATCCGTTTCGGTAAGCAGTTTGATTATGATCGCTTTGATTATGGGGATGGCGATTGCACACGCAGAAGAAAATCCATGGGTGGTTTATGAAGGGCAAGAAGGACCTGGGAAAGGAAAGCACATCGTTATCGTGACTGGCGATGAAGAATACCGCTCCGAAGAATCCATGCCGCAACTGGGGAAAATCCTGGCGAAACATCATGGCTTCACATGTACCGTTTTGTTTGCCATCGATAAAGAAGATGGTACCATCAACCCCGAACAAGTGGATAATATCCCAGGCTTGGAACATCTGAAGGATGCCGATCTCATGATTCTTTTTACCCGCTTCCGTGAGTTGCCCGATGAGCAAATGAAATATATGGATGAATATATTCATTCGGGTAAGCCCATTATCGGGTTACGGACTTCAACTCACGCTTTTCATTATAAGGAAAAGAAAGACAGCCCGTATGCCAAATATACTTGGAATAACCAAAATGAGGAGTGGGAAGGCGGATTGGGACGCCAGGTTTTAGGCGAAACCTGGATCGCCCACTATGGCAGGCATCAGGTCGAAAGCACCCGCGGGCTTATTACGCACGAGTTTGTTAACCATCCAATTACCCGTGGGGTGAACGAAATATGGGGTCCCTCTGATGTCTATGCGGTTACCGGGTTGGAAGGTGATTGTAAGCCGGTGGTGATGGGACAGGTGCTCCAAGGCATGAATCCCGATGACAAACCCAATACGGAAAAAGAGTTGGTGCCGGTAGCATGGATCAAACATTACACAGGAGAAAAAGGGAAGACCTCGCGTGTTTTTACCACCACGATGGGGCATGGTGATGATTTAAAAGACGAAGATTTTCGGCGCTTGTTGGTTAATGCCGCCTATTGGGGTATGGAAATGGAAGATCAAATCCCTCCGAAAACCAACGTCGATTTAGTCGGAGAGTATGATCCTAATCCCATCGGTTTTGGCGGTCATAAAAAAGGGTTGAAGCCCTCCGATCACGAAATGAAATAACATTCTCATAAATAGAAAGTAAGAGAGCGGTCGTTGAAGCGAATCCATCAATTCAATGACCGCTTTTTTCTTTGTGTATTTCTTTTAATTCATTTGTCTCGTTGGAAAGAAGATAGAAGCGAACCTCAGGATGCTGCTCGCAATAAGAATCAATTTGCTCTTCGTTCATGATCATCGCCGCTGTAGAGAGTGCATCGGTTTCTGTAGCGTTTGATCCCATACACCACCGACCGATTCGATCGCGAACGGGTTGGTTCGTGTGGGGATTGATAATATGATCCGTTTTTCGAATTCCTGATCCGCTAATGGAAGAATGTTTAAGCGAGATGCGTTGAAGGATTATTTTTGTTCTTGGATGGCTTACTGTAAGCGGCCATCCATCGGAAGATTGGGGCGAATTCATCGCATAAACAGTACTAAATCCCCCGTGCAGTAAGACTTCATGCACTTCCCATTCTTGAAGAAGTGCCGCCATTTGATCAATGGCAAATCCCTTTCCGATGCCCCCTAAATCAAGGCTCCCCGTTTTGCTTTTCCAAGTGAAGGTATGACGGCTTTCATCCAAAATGAAATGGGGATAGCCAAGAGAAACATCGAAACACCCCTTGGTTTGATGATGAAAACGCTGGGCATATTGCAGACATTCGAAGGCTTCTAATCCGATAGAGACCGGCTCACCTGGAGGGGTTTTGTTAATGCGATCAATATCACTGCCGGGAATAAAATGACTCAATTCCTGTTCAAGGCGATCTAGTTCAGAGAAAGCTTCTCCGGCGGCTTGTTGGGCATAGGGCTTATCCGCATGGGTCGTATAAATTTCGAATTGGGTCGCCATTGCTCGGTGAGCGAAACGCGACAGATTCTCTTTCCATTTTGGATGGAGAGCGATGGAAGAGTCTTTATTCATGATTGAATGGTTGTTCGTCTTCTTCAAAATATCGCATGCGCGAAGTGAAAACGAGAAATAATAGAGAGATTATAGTAACCGCGAGGGCACAATAACGGTGGATGGCGATCATTCTTTCCTGCTCTTGAAGATGAAGGACGGGAAACATGGTGATCGCGATGGATAAGGTTAAAGGCAAGGCAAGAATGATCGTAACCCAAAAACAAAGTTCTCGTAAAGCGTGCTTTTCATAAAAAGCAAAAGGATAAAAAAACGCTAGCACAAGGATTGCGAGAAGAAAAAAGGGGCCTATGGTTATATGGAAAAGAAGAAGTATTCCACTCATTCTGGAGGCGAGCAGCCAGGGGATTAATCCTGTCAAACTCAGCAAAGCCAAAACAAGGCTGTAAAACCAAAGCCAACGTTGGAGAAATTTATTCATCTTTATCATGGGCATTAAACGTTTCCCGGATTTTTTGGTGCAGGCTTTCCAAGCCGCGCGCCGCATAAGCCACCAAGATGAGTAAGAGGAGCCCAGAGAGAATTAGGAGAATCGTTTTATACCATGAGCGCAACAGGAAGGTTGAAGCGAAAGTCTTGGTGTATTCTTCGCTTAGCCCCTGGAAAGAAATCATAGAGCGTGTCTCATCTTGATATTCAATGAGTGGGGTATCTACTGTTACCTTGGCGAAATGAAATCCCGCTTCGAAGGAGTGACAATCTTCACATTCCCGAATCCCCATGGATTGCGCCGCGGGACGCACGTTGTGACCAATCGGCCAGAGGAAGGGTTCGGCCGCTTCGTGTTCCATCGTTTGTAATTCCTCTTCCTGCATAGAAAAAACCTTGCCTCCACTGACATAAACCGGGTGATTCTTGACCAAGTCGTCGTTAGATAAAGTTTGCAGGATTTCTTGAAGTATGGCTTTATCCAGCGGCTTCCAGCCATTTTCTGAAGCGGTCGCATAGTCTGTGATTCGAGGCGCGACGTTTTTTTCGATAAGATCGATGGGGAGCGGCGTAATAGATCCCTTCTCTTGTGTACCCCAAAAGGAAGGCCATAGGGCATGATGGGGCGCAAGTTTCCCCTGGTCATTGCGCGCCAGAATGGGGCTAATAATGTGGGGTAAAACTTGCTCGGACTTATTTACGTTATGGAGCCCCAACCCATGCGCCATAGAAGTTTTGACCTGGATGGTTTGGGTTCCCGGCCACACCCCCGCATGGCATGCGGTGCAGGTCATCTTTTCGAAATGAACGGAGGGGATTCCTTTATGCTGGGGAAGGGGAGCGCCTAAACGTCCCGCCCGAGGTTGAGAATCATCCAAGACATGGCAGCCTTCGCAGGAAAGCGCCTCAGCCAAGGGATTTTCTGAATACGTCGATTCCCCTTCATAGCCACGCACGATGTTATGATCCAGGCCATGGCGATGGCAGTCGACGCATTGTAATCCCGCGGCGATATGCACATCGCGTTCATGAATCCAGTTCCCAGTCTCACCCTCTTCGACGGGGGTTGTGGAATGACAAAAGTAACAACGTTGATTAAGGACGCGGCGTTGAGTGGGGAAGAAAACTTTTTTCTTGTAATTGAAAATATTTTCTTTGTATTGAATTTGCGGGGGGATGATAGTGGGATCGGCGGGAGGCTCAGGCATGAGGTAGTCAAACGTGTCGGGCATGGCTTGAGCAGAACCTTCAACATACGCGAAACCGCTGGTAGCCGCAGCCGCCCAGCGGAAATTTTCGCGGGCGATTTCGACCGCATATTGGGCCTGATCGTGAGCGGGATCCATATCATGACACGCCAGGCAGTTGATTTCCAGAAACCCCGAAACCATGCTGCGCATCATTTGATCTCCACGATTGATCTTTTCTCCTATCCCCCCGCCGGGCAGATGACGACCGAAACGCTTTACAAACTCCCAAGGGCTCATGCCGATCTCTTCGGGATGATAAACACCTTTCCATCGGCGGTAAGAAAGAGGCATTTGGGTTGCCGTGTTGGCGTTGGCGTAAATCCAGGGTTGTCCCGGACGGCCTGGGGGGATCTCCGGATCAGAGGCATTGAAATGCCATCCCTGTGAGATTGTTTCATAACGATGACATTCCGACGCGCAGGTTTGTTTGGTCGAGAAGGGAATCATCAACTCATCTTGGGGAGATATTTCTATTCCTTCTTCATCCAGCAAAGGAATGAGATGAACGGGAATCGCACGACTGCCATCACTATAGTCGCCGATCAATGATTCTTGTTGTTGTGCAAGAGAGAGAGATACAAAATGGGTCGCACAGAAAAGGAGGAAGGAACATGATAGGAGTTTATTCATTGGTTTTGTAAGAATGACTAAACGAGAATGATGAGCAAAGAATTATAAGATATTGAAAAGAGATGGAAAAGCCTCCTTTTTCCACCTCTTTTCGTCAGTTTCTTAGATCTGAAAATCTTCGGGTGTGAGTTCAATGGTTTTGGCGGTTTCGGCCGCTTCCCATATTTTTAATAACGTCACAGTGCTTTGATATGCGAGTTCAGGGGGACAAAGCAAATCCTCATCTCCGCGCACGGCTTGGAAAAAGTTGTTTAAGTGAGGCTTGAAGACCGATTCCTTAATCTCAACGGGCAATTCATACTCTGGTGGAATGATGGATTCCTGTACGTCGAGAAGGGCTTCTTCCTCATCTTTTTTTTCTTCTTGGGGTTCTTCGTCTTCGATTTTTTTCAAAAGCCCAAGTTTCACCCATTTTTCCCAATCCGGGGCGGTGGGTTCACGGTAGACTCTCACCCGGTTGACCGCTTCAGAAACGTAGAGAGTTCCTTCGTCCCCCATAAAGTTTTCGTAGTAGCCAAAATTGCTATTGTTGTTGATGGTCTGATATAAGGCTTGCACATCGCCCTTGGGGGTTTGATAGTTGAGAATAGCCATGACGGTGTCGTAGCACTTATGCGTTTTCTCATCATAATAAGCGGTCTTGCCGCTGGCCGTGATCGACTTCGGTGGTCCATCCATAAACCAATTGATGGCGTCGATTTGATGGGCCCCTAATTCGCCTAAAGGCCCGCGTCCAAACTGAGGATACCACATCCAATTACGAAATTGCTGCATCGAGTCGAAGCCATATTGTTGTAAAGTCTCTTCGTCCATGGGGGCGCGTCGTGGCCAACCGCGTTCGGTTTGAACCGGCTGGTTCCATTGCGCGTTGATGGCGGTGACTTTGCCCAACATCCGGGTTTCGTTGATGATATGGTCATAGGCAAAATGGTAGAACGGATTACTGCGACGTTGGAAGCCAATTTGTAGGGGTTTCCCGCTTTCTTTTGCGGCTTTGCAGATGGCCTTTGCGTCCTCGATGGTGTTGGCCATCATGCTTTCGCAATACACTGGGAGACCTGCTTGTAAGCATGCGATGGTTTGTTCGGCATGAAAAGAATCCGGGGTAGCGATAAGAACCGCGTCAAGCTCTTTTTCCTGATCTAACATTTCCCGGTAATCGAGATAGGTGGTATGTTCTTGTTGATAACCGGCGAGAATCCGAGAAGCGCGATTCAGGTTGTACTTTTCCCAAATATCACAAATCGCCTTCACGCGGATAGTGGAAGTTTTCATGCAATTGTTAAGAAGTAACTGACCTTGGGCACCGACCCCAATAATGGCAACATTCAAGGCATCATGATTTTGGGAAGAAGAAGGTTTGGCGAAGGATAAGGTTGCGCCTGCGATCGCCATCGATCGCAAAAAATTACGTCGTACGATAGAAGAAGGTTGTTTATTCACGATGATACTGCTTTCTAGTTTATAGAATAGAGTTTACGCCATCCAGGGGCGTTCGCGGTCCAATTTTTCCGAGAGAATCCGTTTCGCGATAATGACATCCTCGGTGACTTGAAAATCAAACATGCCGGCACAGATAAAGTCGGCTCCCTTTTCGTAGGCATATTGAAATCCTTCGCGGGGGTGAATCGCTCCGGCACCAAGGACTTTATAACCGATCCATGGTTTTTTGATTTTTTTCATGTATTCGATTGTTTCTTCCGGGGTTTCTGCCCAAGTGCTGTCATGATGATGGGGAGTAGCGCCCGCTGACCAATAGTTTTTTGCGTTAATGGTTTTCATGTAGAAATCGACGTCCAGGCCATAGTCTACATACCCCTGAATGGTTTGTAAAAGGTGTCCTGCAACCCCGCTAAGGGCTCCTCGTTCTTTAATATGATCGACCGCTTTGGCGACCACCTCGATCTGATCGTTTTTGACAAAACGATCGCCTTCGCCGCCATGCACATAGGCCGCCTTTGCACCGGTATCAATGGCGAGATCGATATCACGGTTTCGATCTTCCTCGGGCAGTTTGACTTGGGCGATCCATTGCATTTTTCCGCCCCATTCGTTCCAATATTTATCGATGATACGCAGGGTGTGTTGGTCGACCCGAAGGATGGCGGTATTGATCCCTTGTTCTTCGCATTGAGCGAGGGTTTCGCAGACTTTTTCGTCAGTGAAGTAGTTTTTTAACAAGGAAGAGACGTAGATCAGATCGCGGCTATGAGCGAATCCACTGATGAGGTTGCCGCCACAGATGAGCCGGCTGATTTTCATATCTTTGATTTGCCCCAGGGGGAATTCGTTCTTTCCTTGGAGGGGGACGGTATTGTTTGGTTGGGTTTCTTGCGCCATTAAGGCTTTTTCTTCCAGGCTGATACCAAAGGTCGCGGCACTGGAAGCCAAGGCGGTTTTTTTTAAAAAACTCCGGCGATTGACTTGTTTGTGTGACATATTACACCTCTCTTCCCGAGTGGATTCTGAAACTTAGGCCATCCAGGGACGCGGTCGTTTTTTATCCAAGTCGGGATCATTAAGAATATTTTTAGCGATGATGACGTCTTCGATAACTTGAAAGTCAAACATGCCCGCGCAGACGAAATCCGCTCCATTTTCGAAGGCGAATTGAAAACCTTCTTTTGGAGGAATGGCGCCCGCGGCCATGACTTTGAATGCGATCCAGGGCTCTTTCAGATTTTTCATGTAGTCGATGGTTTCTTGGGGATTCAGGCACCAGATGTTATCGTGGAATTCACCGTGGTCGGTTTTATTGCCATCATACCAGCAGAATGCTTCACGGTTTTCTTTGGGGGTGGCAGACCAATAGGTATCGGGATGCAGGGTTTTGACCCAGAAATCGGGTTTGAGTTCGGCTTCGACGCAGGCTTTGATGGTTTCCAGGCTATGGGCACCAATTCCACCGGGAACTCCTTGTTCTATGATGAACTCCAGAGCGTTCCCGAGTTCATCGATTTGGCCATTCATCACGGCTTGGTCGGCTAATCCGCCTTGGACGTAGACGGCATGGGCACCGCTGTCGATGGAGCGCTTTATCCCTGTGATGATATCCTTGCCCCAGGCGCAATCGGAGATCCACTGAATGCGGCCACCCCATTCATCCCAATATTTATTGATCACTTCATCGGAACGGGGATTGGTGAGGATGGTATTCACTCCGTTTTCTTCGGCCAATTCCAGCGTTTCGCAGACTTTTTCATCGGTGTGATACGATTTGACCAGATTGGAAACATAGATCAAATCACGGCTGTGTGCCCAACCGCCGATTAAGTTGCCGCCACAGAATAAGCGGCTGATTTCGAGATCTTTGATTTTTCCATATTTCATGCCTTTTCGGTCTTTCGGTTGATCTCCAGTTTTGGCTACGGTGGAAAGATGCGCCATTAAATCTCGTTCTTCGAAACTAAATCCCGCCGCCATTCCCGTCGAGGCGGTGAGGGAAGTTTTCATGAATCCCCGACGATCTACATGCTTTTGTTTGTCTGCCATGATCTATTTCCTCCAATCAAGTATTTCTTTTTTGTCTGGGTTGAAAGGGAAACGTTTTTAATAACTTATTTAAATTGTTTGGTTTATAAAGTAAGTTTCCTGTTCTTGGCTATATACTAAACAAAAATGCGAATGAATAAAAGTCTATTCTGGCCAGAAAATCAGTTTATGAAAGAAAGTTTCTTTCCAAGTCATAGTGACCTTACAAGGAAATCGTTGCTTGCAACTTTTTAAATATAAATTTACAATAGATTAATATAATGTTTATAGTAAAGTGATTCATCGTAGAAACGGGGAACATTCTTCTTCGCGGTAAGTATAAGTACAAATAACTTATGAAATAGAAAGAATACGATCATGGCACTTTTATCCCGGTTTATCGGCAAAAAGACGATTATTACGCTAGCGGTTCTGGTTCTACTTTTTATTGGAGTCGTAACATTTCTCGTTTTGAATTTGGAATCGTTAATTCAGAGGAATAAGGATGTCATTATTAGTAAATTGGAGCAAGCCATAGGGCGAGAGGTCTCAGTCGAGGGATTTGAGGTCTCTTTATGGCCGGGAGTGAATTTACAACTTACCCAATTTATGGTGGCGGATGATCCGGAATTTCGGGAGGAAACCTTTGTCAAAGCAGATCAACTCAATATCCATTTTAAATTGCTTCCCTTATTAAAGAAAGAGATCGATATTTCCCATTTGGTGTTGCATAAGCCTGAAATTCATCTTCATCAAAACCAGGTAGGCGAATGGAATTTCTTTGGATTGATTGCTGCTCGGGTTGAAAAAGAGCAACCCCCATCAGAGCCCTCAGAACCTTCAGAACCAGCAGAAGAAGGAATGGCTCTCACGTTGACCGAATTTCGTGTCAAGGATGGTTTGTTGGTTTATTCACCCAAAGAAAAAGAGAAGGAATTTCAACTTCAGCAAATCGACATGGAAGTAAATGATTTTTCCGTAGATAGGGCTTTCCCTCTACAAGTGAAAATGGCTTTTCAATCGGATCGGCCTAATATCACGTGGGATGGGAGAGTGGGGCCTTTGGCTCATGCTGAGCAGGATTTGGGGATCCAGGGAGAGGTTGAACTGCAGGATATAGATTTGCAGACATTCCTTTCGAGATTCGATATGCAATCCTCCTTGCCGAAGGATTTATCTATAGATGGACCTCTTTCTTCCAAGATTCAAGTCGAAGGGACTATGGAGAAACTTACGTTGCAAAGTGAATGGCAAGGAAACCAACTCGATGTGCAATACGGAGAGGTGTTCCATAAGCAAAAAGGAGTTCCTTTGCAACTTAAGGCTGATGTTGTGAGCGATTTGGAGGTGACGGAATTTGAATCGTATACGCTTGATCTTGGAAAGACACAATTTACAGGCAATGGGAAGTTCCAAATTGTGAAATCCGAACCTGAATATCATTTTAGTTTGGATAGTCAAGAAGCCTCTTTGGATGAGCTTAGTACGATGGTAGAGGCTTTGAAACAGAAGGAGGCGCGGGGAAAAGCAAAAATTCATGTAGAATTAGAGAAGACGGAGGATCAACCTCGTCTTGATAGTGTCGTTGAATTAACGCAAGCGCAGTTCAAAGTTCCAAATCTCCCGAATCCTGTGAGTAATCTCAACGGTTCGTTTTATGTTACGAGCGAGAGATTTCGTACTGAGGAGGTGGATTTCATCATTGGTGAAAGTTCTTTTGAACTTGAAGCAAGGACACGTACTTATACGCCAATGTCTTTGGATGTAGATCTTTCTTCTCCTAAACTTCATTTAAAAGATGTGGCTGTTTTAAATGTTGAGCCGGAAGAACCCAATGTACTTGAGTCGTTTTCGGCGGATGGTTTGTTAACGTTAAATTCTGATTATCGGATTATGGGGACTTTTACATCGGAGAAAGGAACTTTTTATGATGTTGACTATTCCACGATGGATGGAACCTATGAATATGAGGATAACGTTGTAAAGATTCCTTCGCTCACCTTTGAAGCGTATAAAGGGAAGGTTGACGGGGTGGCTTTATATAATATGCAAAAAGAGCCTCCCGAGTTTGAGGTTTCTACTACGATCGAGCGAATCGATGTGATGGAGCTCGTTCGTTCCAAGTTTGTCTCGTTGCCGGAATCGATGCAGGGACTTCTTGATTTACAATTGAATCTGACAGGAAGCGGGAGTACATGGGAAGCGATACAGCCTTCGCTACGAGGGAATGTCAATGCGCAAATCAGTGAAGGGGTATTGTTAGACAGTAATCTTATCCAAAACGTGTTAACCACCTTATCGCAATTACCAAGCATAAACCAGGGGTACGTGAGTGAAGCGAAGGAAAGATACCCCAGCCTATTTCAATCCAACCGAACCGTATTTGATCAGCTTGATTTACAAGCCTCTATTCAGGAAGGGAATGTCGATATTGAGCAATTGGTTGTTAAGGCGGCGGAATGGTTGGTTGAAGGAAAAGGAAGGTTTCGCTTAGGTGAAGGGGAAGGGTTACAGAGCGATGCTTTTCTACAATTCTCTGATGGATTTTCAAATTTTCTTAATAATCAAATTAAAGAATTTCAATACTTGAGTAATCAGGAAGGGAATGTCACGATTCCATTTTCTATTACCGGCGCGCTCGATGATTTAAAAACGCGGGTGAGTGAAAACTTGATTCAAACGATTTTGCAGAAAGCTTTGGTAAACCAAGGGATGGAAAGCGTTTTGAGTGAAGTAAGCCAAGAAGACTCTTCCGGTACCGCGGGTAAGTTTTTCAACATCCTGCAAACGATCGGGGGTAAAGCCGAAGGAACGACACCTCCTAAGAAACCTGAAATTGAATCGGCCACATTGGAAGAAGTAAAGAAATCGGTTCCAAGTGCTACGAAAGAGATCGAGTCGGTGACTAAACCGGAAGAAGCGGTCAAGAAGGTTATTGAGGGGCTTTTTAAATGAAGAGGCTTAAAGCGAGGTGGTTTGGGATTTATAAGACCTCTATGACGCGGTGCATTTCTTCGGGGGTGTTGTAGAAATGGGGAGCCATACGGATCATGCCTTCCCGTTCGAGAACGAAGATATTGGCTTGCTGCATGCGGGCGATCACTTCGGCATTCGGTTTTTCCCTGTGGGTAAAGGCGACAATGCCCGACCATTCCACATCAGCGCGGGGGGAGTGACAGTGATAGCCTTTTTGTTGTGCGCCTTCAACCAGGATATCGGTGTTTTGCTTAATGCGTTGGGCGATGTATTCTTCTCCGGCTTCAAGCAGGAGTTGCACTGAGCGATTCATGCCCGCGACGCAAACGGTGGCGAGGGTGGCGTATTCGAAGCGGGCGGCGTCTTGGCGTAGTTCGTATTGATAATCCAAGTAGGGAAGCGGCTGCTTTACTGAATCGGACCCAACACAGGTAATATCGAGTTCCTCCATACATTCTTCAGAGCAATAAAAGAAGCCTGCCCCTTGGGGCCCTAAGAGCCATTTTTGCGCCCCCCCGGCGGCAAAAGATACATGGCATTTTTTGAGATCAACGGGTACGGCCCCCAAGCCTTGAATGAGATCCACCATGAAGAAGACGTTGCGTTCTTTGCATAGTCGGCCGATCGCTTCGAGGTCGGCATGGAAACCGGTAGTGAATTGAACTTGACTGATTGTTACCAAGCGGGTGGTGGGGGTGATGGCTTCTTCAATCATTTCGGGGGTGATCCGGTTGTTGAGGGGCTGTACCAGGTGAAAGATGATGCCTTTTTTGCGTAGGTTCATCCAAGGGTAGATGTTAGCGGGATACTCGCCGTGAATAGAGACGATCCTATCGCCGGGATGCCAATCGATGCCATTGGCAACCCAGTTTATGCCTTCGGTGGTATTGCGGGTCAAAGCGATTTCATCCGGATAGACATGGAGTAATTTCGCCAGATTTTCTTTGCATAGCCCCACATGCGATTGGATTTCTTGCCAAGCTTCGAAGGTGAGGGTTTGATTGAGTTGAATCACTCGTTTCATTGTGTTTGCGGTGCGTCGGGGCAGGGGAGAGACGCCGGAATGATTGAGAAAGATTTTGTTTTCTTGGGGATGAAGAAATTCTTGTCGGAAAGATTCGATATTCATAGGATGTATTTTCCACTCAACAAAAAAGGATCATTATAGATTCTCACGAAAGTAAGTACTTTTTTTTGGGGACAAACACCTTGGGGATGTGTTGCGCTTGTCTCCGCGCGGCCTTAAGGGCCGCTTGCTCCGAAAGCCGCTCCACACAAGCCTCTTCGGCGTTTTGGTTTTATAGATTAGGATCGAAAAAAAATCATCGCTCTCGCTTATAGAATCAAGTCAAACTTCGTTTGTAAATATCTCAAAAAGTGCTCAAATACAGGGTGAACCGTAATTATTTGCCAAAGCGTAATTTGAGCATCTCAACAAGCATGGAAGGTGCGTCTTTGTGCATACGTAAACGCGAGGCGGAGTTGTCGCTCCAAGTGATGGGGACCTCGATGACTTTATACCCGCGGCTGCGTAGTTTCCAGATCAGGGCGACATCGAAAGCCCATCCGGTGGTACGGATTTCGTCTTTGACTTCCAAGAGTGGCTGCTTGCGAAAGGCCTTGGCACCGCATTGGGTATCTTTGTAATTAAACTGGAAGAGTATTCGCACTAAGAGGTTGAATACTCGGCTGGCAAGGCGGCGTGTCCAAGGTTGAGGGATGACTTGTTTACTTTCGGGAAGCCATCGGGAGCCGATCGCAGCATCGGCGCCGTTGTCCACGGCGTCCAAAAGTTTGTGGAGTTCGGAGGCGACGGTGGCATTGTCTGCATCCGAAAAAGCTAGAATCTCCCCTTGGGCGAGAGTGAAGCCTTGTAAGACGGCTCCTCCCTTGCCCATGCGTTCGGGAGAAATCCAGGCTTTAACGAAGGAGTAACGTTTTTCCAGTTCGCGGGCGATTTCGTCGGTGCGATCACCGGAACCATTGACGATTAATAAGATCTCGGTGGAATCCGGTGGCAGCGAGTTTTTTACGTATTCCGCGTAATCGGTGACCGTATTTTCCAAACGGGCTTCTTCGTTATATGCAGGAATAATAATGGAATATTTCATCCGTATGCTTCTGAAGCTTTCTTTTTAGGTTTTCATGGAAATCGGTTCAAAGGTGGTTAATTTTTGTAATTCTTTTATCCGGGATAAGACTTCTTCTTTTTCTACTGTGCTTAAGCGATTGAGGCTAATATCTTCGACCGTGAAGGAGGCCATAACGGTTCCAACGGCGATTGATTGGCGTAAAGATTGAATGTCGGTTTTTCCTTGGCTGGCGAGATAGCCCATCATACCGCCGGCAAAGGTATCGCCAGCCCCGGTGGGATCTTTGGCCGTACGTAGGGGGATGGCGGGAACGATAAAAATATCCTCGTTAGAATAGAGCATAGCCCCGTGCTCGCCTTTTTTGATGATAACGACTTCAGGGCCCATATTAAGGATGTGTTCGGCGGCGTCCAATAATTTAGTTTTGCCGGAAATCATGCGGGCTTCGCCATCGTTGACGAGCATGATTTGCACACGACGGATCACTTGTTTCAGCAAATCGGGGGTCCCTTCGATCCAAAAATTCATGGTATCGGCGGCGACCACGGGATTGTTCGTCATGGCGTCCAATACATCCAATTGGAGTTGGGGGTGAATATTGCCAAGGAATAAGAAAGGGAAGCCTCGATGAGAATCCGGAATATTGGGAGAGAAATCCCCGAAGACGCCGAGTTGTGTGTCTTCGGTAATGGCTTCGCTCATATCGCCTTCATAATAGCCTTTCCAGTGAAAGGTTTGGCCTGGGACATGGTCTAGGCAGGTAAGATCGACGGATTTGGACTCGAGCAGTTGTTCATGTTGTTTGGGGAAATCATCCCCAACGACCCCAACAATAGCGGACTGGGTAAAATGGCTAGCGGAGCAAGAGGCGTAAACCGCGGTCCCTCCCAAGATTCTTTCCCCACTCACATAGGGGGTGCGAACCGTGTCTAAGCCTACAGAGCCAACGATGAGTAACTGTGGGTTATTCATAAGCGTTTTTTGTTAACATTCCTTTCTAATTGAATTTCTAGGATTCCCTGAAGCTGCGAAAAAAGATATAATTTAATGATAGCGTATGGTTGATAAGAGCAAAGGGTTGTCTTTGCTTCGGCGTTGGTTTTAAGGGCTTGACCAAATAAAAAGCCGAAATAGAGTATTAAATCGTTGGGGCCCATAGCTCAGTTGGTTAGAGCCACCGGCTCATAACCGGTAGGTCCCTGGTTCGAGTCCAGGTGGGCCCAATTAAAGCCTCCCGTTTGAATTTTGCTTTCCCGTGTATGAAATCAAAAAACCGAAAGTGTATCGTTTCCCTTTTTTAATAATCCCAATGGGGTTGAAGGTTCCGTTCGGATCATTCATCCATTGCGCCGGAGGGCAAAAAAGGTGATCGCAATGACAGAGTAAAGGGAAAGGGGTTCTTTAGAGGTATGGTGTCATTAAGATGGTAATCTCTGTTTACCTTTCGGGATTTATTTTTTTCATTGCTCTAACTGGTTATTATCTAAGGGGTCTAGGTCAATTTGGATACTCTCGACGTGAAGAAGTTCTTTTAAACGGGTCTCCTCGTTTTCTTTTTTCTCTTGCTCGCCTATTTTTTCGTAAAGGGCAACTAAATGGGCAGAGACGGAAGGATTTTCCGGATATTGGTTGCGGAGAGATTCTGTTAGCCGGATGGAGTCATCGATCTTGTTTTGTTGGTACAAGAGACGGACTTTAGCCAACGCCAAGCGAGGACTGTTGGGTTTTTTCGCCAAGGGGTGTTGCAGCAATTCAATGGCTTTTTCCACGTTGGATTGCCGAAAGTTGAATTCGGCGGCTAAGAAATTATATTCAGCAAGATGAGCAGAGTTAGGTTCAATCGCGGAGAGGTAAGATTCCGTATCTTGAGGATCGGCGGTGTTGATCATCCAACGCGAAAAGGCGATTTGCAGGGGGATCGCCATTGTGGTGCTCTCGTTTTTTATGGTATCCAACTGGGAGAGAAAATGATCCTCTTCGGCTTCTTTTTCCAAGCGCATTCGTTTCGCTGTGAGATTGAGTCGGGTGTATTCTTCTCCTAAATCGATCGAGTTCGTGGCTTTCTCGGAGAATTCTGGTGACAGGGAGTTCGGATAGACCGCCATGCAGATTCCTTCTAAAAGTTCTTCTTGGGTGAAGATGTGAGGAGAAGAGGGGGTCACCCCGTCGACAAAAAATACGTTACGGGAGGGATCGGCTCCGGTAATGAGGTATTGATGGTCGAGGCGATTGTTGGCAAACATGTCTCCATGGTTAAAGACGACGGGGATTTTTTGTTCTAAAAATTCGAGGAGGACATCGGCATCTGCGATAAAGGGAACGATGCGGTAGCGGGTCCCGCGAAGCAGAGCCGCGAGGAATTCATCGAATTTCAGACCCCGCCGGGGTGAGGTGCCCAGTTGTCCACTGACGATGGGGAAGGACACTTGATCGCCCCAATAGTCGCGGATTTCTGTGATGATATAGGCGGCGGAATAGTTTTGATAACGGGACATGAGGGTGGAGGTTTGCAGGGAGGCGATGATAGAAGCGGTGGTGGGTTTAAAGCTTTGGTCAATGACCTTTTTGGCGATTGTGGCCTGGTGCGACTGTGGGAACTTTTCATTTACCTCGGCATAGTAAATCTTGGCTTTTTCATATTGTTCGGCACGGTAATGAAGATCGGAGAGAAGCACCAGGATTTCATAAGGGCGAAAATCGGGATGATGTTGTTTTAAGGTTTCTAAGGTGTGGATGGCTTGTTCACGTAAGCCGAAGCGGCGTTGGATCGCGGCTAAGGTGTATTGCTCCCAAGCATAGGCTTGCGGATTTTCTTGGACAAGATTTTGAAGCAGATCGATCGCGCTTTGAGCATCGTAATCTAGGAGATAGAGATAGACTTTGGCGAGGGTGTCGAGACCGCGGAGAGAATCAATTTCTTGTTGACGTTTTTCACGAATCGAGGTGATGATGTTTTGGAGTTCTTCACTGGGAGGGAGCATCCCGGCGACGGCTACCCGCACATCATTCATTTGTTCGGCTTTATTAAAATATTCTTGGGCTTGGTTTTTTTGGCCTTGGGCTTTGCGGAGGAGGTAAAAAGAGAAATAAAACTCATGGTTGGGTTCCACTTCAGATTCATACGTTTCGAGAATCTTCGCGGCGGTATCCAATTCGTTTAAGCGCAGGGCCACCGTGGCGGTATCGGCAAGGAGGTAGGGATCGGGATAGAGGTGAGGAACCAAGCGGGCGAGTTGGCGTTTCGCCTCGGAAAGGTTTTCGTTGGTGACAAGGTTTAAAACCCGTAGATACAAGATGCTGGCATCGTTAGGGTTCTTTTCAAGTTGCGTATCGATCATTTGTTCGGCTTTTTCGGAATTGCCGCTAACGATAGCGAGCTTGACCAAATCAAAAGTAAGCCAGCCTTCAAGAATGGGATCGTCTAATTTGCCTTGCAGAGGGGAGAGCAATTGGGTGGCTTCGAGTTGGTGTTGTTCACGAGCGTTAAGGTAGCCGATGACATATTGGGCATAGGGGGTGATTTTTTGTTCGGCGAAATTCATAAAAAGAGAAAAATAGCAAAAGAGCATGTTATCCGCTTTAAGAGAAAAAAGGCTGATGGCGGGGTGAGGATCGGTTTTCCCTGATTTTTCCAAATAGGTTTGGATATCGTCAATGGCGCTTTTGCGTTTTCCTTGGTCGATTTTCTCGGCAAGCGTCTTGATTTCCGCGGGTAAGGGAGGCGCGGCTTGTTCAATGGCTTGTTGTTTGAGGCGATCAGGAAGCGAGCCGTAGAAGTCAAGGCAAAGGCGGCGGGCGAGTTTCGGTTGTTTCATTTTTTCCAGCATCACGACGACTTCGGCGGCTAAGCGAACCCGTCTTTCGTAATCATTCGAGGTGTTGAGAATGAACTGGCGTGCCTGGTTGATTTCTTTAATACCGAGGCCCGTGGGCTGGGTTTTGGGTTGTGCCTCTGCGGGGGGATTGAGAAAGAAAAGAGTAGAACAAAGAAGAAACGCAAAAGCAAGGATTTTATTGGAAAAGAGGTTGAATGTATTCATTTTGGGGAAATTATCGTACCTCAACGCAAGGAATTATGTTCATGAAATAGCCGGGTTCGTTAAGAAATAGGGAGACCGTACTCTTGTAATACGTGTTTGAGTTTGCGTTCATTCTCGGGATGCATGGGGACCATGGGAGGACGCAAAGGACCGCAATGAGGCAACCCATACTCGCTATCTTGGCTTAACCAATTGACAGTTGTTTTGACGGGGATGGGATTGGTTTCGAAGAAAAAGGCTTTTGCGAGGGGAGCCAATTTTTGATGCCAGCGGAGAGCTTCGGCGGTATCTCCTTTGAGATAAGCATGTACCAAAGAGCGCATATGGACGGGTACGACATTGGCCGAGACAGAAATGACGCCTTTGCCGCCGACCGAGAGAATCGGAAGGGTGAGGCCGTCATCCCCAGACCAGACGGTAAAATCGTCGTCGGTTAGCCTGACGATTTCAGAAATTTGTGTAAGGTTAGCGCTGGCTTCTTTGACACCGATGATGTTTTTCTCTTGTGAAAGTTCGACCATGGTGTCGACGGTGATATTCACCCCCGTGCGGCCTTGAATATTGTAGGGAACTTGAGGAATATCGACTTCGCGGGCAATGGTGCGAAAATGGTGAATTAACCCTTGCTGTGTGGGTTTATTGTAATAGGGTGAGATGAGGAGGCAGACATCGGCACCGTCATTCTTGGCTGCTTGGGTTAAATCGATGGCTTCCTGGGTGCTGTTACTCCCGGAGCCAGCCATGAGCAACGGGTATTTGTTGTGGCCTCTTTTCGATTGGACATATTGGGCGGCGTGACGAATCAGGTCTTTATGTTCCTGATGGGTGAGGGTGGCGCTTTCGCCGGTGGTGCCGCAGACCAAAATACATTCTGTCCCCGCGTTGAAATGAAAATCAATTAATTTTTCGAGGGCGGGAAAATCGATCCCGTTCTCTGTGAATGGAGTAACCAAGGCTACAGCGGAACCTTCAAACATGGGCTGAATCCCCTTTCTTTTAACCGAGCTTCGCGTATTTGTAATATTTTTTT
>CAYQOX010000034.1:0-57979 GCA_964419335.1 uncultured bacterium | reverse complement strand
ATAATACACAAGAAGATACGGCATTTTTTCTTTTAAACGTTGGGACAGTAGTGATCATAAATATAAAAAAGGTATAGGGAATGTTATCCCCGAAATCTTAGGTATATAAGTTATAGAATATCAATAAGTTGAATAAATAAAAGGCCATCTCGTCTTCAAGCGATTGCCGTGTATGTACAACCTGAGTGAGCGACTTAACATAAGATCTCAACCCATTTTGTGCTTACCCCGCTCTCTTTAACAGGTATGGATGGTTTGAATAAAGGTTTTGAGTAACTGGATAAGAGTATAAAAAGAGTGCTGTTCTCTGTTTTTATCGGATGTTTCAGCGGATGCCGGGTATCGTGGAGACACCGTGAATTATTCGGAAATCCTCTTGTATACGTCTGTCCATATTTCAACACGGATAAAAAATCAATTTGTAACATTACCGAAACGTTGGATAGTCGAACGAACATTTGCGTGGATAAATAACGATCGCCGACTGTCAAAGGATTATGAAATCAATATCGACTATTCTGAAAATATAGTTCGCTTGTCAATGTTTAAAAGAACACTCAGAAGATTCTGTCTAATCTCATGAAGACAGGTTCTTATTTAAATGAAACGTTGATTGTTTCCTCGTTTTTTTCAGCGATGGATTCAATCCCTTTGAGTATTTTGTTATTCTCTTTTTGATCTCCGATTTTGAGAGTATAAAACCCTTTTTCAAAAACCTTCGGTGCGAACGAATTGCCTTGCACCCGCAGTGTATATACCGTTTCCCCAGTAGATTCATTAATTACTTGCACTACGGGATTCACGAGTCCTTCTACTTCCAGGGTAGGTAGCCATGCCTTAGCCTTACGTCCATCGTTTTCTTCCATCGTTACTGTTTTTGGCCAACCACAAAACTGATCTTCTGGCTTGGGATTCTTTGCATCGAAAAGGAGTTTCCACGCTTCGAAAGTAATCTCACGGCTGGGTTTATGAAAACGAATCACTCCATAGCCGGAAGATTTATCATGCAAAGTGGCTTCTCGGTTTTTCTTACTTAACGGCAATTTGGGATTCCCTACTGCATACACACTGACGAGATTATCCAGCATATCATAATAATCCCCAGTATTTGGGCAATTATGCTCAGGCCGGTTTACCACCGGGATATCCAACTTGTCCGGCCACCACGCTCGCTGATATCCCACGGAGATCGCTGGAACACAGAAAGACCAACTCGCATCCCGAAACGCATCAATTCCATGTTGTAAAAGCGAGGGCAAGTGCTGATCTCCCGCAATATGCACGGCAAAAGCCTTGCGCATTTTCTCCAACGCGAGATCTCGCCCCGATTGCGGCCAACCGTTGGAATCGAGATCTGCTGCAAGAAACATGTCTAAGTTTCCTCCATGATGGGTCGCTACATTGGCGAATATCGTCTGACTTAATACACTTTTCATTTCTGCGCCTCGCCAATCCTTCCCCCAGTCTTCCAAAAAGTTCAACTGGCGGTCTCCCAGAAGGGTCAAACCGGGCTTATCTAAAGATGACATATCAAAATTGGGATCTTTGATATGATCCGGGCGCCCCGACCATGATGTCACTGTGAACTTTGGTCCCGACTTGAACATACGATCGGCGATTATCGCGAAACTTATACGACCATACACCATGTCGCCATAATATACGCTGATATCTTGCTCGATGGGAGTCGGATCATAAAAGTCGGGATGATGGGAAGTGTTGGTGGTGTGAACTACATTGACCATCTCCGGAGGTTGAGCATACCCACCGCCATCATGATCAGCCATAGTGGTTGGCTTTCCACCATCACCCCATATATTCCCTTGAAATACATCATGATCATCAGGAATACATAACGTCGGACGGTCGCGCATCAGATCACCAAACGCCCAACCAAACAGATAAAATTTGCGGAGGTAATTGAGAATCGACCGATCCGCAGGTCGGCGAATAATCCCATAGCCGCCAACGCTTTCATATATTTGATCACCCGCGAAGAAAAGCAAATCGGGATCCTGAAAAGCTACGTTATTTACCATTCTCGTATGAGGGAATCCAAAATCCGTTTGGCAACAAAAGGCGGCAACGACTAGGTCTTCTTTCTCTTTGGGATCCTTACGCACTGTTCCTTTCCAATAGTAAACCTTGGAACCCTCCGCTCGCTTTAATGAATAAACCAAGCGGTAAGGAATATCACAATGATCATTCCAGTTGGCTATTCGAAAAGTCGCGGTTCGCGCAGCGGGATCAATGGATTCCTTGCCGATCGTAACCCATTCATCTTGTTGCTTAATTTGCAGCGTAACCTCGCGGTTGTCCTTTTCACCAATCGGCGGGAGAAAAGCCGTCATCTTCATCACACCACGGCTGAGCGAATACATCGACCATAAAATCGGCCCGAATGTGCGTTCTTCATACGTGTCGATTTTTTCACCCAAGACATACCAATCTTTAAACCAAAAACGCGGTCCTTTTGCGTTGTTATTACGATATATGTTATTGAAGGTTTTATTGTCAAGAAAATAATTATTGACAATCGCCACGCTTCCTTGCATATCGTCTGCAGAAAACGCATCACTCGTTATCCGCCCATATATGTCTCTGCTCTCGTGCTCGATCAGCGTAAGTTCAAGTTGGTAGGTTTCCTCTGTCGTTTTCCCCCGAAGAATCAACAAGACATCCTCCAAGGCTGGCTTGGCATCCAGTTCCTCAAATTTATCGTGAATATAGAGCTGTCCACCGGTGGTCACCCCGGCATCGATCCCGCGTCCGTGCAATAAACGCGCCCGGTAATCTTCCATCTCGTTTTGTATTCCAACGCGAAATCCCACCGAACCGGTTTTATTCCCCTCTTCGAGTAAACCTGCGTTTACTTGAATTTCAAACCCTCCTTCTTCGTCGTTCATTTCTTCCGTGAGAAGAATGATATTGCGGTTAGAAGCATTCGAGAGACATTCCATTCGCCCTTCATGTAAGCGCCAATCTTCCATCGGATTCGACCAATACTCCGGTGCGATCCAATGTCGCTCCATTCTATCTGATAATTCACTCTGAAAATCCGCCCCTACGGGGATCCCCACGCATAAACTCAACATCAAAAGAAAAGCCGCTTGTCTACAAAGTATCATTTTACTCCCCCTCGTATTTCCATCCTTTGCTACCACTATAAACAAAACCTGAGCAAGAGTAAATAATGATAATTAGGTTTATTTTTTTGTTCCATTCATGATAGAATAACCAAAATGTGAATCTTAGCCTTGGGGAGGATCTACATGGCTTCATTGAAACGAAGAGAATTTATACGCTTAGCCGGTTTGGGGTCGGCAGCATTGAGTCTTTCTCATGGCGTCCATGCCGCTCCATCCACCAACACGAATGCGCCTCGGCCAAATATTATTCTCATTATGAGCGATGATATGGGATATTCGGATATCGGCTGTTATGGCAGTGAAATCGATACTCCCAACCTGAACCGCATGGCCAATCAGGGGATACGCTTCACGCAATTTTATAATACTGCCCGTTGTTGTCCCACTCGCGCGAGCTTACTTAGTGGCCTTTATCAGCACCAAGCGGGTATCGGTCACATGATGGGCGACCGTGGATTGGAAGGTTATCAAGGCGATTTGAACCGTAACTGCGTTACCCTCGCTGAAGTCATGAAATTAGCGGGATACGCCACTTATATGTCGGGCAAATGGCATGTTACCCCCTATAAAAAGCCGGATGAATCCAAGCATAATTGGCCCTTGCAGCGTGGTTTTGATCGTTTCTTTGGAACCATCCATGGTGCAGGCAGTTTCTATGATCCCAACTCCCTAACCTTAAACAATTCCCTTATTACCCCCTGGGATGATTTTTACTATACCGATGCCATCAGTGATTATGCAGTACATTTCATTAACAGTCATCACGATGAGAATCCTTTCTTCATGTATGTCTCCTATACCGCCCCACATTGGCCCATGCACGCTAAACCCGAAGACATCGAAAAATACAAAGGACGCTATCGCCAAGGATGGGATCAAATTCGCCGTGAACGTTATCAACGTATGCTGCAAATGGGATTAATCGACTCCAAGTGGGAACTCACCCCGCGCGATTCCAGTGTCCCCGCCTGGGAAGACGAAGAAATGAAAACTTGGAACGAACGGCGCATGGAAGTCTACGCTGCCATGGTCGATAGCATGGATCAAGGAATAGGACGCATTCTTAAAGCGCTTGAGGTAAAAGGGGAATTAGACAATACCTTGATTTTTTACTTACAGGATAATGGAGGATGCGCGGAAGAATACGGCAGCCGTGGGAAGATTAATCCCGATCCTTCACAAGCGGTGGAACTCCAACCAATGGAACCCGGAGAACTCCAATTTAAGATGCAGCCCGATGTCACCCGTGATGGCCGGCCGGTACGTACCGGTAAAGGGGTTATGCCCGGACCCGCGGATACCTATATCGCCTATGGAAAAGGCTGGGCGAATGCGAGTAATACTCCATTTCGACTCTATAAACACTGGGTTCACGAAGGCGGTATCGCGACCCCGTTGATCGTCCATTGGCCAAACCGCATCAAGGCTCATGGTGAACTGCGCCATCAACCCGGACACCTCATTGATATTATGTCTACATGCGTGGATATTTCTGGGGCTGAGTATCCCCAACAATACGCCGGCCACGAAATCACACCCATGGAAGGGAAAAGCCTCATTCCTGCCTTTGACAACAACGAAATCGGACGCGAAGCCCTCTACTGGGAACATGAAGGCAATCGTGCTATACGCCTTGGCAAATGGAAATTGGTTTCCCGTCCTCAGCGTTTAATGAATGTTACCGAAGAAGAAATGCATGAGTGGGAACTCTATGATATGGAAAATGACCGTTCTGAAATGAATAACCTTGCAAAAAAATACCCCGAGAAAGTGAAAGAACTAGAAAAGATGTGGTTCGACTGGGCAAAACGTGCTCATGTCCTCCCCTGGCCATGGGACAAAAAAGAGGACTAACACCATGTACCTTAACCCTTTCCGACGAAAGCGGGACCCCTTCCTCACCCAAGGAGATTCTTCCCCTCCATAGCAGAGGGTTTCTTTAAGCCGAAATAGTCTAATACCGTTGGCGCGAAATCATAGATTGAGGGATTCTCAACGTTGAGTTTTTTGTTACAAAGTAATATTCCCGGTACATGGGCTGGATCGATGCTGCAATGGTCGCCCGACCATTTTTCCATATTATCCTCGATTACCTTCGGCGAGATTCCTCCCAAGCATGTTTGCCAAGATACACGATAGCCCTTATTGAAGCAAACTTGCAGATCGGGCGCGTCATGTTCATCGTTGGCATAATTTCCTTTCCAAATATCATCCCGTTTCCCTACAAAGGAGATTGGCTTTTGCCCTTGATATTGAGGACGCTCATCTACCAATTGTTCTAACTTTTCCTTGATTTCTTGACACACCTGATCGTATTCCTCTTTTTTCACAGAGCCCAAGGGTTCGCGTCCTTCCAGATTTAGGTAAATTTGCCCAAGTCCCAAAGCATAGGCTTTGGTCTTCGACCAATCCACATAGGAAAAATAACTGTCCATGTTCTTTTGCATCAGATCCTTAAGCGTCATTTCAGAGTTGAGTAAGGAGCCGCCCCCCTTGATGGCCATAAACCCATTGTCCACCAACCATTTATTCAGGTTAACCTGATGGCGCCAGGTCATAAAGCCATGATCCGACATGACCATAAGCACAGTATCGGGATCCTCTTGGATTCGATCCATGACTTCACCGACGAGGTTATCCATGCGAATAAAAATCTCTTTGATGAAATCCTTATACTTTTCTGCCTTGGCGGAATCATAGAGAGGATGCAATTGATCGACATGATGCATAAACATGTGTGAAACCCGATCTGTGTCGGAAATCACGGATACGAACACATTACTATCGTTACGGTCCAAGGCAGCCAGGGTTTTTTGCCTACGTTTCTCTATAAGATCGAGAAGATCTTCCATAAACCCTTCTTCTGAGAGATGCCCGTCTTTTAAACCATGGGTTTCCGCAGCCCATCCTCGGGTTTTATACAATCCATCTGTCCAATCCACAAGTTTCTTCGAAAAATTGCTGGGATAGGAAATGGGGATCGGAGGCTGGGATGGATCGATATCCGGTGAACTCATAAAAATACTGATATTGTTCCCAATCTCTTGAGGATAAAACCGTGCGATCGCATACACCGAAACGAATTTGTTGATACGAAATTCGATGCGGAACCAATCGCTCCATTTATGAATCGAACAAACTTTCTTTTGATCACGGATGTGTATCTCGACAGTATTTTCATCGAGCACATCAAAAGTAACACGATCCAACACCGGTTCACGCATGGTTCGAATTTTATCCCACAAATCACTCGATCGCTTCCAGGCCTCAGATAAATGCTGCCGGGTGACGTTGGCTTCTGCGTTTTTGTTTTTGAAGAATGGTTCGCCGCCGTCCAGGAATGTATTGATAAAGCGTTTCATACGCTCGATGCGGGGATCCAACTCTTCATCGCGCATATAGGGATGCAGCGCGATACTTTGAAGTACCCGCTTGCCGAAATGGCTGGCTAATAAGTACATTTCTTTTTCAGCGATCCGCTCACGGCCTTTGATGCTAAAGAGCTGCGCCTGCCATTCACACCATTCCAGATCGATCTTCAATAATTTCTTTTCTTCCTGGCGGACTTCCTGCTCAACGACGGGATCATAAGGTCCCCAAATACGTCCAATGAGTAAATCAGGATTCTCCTCATCCTTTTTCAAAACTTCCACCTTCCCACCAAAGATGGTTTCACCAGGCGTATTTTCTTCATCTTCGGATTCACTTATGAAATGATGGAACGTGGCTTGCACCCCGCGGCTATCAGGTACACCTAAACCCGAGAGGGCATAACCATGATGCAGCACCGGAGGCGGGAAGGTGGTGGGGACTTCGAGCATGGTGGTGGCTACCCCATTTTCGCTCAAGACTTCCCAAAAAGCCGTGCCGCCGCGCTTAGAGATGGCTTTCGGCATTTTGACGGGAATGCCGCCCAATATAAATTTAGGAAATTCACGGCCAACAAACGATTCTTCAGTCGGAATATAGGAGCCCACAGGCCGACGCAAAAAGTCATAAATCCCGTGTTGACCAGGATTTCCTCCGACGGCGAAAGATGCCCACGCCACGGGAGATTCCGGCGGATTAGAAGAGGCTAAGCGGGTATAAGTCCCCTGATCGCGTAATTTACGCAAATTGGGCAAATCCTCCCACCAGTCTTCAACAAAGCGGGGATCGGCTCCATCGAAGCCCAGAATCACTAATTTTTTCTTCGAATACCGACGCCGGGGACCCCGAAAGAAGAATATATATCCGGCAGCAAAAAGTACGATAAGAAACAGAAAAACACGCCGAGTAAAGCGTCGTTTCTTTTTTTGCCTCTCTACTGGAGGTTTTAATTTGATGTCTTCCATGAAAGCCTCTGTTGTACTTATTCGTTATATGATTTGAGGTAGTATTTCACCCGATGGACCTCGTAAATGGATATCGGCCATCGACGAAAAGCCTGTATCTCCTAGGTTGATTTCAATAATGTGTCCCTGGGTGCCTCGGGCACTCAACGCCCAATCGGAAATATAACCAAAACTCGCTTCCGTACCAACCACGAAAACCACGTCGATGTGGCTGTTTGCAAGAAAGGTTTGCGTCGCTTGAATCGAATCTGCATCGATCGCTTCTCCAAACCAGACGACGTTAGGACGTAATAATCCTCCACATTGAGGACAACGTGGAGGAATTTCTGGCAACGGGGCGCGACGATCTTCCATGATGGTACCTTCAACCGTACAACGTACTTCCCAAATGCTCCCGTGTACATGGGATATAGTCTCTGAACCCGCTCGTTCATGGAGATCATCCACGTTCTGGGTCAATAAAAAATAATACTCTTTCTTTTTTTCTAGTTCCGCCAAGGCAAGATGCCCTGGGTTGGGTTTACATTCTTTTAGTTGAGTACGTCGTTCATCGTACCATTTCCACACATACTCAGGGTCTTCGGAGAAAGCCTGCGGTGTCGCGACTTTATAGGGATCGATCTTTTTCCACAATCCGCCGGGATCGCGAAAAGTCGGCACTCCGCTTTCTGCTGAAATCCCCGCCCCAGTTAGAACGAATACTCCAGAGGCTTTTCTCATTAAATTTTTGGCTTGCTCTAAGGCTTGTGTTTCTGATGACACGTTTTCCCCCTTATGGCATAGTCAAAAAGTATATGATAACCGCCATGATTCCACCCAAAAAAGTATTTAGTAAATTCATCCACTCATTATCAACCTCTATTCCCTCATCCGTCCAGATGGCTGCAATGTAAGATTCTGAATAAAATCCGATCCAACCGCCAATGGTTACCGCGGGAATGAGGATAACCGGTAATATGCCTATCGAACTGGCAATCAAGGCAAAAAGCAAAGAGGCGCCCATTCCCCATAAGGTTCCTTCCACCGATATCGCTCCCACCGAACCTGGTGGAACTAGACGAAAATTGGTTGGAAGAAATGGATTGCGCCCGTAGACCTGCCCTATCTCGCTCGAGGTGGTATCACTCAAGGCGGTCGCTAGGGCTGCGCAGTAAAAGACGACAAGAATAGTGTCAATACCATCCGTCGCCCCAAATAAAATGGCTGCCAGTAATGCGAGAGCACAGTTGGCGATGGCATGTTTCGCACTGCGTCTTCCTTGTTTTTCTTGAGCAATACCCATCGATACTTTTTCATGATACCCTATCCGGGTTGCGAGTGATCCGAGTAAGAAAAACGCGATCAAAAGTATGTATAAGGGGATACCCATGGCAAGAATCGCTGTCCCTATCATCGCTCCGCCCAGGGCTCCCGTATTGGATACCAAACCTATCCACCAAGCCAGTCCTGCAACCACGAAATTAATTCCCAGGGCGATTCCCCACCAGGCCGCCGAGAAGGAGGTCGAGGCGGGAAATACCTCGATCGGCCATAGTAGGGTTAGCATAGCCGCCGCAACCAAGGTGACCACAATATTGTCATCCCAAGAAAATGGTAAAGTTTCAAATACTGCCGATACCAGGGAGGCGGTTATCACCACCATGGCTAAATGAGAAAGAGAGTGTACTGGTCCTATCCATCCCATGATGAGAAAAGCCCCAATACTTGCGCTGACCACAAAGGCCAGCATCCCTCCCACAGATTTTCGGGGATTCCAAGGCACTTTAGCCAAAGGCCATTTAGCACCAATGATCGTAGAAAATCCATCGCCTAGCGCCAGGATCGCCCATACCCCTCCCGCCAACATGAGGCGATCAGAGAATAAGACAATGGCCAAGGCTACCATAAGCGGATAAACCGCCACTCCTTCAAAAAAACTTTCACGTTTACGGAATATATGGGGTGCGTATTTCGGGAGCAGGAGGACATTGTGTATAAATGCAGTAATGGCTAATAAAAAAGCCCATGAAGGGGGGATATAGCGTAAAGTAAAGGCAAAGAGCACACATAGTATGTGCACCCATTGCCGATTACGTTCTGTGGATGAGATCATCAAGTGGCGTAAGCCTCCCGTTCTAAGTAAAATCCATCAATCGACGGTCGAATTTGATAGAATCGCTTAAATTCCTCGTATTGCTCCATTCGTTCTGCTGCGTTGGGATTGCCTTTCTCCCCGCGCAACAAAAGATTCTTGGGGGTTTCTTCCCAAGAGATAAATTCACCCACCTTGGTTGTATATCCATGCGCTTCTAAAAAAAGAGCACGCATCATATCGGTCAACATTTCTCCAAAACGTTGAGTACATAATCCATGCTTTTTCAATGGATACTTGGGTATCCCGGGTAATTGAGCCGCGATTTCCTGCTGACAACAAGGAGCAACCGCCATTTGTTCCACCCCATGAGCAACCGCACAGGCAATCGCCTCATCCGTCGCAGTATCACACGCATGCAGGCTGATTAGTAGATCCACTTGCTCGGGTAAATCGGCCTTCATCATTGGTGAACATTCGAATTCCATGTTCTTCATCCCAAGTTCTGAGGCCTTATCTTGGCAATCTTGAATCAATTTTGATGATACATCAATACCCAGAAACCGCGCTTTCTTCCTTAAGACGGTTCGGAGATACCAAAACAAGACAAAACCAAGATAGGATTTCCCACATCCACAATCTACAATATAAAAGGTATCGCCTTTTGGTTTGCGAGACAACATGGGCGAAAGTAATTCAAGGAAATGATTAATCTGCTTGAATTTTTTCCGTACCGGGGCCTTGATCTCCCCTTCATGACTCATCAAACCAATGGCTTTAAGCAAAGGGGCTGCCTGTTTCGGCTCCAAATGCGTGGATTTCCCAATCGCCCACGCCGGCTCTTTTACCTCCTCCGTTTCAGGGATAAAACTTTCCTGCACGAACTTTTTCCTTCCCCAGGTAATGCGTTTTCCACTTTGTGGATTGGATAGAATGATCGAATCTCCCTCTTGTTCGAAAGATTGCACCAATCGTTCTACCAGATTTTCCTGGCTTGGGATCGTAAATTCTTCTCCTTGCTCTATGACCACAAACGCCGCATTCTCGCTTTCTCTATAAACGGAAAGCGAAGCAAACTCCTCATGGCTAGGATAAAATTGCAACGTGAGATCTTCTTCATAAGCCTTAATGGTGTTATGAAGGAGGCTGCGTAAGTAAAGTGATTGTGATGCCGTGAGCGTGGAGACCATCAATTCTGCTCTCCTTTATGAACGTTATGGTTATTCTTCACATGGTATCAAAGGAACAAACACACAAGAGAGAAGCGGCGTCGATTCAATTTGATCCCCTTTTTTATGAATACGTGTGAGAGTTTGAAGCTGGGACGAACCCAAAGGAATAAGGATTTTTCCATCCTCTTTCAGTTGATCAAGAAAGGTTTGGGGACAATTTTGCGCTGCTGCAGTCACGATAATACGATCAAAAGGGGCTTTTTCTTCCCATCCCTTGATCCCGTCGCCCACGTTGAAATACACATTTTCTATCCCCATGCTTTGTAGGGTTCGCTGAGCATTAACACTCAGCGAATAATGACGTTCCACCGTATAGACCTCTCGGCATATACGCGATAAGATCGCCGCTTGATAACCGGAACCGGTCCCTATTTCGAGCACTTTGTGTTTGGGTTTGCACTGCAGAGTTTTCGTCATATAGGCCACCATGTAGGGCTGCGAGATGGTCGCTTTTTCTTCCGGCAGGGTTAAGGGATGGTCTTCATAGGCTTCCGCTTGTTGATCTTCCGAAACAAACATGTGACGTGGAACTTGTTCGATTGCTCGCAAAACGTGAGGATCCGTGACTCCTCGGGCAATGATCTGAGTTTCGATCATATCTTGCATTAACCTGTTGTAGTCCATCGATGCAAACCTTTCTTGCTGATAACGGGATGGTCAAACAGAAGATACTAAGGCGAGTTCATTTCTCGATTCTGTCTTATAATTCTGTCTTATAATGATGAAGAATTAATTGAAAACTTTCCTATACTTTTATTAATTTGACCAAATGAAAAAAATGATTCACAATGAGTATAGTCCTATTTTTACGTCACAAGAAAATTCCCTTTTACCACGCATGGAGAAGAGGATTATTTCAAATTCCAAAAAAATCTTTTACATTCAGTGTTATTTTATCTGGTATTCTTTTCATTTCTAATCTTAGGACTATTCTATATGAAGTAAATGATAAATCTTTTACCATACTTTTTTCGTTATAATGAATAATAAATGGAGTTCATCCTGTATTTGAGTACATTGTAAAGAAAACAGAACATGATTCTAAAGGGGGAACCATGGCTATTTTCAATGGATATGAATCGAACCAAAACGCTGAAGGGGCTTGTGTGGAGCGGCCTTCGGAGCCAGCGGCCCTTAAGGCCGCGCGGAGACAAGCAGAACCCATCCCTGAGGCGTTTGTCCATAAAAAGGACTCACTTTCGTGATGAGACATAAATGGGTTTGTTTGAAAAAAAAGTAGAGAATAAACAGAAGAGAAGGGGAGGTTTTTATGAATAGGTATTCATGTTTTTTGAACCTTACGATCATCGCAATACTTGTATTCTCTCTCGTGCACATTCCTTTCGCCTCCGAAGAGAAACAACAACCTAAAGAAATAACGCTTGCTATCCCGAATCTGCCTGAAGAAGCCACCCCGATGGTGCTTGTTCGTATTCCCGCAGGTTGCTTTGTCATGGGCAGTGATGAAAATGAAAAGTATCACGAAGAAAATGAAGCCCCGCCTCATAAAGTTGAAATCACCCACCCTTTTTATATCGGGAAATACGAAGTCACCCAAGCCCAGTGGGAAGCCATCATGGGAAACAATCCCTCCACCCAAATCAACATTAACCTGCCGGTAAATCGAGTGAATTGGTACGATTGTCAAGAGTATTTAGAAAAATTAAATAAACTGGAATTCACAAAGAAAAACGAGTTTTGGAAGCGTGGCTCGTTCCGGCTGCCTACCGAAGCGGAACATGAATATGCCTGCCGGGCTGGAATCCAAACCAGCACTTATTTCGGTGAGGATCCTTCCTTGGAAGCAATTATGGAGCATGCCTGGATTCGCGATAACTCCAACGCAGCCTTGAACCCCGTCGGCTCTCTCAACCCCAACCCGTGGGGATTGTATGACATGCTGGGGAATGTTTGGGAATGGTGCTATGATTGGTATGGTCTCTATTCGGACGAGAAGCAAATAGATCCCACCGGCCCCGAAAACGGGGAGGAAAAAGTCTTTCGTGGTCCCTCCTGGATGGGGCGTCGTGAATATGTCCGCTGCGCTGATCGAGGGAGATTTCCACCGGATTATCGCCGCAATACAGGGGGCTTCCGCGTGGTTTGGTCGAAAGAGATACCTTGGGATTAATGCCTCCTTTCTATGATGGTTGAATATGCTCCCCGCTTCTTGGCTTACTTGAAACACCTGAACCATAACGCGTTGATCATTGCTCTCTTATGTGCATTGTTCCAATGCATGGTGATGGTGGGAGCCCACGTTATCCGCAGCGGTGAGGCTTCGCTGCCTCTGGATGATTCCTACATCCATCTTCAATACGGCAAACAAATCGCCCGGGGGGAGTATTTTCAATATCAATCGGGAGACCCCGTTAGCGGAGGGGCTACCAGCTTTCTTTATGTCCATCTCCTTGCCATAGGCCATCTTCTGGGATTGGATGGTGTCGGTCTTTTATATTGGCTCTATGGTCTGACCTTCTTCTGTGTTACCGGTATTTTTTTCCGCTTGCTCCAGATTGGACAACACAATCACTTCTTTTTTACCCTGGCCCTGCTTGGCCTGGGAATCACCTCAGGCTATCTTGCCTGGGCGTATTGGTCGGGGATGGAAATCGCGCTTCTAACTTACTTAATTCTTTCTGCTTATGAAAGAGTCTTTCGCGATCAAACCTTCACTCCCACTCTGTGGCTTTGGTTTTCTTTATTAGCATTATGCCGCCCTGAGGGAAGCATCATAGCCATAATGCTTATCCTGCTTCTCGCTTTAAAAAATTTCCTCCACACACGCGCTTTACCATTACCCTTTTCATGGAAAACCTTGCTCCCCCCTGCGGTTTTTGCTCTCGCCCTCTTCGGTCCCAATTTTTATTACACGTTGGCTATGGGACGTTCTACAGGCAATGGCTTGATTGCCAAGAGTTTACTTTATCATCCCTTGATGACCATGCAGGAAATGATTTCTGAGTTTTTATCCAATTTAATCTCCATCTTACAATTCCTTAGCGGTTTACACCGAATATCTTCTTCTCCTGGAGAATTTGTTCTTCCCGGATTGCTTCTTTTTGCATTTTTTGGGTTCCTTTCGTCGATGTGGGAGCATAATACCAAACGTCGTTGGTTCTTCTTCTTCCTCGGCGCGCCTCTCCTTCTTTGCATCCCAGCCGTCGCAACCTTAGAAGTTTGGTCGTTACACAGTTACCGCTACCTTATTCCTTTTTTCCCCCTTTTATGGATTCTCGGACTTATCGGACTTGAATCACTTTTTCGCCTTTTACAACGTTATGAGTCTTACACGGGATTTATTTCAATTCTGCTTATTGCGCTTCTTTTACAACTCGTATATCTTCCGACTTGGTCGAATCGCTATCACTCACAAAGTACTACAATCCATGAGAAGCAAGTTCATACAAGTCAGTGGCTTAATCGATATAATCCAGACGCCCCTGTGGCTATCAATGACGCCGGTGCTCTTTCTCTTTTCGGCAATTATCAGATTTTGGACCTAGTAGGCTTAGTCACCAATTCAACCACCATCCCTTATCGCATGGGCGAGGGGGGATTGTATGAAGAATTAGAATCAATGCCCGAAGAAAACCGCCCCCAATTGGCTGCCGTATTTCCTTCCTGGTTTGAAGAAATGTCTCAGACCTATGATATTATGCACCGGCCTTTGGTTCAATTTCCTGATCCTTTTGATACCTCCTTCAGAAAACTGGTTTACCGCATGAATTGGTCATATGCGGGTATGGGAGATTTCCCCCGGGATGTCACCCTCAAAGAAGGTTGGTTTGTAATCGATCAATTGGATGTTGCCAATCGCAAAGAAGAAAAGGAAAAGCATTATTCATTTCAAGTTCGGGATAATCAATTCCCCGAAAAATCGATCCCTTTCCGACGGAATTTTGGTTATCACGAAGAAATCGATGAACGCTGGCCTGATATTGAAGATGAAAAGAAAGATCTTATCCCTCTAATGAGAGAAATGGGGATACTTAACCTCTATGATATTGTTGATAGCGGGCGCAGAATTACCGGCTATGAACAATTTACCCTGAGCAATATCAACCCAGAAAGTCCTCTTCATTTAATCCTACGAACCTGCGATAACAGTGGCCGCCATCCTCGCTTTTTCTACCGTATCCGTGTATACGCCGATGGTATTTATGTGGACGACTGGGAAATCAAAGGTACCGCGTGGAATTGGTATGAGAGCGTGTTTACCATCCCGGAACAATATCTCAGAGGTGAAGTAATTACCCTGCGGTTACATAACTTAGGAACTTCCCGTTACTCCTATTATGACGCCTATTACTATTGGGCATGTCAGTCAAAAGAATTAGACACTCGTGAGTCAAGTACGTAAGAAACAATTTTTCTCATTGTCAGAAAAAAAATTCAAAAAACTCAACATTCTTTCTCCCAAATCGTATAAAATAAAGGAGGACTTCTTTTTATTGGCGTTACCTATATTTATATAAAAGTTTGAGGTTTTATCTAAACCCAAGGCGCTGGATTACAAAAAGCACATGAAACGATAGGATATTTTGAGTTACTTTTTCCTAATAAGAACCGTTGTATTTCAGATAATGTGCTACTAATACTACACAGAGGAGAAACCTGAAAGTGGTAATCCAGTCAAGCCGTTTGATGAAGAATACAATCCAATCTTCTACCCTGGAATCCGGTGCAGTGAAGACCGGTTTGTGGTCGGATCAAACCGAGGTTGATTCAAGGAACGGACAGAGTGTAGTGAAAATGAAATGGGATGAGGAAACCACTGACGAGCAGCTAATGCTCGCTTGTCAGAAAGGACGGGAAGAAGCGCTTGATATGCTCTATCAGCGCCATTACCGTTCAGTACTGCTCTTTATCATCCGCATGGTTCGACGCAGAGACTTGGCGGAAGATTTGGTGCAGGAAACTTTCCTCCGGGTTTATAATAATCGCAAATCATGGAAACCACACTCCAAGTTCACTTCCTGGCTTTACCGGATCGCACGCAACTTGTGTATCGATGAAAAACGCAGATATTGGAATCGCTTGGTACATACCGACTCTCAAATGAAGAAAAACTACGATGAGGATTCTTCCCCTACCTTTATTGAAAGAATGGAAGATGAAGGGGGAGACGCAAGAGATGTGTATGCTACCAAAATTGATGAGGATCTTATTAAACAAGCGATTAATCGACTCTCCGAAGAGCAACGGGAAGTCATTATCCTTAACAAATTTCAAGGAATGTCGTATATTGAAATCGCAGAGATTCTCGAAACTACGCCTGAATCCATCAAACAGCGTGCCTATCGAGCCCATTTAAAATTACGCCAGATTTTAGAGCCTATGCTGAAAGAATACGCGTAAAAAAAGAAATCTTTTATCCTGAGAGATAAGAGTAAACCATGATGTCCGAAAAAAACTGCCCCTATAATCACATAAAACTTGTTACCTATGCTTCAGGGAATGCGAGTCCCTCGGAACGTTCCGAAGTGGAACGCCACTTGGCCACCTGTCCCGATTGCCGCCAGGAAATGACTGAATTGCAGAAAACTTGGCTGGCCCTCGATTTGTGGCAAGAAGAGGCTGAATCATTTCAACCACGCCTTAATGATCTACACCTGCGGCTTGAACAAATCAAAGAAGAACCTTCTCTTTGGGATCGAGTTTGCAGTTCCTTTCCTATCCGGTGGGAAAACCTTCGCTTAGCCCCCACCTTCACTTTGGCCAGCCTCGTCGCTCTTCTCTTGTTGATGCCCTTGATTCAATCGCAAATGAATGGGGTCCAAAATCAAAACAATACCGACTATGGCAACGAAATCAATGCAATCCCCAAGGATGCTTCTAGCCATGTGGTCGATCAGCAAGATCAAGATAGCAAGCAGTTCGTTTCCAACTATAGCCCCAATGATAATTTGGAAGATTACTCCAACCGGACCCTGCAGGATCAGGAACATCTGGAAAACTTGTTTCGCTTTTTTAGCGAAGAAAAACCCGACACCATGGGATTTACTAACGTCGGCTATGTACCCAATGCAAATATCCCTCCCGCCCATCACGGTTCTTCCCAACAACCCACCGCCCTTTTTCAAATGACCGATAATCAAACGGTGCGTTTGAATCATCAATAGAAGAACCCAACTCCTGATGTTTCCTCAATTTTCTTTCAAGTTATAAACCCGCCGGTCTCCATTACTGCGTAGCCAAATGGCTCGTTTCCCACTGGGATAGAATTTAAACGCCACCGCATCCGCGATTGTGGTATTCGCGGTCTCTACAAATTCCACCGGAATATCGCGGGGATGCAACAGCCCAAAACGATCCATCACCATGACAAACCCTTCATTGGGTATAACCACGTCGCTGATGGCTTCCCAATCCATTTTTGTATGGGGGATTTCGATCGTGTCCTGATCCCAACTGGTATAACGATAAGCAGGTCCCATTTTCGAAGTATACGCTAGGATGTAACCTCGCTCTGTTTCACGACAGGCAAAATCATGGATATTTTCTTTTTCGATCGGCAGTTGGATGGTATCCAGTAAGGTTTGTTGATGCAAATCGAAACGGAGTACCGTTCCATCGGAAGCCAAGGCAAAGAGCTCATTGCTCCTTTCTGTGATTTCGATCGAAACCCAAGAAGGATTTTGCTGAAATGCATTTAAATCCCCCCATAAAGAAGGAATATGATCCAAGGCATCGCCCTTACTGCTCAAAGAAGAGACGGTTTTGTAATACCAAATTCTTCCGCCCCGATCAAGAAAATAAATCCGTTCTCGCCACGAGGCCCCGTCGATGACATCTCGCATCGGCCATTCCACCAAACCCGAACCGTCCAGCAAAAAACTTTTCCCTTGCAGCTCATAAACCAAACGCCCCCACCGATCTAAAAGGATAACCAAATTGTCATGGATTGGAAAGGCATCGATAAATAGGGGAATTTCATCATAACTCTGCTCCATGCGCACACCACGCACCGCCCGGATAAAGTCGGTATCTACCAGATCGTAACATGTCGACATTAATTCACTGGATTTACGCCATGTCTCTCGTAAATGCTTATAGGCTTGAGAATATTCGCCTTTGTCGACTAAGGATTCAATCTTGGATTTTACCGAGGTGCGCGATTCATTAATCGGTAAATAGTACAAACGGTAACGATTGTCCAGAATCAACAAGGCATCTTTCCAATAAACAGGACGAATTTTAATAAATCGGTCTACAATCTCATTTGTAGTATGGATATTTCTATACAGCGGCGTCACACCTTCATAATGAATGCTCCCATTGAGATCGAGGGTCATGAGGCCTTCATTATCGTGGGTGAGCACGAAATCACGTACGATAGGATAAAACCAATCGGTTTGAAATGGCAGCCGGGTTTTACGCGAATCATAAGAAATGCGGTTGTTTACATCAATGGTTACCGGTTGATAATTTTGGGTGAAATGAAAGGCTATGGCTGCATTGTATGAAGGGGTGCCTTGAAAGATCAATTCTTCATTCTCGGTATCCCATACTCGATTGAAATTATCCAACACACAGATATGTTGATCATTGCCCCGTATTTCCATGTCAACCATACGAACTGGTAGTTGATGCTGCGAGAGGGTCTCAGGTAAAAAACTTTTCATGGGGTGAGGTTCATCCCATACGGGATCTTCCTCGATTCCTTCGTCCAAGGAAGCTTGGGGTACTTTAAACATGTCTCCGTTTTCGCATAATAAGATCGCAGCCCCTTGGGAAGTGATTTCTCCTGCAGTGAGTTTACTTTCCAAAGGGGATTCAGGAGTGTAAATCCACTTTAAGTTGGGTCCATCTTCAATGAAAATTCGACCGTGTTTATCAAAAACATAAACACGGTTGGTTGTACCCCGGACGGTACATACATCCCGTGCCCATCCTGGCAAGTCCTTGGGCTGGGGAGGAGTTTTGGTCAAAGTCGTGATGACCCATTCATCCATAAATTCCATGATTTCGCGGTATTTACCCGGTGATTCTTTTAACGCTTCATCGGCAAGCCAGTAAAGGTTTTCTTGATTGTTTTTTCGAAACACGTTTTGCATTTGTTTGTAATAAAAATCAGGAATAACCGTGCTGATGATTGGACCAATTTTCGTCACCAGCTTTGGGTAGTTCCAGAATAAAGCATTATGCAATATCCAGATGGAGGTGAAGGCGGCTGCGCCCACGAGCAATACGAGAACGATTTTTTTCCAGAGTCGATTAGTCAGTAGATCGTACATAAGACTCACTCCTGCAAGGGTTATACATGGAAACACGAATGAAAATAAATCCCAGTCCAAGGGGAATCCCAAGACCGGGTAATAGACGAATGCAAGCGCCAAGGCTCCTAAAAGTGCCAAGCATAAGAATCGAAATTCAATTCGCTGAAAGGCTTGAAGAAACACCCGCGGCTGGTAGATCAAGCGGCATAACAAAAACAGAGCCGGCGCAAGACCGATAAGGATTAATTCATTGGCCTTTTCAGATAAATGGCGTAAGGAGAATAGGGTATACTCGATCGATTGGGCGCTTGGATTAAACGGAATGAAAATCGAGGATTCACCAAAACGGCTGATAAAACCAACAAACGGGTTTGCATAGAAGGTCATGCAAGCCAGACCCGCCACAATAGGCATAACCATTAGAACGATTTGCAGCCCGATTCCCCAGACCCCAACTTCCTTCCTTCGCCAGGCTAGCCATACGAGATAAAGATACGCAGGCAGCAAAAAAGCGTGCCACAAAGCGGTGATAAATGCGATGCCAAATAGCAAACTTACCCCGTGGATTGCTATCCGTCGAAATACGAATAACATCCCCACCAATAGAAATAAAAGTTCCATCACTAAGGGCAGGGAATAAACCTCCAGGTATCCACAAAAAATCTCCATCGTAGGAGAAATCAGCAGAAACAACGGCGCAATTCGCGAATAGGGTTTCGGCAGTTTTGCACATAGCCACAAGACCAAAAGCACATAAATTCCCCCATACACGCAGCTGAGAACAATGTACATCCATGTAAAATCGAAGACCGGAATCAGCGCATAAAATTCACGCAGCCAAAATCGGATCACCGTTTCTAACGGGGCATGGGGTACCACAAAAGGTCGGCCTTGATGGGCGGCATTTTGGAATTGATAAATATCGCCTGATTCCCGGTGCCGTATTCGGAAAAAATAAAAGAGCAGGGAAGTCACGAAGAAGACGAGGCTGCTAGATAGAAAGGGACGCGTTTTGAAAAGGGTTTGAATCTTCTCGATGATCCCTAGTATCCACCACCAAATTCGCTCTGTAACCGAATCCGACACCAGCACAATACTACCTATTATGATCCATAAGACGATGAACCATCGCGGCGTATCATGAAGTCTACGCGCAAGCCAGGGATGTTGGCTAGCTAGGATGTAGAGTCCCAAAACTAACAGGAGGAGTACCAGCCATGCTCCCCATTGGGATTTCCTGTCTGATTCCTTGTGTGGGGATGGCTCTGGGTGTCGTGGTTTCATTGATGGCTTTCAATTTCTTTTCGATTCGATTGTTGGTCGACAATCAACGCTCTTGTCCCAAGGATAAGCCATTTCAATAATGAGTTTCATAAAAGGATAGCATAATCTTGGGATGTTTATTTTCATAGATGGATTATCATGATCGCAGCCTTGGTGTGAGGAAGGAAATTGGAGTATAATATGTAATACGATTATTAAAAATGTAATAACGGAGGCCTCTCATGAAACAATTTTGCTTCATCCTTTTATTCTCCTGCTTCGCCATGCCGGGAATGGCGCATTTCCCCATTTTTCTCCATGATGCGCCTTTCGCCCAATTGGGTGAATCCATTCATCTGTTTTTCGCCGATGGACATCCCTATGAACGAGAATGGGAAGATGCTCCCCAGCCAGAAAAGATTTTCGCTCTTTTGCCTTCGGGAAAGAGAGAAGATTTGACTGAGCAGATGGTAGAAAAATCAGTAGAAATTGAAGACGAAGAGATTGTGACTTGGGCTGTGGATTATTCCCCCAAACAAAAAGGCGATACGATTTTTGCCCTCAATACCCAGCCCTACTTTGGTCGCGGCAACCAAGCCTATCAAGAATATTCCAAAGTGATCAGCCATGTTGATATCCAAAAAGGCTGGGATCAGTCCACCAACCAACCGCTTGAGATTGTTCCCTATACCCGTCCCTACGGGTTGGAAGAAGGTTTTCTCTTTACGGGGCAATTGGTTCAGGAAGGGCAACCCGTGCCTAATATAGAGATTGAAATTGAGCAATATCTAGAAGAGCCGCCACAAGAATTGCCGCCCGAACCTCTCATTACCTATGTGGTCAAAACCGATGCGAATGGCATGTTCTCTTTCACGCTTCCCCGGCCGGGATGGTGGATGCTGGCCGGCTATGTGGAGGATATTGGCGATATCAAGAACGACAATGAAACCTATACACTGAATGGAACCGCACAAATTTGGGTGCATGTCGAAGAGAAACCCTAAACCTATCACAATGCAGTAGGACTTATGAAAGGGCGGGTGTAAAACTCGCCCTTTTTCAATTAAAAGAATATGCCGTATTCCCTTGTCATAATCGTTATGGTAAAGTGGAAGCAACTAAACTGTACAATGGGAGGCCGTCATGAAAAAGAGTTTATTTTTGAGTTTTTGTCTTGTGGTTTTGATGGGAGCCATCGCTTGCCAGCAGCAAGAGCAAGATCTGTTGGTTCGTACCGTGCTGGTTAATGAATCTTTCTCTCAACCCCCGGGTGAGGATTGGACCTGGATACGCGAAAATCCCGATGCCTATAAGTTCGAGGATGGTTTAAAGATTCAAGTCGAACCCGGCGGCCTCATGGGCGCGGGAAAAGATGCAAAGAACATTTTCGTTCGCTCTTTACCCGAAGAAGCCCGTTCTGTAGCCGTTAAGGTCGAGGCGGATCATCAAGCCCAATATGAACAGGGTGGCTTGATTCTTTACAACGATGATGACAATTACGTGAAATTAGTGGTCGAACATGTCGATGGTGAAAACTGGGTGGTTCTTGTCATGGAAATCAGCGAAGCGGCACAGGTGATCAACAAAGTACCCGAACCTGAGGGGATTACAAATATTGCGATGGATTTCACCACCCAAGGGGTTGATTGTTATTGCTGGGGAACCGAGGGCGAAATCACGAAGGTGGGTACCGCTGCTTTCCCGATGGACCCACGTCCACGGATTGGCGTCTTTACCCAAAGCGGTCAACCGGATGCAGAACGTTGGGTGACTTTTTCTGACTATATGATTTATTCCGAACCTTTAGAAGAAGCGAAAGGAGATGAGGATGATTCGTAATTATCTATGCTGCGCCTTGCTTGGTTTGATTTCGGTGGTTACGTATGCAGAGGAAAACTGGCCGCGAGAAATCCGTGCCTCAGAATACCCCACGGTTCAGGCGGCCTTGGACGCTCTCCCTGAAGAAGGTGGCATCGTTCATCTGCCGCCTGGCACGGTTGAAATTGTCGAACCGTTAGAAATTCATACGGCCGATACCTGTTTGCGGGGTTCGGGACCTTCGACTCATATTGTGAATAAGAACGAAAAGGGGCAACCTGCCCTCATTGTGAGTCCCCAAGAATATGAGAACGATTCCAGTAAACGCATTTGGCGGCTGCATCTGCAGGATTTCCGGGTTAGCGGCAATCCTGAAAGCGGAGATGGCATTCTTGCTCAGGGCATTAATGAAATCCTCGTGCATGGAGTCTCGATCGACCATAACGGCGGTCATGGTTTAAACCTGGTTGATTGCTATGAAAACCCGCGCATTGTTGATTCCATGTTTACTTATAACCAAAAAGCAGGCGTGAATATCCTGCGTGGTCATGATATCGTCGTGAATGCGAATCAGTTTGAAGAGAACGAAGACGGGTTGCGCTGTATCGATAGCTTTAATTTATGCATGAACGGCAACAACCTCGATGATCATCTGCGCCATGGGGTTGTTATTGAAAATACCTATGGTTCTGTTCTTTCCGGCAATATGATTGAAGAATGCCAAGGCATGGCCATGGTACTCGATCGTGATTGTTATGGCATCACCATGAGCGCCAATGTGATTGCTCATAATGTACAAGGCGGTGTGGAGTTCCGAGACGCATGGGGCTGTGCTTTATCCGCCAACACTTTCACCATCAATGATCATCGCTCGGTGGTGGTTGGCTCCGACAGCGGCCGTATCACCATCACCGGGAATAATATTTCCAATGCCCATATTGGAGGCGAAACCAAACGCGATGATCCCGCGGGTGGAATACTTCTTGTCGATACCTGTGACATTGTCATCACGGGAAATGTTTTCGCCGATTTAATCAATGATCCGATTGAACAAAAAGGAGAGTGTGAAAATATTCTTATTTCTGACAATATAACAACTGGCTATTCCAAGAAGCCATAAAATGAAATATGAGTGAGATTGAGCAAATAGTTGAGGGTTCTCGTTATAGCCTTGATGGCGGAACAACATGGAGCGATCTCAAATTCTATGATGACCTGCAGCGGCTGCATCCTGTACTGGCCTATGCTGGAGAGGTGATGATCTGCGCAGGACGTGATATGCGCGAATGGAGACCCGCGTTCTCTGTATCCCCTGACGATGGTGAAACGTGGTCGGATCGTATTCCTTTATTGCCTGAACGATCCTCAGGCGGCGGCTATACCGCCATTGGTTATAGCCAAAAGCCGGGACGAGTTTTGATCGTGACGAGTACGAGTGGCCAATCGTATACTTCTTAAGACCTTTTGGGGGTCTTTCTTAGGGAGTTTTATATCAAAAGAAGAGGGAAATTGTAGGTAGAACAAGAGGATTCATGGTACAATGTAAGTAAATATTTTTACCTTTGAGTCGTCAAAGTGGAGTTTTTTTCAATCGAACGCGGGCCCTATGAGTGTTTTTTTTATGGAGAGTGACAATGTTTAAATCAATCTTATTGGCGGTGGATGCATCACGTTATAGCGAAGTATGCACTCGGTACGCTGTAGAATTTGCCAAGATTTGGAATGCACGGATTATGGGATTGAGCGTTGTTGACCATAAAGAATTTGCCATCGTCTATCCCTACTATTATCCAACCGCGGATTTTCCACCCCTTTTTGATGAAGCCGTTTTCGAAAAAAATGAACTTTTGCTTAAACAACGTGAAAGGGCAGAAGAAATTCTACAACGGATTAAAACAGAATGTGAAAAACAGGGGATTGATTTCCAGTGCGAAGTGCGGGAAGGGATCGTGACCGATACCATCTTGGAAGAATGCAGCTGCTGCGATATTCTTTTCCTTGGCCAGCGTGGGGTTGGAGCCCCCTTCTCCTCGGGGTTATTAGGTTCCAATCTTGAGAACGTGGTACGCCGATCCGCCCTACCCGTCATCGTTACTCCACACACCTATCGCCCCTTACGTAAAGTCTTAGCTTGTTTCGATGGAAGTGACTATTCTGTGAAAGCCATCCAAACCGCGGCTCGTTTTTGTTCTGCCTGTCCCGACCGCTCCACCTCATTGAAACTGCTTGTTGTTGATGATGACGAAGAAAAGGCTCGCAAGATCGCTGAAAAAGCCGTTCGCTATTTAGAAGCCTATAGTATTTATGATGTGCTTGTCACTCGCAAAGGTGAACCGGCTGAACAAATTGTGGCTGCCGCGGAAGAAGAAGACGCCGATCTCGTAGCCATGGGCGCTTATGGTCATAGCCACGTGCGCGAAATGGTTCTTGGGAGTACCACGGAACGCGTCCTTCGTAATGTCAACCGGGCTTTACTCTTGCACCACTAATGAACCGACGCTTGAATAAAGTTTAGTTCTCTGGGGTTGTCAAAACTCGCCTTCTAGAGGAGAGTTTTTTCTTCTTAATCCAAATTTTTATCTTACCGAGGTCGTTATGTTTCGATTTCATGCCATTGTTTGGCTTTTACTCTTTTTCTTTTCTCTGACGCTTTCATGGGCACAGTCGAATAACTTGAATCAACTTCGTTCCCAAGCCAATGCGGCTTTGTTTGACGGTGATCATGTAACCGCTGCATATTACTATCAACGGATGATGGAATCTCCCGACTGGGAAAACTATCCCGATAAAATCAATGTTCTCGGTCAAATGGCTCTAATTGAGGAATCACAGGCGCGTTCAGCCGAAGCGGTGAAATATTATGAAAAGATTCAAGAGATCGTGGAATCGGATTCTTCTGCTCCCGATAACGCCCGGATTGATTATTACACCCAACGCTATGCCGATGCCTTAGAACGGGCGGGATATTATAAAAAAGCCGCTCAACAGTATTGGGAACTTTTTGAAAAGGGAACCTCCAGTAATAAAACTCTCTATTTAATGCGGATTCTCGAAAACTATTCTTACCAATCCGTTTCCCAAGAAGAAATGGAAAAATTACGTTCTTTAATTATTCCCCAATTTCGCGAAACCTTGGGATGGAATTTAGCCTCCCTCTTTCGAAAACAAGGTATGCTGGAGGAAAGTTACGAACTGTATGAATCCTTATGGCCGCAACAACTGGCCAAAGCGCGCCAATCCGCTGATTCTATGTACGAAACCTATACCCAGATAGACGCTTTTGATGATCTTTTACAGCGTGTCCAAGAGCAACGCCAAAAAGGGGATCATTTATTTTCTCATTTAATGCTGGAACTTGAACTCCTCCAACTGGATGGACAAGTGGAAGAGGCTTTACAACGTTTGGAAAATGTTTTGCTGCAAGAAAATCAAAATCCCGTCGATGCGGTCGGAGCTTTGTTATCTCAAATTCCCAAAGATTTGTTGAATCTATGGGTTGATTTGGTCGAAGATCAGCGGGGCAGAGAAGAAGCCATCGCTATCATGCAACGAATCGTCAAACACTCCCCGCTGGATTTATCTCATCGCGAACGGTTAAGCACCATGCTGGTTAAAGCTGGGAACTCTGATGAAGCCTTGACCTTGTGGAGAGAATGGATGGAATTGCAGCCGGGTAATCCTCTTTCGAAATTAAAAGCGGCAGAAAAAATCTATTCTCTGGGTTTACAAGAGGAAGCCGAAGAAATACTTGAAAATAATATTGAAAACATCCAACCCAAACTCGCTTCCAATGAAGCCGATACCGCCTTACGCCTGGGGCTTTATGATCAAGCTTTTTCGGCGTACGAAATCGCCGTGGCTACCGGCGGTGTAAAGCCAGAACGCGTAAGTAACTCCATCCTTAATTTTGCTGAAAGAATGCCAGACAGCAAGCCTCTCATCGCTTCTCTTTTAAAGAATGCGACTGGCCGCGCCTTTGACGAGGTTCCAGAATGGATTCGTACCCCTTTGTTAGAATTGGCAATCCAACCTGCCTTCATGGAGGAACTGAACCAACTTGCCGAATCAGACCCTGCCGGGTTGTGGCATTTGAATTTAGCCCAAGCCGCTGTGAAACAGGGGCATACGCAATGGGCGAAACAATGCTTACGCTCTATTCCTGAGGACAACAAGTATCAACATACCGCCAAACGAGAACTGGCCCAATTGTTGAGTAGGGAAGAATCTATTGAAGAGAAAAAAAAGGCTGCGGCCTTAATGCGGCCCTCTGTCGAAATGGTTTTGGATACTACAGAAACGATTCCTCTATCCAATGTGTTAGTTGATCGCTTGATGAAATATTCCGAACTACGCCTGGATGCTTACCAACCGGGAGCAGCACTACAAGCCATCCGGAATATTGAAGACGCTTCCCATACGCTTGATCGTCCTCTGACAGAGAAGCAGATCGATCGTTTACAATTTTTACGGGCTCGGGCGATGCTGGAATTTTCCTCCTTAAACGCTGCAATCGACTTGCTTGAACAAATACATTTCCAACCTCAAAAAACCGAAGCTCTTTACCTTCTTGCCAAAACCCATCTGGTTTTAGGTAATATGGAACAAGCCGAGCATTTATTACAAGAATTGGTTGAAAAGGATACCTACTGGAAGCGTGCTAATGATGCCTTACGGATGATGGTTATGCTGGAACCCTTGGTGGGGGAAGCCTTGGAACTATATCAATTGGCTAATCTATATCAATTACAAGGACGTTTTTCCGATGCGGTTCCCTTTTTACGCCAACTTGCGGTTAAACATTACGGAGAAGACATGGAAGAATGGGCACGCTATGAGATTGGCCAATTACTTAAGAATCAAGGGGATAAAGAAGGTGCACGAGAAGAATGGAAACGTTTGTTAGTTGATGTTGATCATCCCGTGATTCATGGTATAGTTCAGTTAAAATTATTGCAAAGTACCCAAACGGCTGATGAGGCCCAAAGTGCAACCCAGTATCAAGATTTACTCCTGGAATTTCCAGATACCATCTTTTCCGATCTCGCTCGATTGGAAATGCAGCATAACTTATCAACGGTGAATCCATGAATACAGAAGCAACAAACACACTGGATTCGGTCTATAACCAATCCAAAACCACCAATACGTTCTTTGGCTTAGCACTGTGGGAAATAATCGCTTTGGCTTTGAGTGTAGTCTTAATCGCCTTCATCGCCATTCCGAATTATTTCTCTGCTTTGGAAACCTTACGGGGACGTGAGTGTTCGCATCGGCTTACCCTTATGGCCGATTGTTTAACCTACTTAGCCGAACGCCATGACACCCAACCGGGTGAACAAATCTGCGAACTATTTGAGTTGAACGAACTGCTGGAACGGGTCCAGGGGGGAGAAATGATCCGCTTTGATACCTCGATTCCCGCCTATTATAAAGTAGGAGCCGAACCCGATTGTATCGATGTCGGCGATCATCAATATAGCCTGATCTTGGGCGAAGATGGTAAAGTTCAACCTCCGACCTGCACCTTAGGCGATGAACCGCGTTTCGAAAATACAGATTTACATCAGTGCGATATGAGCTTAGTGGATGGGGAACTTGATGTGGATTTTTAAGTTTCTCTTGGATTCCTGTTGTTTTATAATGGAAGCAATGTCGTTTCGGGAGAGTCATAATGGCAACCATCCTCGTGGCCGACGATGAAGCCAAAATGAGGAAAATTCTTTCCTTGGCTTTGATGGAAGACGGCCATGAAGTGATTGAAGCCAAGGACGCAGACAAAGCCGCTCAAATCATCAAAACCACATCCTTAAGCCTCGTGCTGACCGATCTCCGTATGCCGGGAGGAGGAGGAATGTCTGTCCTCAAGGCGGTCCAAAGCATGAGTCATTACCTCCCTGTAATTATCCTTACCGCCTATGGCACCATCGAAAACGCAGTCGAAGCCTTAAAAAGTGGGGCTCACGATTATTTACTCAAACCCTGCGACTTGGATGAAATCCGCTTTACTGTAAATAAAGCCCTCCAGGTTCAACATCTCGAACTTGAAAATCTCTACTTAAAGCAAGAACTTTCTGCTCGCTTTGAAGGCGCACTGGTTGGCAATGACCCTCAAATGTTGCATGTTTTTGAGCTAATTCACCGCCTCGCCTCCAATCATAACGTAATTCTTATCCAAGGCGAAAGCGGCTGCGGCAAAGAATCCATTGCCCGGACGATCCATAAAAAAAGCGCACGCAAAGAACGTCCCTTTATTCCGATCCAATGTCATGGGGTTCCTGCTGACCTTATGGAGATCGACCTGTTCGGACAGATTCGCGGCATGATGGCAAAACCAACGATGCCTTTATCCGGCAAATTTGAATTGGCAAATGGGGGAACCTTATTTTTTGATGAAATTGCAGAATTGCCGTATCGGATGCAAGGGAAAATCTTGCGGGTTATCGAAGAACAAATTATTGAACCCGTGGGCGGCTCCCAACAAAAAAAGGTGAATGTTCGGGTTATTGCGGCGACCTCTCATGATTTAGAAGAAAAAGTGGCTCAGGGTAACTTTCGTTCTGATTTGTTTTTTCGCCTCAATGTCGTCCCGATTAAAGTCCCCCCTTTGCGGGAACGTCGTGAAGATATACCCCTCTTTGTTGAACATTTCTTAGAAAAGAAATCCAAAGGCAATTCCACACTTCGCTTTTCTGCCGAAGAAATTGAAATGTTGATGCGCTATCACTGGCCTGGAAATGTGCGTGAATTAGAAAATCTAGTTGAGCGGGCCCTGGTGTTAAGAACCACCGATGTGAAAACCTTACTCCCTTCTTTCCAAACTTCGTTAGCTCCCTCTTCTCATCTTGGTGGCTATAAAAAAGAATTGTTAAACCAACCTTACAAAGAAGCCAAACGCTTTGTTTTAGATGAATTTGAAATTCATTATTTCACCCATCTTCTTAAGAGAACCAATGGCAATGTCTCCCGTGCTTCACAACTCTCGAATGTTCATCGCAAAAATCTGCATGTGAAACTCAATGAGTTAGGAATTGATCCCCGCCAGTTTGCCCAACCCGAAACGGAACCCGAAAATGAGTCTTACTCCTGATCTTCAACCATCTCAAAATATATTTTGACTTTTTCACCATCTTGGGGCAAATTCTCTTCATCGGCAGTAAATGTTTTCTTGTTCATGGCTTGGTCTCGAATCGTAAAAACGGCATTACTGGTCTTGCCCCCAGGACAGGAAAATAAACAAGTAACACATCCTGATTTCCATACCGGGATCATGTGCTCATGCCCTCCCACGCGTATCTCAAAATCTTCCGCACTCGCGTTTTTAAATAATTCATGCATGACATATTTTTCTTTTTCCCATTCCACCATGATTTTTATGCGGCTTCCTTGCACATGCTTATCCGGCTCTGGGGATTTTGGGTCCTCACGTTTTGTCCATGTTTCTTGACTTAGGTTATTCCCGGTTTTTGCCCCCATTTCCTTAAGAACTTCTAGAATTTCTTTGTCCCAGACTGGAGTCTCTATAAGGGCTTTTTTTGCATTCCTTCCTTTAGACCAAACGATGAAATGATGACCGTGGGCTCGATCACGATAAGTATTATAACGGTGGGGATATAGCCTACCTTCAATGATCAATTGACCTTCTTTTTTATGAATTTTATTGGATGCATCATTCGATTTATTTGCGCAACCTAGAGTCGATAAACTCATGAAAATTAGGAGGATATCTCTGGTCACTTTCCTGAAATTGAGATATAATCTATATACCATATTAATAAGTCTGTTTTTCTTTTTCGTTGCTTCCGTTTATTCTTCTATCCTTGAATTAAGAAGAACCTCTACTATACAACTTTTTACGGTGAGCAAAAACAGCGTTACTTTATTATTTGTTTAGTATTCTTATATTTATATATAAGATTATATATATCCAAGTACAAAATAAGGAGCATCTTAAATGAAACGTGGATTTACATTAATTGAATTGCTTATTGTTGTCGCGATCATTGGTATTTTGGCCGCGATCGCAGTTCCGAACTTCTTGAATGCCCAGGTTCGGGCGAAAATTGCACGAACACAGGCCGATATGAGAAACGTGGCTACTGCCATCTCTATGTTCAATATGGATTCAGGAACTTATCTCCTGGATTACTGGGATGATAACGCGGACTTTGCCCAAGAACGCTGGGAAACCAAGTTTAGCCGTGTTGGTCCTCAGCCGCCTTATAGCACTTTCGAAGGTCCCTATTATCCCCTGACTTCCCCGGTTTCTTACATCGGGTCTGTGCCTCAAGATCCCTTCAGCCCCCGTGAAAAAGACGTTGGCTTTGGCGCGAATGAACAAGGCCGTAGCTACATTTACTTCGATAATGAGCCGGGACGCGGTGATGATTTTGGTATTCATCTTTATCAAAGTGGAAACCAAATGGGTCAAGATATGGGCATCGAACCTTTGAAAGAAGGTGAGTTTGCTATGATCAGCATTGGCCCAGATGGGTACATCGGAGTTGATTCTGGTGGCAATCTTCGCGGAATGTCCTATGATTCTAGCAATGGACTTAATAGCCGAGGTGATTTAGTTCGCCGTGGAAACTAATAAATAATACATTCAAGAATCATTCTGTAGTCATGAAAAAAGTTCCTACGATCTATTCTATCGAGGGACTTTTTTTCTTTTTGTAAAATATCCTTTTTCCGTTCACAAATCCATATTTCTATGAGATAATTTATAAGTTAAGATATAGTTCTAAAGTTTGAACAAATTTAATCTCAGAGAGTCTAACTCGAAACAAATTGTGAGGTTAAAAGAGGTATCATTCTTGAAACCAGGTTGACATCTTCTCGTTAGACAATGAATAAAAATCGTTGAGTACAATGATGGAGACTTGCCTGGGAGGCATATAGGATGAACTTGTCAATATTTATGCATGGGTATATCTAGTTAGGGGTATGTAAATTCAATGCGTTTTTTTTATAGCCTAATATTCTTAGTTGTGACCATGATGACATGGGGAGGACAGGTGCATACCAATCTTACCGATTTGGGCTCCATTCACCTAAAATATTCTTCTCCCTATCATCTAGAATTAGGCTATTGTGTCTCTGGGGCTGGCGATTTTGACGGGGATGGTTTGTTAGATATCGCCATCGGTGCGCCGGCTTTTAATCCCGAAGAACTCGAGAACGGCTACGACAATGGATGTGTTTTTGTCGTTCCAGGGTCATTGCTCACAAGCGGACAAAGTCAAATTGCCTTAGATCAATCGCGCTCGAACATTATTCAATTGATTGGCCCTGTACGTTCACGCATTGGACGTTCGATCGCCCGTGTCGGCGATGTAAATGCCGATGGGATTGATGATTTAGCCCTTGGTTCTGAAGCGAAAAAGGAAGGCTATATTGTCTTCGGCCGTCAGAACTCCGCGAAACAACGTTTTATCAACGAACTCAAAGAGGATGGCATTGTGGTGCGGAATACCGGTGTGCGTGTGGTTTCTGCGGGGGATCTCAATGCGGATGGCTCGCCAGATGTGGCTTTTACGAACCCGCACGCCGAAAAGGTTTCTGTCGAAGATCAGAACTACCATGTTGGCAATATTACCGTGGTTTTAGGCGGAGAAGAAATTCCTCCTGTGTTAGATTCTTTCATCCCCGGGAATCACTTACTAACCTTACGGGGAGAGGCGGATGCTCTAACCGGGGATGCCATTGTTGGAGGCTTTGATCTCAATAATGATAACTATTCCGACCTCGCAATCGTTTCGCCTCGCGGAGGCAAAGATTTTGATGGGCAAGCCTTCGTTATTTATGGAAAAAAGGATATCGACCAAGAATCAGCGCCCAAACGTTCGTTTTTAATGAACCACGCGGACGGAGAAATTTATTCAGCAGGCGATGTGAACAAGGATGGCTTTTCCGATTTACTTCTTGAAGGGGATCATTCAACCTGGTACTTGCTCCTAGGTGATGATTATCAAGGGCAGCTTGACTTACATAAGTTTGCTTCCAACTGGGGGACAACTTTTCTTAATGCCCAAAGCGTCTATGGTGTAGGCGATCTTAACGGGGATGGGTTTGATGACTTGGCTGTAGCCCAACCCAATGCCACCGTGGACGAGAAAGTGTTGGCTGGACGTGTGATTTTCCTCTTCGGCCGGCCTCAATGGCCTGATACGATTGACATTCAAGCCATTAGTGATGGTGAGTTCACGGTCATGGATTATGTCATCGTCGATGGTGTGAAAGCCTTTAGCTCTTTCGGCTCTTCCGTGGCGGCTATTGGTGATATTCAAGGAAACGGGTATGACGATGTATTGATTGGTGCCCCAGGAGAACGACTTCCCGGAGATAATCAACCCGGTGGAGCCGGGGATGCCTATGTGATTCAAGGTGAGAAAATCTTTTTCAGTCTTCAAACCCGCCGGAGTATCTTCCAAAGCAGTGCTCATTTTCTTCCTAATAACAATTCCTCTCCCTAATCTCATATCAAGTTATTCAAAACCTATTGTAAGATGATAATAAAATTGGTCTCTCTAGTGAAATTTAAAAAAAATTGAAATATTTTTAAAAAAATTGGATATATCTTAATAGAGAGAATTATCATGATAGTCACCTTTGCCGAATCAACATTGAAATCTCGTTGAATTCGTTATGCTTTATAAAGCGAAAAGAGAAAATACGAATAGATTGGCAAAAGGATTTAGGTGAACTCTTCGGATCAGCAGTATGAAAAAGAGATCGGCGCGGGGTTTAAGCGTGGAGAACGCTGGGCATTTGAAGCGGCGGCAAAACTGTATTTTGCTCCCATGGTCCATTTTGTGTCCCATCTCTTACGGGATCGAGACAAAGCCATTGATCTGGTGCAAGAGGCCTTTTTACTTGCTTGCCGCGCACATCATAAATTCGATGGCTCGCGCTCTTTGCTTCCCTGGCTTTGCCAAATTGCCCGCAATCTCGCATACAAAGAGTTCCACCGTCGTAAAAAACGACCCCATGTTTCTTGGGAGGATGAAATGCGTAACAATCACCCAACCGCTCCCGAGGATACCACCAATCCACGCTTGCAGATGGTGGATAAAGAAATTCGATCGAAGGTGCATCGCGCAATGGATCGCATAAAACCGGTCTATCGTGATGTACTCATCATGCGGATGATGCAAGGTCTTTCAAGCGATACGGTTGCCAAAATGCTGGATATCCCCGTATCTACGGTTAACACTCGCACCTTTCGGGCTTTGGAACAACTAAGACGATTTGTACGAATGGAAGGTCTTTCCGAGGAAGAATTATTTTCATGAAATCGACATCGATAAAAAAAGAACTATTATCCTGGTGCATTGATCATCCCAATGAAGAGTTGCCCGAATCTTTGCGTCAACATCTTCAGGATGATGAACTACGCCAACTTTGGAAAAAATACCAAAAGTGGTCACAATGTCTACGCGAAGAAATCACCTGGACTCCAAATGACGACTTCTACGAACGCTTGGCCGCTCAAGCTATGCTGGAAAAACGCCGGGCGGCTCTCACTGATTCGACCCGCAAAGATTTATTCCCGGACCCCGTGGGGCTCTGGTCGTTTTTTACCCAACCTATCAACCGCTATTCTTTCGCTCTCATTCTCGTGCTGCTTCTTGTAATACCTTTGGGCTACTATACATTGACTCTATATCAAACGATTGGTGTCTGCCAACACGCAAAAGGGAAAGTTCTCTCTATGGATGACACCAACCGCGTAATCACAAAACATGATTCGATTTACCGGGGGATGACGTTGCAAACCACCTCGGATTCTGAGAGTATTCTTTATCTTGAAAGTCATTGTGAAATTGTGCTTGCTCCCCGCAGCCGAATCACGTTGATCGACAAACATAATGTACGTTTGGATTTGGGAAAAGCCTTCTTCGATGTGTCTCCCGGTGATCATCAATTCAAAGTGGAGGTGCCTCATGGCACCATCCGGGTTTTGGGAACCGCCTTCTCCATCGAAGCGGCTCGGAATATTTCTCGGGTCACGGTGGCGCGGGGGGTGGTTCAGGTGAATGATGGCCAACAAACGAGTCGAGTTTCTCAAGGGCAGGAAAGCATGATGTGGCCCCAGAAAGCCATGAAAATCCGTCCCGCGCAAAATATACAATCGACGTTTCGTTGGGTGAACAAGATCCGTGATCGCTATAATCAAGAGGAATTACGAACCTACTATCCCTCTTTGGCGGTCCCTACACCCACAAAACCGTGATGATGTTACACTTGAGGGGGCGGTCATTTATGGCTCATGGTTATGAACATAACTTTACCTCAATGAGACCGAAGGGGAAAGCAAAAATGAAGAATGCCTTTACTTTGATCGAATTGCTCGTTGTCGTTGCCATCATAGGCATTCTTGCCGCTATTGTTGTACCCAATTACCAAAAAGCAACGATAAAGAGCAAAGTGGCACGGGCCCAAGTCGATCTCCGCAATGTGGGCACCGCCCTGCATCAATATCGTGTTGATCAAAATGTTTTTCCGCGTAAAAGTAGCGACCTGATGTTTTTTGTGGAATACGTTATTCCCGATCTTACCACCCCGATTCCCTATCTTGGTTCCGCGATCGGCAAAGATCCCTTCGGGCCTGTGAATGAATATGAAGCCCCGGAAAAAGAATTAATGGATCGAGGCTTGGAAGGTGCCGCTGCCTCCCTGGTAAAAAATTCTTATACCTATACTCCTTATAAGAGTTTTGCCAAACTTCATAATAAAAAAAATCTAAACCGCGAAGCTTTTTCTGTCACCAGTGTTGGACCCGATCGAATGGATTCCTATCTTGTTGATTATCCCTTTCCCGATTTTTATCGCTATCCCGGTGAATCCGTGCGCGATTCAGTCTATAACCCAAGCAATGGAGTTCAAAGTCTCGGTGATATTGGTTTCTTCGGCGGCGATCTGCCTGTATCCGGTTTAGTTGGCGGTTAAATCATTTTTCCCATCTTTTCCACACATCTTGATTCTTTCCTACTTTTAATGGTATGAATGCTACATACGCTTAAATAGGAAAGGCTGATCAAGATGAAACAAATTCTTCTTTTTCTTATCGCTTCGTTATTCTTTATCCCGAGTGCGTTTGTACAACCTGAACTTGTACTCGAGGCCGGCGATCATGACCGAATCGATACGATCGTGAAAGTTCCTTTCGATTGGTCAAAGGCCTTCGAAAATTGGAATCCTGAAGTGGCAGAAATCTCTCTGGAATGGGAAGGCCAAACAATCCCTGCGCAATGGATTCCTCCCTCTCATGGACGGGTTACCGGCGAGTTGGTTTTCATCCTACACAATCCTCTAAAAGCAGGTGAACGTCGCACCTATTCTATACAAGGACAGGCTATCGCCGCGCAAGATTCTCCTTACCAAGTTGAACGTGTACCTAAAGATCATGTGAAACTCTTGTATGAAGGCAAACCCATCTTGCGTTATAACGATGGCATTCAAATTTATGAACACGACCGCTCCCAAAAGTACCTCGACCGCAGCGGCTATGTGCATCCTTTATGGTCACCCGATGGCCATGTTGTCACCGGCGATCGTTGCCCGGATCATCCCCATCAGCGGGGTTTGTTTTTCGCCTGGACGAAATGCACTTTCCTGGATGAGACCGTAAACTTCTGGGAATTACGAACAGGACATTCAGAAACGATTGCTGATCCGGAAGTGGGGCTAGGGCCTTTGGCCGCGGTCTTGAACGCCAAAAATCACCTGATAGCCCTGGATCAACCGGTGCTGACGGAATGGCTTCATTACCAAGTCTATGGTGGTCTATCCCAAGGTTGGGTGATTGATTTAACTCTCCACCATGAAGCCCTCGATGAACCTCTCCAGGTCGAACAATACCACTACGGCGGCATGGCGTTTCGCGGACCCGAGACATGGCTGGATCAGAAACTTGGCGTATCCTCCAGCGAAGGTTTACCGGGACGTTCTGCCAATTACACCCGGGCACGCTGGTGCGAAATGTCAGGCCCTGTGGGCGATGGAGATCGATTTGCGGGTGTGACTTATTTCGATAACGCTGAAAATCCGCGCTATCCGACTTACCTGCGTATTCATCCCAACAAGCCTTATTTCTGTATCACGCATCAACAAAACGAAGGTCGTTTCATCGACAAAGATCATCCCATCCAGCTGTCTTATCGCATTCTCGTGCACGATGGGCGCCCTCATCCCACCCGCCTTGAATCAATGGCAAATGATATCGAATTTCCACCTAAGGCGGAGGTACGATATTGAGTTCATAAAAGATAGAATGGAATAAAAACAGAGGCATTGTAGAGATGAATCATGGCGCTCGATCTGAATAGTCTTCAATGGGCTGTGGATGCACTCCAGCGTTCTATTTTGGCTGCGGAACGGGGTATGAAAAGCGCGGATGAGGATCTAAAAGAAACCATTCGCGCGGGAGTGATTCAACATTTTGAAGTCGCATATGAGCAGTGTTGGAAGTTTATTCAGCGTTGGGTACGTGAGAATGTCTCGGCCGAAGAAGCCGAATTCCCCCGCAGTCGTAAGCAACTATTTCGCATTGCCGCGCGCTATGGGTTGGTCTCCGATCCTCTCCCCTGGTTTGAGTTTGGTGAAGCACGAAATTTGACCGCCCACACTTACGATCTTTCCAAGGCGGAAGCGGGATTCTTGATCGCCCAGCGTTTTTTACCCTATGCACAGGAAGTACTCGAACGTTTAAGAAAAGCGAATGATTAATCTTCCAGAACCCTATTTGGAGGAAATACGAAGGATTCTTCATGAGCATGTCCCTGAATGTGAGGTGCGGGTTATTGGTTCACGTGTACAAGGAACGGCACAAAAATATTCCGATTTAGATCTTGTGCTTTTTTCTCCCGAAAAAATATCCCCCAAAAGATTGGAAACTCTTAAAGATGCATTTGCCGAGTCTGATCTTCCTATTCAGGTAGATCTTCTCGATTGGAATGATGTTTCCGATTCGTTTCGTTCACTAATTGAAAAACACGATGAGGTGCTTAAGTTCGCAGAATGATTTTTATTCCTTCTACTATCAAGCGCGCTTGGTATTAGAAAGTTAATTATTGTTATTATAAATATAGTCAAATAACCTTAACTCTCGGTTGAAGAATTCGTTTACTTCAGCTACACTTTATTAACTCAAAATCCGGTTCGGTATTGGTATAAAAAGCAAGTGAGTTGAGAACCGAGGCGTTCTTTAACATTCTCCGCAAATTAAATAAATGAAGTTTTTTTTGGATGTGAATTGGAGATAAAGGAAGGAGAGAAGCCTATCATGGATTTCCCTTTGTTCCATCTCGATTTTTTGGGAAATCGTTTTCTTATCGCTTTCATCGCGGTGATCCATGTTTTTATCAATCATCCCATGGCGGTAGGAGCCATTCCTTTGATTGCACTCATGGAGTGGTGGGGAAAACGCACAGGGGATGTACGCTGGGATCAACTCGCTTACAAACTTCTACTCGTTTGCTTTATTATCACGACCAGCGTTGGCGCCATGACCGGGGTGGGTATTTGGTTTTCTACATCCTTGGTCAATCCCGCCGCTATTGGAAGTTTGATACGCGTTTTTTATTGGGCATGGTTTAGCGAATGGATCGTCTTTGTTAGTGAAGTGATCTTGATACTGATCTATTTCCTTACCTGGAAGAAGATGCAAGAGCGGAAGAATCTTCACATCGGCATTGGTGTGTTTTTGGCAATTTTTTCGTGGCTTACCATGGCTATTATTGTTGGCATTTTGGGGTATATGATGGATGTGGGTAACTGGAACAAAGAAAACGGGATGCTTACCGCCTTTTTTAATCCCATCTATCTTCCTCAATTAGCCTTTCGCACTCCCGTTGCCATGATGACTGCCGGATTATTTGCGCTTTTTCTCCTTTACTTCTTCACTCAGAAGGGAAGTGAATTTCGAAGACGTGCCCTACGGTTTGTTGGTCAATGGTCTATCCTGTGGCTGCCTTTCTCTCTTGCCGGTGGTTTATGGTATTGGTCGCGGATTCCCGCAACCATGGAAAAGAATCTCCCGGTGGCAATAGGAACCCAGGCGTTTGAAACCCAATATGGATTGATCTTAAATCTCTTAGTGATTTCCTCCTTGCTCATATTGGCGGTGCTTTTATGGTTATCCATCGCACCGGTTCGAGTGCCGCGGGTGGCTTTTATTCTTCCTTTCGTGATTGCTCTTCTTTCCTTGGGGATGTTTGAACGGGTGCGGGAATTTATCCGAAAACCTTATGTCATTTCTGAGTATATGTACGCCAATGGCATTCGAGTGGAGGAATACCCGTTATTAACCCAAACCGGGGTTCTGCCTCACGCGGCTTATTCCGACATCGACCAAATTACCGATGAAAACCGGGTGCAAGCCGGCGAGGAGGTCTTTCTTATCGCTTGCTCAAGATGCCATACCACCAATGGCTTAAACGGGGTTCTTAACAAGTTCGAAAACTTGTATGGCGCTGACCGATGGGAACGGGATACAGTGAAAGCCTACATTCGCGGGATGCACAATGTGCGTACTTTTATGCCGCCCTTCCCTGGCAATGAGGATGAACTGGATGCCCTTACGGAATACATCTTTTCTTTGCGGCAATTTCCTCGATCCTTGAAGGGTGCGCAATCCGCCGAGGGCTCGGTGAAGGGTGTTTCGCAATCCTCGTAGAAAGGCGGAGAATGATTGATGGAGAATATAATGAATATGCCAATTCCTCGCGACATCATGTTGGATCTTCCCTCTCATCCTGAAACCCTCAAACTGGCGATCGTTTTTCTTTTCCTTTTGCATATTCTCTTCGTCAATCTCATGATTGGCGGAACCCTCTTTACTGTCATTTTTGAATATCTGGGGATTAAGCGTCCCGATTATGATCGGCTGGCACGGGAAATCGGTGCCACCATTACGGTGAATAAAAGCTTGGCGGTGGTCTTAGGGGTGGCGCCTCTCTTAACCATCAATGTCTTGTATACGATTTACTTTTATACCTCCAACGCGATTACCGGCTTAGCCTGGATTATGGTCGTCCCGCTGGTTTCCATCGCCTTCTTACTGGGATACCTGCATAAATATACCTGGGATCAACTCTCGCATAACAAGTTATTCCATATTTCTTTGTCGCTTGGCGCATTGATCATATTCCTTCTTGTTCCATTGATTTTCCTTGCCAATATTAATCTTATGCAATTTCCCGAACGTTGGAATGAGGTCGAAGGTTGGCTTTCCTCGTTGTTCATACCCAACGTGCTTCCTCGATATTTGCATTTTCTCTTAGGCTCAGTTGCGATTTCTGGCTTATTTTTTGCCGGCTACTTTTCGCGTGAGGCTTTTCCTGCGCGAGAGCGTTTTGATGAACTAAGCAAACCCCGCTTACGCCAAATGTTTTACAGCATTGCTCTATGGGCTACCTTGGCCAACTTTCTCGCCGGCCCCTTATTACTCTTTACTCTCCCTACCCGGGGATTAAGTATATTCATGGTCGGAAGCATTCTCTGTGGAGCAGCACTGGCGGTCTTCGCCGCCGTGCTGTTATGGCGTGAGATCGCTACGGCCAAAAAAGTCCATGCCTTTCGTTTTTATGTCGTGGTGGCTTTATTAACCGGGACGGTAGTCTTTATGGGGATGGGGCGTCAGTTATACCGTGAGGGAGCCATCGCCGTTCATCGGACCCGCATGGATGAAGAATCAAAAATCTATGAGGCGAAAGTGAATGTCGCTCAATGGCGTACTTCGCAGGGCTTAGCCGTTACGGAAGGGGCCGATGCCAAAACCCCAGGCGAACGTGTTTTCGAAAACGTTTGCGCCAGTTGCCACGCCTATGATACAAAACGGGTTGGACCTCCCTTAACCGAGATTGTCCAAGAATATCAAGGCGATAAAGCGGGTTTTATTGAATGGGTGAAAAATCCCGGAAAGAAACGCCCCGAGTACCCCAAGATGCCGGCCGTCTCACTGACCGCCTCCCAGTATAGCGCGGTGACAGACTATGTGTTTGACTGGGTTGAATCCGGTGGCGCTGAAGAAGGTTCTGAAGAGGATGAAAATTCTTCACAAGCCTCCGAGGCCTCTACCGAAAGCGCCACAGATGTATCTCCCGCAACCGGATCGATTGATTCATCAACGCAGCCTTAACGTGACTTTAATCCTGCCAGGACTCTTAAAACGAAACTCGCATCGCCAAGTTTTTGTCGTGAGGGCCTCACATAACGAATTTGCATGTTTTATGCCTTCCTTTTTTTACTTCATCCTGCATTGGAGTACTTGTTGAGACCTCGAAAAGGAAACATGACATGATTCTTTCAACGAGAGCCATAACTTTTTTCAATCCGAATCAAGAGAAGCAAAACGCCGAAGCGGCTTGTGTGGAGAGGCTTTCGTAGCAACCGGCCCTTAAGCTCGCGCGGAGACAAGCGGGACATATCCCCAAGGCGTGTCCCCCCTAAAAAAAGTACTCACTTTCGTGATGATCCTTTTGTTTCTATACAATAGGTGGTTGCCCATCCTCTTTTCGTTTTTACACAGGCTGATGTTTCGCTAAAGGAATGATATATTCTATATAATCAATATTATGAAGACTTTCTGGGAAAGGTAGTTTAAATGCGACGTTCTCTTCTCCTGATGAATCTATTGAGCCTTGCTGTACTCTGTTCATGGGCACAAGAACAACCTTTAGTGGTTATCAACGAAATAATGTATCACCCCATCTCCGAACAAGATGAAGATGAATACCTAGAACTCTACAATGCCGGTACGGAGTCAGCCGATCTCTCAGCATGGTACCTTGACGGGATTCGATACTCCTTCCCTGAAGAAGTGACCCTCGGCGCGGATGAGTTTCTTGTCATTGCCAAAGACCCGTCGACCTTTCGTCAGCGCTATGGATTAGAGGCGCTCGGCCCTTACGACGGGGTTCTCCGTAATAGCGGAGAAACCCTCACCTTGTTGAATCGCGAGGGAGAGATCATCGATCAGCTCTCCTACGATGACCGTGAGCCCTGGCCCGTGATGGCGGATGGTTTAGGGGCTTCGCTCGAATGCATTAACCCTCACGAGGATAATAGCCATCCCCGTAATTGGCGGGCATCCCATTTTTCCACGGATTGGAATTATGTTGAAATCTCCGATACTGCCAGGAACGACCTCTTGTTATTTTTTCTTGAGGGCGAAGGGGAATGCTTAATAGATAATGTCCGTATCGTTCCCAACCAACGCTTGACTTTTCAAGCCCAGGAATGGATGACCTACGCCATGATGTATCGTCATACCCCTTCCGGCAATCAATCCTTGCCGATGCACTTTTCCCATGTGGCGATTGAGCGCGACCAAACGGCTCCATTAACTCAACTGCAATTACCTGATCATCCTAAGATCAAAATTTTTGCTATCACCTTAATGACCCCAGAAGGGGAGCAGCGTTTGGATCTCACCTCTCATTTCAATCAAGACGGGATTTCTTATGCCAACCATCGTACCGATGGAAACTTGGATGGCGGCGGGGCTACCTATGCCGCAGAAGAATTACCCAGGGATAGAGTCATTCACTCAGAACCAGGGATTCATCCGGAAGTGTCATGGCAATTGGGGTCTTATGCTGATGGAGATAATAACTGTATTTCATGCCTAGGGCAGGAGATTACACTGCCCCCGGGGACATATACCGGTGTGCATCTTCTCGCTACGGCTGTAAATACCAGCACCGAATATAGCCTTCTTCGCTTGCAAACTCAAAACCAAACGTATCCTGTGAACATTGCGGTTACCGATTGGGCAAGACCTCTCCCCAGTGACGAAAATGAATCAAATAATCTTGTGAAGAACGGGGGATTCGAACGCAATGAGGCATGGCGCCTCGCCGGTAGTCATTCTTCTTCCTACGTTTGGTCGGGCGATGCCCAAGAAGGCTCCCGTTCTCTCCGAGTCATTTCATCGGGAGAGAGTACCGGGGTTAACCATAGTGTTTCTCAAAAAATCGAGGGAATAGAAACCGGGCGCGAATATACTCTGTCTTTTTGGTATAAAAGCCTATCCGGCACTTTTACCCTCGTATCCAAAATAGCAGGGGAAAGCCATTTGAATGAGCTTCCCTTATCCGGCCATGGGACCCCCGGCCATCAAAATTCGGTCTATTCTGAAAATCTTCCACCTTTCGTTACTGGCATTTCTCATTCTCCCCAAGCGCCTCGACCGGAGGATCCTGTTCGAATCATGGCTTATGTAGAAGATTTGGATGATATCGATCATGTCACCTTACTTTATCAAATCGAGGAGGGACAATGGCAAGCAACCCCGATGCTGGATACCGGCACCCAAGGCGACGAAATCGCTGACGACCATATTTACTCAGCCGTCTTGCCTCCGCAGTCGAGTCAAACGTTGGTGCGCTATCAGGTCCATGCACAGGATGTGGAAGAAGAAATCACCCAACGTCCTTATCCTAACCAACTCACACCTAACTATGGGTATTTTGTTTATGATGCAGATCCTTCTTCTAACCTTCCCATCTATTGGCTTTTTCTCGACCAAAGCGAATATCAAGCCTTGCTGGCGAATCCAGAAACCGATGAGTTAAAACGGGGGGCTTTTGTTTTTGAGGGCGTCTTGTACGACAATATTGGAATACGTTTCCGGGGACAATGGGCACGATCTTGGCCCAAAAAATCATGGAAACTGCGCTTCAACAAAGATAACTACTTCCTCGGTCGTCGTACGGTTAATCTGAACTCTTGTTATCATGATCGTGCCTACATCCGTGAGTATTTATGCTATCGCTTCTATCGTGAAGCCGACGTGTACGCGTGTCGTTCTCAGTTTGCTGAAGTCCGTCTCAATGGAGAATTTTACGGCTTGGAACTGGATGTCGAGCAGGTTAACGAGCAATTTTTACGGGATCGCGGATTCAATCCCGATGGCAATCTTTACAAAAGCAAACAAAATGGCGATTTACGTCCCTTTGGCTCGGTGCGGGCTTACCAAGGACCTTTTGAAAAGAAAACCAATGAGGATGAAGAGTGGTATGATTTAAAAGAACTAGCCGATGGCTTAGCCTCCACACCCCCCGACCACATGAATTCCTTCTTGCAACAAAACGTCGATGTGAACAATATCCTCAATTACTGGGCGGCGACCACAATTCTGCAAAACTGGGATTCAATCATCAAAAACCATTACCTCTTCCATGATACCCAAAGCAGCGGCTATTGGTATATGTTCCCCTGGGATTTAGATCGCACGTGGGGCGAATATGCCAATTGGGACCTGGGAGCCCGCATTCCTATTCTCGCAGGGATGAAGGCGCATCCCCCAGGTTTTGGATTACCAAACGATTGGTGGAATCGCCTGATTGATGCTCTGCTAAAACAGCCTGACTTCCGTGATCGTTATTACTACTTCATCCGTACTCTGCTGGATGATTTATTCACCGTGCAGCGAATGAACAGATGGATCGACGAACAATATCACCTCATCAAAGACCTCGTACCCCAGGATCGAAAAAAATGGGGCTCTCAGGAAAACTGGGACTTCGAAGAGGAAATAGAAAATTGTAGAAAGTACGTAATTGAACGTCGTGTTTTTCTTTATGAATCATTACCGACAAGCGTTGAGCATTGGTATTTATATAACCATGAACGTTATGACTCAGGTTCCTGATTTTTCGGTTTGTTGGATTGAGTGCTCTTCATATAGAGAAACGATTCAATCGAACCGGCTGTCACTAATACATAACCCATGAGTTCGCCGCTTTCTTCTATAACACGTTTATAAGAGCGGTCATATTGATCGGCCATTAAGTTTTCTAAAAAAGCCCCGTGCCCTAACATCTGCGAAATCGGCACACTCACGATAAACCCCGCCCACAATAAGACGAAGGCGGGTGTAGTGATAAAATAGGATATTTGTCGTTTGATAGAATGATAATTTTTCAAAAGGATATAGACAACAATGAAGGAAAGAATATAAGCGATTTTCCAGCCAAAATAAAAGAGATGCTCATCGAGTAATTTATCTAATTCCCGAATAGCCGCGAAGGTCGAAACACAAGCCAAGAGTATACATAACTCCCGAAATGGGGGGACTCGCCAATAACTAACAATAAATATACAACTTGCGCTGACAAGCAAACTAAATTGCACCCATTCGATGAGCATGTTATCTTGAAATGCGCAGGTACTATAATGAGCCAAAAAATGAATCCAAACGGTTAGAATGACGATGAGCAGGGTATACGCTGCAAAACGCATAATCACAGCCCAGACCGCTTTTTGAGATATTCCGTGATGAATATTTGTATCTTTCATGTCCCTCTTTCCAAACAACGATTTCAAACATTATTAAACGACACAATCAATAAAAAGGAGAGAATCCAAAAGATCTTCTCTCCTTGTATTACTTAACGTTTTTTCCTCTTACAAGCAAACATAATAAGAATTCTATTTGGATTTATTTCTATTTTAATCCCAATCCGAGTTCTTCTCGGCAATAACGAAGACTGGTTTCAAGATCATATTTTTGCTGGGCTTGGGTGAGTTCACGGGAATCCTCGCCGCTTGGCCGATCTGGTGAAGGTTCAAAAGGTTCTCCATCTCGAGCAAGTTTGATGAATTGGACAAACTCATGGGCTTTCGCCCGGGGAAAGGCTTCCCAGAAAGAATTCTCATAATAATTAAGCGGCCGAGGATAGACCCCGGTGATGATTTCAAGAATAAAAGGGACCCCGGCACAAAGTTCTTCAAAGCGTTTCATATACGCTTCCCAATCGGTAACTCCGTCGCCCATGTTAGACCAGTTAACATACGCCCCTTTCTCCGATTCCCAAATATGGCTGTCACGCATTCCCGTTGTCACACAGTAAGGACCCAGGATTTCCAAATTCACCATAGGGGCTTCGATTGTCCAGGTGGCGTTTCCGGGATCAATAAGTGCACCGACATAGGATTTCCCCGCTGCCTCGATCAGTTCCTTGAGTTCCCAGGCCTGCATATCGCCGGCATGGTTTTCTATCGCAATCGTGACACCAAGATCTTCGGCTAGGGATTTACATTCTTTACAAACCTTCACGGTTTCTTCAATGTGACGATAAATTTCTCCATTGGCGCGATCCCGTCCCGATCCCAAATAGCATCGCCCGACAGGAGAACCCAACGTATGGGCTACCCGCAAAAGCAGTGAGAGATGCTCGACCGCGCTTCCGTGTTTGTCGTTGAAACTTTGGGAGGTAGGGCAAATACTGCCTGTACCCGCCTGCAGCTCAATCCCCGCTTCATCAGCCTGCGATTTGATTTTCTTCAAATAATCTTCTTCCAAACTTTCATAAACCTCTAAATCAGAAAGCAGTAGAACATCCACATTCAAGGATTCGGCATACTCGATGAGTTGGGGCGCTTTCCAACCCATCGCGCGCACAGAAAAGTTATCGAATCCCAACTTCATATTGCGTTTTTGTGCGGTAAACGCACTCCTGGGTACAGCCAAATAAGCGCTGAACGCTGCGGCCGAAGTCGCCATAAATTGTCGCCGGGTGGTTTGCAATGACTTCTTCTTCATTATGGCCTCCATGATAATGTGGGCATTATATTTTGATCGCTTAGAATAGCATACATTGGAGGATTCTGTTAAGTGAGAAGAATCCTGCATCGTAAAAAGGCTTCTTCCTGTATTTGAATTTATTTGAAGGAAAACAGGACATGATTCTAAAGTGAGAACCATGGCGATTTTCAATGGATATGAATCGAACCAAAACGCTGAAGGGCTTGTGTGGAGCGGCTTTCGGAGCAAGCGGAACCCATCCCCGAAGCGTTTATCCAAAAAAAGTACTCACTTTCGTGATGAGCCGAAAAAAGGACGGTCGTAGCAACCGTCCTTTTCGTCCCTCTTCTATCTGCCTTGAATTATTTTACTTCTTTCGGAGTGACTTTACCTGTGGCGGCCCACTCGCACCCACGGGCAAAAAGTATTTGGTGATTAAGTTCAAGAATCGCTTTGCTGTCGTGGCCAAAGGCATCATGAAAAACACGTCCCTCACCATAGTCACGGATGAACATAAGTGGCTCCGTTTTTTCACTCCAGTCTGAATCCGCCGTAACCAAAACATGGATCGGGGCATTTCCTTGGAGCTTCGCATACAATTCATCATCAATCTCAAAATCTTCTATTCCTTGGGTGATGGGATGATCCTTATCCGCGATCTCAGCGGTGAAAACGCTGCGTGGACCATGGCCGGAAGTGCCCATGACCCATTTTCGTCCCACCAGATCTCCAAACGCTTCCCATTCCTTAAAGGATGCACTGGATAGGTGGGTGGTGACGAAGCCTTTCCCTCCTTTAACAAAATTGAGGAGATTCTCTTTGGCTTGATCGGATAAAGTCGGCAGCGTTCTATTGTACATGTTGAGTACAATGAGATCGTATTTTTCCAAGGCTTTTGCAGAATCGAGAATCATGGGATCCTCAGACACACGGACTTCAAAGCCGCCATACGATTCTAAACATTGGCGAAAGGCGGCTGAACTTTCCTTCCAATCATGGGCGGGAAAAACATCATCCCCCGTCACCAACAAGGTTTGAATCGGCTCTTCCTCATCGGCGAAAGAGACAGGGCTCACAGTAAGAAGAAGGGCTATCAGGGGAAACATCCATAGACTTACTTTCATATTCTTTTCCTCTCTAAGAATTAAGATGAATGAATTAAATTATACTATTAAACCGAGTCTTTCAGGTCAATCCATGCTCTGCACAAAAGGCAGAATTTTATCCTCCGAAGAAAGCACCCGCGCACAGAATTCCCAATCAAGATTGTTTTGATAGATCTTTAATAAAATTTGATTTTCCCCTTTTTCCAATTGGATTGGGACCGTATCTTGATCTTTTTGCAATGGCCGGGCGGTGTACTGCTCGAACACTTTCTCCCCGTTCACCCACACTTGTTCGCTATCGTCGACGCCTAAAGAAAGCACCGCTTCGCACGCTTCCGGAACATAAATCTCTGTATATGCGTAGGCAAGGCATTGTTCGCACATCGACAACGTCGAGACGAGATCGACAATCCCTTCTTGAGGATGAGCCCATACGGGTTCCCATTCATGGCGTTTTCCATGCAGGCGATAACTCCTCTCGAGATCAACCTCGGGCTCGTCAAGATACTCCATCTGCCAATGCTCTTCCGATGGGAGGGGGAAGGGGCCAATCACGTACCAACGCTGAATAAAACCGAGAAGCATGGAGTAGGGCAGGTCTTCTCCCTGATCTTGTAAAGAGTTCACCAGGTTTTGGACTTGATCTCGGGTGCATTCTGTATACAAGGTTTGTAGAAGCTGAAGCACTTTGGAAGCCTTTTTCTCTTGGAAGGGTGTTTCCTTTTGAACGAGTTGGAGAATCGTCATCGCAATCGGTTTTAACATCTCTGTCGAAAGGGATTCTTCTTGCGAATGCTCGAGAAGGATATCGATCGCTTCCGAGGTGGGATACTTCGCAATCCCTTTCAAAGCCATTTGCTTTTCCTCTTCGTCTAAGGCTTTGTTATACAGAATCCTATAGATTTCACTCGCGGCTTCATTCTTGTCTTGTTCAAGCAGTCGATCAGCAAGATGCTTGATAGAAGAACGCGATATTTGCCGGTCATCCGGCCAATCATGATCCAACGCTTTTTCCAAGATCGGAATGGCGCGGGGATCGCCCAGTTCAGCCAAGGCTTCGTAAGAGGTTTGCCGCGCAGGCCAGTACTCGGATTGAGAGGCCTCCTCAAGAAGAGGAAATAACGCGGGATCATGACGGGCTCCTAGAATCGGCAGAAGCAAGGCTTGAAGCTCTTCAGGGCCTTTCCTATAGTGGGAGACAATTTCCTCTGTGATTGCTTTCCCGGGCATATTCGCGAGCGCATTCGCTGCACTAATTTGCGCATTCGGGCGTTCGCTGATCAACACATTGATGATGGGATACACACACGACCTATCCCCTACTCGTCCGAGCCCAACCAGCGCAGCACTGGTTTGAGACCCGAAGGTCATATACAGCATCTCTTTGTAGAGATCCCTCGCCTTGCCGGGATGTTCTCTCTCCATGGCATTCGCATATTTCACCAGGCCATCCCATATCTCCCGCCGGGCTTGAGAGTCGGTGACATTTGTTGCAGCCTTCCAGAGGGTTTGGGTGTATTGAGGATCGCCGCTCCACGAAAGGGCTTGTATGGCCGCCGCCTGAATCGAGGGCGAGTCATGCGACGCGAGTTTTTCCAAAAGAGGAAGAACTTCACGGTCATGAAGATCTCCTAAAGAATGGATTAATGCACAGGTAAATTCATCTTCATTCTCTTCGTTGGCATAATGAGAGAGAGCCTCACGTAGTATTTGGCGTGCTGCTTCGGTGTTCATACGCTGCAGAGAAACGCGGGTGATTTCCCGAAAGCGTGGCTTTTGCAAATAAGGTTCAAAGAAAGAGAGGTCAAATCCAGGGGGGGCTGTAAGCGCGAGAAGTTTGATTCCCGCGATTTGCAACGAGCGATCCTTATCACCATCAATGAGTTCTCGTAAATAACGTGCTGCGGTTGCACGTTCGTGCTTTTTACCTGGAGCACAGGCTTCATTGATGAGGTTGAAAAGAACATCATGCGTGGTTTTTCTTACAGAAAAATCCTCATGCTGCAATAAGGGAATCAACTGCGGAATGGTTTCCACCCCTGTCGTTGGCAGCATCTGATAAGCGTGTACCCGTGAGGCTTGATCCTCACCTTGGAGATCTTGAATAAGATCCTCAACCTCTTTCGCTGACACGGGTAATAAGAAGAACGAAACCAATAGTGTCGAAAGGACAGTTCGTATCAATTTGGGGGGTCTCATGATCCATATCCTCGTTTCTTATAAATGCCATGGAGCGCGATAGGGGCGATAGAGATAACGATTAGCTTGTTCGTCCTCAATGAAGCGTTCCTTTTCCCCATCCCAGCGTAGCTCCCGGCGGCAACTAAGAGCGATATTCCCTAGCAAACACGCGCTGGTCGCACGATGGCCAATTTCAACATCAGCATGGGGACGCATACGGGAACGTACACATTCAAAGAAATTGTCGTGATGAGTTTTGATATCAATCCAGCTGTATTCTTCCGGCTCGGTTTCAGGGATACCCAACGAATCGGGTTTGACGATAAAACTATTGCGGTCGATGTAGAGTTTCCCCGACTCACCGAGAAATTTTGTCCCGTAGGTTTTTCCCTCATGTTCGAGATCGTGAGCTTGTTTCCAAGTCATGGTAAACCCGGGATATTGATAGATGATATCAATCACTTCGTAATCATCAGAACCGGAAAGAGCGCGAAAGTTCCCGCCCACCGCGCTTAAAGTAAGAGGCGCCTCTTGCCTCATGCCCCAATGGACGACATCAACAAGGTGCGGTCCCCAATTGGTCAGTTCGCCTCCCGCGTAATCATGAAAAGCGCGAAAACCATGAAAGCGCTGCGGGCTGTAGGGAACATAAGGTGCAGGCCCAAGCCACAGGTCCCAGTCGAGACCTTCGGGCGGTTCTTCGGGAGTCTCATAACCGTGAATCCCATTCGGCCCAATCCATGCTCCCGCGCTGCTAATGTGCCCTAAGCGGTTTTGATGGATAAGATCAACTCCCTTTTGGAAAAGTTCAAGTGAACGTTGTTGTAAGCCTACCTGGACAATACGATCATATCGGCGCGCGTTCTTGACGATCTCGCGGCCTTCATGGATCGTGGTTGAAAGCGGCTTTTCAACGTAAACATCTTTCCACGCCTGGCAGGCGTGGATGGCGTTCAGTGTATGCCAATGATCGGGAGTCGCAAAGAAGACGGCGTCAAGTTGTTTGATGTCCAATACCTCACGATAGTTTTGATATCCCCGGCAACGTCCCTGCATTTTTTCTTGCACTTTTTCCAATGCACTTTCGTAACGTGGTTTGTAAACATCGCAAACGGCGATGATATTGATGTCATCCCGTTGCACCAAAGCATCAAGGTGATAATTCCCCATCCCTCCACAGCCAACGACGGCTACATTGATTTTTTCGTAAGGCAGTATACTGCCGCGGGCTTGTCCCGCGGTCCAAACCGCGGTCAAACCGATGCCCGCCTGCTGTAAAAACTTTCTTCGCGTGGTTCTCTGTTCCATGGGCGATTCTCCTCCATCGTATAGGCGCATCCGCTGCCAACACGACGCAATTCAATGAGTTCACAGTGGAGTAAGTCATTACGATTTCAATCAAGCGCTTGTCAATCTTTTTCGAGTCGCACCTTGATTCTCTCTTAGAAGCGACAACGGTGTCAATGCAAGTTGCTATTTTGTTAATTAATAATTCTGTCCTAAAAGAAGAGAACTTATTTGGATTGAGGTTTTCGTTTAGAATGGTGCAAACAATAAAAGTTAAACCCAGGTGGATCTATTCAATAATATGAGGCCATTAAACTTTTATGTTTCATCAATTAAATGGAGGTTCCCATGAGAATATACCACACCATCCCGCTCATGTTGAGTTTGATCCTAGCGTTTCACGCTAGTGGAAACGAGACATTGCCCATGGAGGATTTTGAAAGAGAAGAGAATAAAGCGCATTGGAGTTTCAATGATGGCAGTGAGTTTCCCGGGGCAAATGGTGAGTTTGTTTTTTCCGAAGAGGCCGCTTATAAGGGAGAGTATGGCGGCGAATTGCAATTTGATTTTACAGAAGGTGGCCATTATGTCGCGGCTGTATGTGATTTATCCAGCCTCTGGGAAAAACACTCCAACTTAGATCAAGTGGCGGGCATGGAGTTTTGGCTTTGGTGTCCACAAGGCCATCGGGTTGGATTGCGCTATACCGATACTACAGGGCAAGTGCTGCAAACCCATCTGGATTTCGAAGCCGGGAAATGGTCGCGCGTAGTTGCTCCATTCGAACATTGGGAAACCAGTTGGGGCGGCAAGGATGATGGGATTCGACATGGCCTCCCCCAAAAGATCGCAATCCTTATCGATCATGGTGAACAAGATAAAGGCTCCCTTCTTTTTGATGAAATGCGTTTAATCCCGGGGGAGAGCGAAGATCTTATGTCCGTGGCCGAATATAAAATCTGCACCTTTGAAGAGGACGATGATTTTTGGCTGGCTTCCTCGGGAAATCGGGGCGATACGCGCTTGGACGGAAATAAACTAACACTCGATTTTTCTCAGGGAGCCGATTGGATCTCACTTCGCTTTCCTGACCGCTCTTTGTTGGGACGTGTCGAAGAATTCCAACTAAAAGTGAACGGAGAAGCCAAGGGGCATCCCCTTACCTTTTATGCCCGCACCCACTTCATGACCTTCTACAAAAACGCCGGAACGTTTGATGCAGATGGCGTTCAGAAAATGACCCTCGATGCCCCCCCGGGTGAAGACTGGAACTGGTCAGGCGGCGAGAATGACGGAAAATTACATGGCCCCTTACGCTTGCACGAAATCCGTTTCAACGCCAATGGCAACCGCGATCAATGCCAATTGGATTTAATAAGCCTTTCCGCTTGCGCCTCGAGTTTACCTCACAAGCAAGTCCTCATGTATGCCGATACCCAAGCCCAGGAAGAGGAACTTACTTTCTCGGCCCATGTCAAAGGGCTGTTAAAAGAACCTCTGCAGGGAACCGTACACTGGACATTGAAGACCTGGGATAACGAGGTGCTCAAGCAGGGAAAGGAATCCATCACGATTCCCGCAAGAAACCAAGAATCGGTGGTTCATGTAAATGGGAGTGATGTTATTGAAGAAAACCGGTTCATCGAAGCCGTCTTTCAATTAGAGGCAGAAGGGCAGTCCGTACCTGAAGCCTACGCCTATTGGATGAAAGAGCATCGTCCCCATGGGGATCCCAAAATCGATCTGCAATCCCCCTTCGGCATGGGATTGTATCTCAACCGCTATGGCGGCCATGAAGAAGGCCTGAAGCAAATGGAACACGCAGCCCGCATGGGACGTGAAGCGGGGGTTAAATGGACGCGTGAGGATTTTTCCTGGTCTCGAATTGAACCGCGCAAAGGTGAATTTAACTGGGACTTTTATGATCAATTAATCGCCTGTGCCAAACGCAATGGGATCCAGGTTTATCCCATCGTGTGCTACTGGTCCAGCTGGACTAAACCTTATACGGATGAGGGCATCGATGATTATATCAACTATCTAGAAGCCATGGTGCGGCGCTATAAGGATGATTTGCATCATTGGGAAATTTGGAACGAACCCAATATCTTCTTTTGGAAAGGAACCAAAGAACAGTACGCGACCTTGCTAAAGCGGAGTTACAAAGCCATTAAAAATATCGATCCCACAGCCCAAGTCTTGGGCATTTCAACCGCCGGCATCGATATCGATTACATTAAAGATATGCTCGAGATGGAGGTCCCCTTTGATGTATTGACTATTCATCCCTACCGGCGCGTCTTTGATGATCATGAATTTATTGAAGATTTAAAGGAAGCCTCCCAGGTTGTCGAACGCAAAGATAGAAGGAAACGGCCGGTATGGCTGACAGAATTAGGCTGGGCAACCTATGTGCCCCATAATGCACTGAAACAGAGTTTCATTCCGACCAGCCAACGAAAGCAGGCCGAACTCATCGCACGAGTCTATCTTTCTTCCATTATTTCTGGCGTCGAACCACGCACGTTTTGGTATAACTTCCGCAATGATGGTACCGATCCGTTTTACTTTGAACATAATATGGGGATTGTGCGCCGCGATTTTGAACCCAAACCTGCCTACTACGCTTATTCTACCTTAACGCGTTGGCTTAAAGACAAAAAAGAATATAAAAAAATTACGATTGATAATGAGGTCATGGCGTTCCGCTTTTTTGGCGAAGATTCAAAAGATTCCGTACTCGTTTTATGGACTCCCGAAGAAAGTCGTGAGGTCACCGTTCAAGTGAAAAGCGATGCAGTGATCCTGGTTAATACAATTGGCGAAGAGAAACAATTGAACGTCCAAGAGGATGAACTCACCCTCTCTTTACACGAAGGAGCAACCGTCTATTTAGTCGAGAAAGATTCTAGGCAATAAATCTCATTCAACTTGGCTTAGATATTGAATGAACAGGTTCATCCAGTATTTGGGTTCATGTTGAGGCATTGAAAGGAAAACATGAGAGGAGTCTAAAGGGAGAACCATGGCTATTTTCAAATGATACGTATCGAATCACATCCCCGAGATGTTTATCCAGAAAAGTACTCACGTTCGTGATGAGCCGTTTTTATAGGATGGAGGTTAATAGGATGAAAAAAAATCAGTTCATAATCTGTTTATCGTTATTTTCTTTGATGGTGTTGCCCTTAGCAGCCAGGAGTGAAATAGAACTCTTTGTTGCTCCCGAGGGCAGCGATAGCCAGGATGGGTCTTCACCTGAACAAGCGTTTCAAACCTTAGAACGAGCGGTCGAAAAAATACGTGACTTGCAATCCTCTGGAATCGACCAATCCATCACGGTGTCGATGCAAGGCGGGCTTTATAACATCACAAAACCAATCCAATTAACACCGGACGTTTCCGGAACCGTGGAGAACCCTATCACCTTTCGTTCCCATGGAGAGGAACGCGCCGTTATCCATGGGGGACAACAGATCACAGGGTGGGAAAAAGGTGATGGCGAACGATGGCAAGTTGAAATCCCTGCGGTCAAAGAAGGAGACTGGAGTTTTCGCCAATTGTACGTAGATGGAGAACTGCGCCAGCGTGCCCGTATCCCCAATGAGGGCTTTTTACGGGTGGCTGGCTTCCCTGATGGTGGGCGTGAAGTCCACTACCATAAAGATTGCCAACGCTTTGAATACGCCCCGGGGGATATCGACCCTGATTGGACGAATTTACAAGATGTGGAAGTGATCGTCTATCACTTTTGGACGGATTCGCACGTCCCGATTGAATCCATCGATGAAGAAAATCGTATCGTTACTTTTCAACACAAAGCCGGCAAAGTCTTTACCGACGATTTCACTAACGATGGCGCCCGCTATATCGTCGAAAATGTGTTTGAAGGATTAGACCAGCCAGGTGAATGGTATCTCAACCAAAAGACCGGCATCTTATATTACTACCCTTTTCCTGACGAGGATATGAATGAAATTGATGTCGTTGCGCCTTTAAGCCCCGCTTTTATTCATTTTGAGGGTGATCCCCTCGAACGTGAGTATGTGGAACACATTACTTTTCAAAATATTGATTTCGAATATAGCCATTTTGAATTGCCGGAAGGCAATTCCAACGATCGCCAAGGTTCGGCCAGCATCGATGCGGCGATTACGATGATCGGCACGCGCTATTGTGCTTTCAAAAACTGCGGCATTCGCAACCTTGGAACTTTTGTTTTTGAGACTGGGGATGGTTGCTCGCATAATGAGATTTTAGGCAATACGATGGAGCATATCGGCGCGGGGGGCTTTCGTGTGAGTGGCGGCGATGAGAATGCTCATCCTTTGACACGCACGGGCTATAACCTGATCGCGGATAACGTACTGGCGTATTACGGCGATGAGTTTCCCTCCGCTGTGGGAGTCCTGCTCCAGCATACTTTTGGCAATGAAGTTAAACACAATTTAATTCACCATGGATGGTATACTGGCATCTCCATTGGCTGGGAATGGGGCTATCAACGCAGCATCAGCCGTGACAACAAAATTGAACATAATCATATTCACCATATCGGCCAAGGCTTGCTCTCCGATATGGGAGGGATTTATACCCTGGGCGTTTCACCCGGTACCACCATTCGCAACAACAAAATTCACGATATCGAAGCAAACCACTACGGCGGCTGGGGAATCTACAACGATGAAGGCTCGACCCACATCCTGGTTGAAAACAACCTCGTCTACAACACGAAATTCGCGGGATACAATATTCACTTTAGCAAAGAAATTACGGTTCGTAACAACATCTTCGCGCTTGGACGTTTGCAGCAATTAAGCCGCAGCCGGGTCGAACCTCACAAAAGCGTTTTCTTCGAAAATAATATTGTCTATTGGAAAGAAGGGGTGTTGCTCGATAATAATTGGCAGGATAAAGAATACGAAATGTATTTTCATCCCAAAAACGATAGCGGCACCCGAACGGTCAAAAGCACCTTTGACATGGATTGGAATTTATATTTCAATCCCATCAAGAGTTTGGATGAAGTGGAGTTCAATAAACACTCGTTTGAAGACTGGCAAGAACGAGGCAAAGATAAGCATTCGCTTTATACGGATCCTCGCTTCGTTGATGCAGAGAACTATAATTTTCGCTTAAAACCGGAATCCCCCGTTTTTGATTTAGGTTTCCAGCCGATCGATATGGATGCCTTCGGCCCAAGAGAATAACGCTACGTGAACGAGGTGAAATCATGAAAGTTAAACCGGTAAAAGTTTGTAAAAAAGGCCCTAAATTATCCAAGATTATCCAGGGATTTTGGCGTTTAGCCGATTGGAATATGGATACAAAGGAGGTCGTCGCCTTTTTAGACCGTTGTATAGAACTTGGCATTACTACCTTCGACCATGCCGATATCTATGGCGGCTATACATGCGAAGCGATTTTTGGAGAAGCCTTCAGACAAAGTTCTATCCCCCGGGAAAAAGTCCAAATTGTTAGCAAATGTGGTATTAAACTAACCTCCCCAGAGCGTCCTCAACATCGGATTAAATCCTATGATACCAGTGCTGAGCATATCACCCAGTCCGTCGATAATTCTCTCCAAGCCCTGAATACCGATTATCTCGATGTGCTTTTAATTCATCGCCCTGATGCGCTGATGGATGCGGATGAGGTCGCGGACACGTTTAAACACTTGAAAAAGGCAGGCAAGGTCAAATATTTTGGCGTTTCTAATTTCAAACCTTTTCAATTTGATTTGCTCCAATCCCGTATGGGGACTCCCTTGGTTACCAATCAACTCGAGTACTCCGTGATGAATATGAAGGTGCAGGATGATGGTTCACTGGATCATTGCCAGCGCTTGGGGATTAAGCCTATGGCTTGGTCGCCTTTAGGCGGCGGGGGATTATTTCAAAGCAATTCCGACACCATATTACACTTGCGTGCAGCGCTAAAAAAGGTAGGTGATGAGCTCGGAGAGGCTGATCTTGACCAAACTGCACTGGCTTGGATACTCAAGCATCCCGCACAATTTTTCCCGATCTTGGGTACCGGAAAGTTGGAACGCGTAGAAAAGGCCGTGAACGCGCTGCAGTTATCCATGACTCGAGAACAATGGTACGAGATTTGGCAGGCTTCGAAAGGACACGAAGTTCCGTAGATTGATGAGCAAGGGGTCATATTAATGTCAAAAGATAAATTAAATTGAAAAGGAAGCCTTTTTTTTACCCAAAGGGGGGCACACCAAAGCGACTCCATACGGGTCAAACCCACCCGGCTATTGACAAGCGGCGATGATATAAGCAATGGCAAATCCCAAGGCTATCCAGGCCCAGAATGTGAAGGGAGATGGAAAGGCTTGCATGATATTGACAAACGTGGCACCAAACCCGGTCGCGGTAATCGTCCAAATGGCCATCAACCCCGCCGCCTTTGAATCGGCTACCGTAATCCAATAAATCACCCTATCCAAGTTTTTTTGATTGACATCGATTTGATGGTTCATAGGGAAAGTGAATTCTTACTGTGGTTCACTTCGATTAAGATTTTCTATGCCAAATGCCAAATTCATCGATGGTAAAAGTTTCTGATTTATCTGAGGTGCTGCCCGGAGCGTAACAAACACCTAAATTCTGTACATCGTGCCCTGGTCCGTATTTTTCATTGCTTGGTGATTTTTGCGCCCATTGCCGGCTGACCAAAGGTTCGACCTCTCCATGTATATCAGTTAAATTTCCAATTTTTGTATGTGCCAAGAATGGCTGGCCTTTGGGGACTGTTATTTGGAGATCATCAGAATTTAAATGATTGTCAAAATTTTATTCACTTTTTGGCATTGATCATTACAGAGCGATATTCTCCCAAACCCATACCTGCGTTCACCACCGATTTGCATGGATTGAATTACTTCATTTAATAAAGATTTGTCTCGAACAATTACATCTTTTTCTTGTGGTTGAGTCTCATCTTCTGTTCTCTTAGCAAACAGGTGTCCAACTAAATACATGGGGCTGCCCACAGCCACAGCCGGTGTAATGCATTCCACTTCGTGCAGTGACCCTTCTTGCGCGGCAAACGCGTCTGGAGTGATAACCGTGGAAGCAAACGATTTGATATAGTTATTTTGAAATTTTGTTTCGGGTAATTTTTCTTCGCCATAAACCAGTTCACGATTTTGTACTGCTGGATACAACGGCCGACTCGGATCTTCCGCCAAAAAGAAATACCCGAACCGTAGATTCTTTTTCACCAAATCACCATTGTCTTGATAAGCCTTATCAATTTCCTTTCCATCTATTGGCAAACAGCGGGTAAGACTCGCTGTGACTGCACCCCAAAAAATTCGCCCCGGAACATCACGGCAATCGCATGAAGACGAGATGGCCTTTTATTTATTCAACTTATTGATATTCTATAACTTATATACCTAAGATTTCGGGGATAACATTCCCTATACCTTTTTTATATTTATGATCCGGTTGAGGAATATTATGAATTCGAAGAAAGAATTATCAATTCAAGAGCATTTTTTAAGTCTGAACGATCCTCGTCAAGCGCATAAAACCGCCCACCCTTTGATGGATCTCATCATTGTCACGATCTGCGCCGTAATCAGTGGAGCGGATAGTTGGGTCGATGTTCAATCCTTTGGTCGCTCTAAGGAAAAATGGCTAAAAACATTTCTTGAGTTACCAAACGGAATTCCATCTCATGATACGTTGGGACGGGTGTTTTCTTTGATTGATCCAGAGGAGTTGGAGAAATGTTTTCAATCGTGGATCGCCGCGATCAGTGAACAAGT
>CAYQOX010000033.1:0-58121 GCA_964419335.1 uncultured bacterium | reverse complement strand
GGTGGGCTCAAAGATTTTCTGCTTTAGCAGGAAAACGTAGCCCACCAATGTAACTCACTTTAATTCAGAATAACTATTATCGGATAAGATGAGTTTATAAGATTTTGGCCGATAATCACTATAAGTAACCGTTACGTTCTTTCCGAGAATGCTGCCATCAATACGTACCTCAATATTGCATACCTCACAGTTCTCCATAATGACACTGTATTCGACTTCACAACGTTCAAGGGAAGAATGATCCCCGATCGAAGTATAACTTCCTATATAAGCATCCTTGATATGACAATTTTTTCCTATAATAATGGGGCCCCGTATGTAACTATGCTCAATGGTACTGCCTTCTCCAATCACGACTTCCCCAATGAGGTTGGAAGATTCATCCACCTTCCCCCGAATATCGCTGCGAAGATCATGCAATACCAGGCGGTTGGCTTCCAACATATCATCCGGATTCCCCGCATCCATCCACCATCCATCCAAAACACAGTGCTCCACCTTGGCATGGCTCTCAATTAAGCCTTGAATTGCATCCGTAATCTCCAATTCTCCCCGCCCAGAAGGTTTTAAATTATCAATAATAGGATGGATGGATTTATCAAATACATACACTCCAATCGCAGCCAGATTGGATGGTGAATCCTTGGGTTTTTCTATCAGACGTACCACCTGATTGTTTTCAACCACCGCGATGCCATATAGTTCCGGTTTATCCGTTTCTTTTAAGACCAATACTGCATTGCTTGTATTGTTTCGAAATTTTTCTACCGCCGGTTTTATCCCAAATTGCAACAGATTATCCCCCAAATACATTACAAAAGGAGAATCGCCAAGAAAATCTTTTGAAATCATAATCGTATGAGAAATACCTTTGGGATCATCCTGCATGATATAAGTAATCTTTACCCCATAACGGCTTCCATCACCGAGGATTTTTTTGATATCCTTTGTATATTCACCCACAACAATGCCGATATCCGTAATCCCCACTTCTTTAAGGGCATCAATGGCATAAACAACCAGTGGCTTATTGGCGATAGGAATTATCGGTTTTGCATTCGTGAATGTAAGCGGACGCAACCGCGTTCCTTTTCCTGCGCAGGGAATTAATGCTTTCATTTCTTAATAGACTCCTATCTAGATTTTAGCAAAATGGAAGATCATCCAGCGAGGCTATAGTTAAATAAATTGGAAATGTTGAATGCCTTCTAAAATACCTGAGGCAAAATGCCCTTTCGCAAAGTAAACTCCATTCTTCTTTTTGAGATAATCCAATTCATGACTATAATTTCCAACGACAATCCCTTTGGGCGTAGAAAACAACATCTCTTCATCGTTACCCGAATCTCCGGCAACTAAAATTCGCTCCATAGGAATCTCTAACTTTCGAGCTACATACTCAATCGCAAGCCCCTTCGAAGCACGTATAGGTAGAATATCCAAAAAAATTTCCTTGGCCTGAATCACTTTGGTTAATAAATGATATTCCATTAATTCTTTCATCACTTCATATTTACTGATTTTATATTCCCCACCCGAGTAATAACTCAATTTATAGGGGCGTTGGACATCCTCGGGTTGGGATTCCAACCCCGGAAAACGGCTCATCACCCGTTTGATTTTTTCCGGGAACCAATCGTGTTGGATATGTTTTTCCCAATCGTGATCCATGTTTTCCCCATCACCATAGTAAATTTCTGTGCCCACCGCTGTCACCATCACAGAGGGCAAAGGAATATTCCAATCATGCAGGATTTTTCGTGTACTCTCAATATTTCGTCCCGTGGCAATGCCAAAGAGTAACTTATTCTGAACGGATTGGATCAACTCTATAAGTTGCTTTAAGGCTCTGGGATTGCCGATGAGCGTGTGATCAATATCCGTAATCAGCAATTTTTTCTTATCCATGCCGTACCCCCCATTTTTGCAAATAAGTTCTGTAAAAAGTGGGGTCATGAGACAACGCCCCTTGGATTTGACATATCGACGAAGCAAATTCAGTCGCCCGCTGCAACGATTCATCGATAGTCCATTTCTCAATCAAACCGATGAGAAACACTGCTGTAAACGCATCGCCTGCTCCTATCGTATCGGCAAGCTCCGCGACCCGTTTGGGTAAGGCGACAAAGATTTGTTGATTCTTGGTGATAACAAAACTTCCTTTTTCTCCTTGGGTTACAATGATCAAATCCAATGGATATTGATCCATGACATATTTGGCTTTCTTTTCAGAACTCAAGTCTTCTTTCATCAACGGCCGGCATATCTCCTCGAGTTCCTCCGAATTCACTTTCAACCAGGAGGTATTCACGAGAATATCTTCCACCAACTCACGATCCCACCAGGGAGCACGTAAATTGAGATCGACAAACGTATGCAAATGGAGTTTCGATCGTAGTTTGTTTAATGTCTCACGCGATTCTTTCGACCGATAAATCAAGGACCCATGGTAGAGTAACCCCGGCAACTCTTTCATCACCACCCGTTGTGCCTCTTCCCACTGAATATGATCATAGGCCTGATTTTCTTTGATGTTGTAGTGAGGTTGATTGTTTTTAAAATCCACAACCACTTGCCCGGTCTCATGCTCCGGATCCTGTTGCAGGCCCTCGATGATCATGTTCCAATTGTTCATGAGCTTCAGCACTTCTTGGCCGCGCTCATCTTGGCCTACCCGGCTTATAAACAGGGGATTATACCCCAGGCCTTGCAGATGCCATGCTACATTGAATGGGGCTCCCCCTAATTTGGCTTCATTGCCAGGCAGAATATCAAAGAGGACTTCTCCATAAATGGCGGGTTTCTTGTTATGAATTTCTAATATTTTCGTATCAACCATAATGTTTTTCCATAGGGGCTCTTATCGAAACCCTCAACCAAATTTCTCCATTTCCTTCTTGGCTCTTTTCGTGGCGACACAGCGCACTCCATAATGAGTAAATGGTATCACCTGCTTCCTCTTTGGCAATGAAAAATTTAAATTTATGCGTATGATTCATTTATTATTAGGTTCACCTCAGGATGATCAAGTCAAACAAAGACTTGTCCACCTAATTTTTTAGAGATTTTTATGCCCCACGTCGAATCCTCAATTAAAGTTTACTGAATAAATTATTATTATAAACATTAACTTTTTTCGTACCACCGTCGAAAATACAAAATAAATCTTCTTTTCTGGCAAGGGTTATATCGAGAACCTTTTGAGGTTTATGCGGGTGTCACCCAAAAAGCAATAATGAAAGTTGCTTCTTAATTTAAATGAATATTTAAAAAAAACGATATTTTGTAAACCATATACACACGAATTGTGTAAATAGTAATCACTACTTTTTTTTCTTGAATACTGGTTCAAAAATGTAATATTTTATGCTATTCAATATTTTGGATAATCCCAAAGTTCTTTGTTTTGTTGATGAGAATTGGCAAATATCTTGCTACAATGATGATTGTAGGAATAAAGCAAAGTGAAACAACTTTTATCAATTTTTGTAACGATGATGGACAAAAAATATACGTACTCCGTTTTAAATCAAGCTTTATACCACGTGAATGAAGCGTTGCATTCCAAAGACGAATACAAGAAAAAGGAATTGTTTGAAAAAGTGAACTTTCTCTCCCCGTTTTACATCGCTGTGAATGGTAAGGATGTGTTTCACTTCACCGTTCGCTTTGAAAATGGGGCACTGGTTATCGATGAGCCCTTCAAACAAGCTTTCTCTCGCTTCATTGAGATTGATTTGTATGAATTGGAGAATGTAGTGAATCACCCCCGCTCCATGATTTCTAAGCTCCTCGATAAGTTGAATATACTCAGCAAATAATCTCTTTCTCTACCCACCTTGCCTAGGGGCAAACCCTAGAATTCTCTTCTTTTCTAGGATTTGTACCCAAAGAACTTTAAGTATTTTCCTAATTGATTTCTTCTCGTTTTCTAGTAACTCTATATATAAGCCCAAAACGTTTGCACTGAAAGTATTGGAAAGGCGGATTCTCTTGTGATTCAGGATTCGAATGGACTACATAATTTTCACGGAAATCCTCATCGTGAGCATCCCCATAAGCGCTGGGCAATCGTCTTGTCCGGAGGGGATGGAAGTCGAATGCGCTCTTTTGTCGAAGGGTGGCTGGCTACCCCTCGCCCTAAACAATATTGCCGATTCACCGGCAATAAAACCATGTTGCAACATACATTGAACCGCGCTAAACAATGTGTCTCGGAAGAGAATATTGTTTTGGTCGTAAGCCGCAATCATTTTCCTTACTTAGAAAGCGAGGGATTGTCCCATTTTAAGGGAAGAATAATCGAAGAAACTTGCAAAAAGGGTACCGCTTGTGCTGTTTTCTTTGCCTTATCGTGTATCCTCCAAGAAGATCCCCACGCCGAGATTGCTGTTTTTCCCGCCGATCATTTCATCCATCCAATCAACTTCTTTGTCCAAACGGTGAAGGAGGTTTTCAACTACGTCTGTGAATCTCCTGAACGGGTTTTTCTCTTAGGCGCTGTACCTTCTTCGCTGGAACTTGATTATGGCTGGATTCTTCCTCGTAGTGAAGCAAATGAGTTGTTCGATTCTAACCCTAAAAAGTATCCAGCCTATGAAGTTGATAAGTTTTTTGAAAAACCCCATCGTTATTATGCAGAATGGTTGTATTGCAGCGGCGGTCTATGGAACACCATGATTACCTTATCCAAGGCCCAAACCCTCTGGGATTTGGGACAACACTCTTTGGGAAAATGGATGCATGCCTTCCAATCAGCCCAATTCAAAAAACATGAACACGATCAGGAAAAAACAAAAACCAATATACGGATCGACCTTCAGCACGATAATAGCCAAATTCAACCTTGTGACTTCTCCTCCGATTTTTTATCACCTATCGCGAGCCATTGTTCGGTCATACCCATGCACAACATCCTTTGGAGCGATTGGGGACGGCCAGAACGGCTTTTTGCGACCCTCAGGGAAACCGGACTGAAACCCGCTTTTCCTCGCCTCTCAGAAAAATTGCATGGAACCGGCAGGGAACCGTTTATCCGTTACAAACACGTTTCTTTAGCCGCTAGTTAATAACGTAGAAAGGAATTGAGAATGTTGAATGATAAATGTGGAGAACTACTTGGTAAAAGCCGTAGCATGAAAAAGATTTTTCACATGATCGAAAAAGCCGCCTCAGTCGACTTTCCCGTACTTATCGAAGGAGAAACCGGAAGCGGCAAAGAGTTAGTCGCCAGCGAAATCCATAAAAGAAGCCAACGTGGCCATAAGCCCTTCGTGGCGGTAAACATGGGGCTCATCTCCCCAGAACTGGTCGCCAGTGAGCTGTTCGGTCATGAAAAAGGGGCTTTTACCGGCGCGGTGAAATCGAAATCCGGATATTTCCAAAAAGCCGATGGCGGCACTCTCTTCTTAGATGAACTGTTAACCATGAAGAACGAGGTTCAAGTCTCCCTCTTACGTGCACTCGAAAGCAAAAAAATTCGCAAAATCGCGGGTGAAGAAGAACTCGATATTAACGTTCGTATCTTGGCCGCCACCAATGATAACCCTGCTCATGCGGTTCAGCAAAATCGTTTTCGCAGTGATCTACTTCATCGTCTGCAAGTGATTCGCATCACAATCCCTCCTCTACGTAAACGCAAAAATGATATCCCCATTCTTGTTCATCATTTCTTAGAGCAATTATCGGAGCAATACCAAACCCCACAAAAAGAAGTCTTGCCGGAAACTATGCATATCCTCAAACAATACGATTGGCCTGGTAATGTCCGTGAATTAAACAATGTCTTATCCCAAGCCACCCTCTTTTCCGATGAAGATGTCATTACACCCGAACATCTACCCCAACATGTGGTGGAAGAAATTAACAATGAGGATCAGATGAATCTCAATACCATGGTGCCTTCCGATATGAACACGGGGGTCATTCGTGGTTCAGGAATGATGAATTCCACCCTGTACAATAACGGAATGATGTCCACCACCAGCCAGGATGGAATCTTCTTCCCGGTAGGTCTCTCCATGAAAGAAGTTGAACGGGCGTATATCCTCAAAACCATGAGTTATCTCGGCAATAACAAATCCAAAACCGCCAAAATCTTGGGGATTTGTCGAAAAACTCTATATATGAAATTGGAAGAAGAATTCTCCGATGCTTCTCAAAAAAATCAACGCAATGTCTCTTAATCCTTCACTATAGACTCAAACCAAAAAGGGGACGGAGGTCAACTCATACTCCGTCCCTTTCCTTTGTACTTAGCGCAAGGAAGATCGAATATTCTTTATCAACGTTATCCTTATTCTTTTTTACGACCGTTGATGCGGTTTGAAACCTCTCAAAGGTAAAACCAGCTTCCAACAACATCGCACGAAATGACTCCCTCGCAAAACCCGCATGCGGAACCTTCTGCTCCTCTCTATGAAAATCCCCCTCTTCTTTATCTAAATCTGCAATCGCAAGTTGTCCCTTGGGTTTTAAAAGTTCATAAAATCGCCGCAATACCTGAGGAATGTTTGGAATATGATGGAGGGTCATGGTGCTGATAATCAGGTCAAAACGTGGATCCAAAAGCTCATCCTCTTCAATGTTCCATTGGATGGTCTGTACATTCTGAATCGATTCATCCTTCAACTTTTGACGTAAGACTTCCAGCATCCCTTGCGAAGTATCAGCCGCAACAATTTCCTTTACATACGGTTGAATTTTAAGCAGAACCATCCCGGTTCCCGCTCCGTAATCCAAGATCCGCATTTGAGAATGAAACTCAATATTTCTCACAAAAACCTCTGCGATGTCAGCGGCTTGTTGTTGCCGGCGCTGTTCTTGATCCCATTGTTGAGCGTATTGATCGAAGTCATTCATACCCATAGATCATCCTTTCACATGAAGGCTAAACGATTTTCCGCAAACAGTTGCGCTGTTTTACGGACGGATTCTTCTGAGGAATAAAAGACCTTAATCCCATAGGATTGAAGTTCATGAACCAAAGGCTTCTCGATTTCTCGGGAAATGAATACGTCACAATCAGCCAGAATCTCTAATAAACTTGGATGCGCCTGCGGCATGCTTGGGGAGCCGTCTACTTCATGACACAGTCCCATACTTAAAGCCCCGGCACGTTTCTTTCGTATTTCAATAAACTCCGATTTTCCCTGATCTACATCATAAATAGCCAATTCAAAACATTCTTCCCCATGCTGGGCAAGCGTTTTTCCACCCTCCCTGCAGATAATGGCAATTCGCATGTTTTTAAGGTTCTCCGTTGCTGGGTCTTAAATTAACACTTTATTCTATCATAATCTTGAGTTTGAGCCCATAATACGAAAAAATAGCCCTCATTAACCTTGTTGACCGATATGCAAGAATCCATCGTGTCGATAGGAGTTTCGATTGGATAATACCATTTTAATTGGACTTGTGAGCATTTTAATTGTCGGGGTTGGTGCCCAATGGCTCGCCTGGCGGATTAATTTGCCTTCGATCTTAATTCTACTTCTGGCGGGTATCCTCGTCGGTCCTGTTTTTGATTGGATCCATCCCGACGCCCTTCTAGGCCATTTGCTTTTACCGATTGTTTCCATCTCTGTCGCTGTCATCCTGTTTGAAGGTGGCTTAGCCTTGAAGCGTAACGACCTCCAAGGGGGACAATCCGTTATACGCAACCTGATCACCATCGGCGCAGTCATAACCTGGTTTCTCAGTGCATTCTTCGCTTATATTCTTCTAGACATGGAATTTCGCCTGGCCGTCTTGTTTGGCGGGATTCTTGTCGTCACCGGCCCTACCGTTATCATTCCCTTGCTTCGTTTTATTCATCCTAAACCCAGATTGGGGTCGATATTGAAATGGGAAGGCATTTTAATCGATCCCATTGGCGCCTTGCTCGTTTTATTAATTTACGACGTGATTTTACAAACCTCCATCCATGACGCCACCCAAATTGTGCTTCTCGGCATTACCAAAACGATCACTTTAGGACTCCTATGCGGCATCTTGGGCGGGTGGATCCTCTACCTCGTGCTCAACCGCTACTGGGTTCCCGACTTTCTCCATAATCCCCTCACCTTAATGATGGTCGTCACTGTTTTTATGGTTTCCGATCTCATCCAGCACGAATCGGGGCTTTTCGCCGTAACCATCATGGGGATCTTTCTGGCCAACCAAAGCAAAGTGGATATCAAGCATATTATCGAATTCAAAGAAGATCTCGTCGTCTTACTAATCTCATGCTTATTCGTCATTCTTGCCGCCCGCATCCATCCGCCGGATCTATGGCGGGCTACCTTAACGGGCTTCCCCTTTTTACTGCTCTCTATCTTTTTGATTCGCCCTCTTTCTGTTCTTTTTTCCACTCTCACTTCCGATTTAAACTGGAAAGAGCGCGGTTTTCTTGCCTGGATGGCACCTCGGGGCATTGTCGCGGCCGCGGTCGCCTCCGTCTTCGCGTTACGTCTTGAAGAGGCGGGAGTGAATCAAGCGGAATGGCTTGTACCCTATACCTTTATGATGATCATTGGTACCGTACTCATTTATGGCTTGAGTGCGAAACCCGTTGGCCAATGGCTGCAAGTTGCCCAAAGCAATCCCCAGGGAATTTTGTTTCTTGGCGCTTTCCCTTGGGTTTGCCAAATGGCGAAAGGTTTACAGCAAAGCGGTTTCAACGTTTTTATCACTGACAAAAACCGTCACAACATTTATCACGCTCGTTTAGAAGGCTTACCCACTTTTTATGGCAACGTCTTTACCGGCTATCTCGCCTTGGAGGGAATTGGGCGTTTACTAGCCATGACCCCAAACGAAGAAGTAAACTCCTTATCCGCATTACATTTCGAGACGGTTTTCGGACGGGCTGAAGTCTATCAATTGATGACAGCCGAAGATAAAAAGAATGATTCCTCCCTCCCCAAACATTTACGCGGTCGTTTATTATTTGGTGAAAACATCACCTATGACACTTTCCAAACCCTTTATTTTCAGGGATGGATTGTCAAAAAGACCAAACTAACCAAGGAATTTACCTACGAGAATTTCAAGCAATATTATGGAGAAAATGCAATTCCTTTATTCATCTTGCGTGAAAATAAGACCCTCCTCATTTTTACCACCGAACACTCTATTCAACCAGAAGAAGGCGATGAAATCATCAGTTATGTTAATGAAACATAAAATAAGGTAATGGACTTCAACAAGCACCATTACCTTATCCATACTACGATCTATGACGTAAACTTAATTATTACGTTGTTTTGAATCTTTACTATAAAACTCTTCTCCCCGGAAAATGTCCCCCGGAGAAATAAGCCCATTGCTCGGATCGTACCAGGCTCCAGCCAGCCAACCCGCCCCCGGCACGATGAAGTCTACATTCAAGTATTTATTATCCGGCCCACAACTCCCAATTTTCCAGGTTGAATTTCGCCAGGCCTTGTACCAAGGATGACTTGTTTTCCCATCATACCCATGAAATTCATCCGTGCCATAATCATACGTAAGCGGACTATTAGGACCACCGACTCGATGTCCTTCGCCTAAATTAACATCATCGGCTTGGAATACATCGGCTATCACATTACTCATATAAGGAGTAGGTGTCGTCAGCTTTAAATAAGATAGCGCCCATCCATGGTTGGGAGTTTTTGTATCATCCGGCGGACGGTTATGATCCACCCGATACATCGTCAATGCAGTCGCAAGAGATTTTAAGTCAGATTCTACCCGCGCCAACTTCGCTCGTACCTGAGCATTGAGAAAATTAGGTACCGCAATCGCCGCCAGAATCCCAATGATGGCTACCACGATCAGCAATTCAATTAATGTAAAACCGGATTGTTTTTTCACGTTCTCTCTCCCCCATTTTTCTTTTTAGTAAAATTAAATCATACAATCGAATAAAAGACAATAGATGAGCAGATTATATCATGAAATTTAATGATTTTTACAGTTTAATCGGTGTGAAAATAACGAAATAGAATCCGGTCACGTACCCAATAAGGTAGGATCTCAAGTATATAACGTAGTTTCGCATCTCGCCCGATTGTGTAACGTGGTTTTGGCTTTTTCGCCGTCAGAGCATGATACACTGCATTGACCACTTTTTTAGAAGGAAGGGAATTTCTTTCAATTTTATTTACAGATTGTCGCAGCACATCCAGCGGTTTTTGATACAGACTGAGATTTTCTTCATCTAAATGAGATAACGTCTCTTCGGCATTTTGTTTCGAACGTGTCCAAATCGAGGTTTGAATCGCTCCCGGTTCTATAATGGAAACCGGAATCTTCCAGGGCCGCATCTCAATACGAAGCGAATCATTCATCGAACGAAGGGCGAATTTCGAAGCACAATACGCTCCTGTATAAGGCATCGCACTTTGTCCTGCAATCGATCCCATATTCACAATCCGCCCTTTTCCCGCCCGCAGAAGCGGTATGAACGCTTGGGTTACGCTGATGACTCCAAAGAAATTGACCTCAAATTGCTCTCTGAACTTTTCTACCGGCAAGATTTCGATAGGACCAATGATCGATATTCCGGAATTATTAACCAGCCCCTGGAGCCCACGATGATTCCTCTCCTGGTGTATGAGTTTTCTCACATGCTCAATATCATCTTGGCGGGTAACATCCAAATAAACCGGTTGAATGTTGTCTCTCCCAAGTTTTTTTAATTCTTGAAAGTCCTGCTCCTTACGTACCCCAGCATAAACATAAAAACCTTCCTGTGCCATCCGCAGCGTACATGCACGCCCAATTCCGGATGAACTGCCTGTGATCAATAGAGCGGGTTGGTCCATGGTTGAACGCTTCCTTTTTCTAAAATTTCCGCACGATTCGTACACGATGAATAAGGTCGTAAGGAATATCGGGAATGTTTAGTTTCACCACGGTTCTTGGTGTGCGATCGGGAGTGCTGGCCGGTAGGCGAAAAATATAAAAATCTTTGGAAGCCAATAACTGATCCTCTTCACCATAAAACGTAGCCCGGAATTCAACCGCTCGCCAGGTTTGTGTCGTGTGATTTTCCAGGATAAATACCAAGTAACTCCCTATCCGGTTATAAAAATCTGGATTGGTCGAAAACAGATGAATCTTGGCCACCTGAAATCCATCCTCTACATCAAATATAATTTCAGGATTCTCTTCCAAATCAGTTTCCAACCGTGATCGGGTCGTAATCGGCGCTGTAATTTGAGGGATCATTCCCGTAGCAGAAATGACGTATTTCGAGGCGGTTACCACTTCCCCATCCGCCGGTTTGGATACTCCAGGAAACACTTCACGCACTTGCCGTTTGGTGTAATGTTTCGTCTCACCCTCACTTTCGAGTACAATCTCGTCGGTATCTTCATCCACCGTGGTTGTGCCGAATGCATAATCCCCATTGTGGAAGATCACCAAGTCGGGAGCAGGATATGCGGTTGTACAAACCAAGCTGATTACTAGTATAATTCCAGAATAAGTCCATAGCGTATGCATACGGTTGATCTCCTATTTCCTTGCGGAGATGCTATAGTTTCGACAGATCATTATAACATCTTTATCGGTTTCATGAGCCAGAATATTGGAAAACCATACCAGAATAGAAGGAGCTTTCATGGATCATTCCGAACAAATCAAAGAAAAATTCAATGAATTAGTTAAAATCATGGCGCGTTTGCGTTCCCCCGACGGTTGCCCCTGGGATAAAGAGCAAACCCACGAAACCCTCAAAAAATATATGATCGAAGAAGCCTACGAATTGCTCGAAACGATCGACGCTCAGGATGACGAGGCCCTCATGGAAGAATGCGGCGATGTCCTCTTACAAGTCGTCTTTCATGCCCGCATTGCCCAAGAAGAGGGACGATTTACCATTCTCGATGTTTTAGAAAAAATAGGCCATAAATTAGTTAGCCGTCATCCCCATGTTTTCTCAGATCGAGATGCCCACTCCGCCGATGAAGTTTTACGCAATTGGGAAACGGATAAGAAAAAAGAAAAACCGGAACGCGAATCCATTCTCGATGGCATTCCCAACCATCTACCCGCCTTGATGCAAGCCCAGCGCATCCAAGAACGGGCTTCCCGGGTTGGTTTTGATTGGGAGCAAGTGGAGGAGGTCTTCGAAAAATTCGAAGAGGAATGGCAGGAGTTCCGCCGCGCTCGATCTGAAGAGCACCGGCAGCGGGTCGAAGAAGAACTGGGGGATCTTCTCTTTGCATTGGTCAATGTCGCTCGTTATGTCGATGTCGATCCAGAGCAGGCGCTTGCCAAAACCAATCAAAAATTCAAGCGTCGTTTTCGCTATATCGAAGACCAAGCCAAAAAGAATCAACAAATTCTCAATCATATGACCTTAGAAGAAATGGATGGTTTGTGGGAACAAGCCAAACACAAGGAAAAAATAACAAAAAAGGATACCTAACCATGAGCAACCCAAGACAAAAAGTCCTTGTGACCGGGGCGAGTGGCTTCCTTGGTTGGCATATCGCCAACGCCCTTGTTGAGGAGTATGATGTCGCCATTACCTATGGAACTCACCCCATTGAATTTCCTAAAGCCAAGGTCTTTCCTCTCTCACTAGAACAAGAAAAGACCGTGGCGCATTTATATTGCACTTTCCAACCCGATGCGGTGGTGCATTGCGCCGCAATCGCCAGCGGCGCCATGTGTGAATCGGATCCCGACTTGGCACGCAAAGTCAACGTGGATGGTACCGGGCATCTCGTCGATCAAATGCCTCACGAGGAAGGTCTCTTTATCTATATTTCCACAGATTTGGTGTTCGATGGGCAAAACCCGCCCTATAGCGAAGAAGATCCACTGTGCCCTGTTAGCATCTACGGCCAAACCAAATCGGAGGGAGAAGAGATTGTCCTCCAACATGCTTCTTCTTACGCCATCTTACGCGCGGCTTTGATGTTCGGTCCCCCCACCGGCGCAGGCAAAGGCTCCTTCCTTCAATGGATGGATCGTACCTTTCTCCAAGGTTCAAAAGCCAAACTGTTCCATGACGAGTACCGCACCCCCGTCTTTGTATTGGATATCGTCCAAGCCATAAAAAAACTTCTCACTTTGGACTCTTGCCAAAAGATCTATCACTTGGGAGGCCCTGAACGGGTGAGCCGAGTTGCCTTCGGAGAAAATGTCACCAAAATACGCGGCTATTCGAATGACCTGATTCAACCCGTTTCATTAAAAGAAATGGATACCGGATATCCCCGGCCTGCCGATGTTTCTCTCGTGAGTGACAAAATCCAACACGATCTTCAATTAACCCTCACCCCCATCGAAGAGGCATTACGGCAATCTTTTCATTCATAGGATGACTTTTTTCTTTTCGCGGTCGGGTGGGCCATTCGGCTTAGGGATTCGGCTTTTTTCTCTTCAGGTTTCTTTTTTTCAGATTGTTCTTCCGAAACCTCTTGTTCTGCATCCAGCTCTGGTGCAGAACTTGCCTCTTGATGCTGATCGGCGTCCTTTTGTAGAGAAGAAATGATCTTCGTCAACGATTGAAAGGCGGTTTTTTTATCGTGAATAACTTTCCCCATCTGAACCACTTCGTTCAATTGGGTCTTTAAATTGTTGATCAAGGTTTTCATTTGGCTGGTTGAGAGCTCGGATGTGTCGATATTCGTTATTTGGAATCCAAACGTGTCCTGCTCCAGCTGATCCAACTGCTCCAGGATATATTCCAATATCTTGGGATTATTGGCTTTTTGGGCTTGCTCGATAAGGAGGTCGGATAAAAATTCCTTGATCTTTTTAAAGGTATCTATTTCTAAAGAGAGCATATTTTTCCAACATTGAATAATTTTGAGTCGATGCAACAAGGCTTGATGTTTATACGAAGTCAGATCAGACAAATCTTTGGTGTGCTCTTTTTTGAGAAACTGTAATTCTCGATGTAATTTCCCATATTCTTCGGGATTTACATTATCTTCAGCAAGCTTGTTTGTGATCTCGATATATCGTTTCATCCCGGATTTCGTTTCAATCCGATGAATGCGATCGATCATGGAATCAAGAGGCATGGCTGCTTTTTCAGCTTTCTTATAATACATATTCGATTCCATCAGTCTGTTTTTACATTCTCTCTCGTTTTGCTTTTTATATTCGGGTATTTTTTCGAATGTTTCTTCAAGAAAATGGATTTCCTCCTTCATCGAGTCTAAAATATCGTTGCTTTTTCCGTTTGCCAAAACGTATATTTGTTTGCGAAGATGTTCATTCATTGTGTTAACCCAATCAAGTTTAAGAAAAAAGCCTTTGATTATTATAGTTAGATAGACTAATTTTTTAAAGAAGATTTTGTTTTGTACGTCGTAGAACCACTCGTTGTTTTATTTTATCCGTTTCGAATCCTATATTTATTCGTTATCGTTTAATATTGTATCCTTTTAACAGAATTTTCATTTTGGGAATCTGAAGTCTTATGCTTTGTTCTTCTTTCACGACCCATACTAAAACGGTAACAAAAATGGGCAGGTAATCCAGTGACTAAAAAAGGTGGTTATTATACGCGTCATGTCTTCTAAATACTGGCTCGGCTTTATTCTCCTCGCCGCATTTTTCTTGCGTCTCTATGGTCTTACGAACCCCGTCTATGATCTCAACTACTGGCGGCAAACCGAAACCGCCGCCTTGGCCATGAATTATTACGATGATCGCCCCCCTTTCCTTTATCCGGAAATCGACTGGGTTGGCCCTCACGGTCATGCCGAGATGGAGTTTCCCATCTTCCCTTATCTCGTAGCCCGCCTCTATGACCTCTTCGCTCCTGCCGATATGTGGGGCCGGGCCTTATCACTTTTATTTTCCCTATTTACCGTATGGACGTTGTGGGATATCGGTCGTTTTCTTGGAAATACACGCATTGGTTTATTTGCCGCCGCGTTTTTTGCCGCTTCCCCTTTGGCGGTTTTTTTTGGCCGCACTTTCCAGCCCGATATGATGATGGTCTTTTTCTCCACTCTGGCCATTTCTTTACTTCTGCGCTGGCAAGGTGGAATCAAAGAATCCTGGCTCTATACTTCCGCCCTCTCTCTCGCTCTGGCGCTGCTTTTAAAACCGCCCAGCCTCATTGTTCTTTTTCCCTTGCTATGGATTTTTACCCAAAAACAAGGGAACCGGTTTTTCTTTTATAAAGAATGCTGGATCTATGCTGTAACGTTCTTGATCCCCCCACTTCTTTGGTACGCTCACGCCCGTGGATTTTACCTAGAAACCGGCGCCACTTTCATGTGGCATTACAAGGATTTTGATTTCCAACGCGTCATTGGTTCCCTCTTAATCGATCCCCACTATTGGAAAATCGTAGCCTGGCGTATTGGCGATCAGATCTTATATTACCTTGGTTTACTCCCATTCATCATCGGTCTTATCTCCCTCTTTTTTTCATTGGCTTCCCGCTGGTTTTATGTTCTTTGGTTTTTCGGAATGCTCATGCTTTACCTGGGCGTACCGGGACATCATGTTGGCCATGACTATTATTCTTTACTGGTCGTTCCCCCATGCGCCCTCCTCGCCGCCCTCGGTACCGAAACCCTAGCCACCTGGGTTCACACCCGTTGGAAGTTCATCCCTCCTACGGCTTGGTTGCTGCTACCCGCCGCCATCGCTGCCTTGGGTTTCACCAGCCTAATCCAACGTGGATGGTATTCTCAACTCTATTTTTACTATGACGATGCGGTGACACTCCAAGAAACCATCCCCGAAGATTCCCTCATCCTGGTCATGGATGAATTACCCCATACCCCCGAGTTTTTCTATTTCATCAACCGCAACGGATGGCATCGCATGCGCAATGCGCATGATGGAGTCGACGATTCTCTCTGGGTAGAAACCATGCGCGAACAAGGAGCCCATTACTATGTCGGACTTAATGAATCCCCCGGCAATTTCCCCTTCTCTTATGTGCAATATCACATGATGGGCAATTATCTCCGTGACCACTACCAAATAGAAACAATTGGCGCACGTTTCTTTGTGGCAAACTTAAATAAACCCATCTTTGGAGATCATCTTTTCTCCCAATACAAGAATCAAACCATGGCGGTTCCCATGTCCCTATGGGATAAAGTATCGACCTACCTCGCCGATGTCGTTCCGCTGCGAGAATGGTATTTAGCGGATACCATCCTATTCGATTTTCATACCCTCACTCAAGAGAGACTCTCACAATACCAAGAGATCTATTCTGTTGCGTTAAAAGATGGCTTCCGCGTCGCCCATCAAGAATCCGGCCGTATTCTCCTTGAACGTGATCTTCACATCCAACCAGTAACCCATGTGTTAGATCAAATCCAAACTACGGCATTGACTCCCGCATCCATCGATGATGGCATCGTGAACTTCGGCTCCCTCAGCCCTGGTCCCTACCGAATCAGCTTCGATTTTGACCCCCCCAATCTTTCTAATCCATACGTTTTACATGTAGTCAGCCATGATGAGGGTACCGTAATTCAACGCAAACTCGACCCTCCCCACTTAAAGCATCTCGCTCAAGGTGAAAAGCCCGAGGTCTTCATCAACATAAAAGATCCCTCGATTGTAAAAGCCTACATCACTTCTGGAGATCAGTATCTCATTCCCAACTCCGTCGTATGCATGCCCGATGTGCAATGTGTTTCCCCTCCCATGGTAATCCAAGCAGAAGATTTACTCTCCAATCAGACCCGCATGATCAATGATAATTCGGCCGATCGAGGTAGCGCCGTGTATGCCAAGACCGACGACCAAGGACGCATTGTCCTCTACGGACCTTTTTTCCATTTCCCCAATGGACACTACCAAGCCGCCTTTCGCCTAAAAGCCCCTAATCCCGATAAAGAAAATGAACTCGTCATTGGAGTCACAAGCCCCAACGACACCGTACAAGAAAATCGCGTGATTCATAACGACGAACTTTCTCAGGATTATCAAGACTATACGGTTCAAGGTGAATTTACCTTAAACGATCCCATCGAAACCCGGGTCAGCTTAAAACCTCACTCCGAGATTATTGTAGACACCATCACGATTCATCATCTCAAACGCGCCTTATTCCCTCTCTCTACTACCGATGAGGCTTTTTTGTTGGTTCGTAACGGTAAACCCTACAAACTCACGCGCATGGGGCATCTCTTCAATGAACATGATGAAGAACACTCCCAACATTGGTTAGAGGTGGCGCCTATTGCCGCTGGTTCATGGAACCCACATACCGGGACGCTCGTGTTGAATGAACAAGGCTGCCTCTTCAATCAAGAATTAGAACAACTAGGCTGCCTTGACGACTTTAACCCACACTCCCTTGTCGCCATGGATATTTCACCGGATGGCAATACCGTGGTTGTGCTAATGAAAAATCGCGACGTCTACGTATGGACAAACAATCAATGGCAATCCCACACCGTCCCTGACTTAAGTCATCCCGTGCGGGATATCCTCGCTTTTGATGGAGGCACTGCGCTGGTGCTCTATGGCAACGCTGAAATTCGCGCCGTTGGAGACCTAGAAATCCCCAAAGAAATCCCCACTTTTGATCAAGATGTATGCCGTGCCCTCGTCCGTGCACCCGGGGGAGTGTACGTCGTGGATTGCGCCGGCGCCTTTCATGAATCGAAAGGCGTCCCTTCGATCATGTCAGAAGTCTATCGTTTAGAAGACTGGGTCGCAGAAGCCGCCCGAACAGAAGCAGGACTTTGGATTCTCTATTCACATGATGATAAAATCTATACATTCTCAGAATAAACGATTATAACGTAATTCATGGAAGGGGGAGGAATCATGACAAACCAAACCAATCGCCGTCGTTTTTTAAAACAATCCACCGCAGGTCTACTGGGCGCCGGGCTCGCGATGTCCACTCGAGAAACAGGCTCTCAAGAGCCGGGCGAACGTCCCGAACAAAGCCCTGAGGTTCATGTCTTAAATCCCCGGGATCGGGTTCCTTTAAGTTTTATCATCGATGATTCCACCTGCCTAGTCAATTTAGCGTATTTTGGCATTCCCCATTTTCACGCTGTGTTTCCCGATCGTTATCAACAAAACTGGCGAGAACTTCCCCGCGAAATCCCCGATTCCTTTGTCCGCAAATTTGGCGAATGGTGCGCAGAACGCGAGATCAAAGGCAAGTACAGTATTGTACCCTATCCTGCCTGTGTAGGATGGATTGATCGCGATATGCCCGGCTGGTCAGTGAAAGAATTACGAGAGAGCCTCGATCTGGTGCGCACACTCATGCTTCCCAACTGGGATATTCACCCCGAGATGGTATCTCATACCTGGGTGATCAACACCAAAACCGGCCGTCCCTATCCCGAACGTTCAGAGGATTTCATGGAAAATTGGCGCTGGACGGATGGTAAATCAGTCGATCAACTTGCCGACTACCTCAGTTATGCTTTATGCCTACTCCACAATGTTGATCTCCCTTGTGAAGGCATCACCACCCCGGGCGGATTTGGCAACCGGGTTCTCCCTGAATTATCCCAAGCTACACATCAAGCCTGCCGTGATGTGTTCCAGGCCGAAATTCCCCACTACTTTCGCCATCTATTCACCGACGAACGCAGTGTAGCACCTCGGGTCGAATACGCTTCCGGCTTGGATCGTTCCGATCCTCAATGTTGTGTTTCCATCATTGGTTGTACCGGTGATTGGTTTGGCGGTTGGGATGGCTTAACTCCAGGATCCGTAGATCGGCTCATCACCGAAGATTTGGAAGGCGGCAGAATGCCTGAAGTCATCGATCGGGGAGAACCTGCCATCATGGTCTGCCATTGGCCGGGCATTTATTTCAATGGCCAGGAAACCGGCTTCAAAATTTTCCAAGAAGCAGTTCGCCGTATTCATGAACGTAATCAAAACGTTCTCTGGATGAAACTCAGCGAAATCGCACGCTATTGGGCGGCCAAAGAACTCACGCGCATCACTCGCAACAAAACCACCGTACACCTCCATGCGCCATTTGCTTCACCCATATTCACCCTAGAAATCGAACTCGATCGCACCCTGGTTCCTAAACTTGTTGAAGGCAACAAACACACCTCGCTTCGCGAAGTTTCCAATCCCTTACATCTCCAGAGCGGAACCTGGCTGCGGCACGAGGGAAAAGTCGTGGTTTGTTTTGACCTCCCCAAAGGCCATTCAATAATCGAGTTCGCTTAATGATTCATTCTTTTTTTATTGTAAGATTGAGAATCAAAGATCCGTGGTACTAGCCAAAGTGTTTCACGGATCTTTGATTCTCTTGTAATTCATGAAAATGCTTTTCCCCGAGTTCCTCCAATTCCTTGGCGATCTCAGGATGCTGATCAATGAGATTGTTGGATTCATGAATATCTTCATCCAAACGGTACAACGCCTCTTGTTTTCCTGGTACGTTTTCAGCCTCTTCAATAGGATAATGATATTTCCAAGGTCCCTTGCGCACCGCTTCAATTCGATTGGGCGAACCGGGCACCCAATGGGAGTTATAATAGAAAAACGCTTCATACGGGGTTTTCGCCCCGCTTCCGGCCATAAGAGGAGTAATATTATGCCCATCGATCACCCGGTCTTGCGGTTCCTGGCTTCCTGCTAGATGGGCAAAGGTTGGCATAAAGTCCATCACCGTCGCCAGCTCATCACATGTTTCCCCCTCGGGTAAAGTCCCTTTCCACGACATAATACACGGCACCCGCATGCCCCCCTCATAGGTTTGCCCTTTCCATCCACGTAAGGGCGCGGCGCTTCCACCGCTTTCGCGTTTAGCAGGACCATTGTCGGAGGTAAAGATAACCAACGTGTTTTCCCGCAACCCCAAACTCTCCAACGTCAGCATAATTCGTCCTGTACTCCAATCGATCTCCTCAATCATATCCCCATAAACTCCACGCTCCGATTTCCCTTGGAACTTTTCTGACACATGCCAAGGTAGGTGGGGAAACGTATGCGGCAAATAAAGAAAGAAACGGCGGTCTGCATTTCGAGTAATAAACTTGATCGCTTCTTCCGTATAACGCTGTGTCAAGGTCTCTTGATCCACCGGTTGCTCTATGATCTTCTTATCCCGCATCAACGGAACCCCCTCTTCTCCCTTCATATCATTGCTATAAGGGATTCCGAAATATTCATCAAATCCCTGATCCGTCGGAAGGCATGGGCTCTTATGACCCAGATGCCATTTCCCAATACAAGCCGTCGCGTAACCTTGCCTCTTCAGCACTTCGGCCACCGTGATTTCATCCGGATGCAGCCCATAATCGTTGTTCGGGAATAGAACACCACTACCTAAGCCTACCCGAATGGGATAACATCCAGTCATTATAGAAGAACGGGTTGGTGTACACTTCGGCGCCGTAACATAGAAATGAGTAAACTTCACCCCCTCATCCGCCAATCGATCGATATTGGGTGTATCAATATCCCTTGCCCCATAACATCCTAAGTCTTGATACCCTTGATCATCGGTCAGGATAAGCACGATGTTAGGTTTCTCTGTGATTTTTGATGTTTTCATCGGAGTTGTCAGACAACCGCTTGCTCCTAGCCATGCAGCGGCAGAAGAAACTTTCAAAAAATTTCGACGTTGAAGTGGTGTACCCATTTCTATTCTCCATTCTCTGCTTGTGATAACAATGTAAGTACGTAGCACTTGTCTTGAGAGTAATTCGCTTATTGTAGAAGCAAATGAACCCTTAATAAATCTATACCATCGATCGGGGTTTTGTTATTGTAGAGAGAATGTAAAGAAATTTTTTCCTGAAAGGAAGGAAACGATGAAATCTTCTCCTTCAATACAAAACCAAAAACTCAATCGCCGTTCATTCCAAAAAACCATGTCTTTCGCGGTGCTCGGTGCCGTCTCTGCCAAACGAGTCTTGGGCGCTAATGATACCGTTAACGTCGGCGTGATCGGCTGTGGAAGCCGATCGTATGCCCACACAAACACCCTCTTGCGCCTCAAAGAAAGCGGCGAGAAAGTCAAAATCACTGCCGTTTGTGATGTCTACGCCCCCCGAATGCAAAAGGCCAAAGAACACACTGCCGCCGAATTCGCCACTATGGAACATGAAGAACTCTTGGAACGAGAGGATATCGACCTCGTCGTGGTTGCGAGTCCCGACCACTGGCATGGCTATCACACCATCGATGCTCTCAAAGCGGGCAAGGATGTCTACTGCGAAAAGCCTCTGTGCCATTGGCGTCAAACCGACATTCCCCAGCGCATGATCGACGCCAGTGTCCAATCGGGACACTTCGTCCAAATCGGCACTCAATGGATGTCGAATCCCGCCTATGCCAAAGCGCGTGATCTCATCCGCGATGGGGCCATCGGTCAACCTATCATGGCCGAAACCGGTTACTATCGCGTGGGAGATTGGGGCGAACGAGGAATGCCTATGGATGATCCCAATGCTCAACCCGGAGAAGAACTTAACTGGCGTCGTTTTCTTGGCGATAGTCCCATTCGTCCTTTTGACATTAGCCGCTTTTTCCGCTGGCGTATGTATTGGGATTATGCCGGAGGTCCCGCAACCGATCTCTATCCCCATCCCTTCACCCCTGTAGCCTACATGCTCGACCTTGATTATCCCCGCACCGTCGTTTGCACCGGCGGCAAATACCGCTATATCGAACGCGAAGTGCCCGACACCTGCAACATGATTATCGACTACCCCGAGGATTTCACCGCCCTGGTCAATGGAACTCAAGGAAACGATTATTCAAAACAAGGCAGCGGTACCCGCCCGATTCTACGCGGATGGGAAGCAACCTTGACCTTTGAAGAGAATGAAATCGTTCTGCGCCCCACCAAAGGCTCCTCGAAAAAAGAACAGCATATTCAGGTAGATTTTGGTGAACGTTTCACCGAATTTTGGTCGCGCTTCCTCACCAACTGCCGTAACCGTCACCAGCCCGAATGTGGCATCGAACTCGGCGCGAAAGTACAGATCGCCATGCAAATGGGCGTAGAAGCGCTGCGAAACAAACGCGCGGTGGCTTATGATCCTGTCCAGCGCCGAATGATATGAATGATAAAAGAATTGGAGGTTCTTATGTTACGTTGGTTCATTACGAGTGTGTGCTGCTTTTTAGTATTAAATGCTTTCCCTTTCACTCCCGTCTCTGATCCTGGAACCCGGGGGGTGGATTGGGACTCGGTCAAAACCAAAATCCAGAATCATTCTTGGGCTCAAGAGATCCTTGATTCTATGAAGGAGGATGTCCGTACCACCATGGAGCGTTACGATCATCCTCCATTGGGCAAAACCGGTTGGCTGCATGAATACTACTGCGATGAGGATGCCACCCGCCTGCGTTTCGATCCCGATAAACCCAACGAGCATGTTTGCCCCACCTGTGAGCGTGTTTATTCCGGCTCCCCCTATGACGATTGCTGGCGTTCGTTGGTCCATTCCCAGATGAGTACTGCCGCGGCTCAATCCGCGATGATTTACCGCATCACCGGTGAATCCAACTTCTTAGAATATCCCAAAAATATCCTCCTTTGGTACGCTGAACATTTCGATGAGTTCGAACCGCATGGAGAACACGCAGGGAAGGGAATCATTCGCGAGCAATCCTTGGATGAAGCCACTCAGCTGGTTCGTTTAGCCCAAGCCTATTGGGATATCGCCCCGTTTCTCTCAGAAAACGAGCGTAATAAAATCGTCAACGAATTCATGCTTCCTGACGCGAAATTTATCCATCAACAAACCGGCACCATTCACAACATTCACAGTTGGCACAACGCCGCCGTGGGCTTGGTGGGGTTCGCCATCGGCGATGAGAAACTCGTCGAGCAGACCATTGACGGCAACTACGGCTTAAAGAAACAAATTCAAGAAGGGGTGAAGGAAGACGGTTTTTGGTACGAAGGTTCAATCAGCTACCACTATTACACCATCCGTTCCTTGCAACCTCTCTACCTCGCCGCCAAAGCCCAAGACTATCCATTACAGGAAACTGAGAAATTCGAAAAGATGTACACCGCCCCCATCCGTTTCACTTTCCCCGATGGACAATTCCCCTCCAACAATGACGGCTGGCCTGGCTTGAATATCCGTAACATGGCTTCCTACTACGAAACCGCCTCCTCCCTCTTCGACTCTCCAGAAATCACCGAAACCTTAGCCGCCATCTATGAAGAAAAATCACGTACTGCACCGGAGGCTTTGATTTACGGCTCTACAGAGATTCCCGAAAAAGGCACCTACTATAGAGAAAGCGCCCACTTTGAAGATTCCGGCATTGCCATCCTGCGCAACGATAATCTCAATGCCTATCTCAAATACGGCCCCTATGGCGGCGGTCACGATCATCATGACCGTCTTAATATGATCTTTTTCGCCCGCAATCATGTCGTTATTCCTGATTTAGGAACCTCCGGCTATGGCATTCCTCTTAACCAATGGTACCGCTCCTCGGCTGCCCATAACTTGCTTATTGTAGACGGCAAACGCCAAGCCCGTTGCGGTGGCTATTTGCTTTCCTATGATCCAGAGCATATCCATGCCGGGGTCGATGAGGCTTACTCGGGGGTAGATATCCAACGCAAGATCAATTTAAAGTCTCATGGGATTGTCGATCGTCTCAACGTCACTTCGGAAGAGCAGCATCAATATGACTTAATCTACCATGTGCGAGGCACCTTACAATCCCATAACCTCGAATTGAAGGAAGCAGAAAATTTTGACCTTCGAAATGGCTATGATTATCTCCAAAACCTCCAACATGGTGTTTTGCCACCAGATCACGAACCCCTTGTCTTTACCTGGAAACTGCGTGAAGACGAAGGAGAAATGAGATTACAATGTCCTAGCCAAGAGTCGATGGAAATCTATATCGGAACCTGCCCCGACAATCCCGCCAACAAAACCATGGCCTTTGTCATGTTTCGCAAAACCACCCAAGAATGGGAACTCGAATGTAACCTCTCTCTTAAACCATAAAAGAGGTACGCAGGAGGAACATCGAATGATCACAAAATCATAACCCATTCATCGCTCAGCGTATGTATGGACAGAGGATTCTCCGATTTATTTTTTGAATATCCGCTTTCCTCTGTCCTCAACTTATGGTAGTTTTGTACCAAGATTATCTTATACGAGGGTGAACCATGAAGAATAAAAAAAATTACGCACCTACACGTCGTTCGTTCTTAAAAAATACGACATACATGGGTACCGGTCTCGCCGCGGGAATGTTTTTCTCACCGAGCGGTTATACCCAAGAAAAGCAAAAGCGCCCCAACATCCTTTTCGCTATGGCCGATGACTGGTCCTGGCCCCATGCCAGCGCTTATGGCGATGAGGTGATCAAGACGCCCAACTTTGATCGCGTGGCCAAAGAAGGCATCTTGTTTTCCAATACCTATGCCGCCGCTCCTCAATGCGCACCCAACCGCGCCTCCATCTTAACCGGCCGCAATATCTGGCAAAATGAAGAAGCGGGCACTCATGGCAGCTACTTCCCCAAAAAGTTCAGTGTCTATCCCGACCTCCTTGAAGATTCTGGCTATTTTGTCGGATACACAGGAAAACCCTGGGGACCGGGCAACTGGAAAGTTCCCGGCTGGGAACGCAATCCCGCTGGCAAATCATTCAATCGCAAGAAGAATGAATCCGTACCCGCAGGCGGCATCCGTAAAAATTGCGATTATGCCGCCAACTTCCGTGACTTTCTCCAAACCCGCCCCGAGGACAAACCTTTCTGCTTTTGGTATGGGGCCAGCGAACCCCACCGTGGCTATGAGAAAGGCTCAGGCCAGAAAGCAGGCAAGGATCCCGACAAAGTAAAAGTCCCTCCTTTCCTCCCCGATACCCCCGAGGTTCGCAATGATATTCTCGACTATTATGTCGAAGTCGAATGGTTCGATCACCATCTGGGAGAAATGCTAAAAACCTTGGAAGAAATAGGTGAACTTGATAATACCCTTGTTGTCGTTACCAGCGATAACGGAATGCCGTTCCCCCGCGCAAAAGCCAATCTTTACGAATACGGCGTGCACATGCCGATGGCCATACGTTGGCCGGAAAAAATCAAAGCCGGTCGTGTGGTGGATGACTTTATAAGTTCTATCGATTTTGCTCCTACCTTCTTGGAAGCCGCAGGTTTAGAACCACATCCTCAAATGAGCGGCAAGAGTTTTCTCCCCTTGCTCACCTCTGACCAAGAAGGTCTCATTGAAGACCACCGCAACGATGTAACCTTTGGTCGTGAGCGCCATTCCCACGCCCGTTATGACAACTGGGGCTATCCCTCCCGTGCCATTCGCATGCAGGACTTTCTTTATATCTGGAACGCCAAACCGGATCGCTGGCCGGCCGGACAACCCGACCATTATTATGACATCGACGGAGCCCCCACCAAAAGTTTCATGCAGGAGCATAAGGATGATCCTGAAATCAAGCCACTTTTTGAATTAGCTTTCGGCAAACGTCCCGAAGAAGAGTTATACAAAGTGACTGAAGATCCTGGATGTATGAACAATCTCGCCCAAGAGTCTGATTACCAAACCATCAAAGAAGAACTAAAAGAACAGCTCATGCTAGTATTAAAAGAACAGAAGGATCCTCGCGTCACCGACAACGGAGATATCTTCGAAAGCTATCCCCGTTTCAACACCATGCGTCCTCACCTGGGTGGTTTCGCGGAACGCGGCGAATATAACCCGAAATACCAGCAATAATTGAATCTGGGAGAGGCGGGCAATGAAACCCGCCTCCCCCATACGAAACCTCTCACCTCAGCGCATGGTACAAATTATGAATTACCACTCGGTTATCCGCACAGACATACTCGAATTTTCCTCCCATACGCGCAAAACTCTTGCAAAAACGTAAATAATACGCCGGATGATCTTTCGGAGGTTCCCCTTGTGACCAATCCCAACCCCCGTTCTCTTGGATATCCACCACAAGAATAGAATGCCCATCGATCGGGTCGCCATGTTGAATGTGGAGATTATTCGCACAACTCAAGGCTTTCTCAAAAACCTGCGGTGACATAATCGCCGACCCTACCGAGATATACACTCCATCCTTGAGGTGATAAACCGATTGCGCAAAAATTTGAAAATCAATCCCCGCCGCCCGGCCAATCGCCGCTGGCGAAAAAAAAGGATGATTCGATATGATGTCATACCCAATGCCGGGATGCACCGTGAAGGGAATCTCCAAACGATACGCATTGGCGGGTACAGAATAATCCTTCCAAGGATGCGGGATATTATACTCATCGCCCGGCAAATTAAACTTCTTCATTACTTGCAGCAAATCCGCTCGGGATGCGGTTAGCGGATCACATGGCATATCGCTGATGCTCTCTTCCAACTCCTCGGGATCGGGCAATAGTATTTCATCCTCCCAAATAAATCGCCCGATCGCCTCTCCCAATCCGCAATCTTCTATCCCTCCGGCGGCAATTGCGAGGTTAATAAACTTCCCGGTCTCATCCCAGGTTCCAAAAATCCCTTGAGCGACATTCTCCCGCACATTTTCTGTCGATTTCCCCTGATGGCTGTATTCCCAGTCGTGAATGATTCCCGCCCCGTTGGTGGCCAAATGCGTGATCCATCCCTCCTCCATCATCCGAATCAGCAGAGGCCCTAATCCATTGCGTATCAAATGCGCCCCATAAGTCAACATCACCGATGACCCACTCTCACGAGCCTGTTGAATCCGTTTCGCATAATCTCGTATTACCTCTTCCCATTCTCCCGCGGGGGGTGGATCCTCATCAGGATCAATCACGATCTCCTGGATTCGCGTCAGGCTTTTACGCTCTTCCAGAGGAAAAACCCGCAGATGTTGAAGGTTGAGCCGATCGTAGGACATAGGAAGCACCTCGTGATTTAATCAATTGCGTCGACGGTTTCGACAGGAAGCGTTAAAATAGTGAGCGGATCCCGTAGCGAGTTGATGAACGTTTTCATCTCCTCATGATTTTCCGCTTCAATAAAACCAAAATAGAAACGAGCTGGATAAGAATTGATCCCCGGCCGCACCGTATTCTTACCCGCACCACGTCCCCAACCCACAACCCAGAAATGATACTGGGAAAACTCCAAGACCGCATCGTTCACCGCATCATCTTCCATATGAATAAAATACAGTTTCTTTTTCATTCCATCTTCGCCTTGATAAGCCCATTCCGGTGAAATGTCTTCATTAAAATCCCCCTCACCGGGACGCCTCTTTTTCTCATCGATCGATAACCGCACGAAATCATTCTTTTCATACTCATTCCCCCCCGGCGTGACTTCATGAATCAAAGCGAATCCCTCTTTATTCCCTTGGGTTACCGTGCAACGAATGGTCGAGGGAAACATTTCATACACAATCGCCCACGTCCCTTCCGAAATCCCTGACTCGATAACATGTTGCGAACGGATCGTTACCTTGAGTTCGCCTTCTTGCACCAACCTACTCTCAACCTTCCATTCTCCATCCGAAGCTTCTAGTCCTTCATACCGCTGATGAAATAGGGTACTGAAATCAGGTGAGTGCATGTTAGGAATCCCTTGATAGTGTGAGTGATCGAATCGCACCCAATCCCCCTCATGATTATCTTCCACCTCTTTAGGAGCAAAAATCCGAAACGTCCCTCCACTCTTTTGAAAGGTATAAAAGCCATAGGGATGAGCGGAAATTTCCCAGTGATCATCGTCGATCTCTCGACACTTGACTTTCGCAGCAAATTCATCTTCTTGGGATTTTTTCTTGCCATGAAGGGTGTCAAAATAAACATGATAGTATTGCGCGCTTTCCGCCGGCATCTCATCAATCATCCATATCAACGTTCCTTCCGCATTACGCAGCGCATCATAATTCTCAGCTTTATCGAATTGATGCTGCACCCGTCCCACAATTTCCCCGCTGCGTTTTACCTGAATCACTCGAATCGACTCCACATCCAATTCTCCCCCGATCGCCTGAATATTTCCAAACAGATTGGTGAAATCGATTTTCAACTCAACCGGCTTATCAATGCGTTCATATTCTCCACTTTGCACCATCACCGGCAAACGGTACTTCCAACGTTGGTCCCACCATCGGACTCCCGATTCTTCAGAAAAGGTGAGCGGGATGTAAAAGAATACAATGAGCCAAAGTGTCAATCCATAAACGAATCCACGATACTTCACAAAATATACCTCACTTTTATTTATCTTGGGATAATCGGTAGCACGAGATGGGAGGGATAGTCTTCATTATGATATATTGTCTGTTTCGCTTGCTTGAGTTGATCATCCATCCCCAAAGGATTCCCCGTATTAGGATTCCGGTCAAATCGTGGGAAATTACTGCTCGATACTTCCAGCCGGATACGATGTCCTTTTTTGAACAAATTACTCGTCACCCACAGATCAATTTCATAGCGGTAAATTTTTTCGGGTACGATTAATCTCGGATCCGTCATCGACTCACGACACCGCGCCCGGATAATCCCTTCGCACAAATTGTACGCTTTTCCATTCGGATGAACATCCACCAGTTTCCCTGTGAAATCTGTATCCGGCGCACGACTCGAAGCATACAGAATCAACTTCACCGGCCCCGTAACTTCCACATCGCTTTTCAATTCCGGCGTTGTATACACCAGCACATCGTCCCGCTTCTCGATTTCACGCTGATCATAGGGCCCCGCTTCAGCACCAAAGAGGTTATTCCCACCCTGGGTCGGTACCGGATCTTCAGGATCATACACATAGGTATCTGTCTCTTCATCCGCGGGTGCCTGAGTCGAGAGTGAACCATCCCCCTCCACGGTATTGGCTTCGCCATCGCTATGCAAATAATACTTGGTGAATTCAGTCCTCGCTAACGGCCATTCATATTCCTCCCGCCATTTATTTTCCCCCATTACGAAGAGTTTCAATGGCGCCCAATCTTCCACTCCCGTTGGCTCTTTCTTCAACCAATAATCAAACCAATCCTTCTGGATTTGATCGAAATCAAGTTTGGCGCCTTCCCCAAAATCCAATTCTCCCAATTCTCTGACATTCACTCCATGTCCCCACGGCCCCATAATGACAAACTGATTCCGCCGTGCCATGGGGTTTTTCGATTGATGATGCACCTTATCGATCATCTCCAACGTGGCTTTGGAAAAAATATCATACCATCCCCCTACGTTCAAAATCGGCACCGTGATCTGATCATACTGCCCATCGATCCCCCTTTCCTTCCAATAGTCATCATAACTCGCATGCGTGATCCAATCACGCAGATAAGGCACCCTCTTGTCCAAGTTTCTTTCATCCCAATCAATCAAAGGCAGGGAACCCAACGCTTGATCCCAATCCTCAATCGGTGGTGATTCTCCTTCTTCATAAGAAACAATCGTTCCCCAGCCAAACATCAACGCCAACTGCAGCGCCCCACCAATATAATGAGTGTCATAATAGGCTTCCGTAAACGGCACCATAGGCAGCATCGTCTTCACATAGGGGTTCCCCAAAGGGGCCGAGATCCACTGCGTAAAACCCACATACGACCCTCCGGTCATCCCTATCGAACCATTACACCATTCCTGTTCTCCAACCCACTGCTGCGTATCGTATCCATCTTCGGCCTCATACCGAAATGGATCCCACTCTCCCTGCGAGTCAAACCTCCCACGCGTATCTTGGATCACCACCGCATAACCATGCTCCACGAAAAAATGCGCCATGCCAAAATCTTCTTCCCCCTTATCGTAAGGCGTTCGCATCAGGATCGTGGGAAAGCACCCTTCCTCATCGGGCAGAAAAATATTTGCCGCCAATTCAACCCCATCCCGCATGGGAATCATGACATTGCTTTGATAAACAAAATTTTCTCCCTGGGCCTCACCTAGAACAACCAATGGAAACACGAATAAGATAAGAAGAGATCTATTATAGGATTTTTTCATCGGAAACCTCCCGCTTTGTTCGATGTTTGCTATTCTACAAGATGTTATTTCATAAATACCAGGGAGAAGACTCGATTAAATATGGAAAATCATCATTCACTGCCATCGACCGAAGCCATGTCAACACCGCACACCCCCTGGGGTGTGCTTCCTCTTATTGGGTTTTCCTTTACGTTATTTATGATCCAAGTGTTTTTCGTCCTGCTTGTTGTCGCACTGATCTCTTTTCTCAGCGTAGAATGGACCATAATGGATATTCTTCATTCCCAAGATTTGGTCGGTGTCACCTTGTCAATCGAGGCCATTACCTCCTTGTTTTGTGTCCTCCCATTCCTTTTCCTCTTTGCAAGTTTACGGAAAGGCTACCCGCTCCATCACTATTTGGGACTTAATACCGTTCCTTGGAAAACCACACTTAAATGGGTTGCTCTCTTACTCCTCATAATCACCATCGAAGATATGCTTCTATATTTTGTGAACAACCGTATCGTAGATGAATTCATGATCACCATCTACGAAACCAGCTATTCCCCCTGGATTCTTTTTTTCGCTGTTGTTATCGCTGCCCCGATTGTTGAAGAGTTCTACTTCCGTTCTTTCCTGTTTGAAACCATCCGGTTTACCCGCTTGGGTGATTGGGGAGCGATTGTCTTTACCTCCGTCTTCTGGGCGCTCGTGCATGTCCAGTACGATTGGCTGGGCGTCTTGATTATCTTAATAGGCGGTATGATTTTGGGACTAGCGCGAATCAAAACCCAATCCATCTATGTGCCGATCATCCTACACATGGTTATGAATTTCGTGGCAACCTGCGAGTTGTTGATCGTCGTTCAGGGATAATAAAAAACACCCTGTCCCAAAAACCAGGGTGTTTTCCAATAACGAGGTTTTTACGTAGGTCTTATAACGTTTCCAACGCTTTTTTCGCCGTAATTTGAACAATGTAGGATGGGTCATTCTCCACCCGGTTTTGGATCAAATTCTTGGCTTTCGAAATTCCCATTTTACTCAAACTCACCACGGCAGCACAACGGAAATGCTCATCTTGCGAATTCTCCAGGATCGTTCGGTAAATCCCAAATGTATCTTCTGTATTTCCTTTTTCCACCAATTTGTCACAATAACGCAGCCAGCTGTCCACATACTCAAACTTCTTCCACCGGCTGAGTTCATTATACTCCGGCAATTTTGGCGCATCGACTTGTTTCCCAATATTCGACACCGCTTTCATAGCCGTAATGGCGATCTCGTTGTTGTCGGATCCCATCGCCGTGATTAAGGGAGGTAGTCCCGCTGGATCTTCGCGCTTCCCCAAAGCAACGAGAATACGCGGCTTAAAGTCCTCATCGGCGTCGTCGACTGCCTCAACCAAGGCCATTGTTGCTTTCTTTCCGGGGATGCGTTCCAGGCAGAAGACCACTTCTTCCCGTAGGTCTTCCTTCCCGATCAGCTTAACCGCAGACTCCACACAACCCTCTTTCCCAATCTTCGAGAGATGGCGCAGAGCAATCCCTTTTGACCACGTAGGATAATCCCCTTCAAGCACTTTCACATAGTTGCCAACGACCTGTTCCCAACGCTCTCCTTCTAATTTTTTCCCCACGGAATGAGTGATCCTTTTCAAGGCTTCATCAGCCGCTTTGGAAATTTTGATATTGTCGGATACCAAAAGTTCACTCAAGGGAAGAATTACTTCAGGATCCTCTTGATCGGCGTTAGTCCAGGCTTCCAACTGAACCTCTTCTTTATCGCTTTTAATATCTTCTATGAATTGTTGAGATTTTTCTTTCATCATCACGCTCCTGAAAAAGATCTATTTAGCCCCAAATATGCCATTTTCCCCGACCGGGACGACTTAGCAGACGGTTCGCTTCTTCATCATTGATCACCCGTTCATTGACCGGATCCCATTCCAACTTCCGGCCCAAGTTGTAAGACAAATTGCCCAGGATACATAAAGTGGCCACACGATGTCCTGCTTCAATATGCATAACCGGCTTTTCCCGGGTTTTTATACAGTCGAAGAAGTTTTCCCGATGCCCGGGGCTATGAAAAACTTCCACTCCGTCTTCGGGTACTTCATAATCTTTCGCCTTTTGCTCTGTATCCGTATGCGCCGTATCACCATAGGTGATGATCAAATTATCCTTAGTCCCAATATAATTTGCCCCATAGGAGCGCCGTGGCCAATCAAATCCTTCCTCATGGGCTTCACCCGGCTGCTCCCATATCATCGTCCAATCTGGATCCTTGAATTCATAAACTATTTTCATATGCACGGGAGAGTCATAAATCCCCTCGTGATGGGGTTTGCCTGTCGCCTCAACGCTAACCGGTCCTGTATCATCCGCCTCCATAATCCAAAAAGCCACACTCATCACATGGGCCCCGCGGTCTCGAATTTGACCCGCGCCCGAAAATTGCATCCAACGGAAAGCCCCATGAGTTCGCTGGCTGTTATAGGGGATCCAGCGTGCGGGACCGACCCATTCATCATATTGCAAGTTGTCAGGTGGATCGGAATTGGGGTGCCAATTCCCCGTCGGGGTGGGATAATGCCAGCAGCGCACTTCCTTCACTTCTCCAATTTGTCCATTGGCGATATATTTATGGCCATGATAGGCGCCTTCCTGAGAACGTCCCTGCGATCCAACCTGCACTACCCGCGCATACCGTTCCGCCGCCGTAACCATGGCCCGTCCTTCCTCGATCGTCTTACAAGCGGGCTTCTCGACATAGACATCCTTTCCCGCCTCGCAAGCATCAATACAATGAAGGGCATGCCAATGATCCGGCGAAGCAATAAAGACCGCGTCAATTTCCTTCACCTCTAATAACCGGCGATAATCGTCGTACAAAGTAATTTTCTTCCGAAGATCTTCATCCCCTCGGCTCGCATGCTCTGCCGCTTGTTCTAAACGCTTTTCATCGACGTCACAAAGGTGCATTGACCAATTGGGACGGAGAAAACCACGTCCTCGCCCACCTATTCCTATGTGCCCCAAAACCAGGGTATCACTTGGAGCCGGACGGTTTGGAGCACCAAAGACGACATGTGCAGGGACCACGTTTAACCCGAAAATCCCGGCAGCTGTTGCTTTCGTCGAATGAGATAGAAACTCACGACGGGTGGTTTTTTTGTTTTCTACCATGCTCATAACTCCTATCGTGTTTGACTTTTTCATGGAAAGAAAACATTCTCTGCGTGATTGTTTCCACTTCCTGCCGGAAGACCGTTTTCCTCTTCTTCTGACAACCACAACGAGAATAAGCATTCTCCCCAATACGTATAACAATCACATTTACATAAATACACTCTCTTGTCAATCATCAGAGGGTATAATGAACAAGCAATAGCCAAAGTTTTCTTGGTTCTATTTCGAATACAAACAAAAGGAGGTTCTATTTTGGGAGATTCTTTGAAAGAAAAAGTCGCTTTAATTACAGGAGCCGGCCGCGGTATCGGCGCCGCCACCGCCAAACTTTTTGCCCGTGAAGGCGCAAAGGTCTTCATCACCAGTCGCACCGAATCCGAACTTAAATACGTAAGCGATTCCATCACCAAGGACTATGGACCTGGAAAGGTCCATTACGCCGTCGCCGATATCACCCAAGAAGACCAAGTCCAACAACTATTTCAGAAAGCCTACGAGACCTTGGGTTCTCTCGATATCCTCGTTAATAACGCCGGCGGTATCGTGGTCAAACCCTTTACCGACTTAACCCTGGACGATTGGCGCTTCACCATGAACGTCAATCTCGACGCCGCTTTCCTGTGCAGCCGCGAAGCTATGCGCAGAATGAAATTCGCGAACCAGGGTGGCTGCATCATTAACATCAGCTCCTTAGCCGGCATTCGTGGTACTCCCAAAATCCCGGGCTTTGGCGCCTATACCCCCGCCAAACACGCCGTCGTCGGCCTCACCGAAATCATGAATCTCGAAGGCAAAGAACATGGTATCCGCGTAAACTGCGTCGCACCCGGCGCCGTCGATACCCGCATGCTTCGCGAAGCGGCTCCCGGCTTCAGTGCCGAGGCTGCCCCTGAGGATATCGCCTACGTCATTCTCTCTATCGCTGATGAGGAACGCTCAAAAAAACTCAACGGCGCTGTCATTGAAGTCAACACAAATGATTAAAATGTTCTATAATGTTTCTCGTACTTCATGAAAACCTCGAACTCAATCTGCCATGAAGAGGGAGATCTCTTTTCTCGAATCCTCAACTCCTGATTAGTTGAATTTATTTCGCAGATTTCTCCTGTCATCAGGTGGGACAAAAAATGTAAGGAAACATCATCCATGGGATTCTTTCTTCGCATCACCAAACAGCGCCTCAAATTTTCCGCGGCTCACTTTACCCTCTTTCAAGAAGGACGCGAACGATTGCATGGCCATAACTATACCGTGGGCATCGAGGTTATGGCCGATCACATGAATGAAGGCTTCTTAATCAATTTCTCCGACTTAAAAGATTTCCTTATGGCCATTTGCCACACCTTGGACGAGAAATTCCTCCTTCCCGAATCCCCCCGTATCACTCACCGCATCGAAGCCCACACCCTCTTTTTTCAATTCGAAAACGAGGAGTTCTCCATGCCCCTTGAGGATGTCATGGTTCTCCCCATCGAGAATATCACCTGTGAAGCATTGGCCTTGTATTTCTTTCAAAAACTCCAAACTCAACGGGAGCGTTGGGATCCCTCCCACTGTATCAAACGTGTTCGTCTCTGGATCGAAGAAACCCCCGGCCAATGCGCTGGTGTCGACCTCCCCCTGGATGACTAAAACAAAAAAGGCGCGGCTTTTCCCACCGCGCCTTCTCCATAATCTCCCTTGAAATCGTTAATACACTTCCCAGTTTCTAACCTTCGTTAACGGTTCATCTTCCAGCCTGTCCACTCCGGCATGCTCTCCCACAGGGCGAATGACTGCATAACGCACCCGGCTGATATACACCGCCGCCTCATCCGAAAACCAAAATCTCGCGGCTCCCTGAGGATCCACATTCACCCCCGTAAAGTTCATATTATCGATCTGCCATGTCGCCGTTCGCCAGGTATCGGTTCCTTCAATCGTTGCCCGTTGATCTTGTGGATACCAATTAAACTGTAATGAACCAAATACTTTGGTTTGATATACTTCCGGCCCAAACATTTCCCCTTCCAGTGCCGGATCATCATAATAATCCACCGACACCTTAAACACCGCATTCGGTTGATCACTCGGGCCAAACACTTCATTCAATATCGCGAAATTCATATAGATATCATTCGCACCCGCCCCTTCATCCAATGCCGGCCGGACCGCACGCCGTTTATCGCCTTCAGGGCCGATTCCTTCTTCAATGAAATATTCCTGATCCCCGCCGTTATTTCCCATATCCAGGTTATCCGTTATCTCTTTATCAAGATCCAATTCAGCATATATACCATAGGGATCAGGATCAAAAGGATAAGAATCCGGAATCGGATCGAGCCCTTCATAGTTTCCAGAAGTACGAATCACCCCCAAACGCATACGGCTTATATATACTGGCGCTTCAAAATGAAATCGCGCTGCCGCTTGCGTCGGCACATTAACTCCGAACAGCTTGACATCAGTCACATACCATTCCGCTTCCATCCATTTCCCCGTACCGCTCAATTCTGTTCGTTTTTCTTCCGGGAAGAAAGCAATTTGATCGCCTGTTGTCTTATAGGCTTCAGGGCCAAACAAAGCCCCCGTATGTTCTGGATCATCATAATATTCAGCCACAATCTTATACCGGACACTGGGTTGACTGGTAGGACCGAAATGCTCATCCAAAATCTCCCAGTTCATATAGATATCTTCTGTATCATCACTTCCATCCTGAAAAGCCGCTCGGGCGGCGGTACGTTTGTCATCTTCCGGACCGATATTGTCCTCAATGAGGGTCTCTTGATCACTGCTCTCATCACGATAGAGATCGATACCATTCACCACCTCGTTGTGGATATCCCATTCGGCCATATGGGCATAGTCATCCGGATTAAACTCCACCGTCCTCGCTTGATTGATGTCTTCCGGGTCCCCAAAGGTTCCCGCAGGAGCAATGGCAATCGCACGGAAGATGACGCTCTCTACTCGTTCAAAACGTAGAGTCCCTCCATTGACGCCGCCAAATTCAGTTCCGGATTGACTGGAATCCGTTTGGTTACCAAGCCTCCCCTCAGAATTATCGATCCGGAAAAGCCTCCACTCGAACTCATCGGTCACCGATTCAAAACTATATCCCCCAACTCCGACTTGATTCCCCAATTGCCCAATCAAAAATCCAAAATCATCGCGTTTAGATTCTGCATTGGCAAAATATTGAACCAGTACATCCACTTCTTCAAAATCCGGCCACACGAAAAATAATTCGTCTGCCACGTTCATATAAATCATTTCCGCTTTTTTCGCTTCTTTCCCAGCAATAGTAACATCCGATGTGGCTTGATCTCCCCCGGTAAGAATCGTTAAACTCGCATCCACCCAATCACCTTCACCCGCAGGTATCTTTTCCGTCAAAAAATCTCCGCCGCTCCAATAATGGATTTCTTCGGAAAAGTCAGTCTGCGGCGGCCAATCCTCTATATCCAATTCTTGCGCCTGGACTGGAAAACCTATGAAACACACAAACAAACAAAAAAGCAGTCCTTTTTTCATCGTACTCTCCTCCTGAATTTGATTTATATAAAAAAAGATTAACCCCTTTTATGGATTAATCCTACGATAGCAAAATTTTTCTCAAAAGAAAATGTTTTATAAACGAATTTTATCTCAATCCATTCTTTCCTGCTTTTACCACATCCAATGACTTTCGAACAACTCTCTTATGTCTTCGTAAAAAACATCTTTCTCAGCTGCTCGATATTATGTTCATTCCCAAACACAAAAGGCCCGCGTACCCGCCGGCCATCCAGCAATTCCCACAAATCTACAGATTCTCCATCCAAATACTTCAACACTCCGCCTGCCTCGTGGATAATCACGGCCGAGGCGGCAATATCATACAAGCGCACCGCATCAATAATCCCCCCATGAAGATGACCTTGGGCAACAAAACACATATGCGCGGCTGCCGAACCAAAACTCAAGGCTCGCCCCTGAAAACGAGTTTCGAATGAATTAAAGGTTACCGTTGGGGCCACGATCGTTGTCCCTTGGATCATCTCCCGATCTTCACTCACATGGATTTTTTGATGATTGAGATATGCGCCATAACCTTCCACCGCCCAATAAAGCTGATCGAGCACCGGCAGATAAACAAACCCTACCATCACCCGGTCCTCATGAAGCAATCCTACCGAGACCGCCCATATCGGTAATTCAAATACAAACGGGGCGGTCCCATCGATTGGATCGATCGCCCACACGTATTCCGCTTCATTCACTTGATAATGCCCGCTTTCTTCTCCATAAAATCCATGCTCGGGATACCGCCTTTGTATCTCTTCCCGCAGAAAATGCTCCACATCACGGTCGGCTTCCGTGACCAGAGTCCTATCCGCTTTGCGTTCCGCCTTCACATTGCAATAGTGTTTCATGGCGATATGTCCCGCTTGATAGATCACGGGACGCATTTCTTGTGCGATTCGTTGGATGTCCATAACTCGGCAATTTCTCCTGGTTGTATGAATCATTTCCCTAAGGATAGTTTCGATCTCCAATTGTTCAATTCTCAGAGGACCTTTTCCCCCATGACACCCATTTCCAATACGAGATCTTGTCCGGCCCCATAATCACTTTTTCCGGTACGAGGTTTTGCATCTCCTGGGGACGCACCAAGAGCAGCCTTGACTCATTGGTATGAGCAATCGCACTCTCCGCCGATTCTCCCCGCGCTGCGAAAGTCACCCCTTCAACTTGTTGCTCTTCAATCCATTGTTGAGGTGGATATTGCGTATAAAACAAAAAGAAGATGTATGGATATTCCGCAATCCCCGTCACCACGGTTTTTCCCTCAGGCTCTCGGTTCTTTTCCCACCACCGGATCGCCTCCCGGTAGCCATATTCCCAATGTGGCGCAGAATACCTGGGATAAAGTACGTGCAGGTCATATACACAAAGCCATGCAGTCAAAAAAATAATGCCACAATACACCCAGCGAATCATCCGGTACCGTTCCGCATTGATCCGATTCTCGATCTGCACCCGCTCCTCGAATAAAGCATGAATCCCTCGCCCCGCCATGAGTTGAAACATCGGAATCGCAAAGACACTCCGCAACGCATGAGGGATGCTTTCCCGCGTACAAGCCGCCGCAATAGGGAAGAGAACCAGCCAGGCGAGTAAAACCCGATCCAATCGCGTCCACTTCGTACAACAACGCACAATCCCAATCACAACCAACGGAACCAAATACCAATGCAGCTGCCCAAAAAAGGCACTGCTATGTCGTAAGTTCTCATCCCCCTGAGAAAAAAGGAATTGCGGTGAGAAATGCAGAAAATAATTCTTGATCCATTCATTCAAAGCGGAAAGCCAGGGTTGACCATCGAAAATGGTGATGCTCGATAAGCGGGCACTGCTTTCTGCTGTTTCATAGAATACATGATGGGCTAAGGGAATCATTCCCACCAAAAAGAGACTCCAAAACAAGAGCAACGATCCAACAAACCCCTTCCAATTCGCCGGGGAACAGGCCTTTCGATCCATTAGCCCCACCCAGACAGCCGCCGCAAAGACCGGCACAAATAAACGTGCCGGCGCATACGTATATAAAGCAAGCAGGAAGAAAAAACTAGCCAATGCGCTTTCAGGCCACGAAGGGGGACTCTCTTTCTCTCGGACGAGAAAGTAGACCCCCAAAGGGATCCATAACGTTAGCAAAATCGACTGGTTCGCCCAGCGGCTAAGCACCAAACTCCACGGAGAAAAACACACGAACAACGCTGTCCATAACGCCGCCTCTTTCCCCCACCACAAACGGCTAAGCAAATAGACCACCAACACACTCAACGTCCCCGCAATCGCAGCGGGTAGCCGCACCGCCCATTCATTGAATCCCCAAGCGGCAATAAACGGGATATCAACATACTGATACACCGCCGAGGTGGTTACATGCAATGCACGGACAAAAAGCGGCCAAGGCTCCCCCGTTTGATCTGTTCCATTCTCGATCAACGTGAAAGTGGTGTACCCTTTATCTGCTTCATCACGAAAAAATCCTGCGGGATTGGTGCCTAAATTCACCACCCGTAATAAAAAAGCCAGCAGCACAATGCCGCTGATAAACCACAGATGATAAACTCGCAAATCCATTTTTAGCGGTTTCATGGAACGATGATCTGTATTTATATCCATTTTCTAGTTTTTTATGTATAATGGTTGCAAATCGTTATTTACGCTAGTGGTTATTCAAGAAGAATGAATACACAGGAAACTCGTTCTCGAGTCCAATTCAACCATGGAGATTCTCCTTACCAGGATTATCGCCGCATTTTTTGGCTCATTGTCGCGGCGCTTGCCCTCGTTTTGGCCATTGGTTTGCCCATCGCCGGTTTTACCATCGTTAACAAATTTCGTATTATCCTCTTCAATCAGGTTATGCAAGACAATGACGCCATCTCCCACTGGTTTGAATCGTACCTGCGTGAATCGCGTAAAGTTCATCCCGACCGGCAAGAATGGTTGGAACAAGTGCAAACATTCCTTATCCAAAATCGCTTGCCCGGCGAAGGCTATTTATGCGTCGTCGATGCCAACAGCAACCTGCGCGCCGCCCCTGGATACAACCCTCAAGACGGCTACCTCAATATGGAAGATATGCTGCTAGTTCCTTTTTCGGACAATCAGGAGAACTTCGACCCTCAACGGGCTCTCTCCATCTCAGAACTCATCGAAGATCCCTCCCTCAATAGCGTTTCCGGACAATTCGATAATAGACAAGGTAAAAAGCAACTGGTGGATTTCCGCCGTATATACATCGAAGGAGAAACCTGGCTGATCGGCGTCCATCAGTTTGAATCCACCGTCCAGGAACGTTTAAAAGAAGTCATTCCTTTCGTCATTATTTTAGGCACGCTGCTTTTTCTCGCCATTGTCATTCCTTTTGGCTTCTTTACCCGCGCTTTAATCCGTCATCACGAACAGGAACGCTTTGAATACATCCATAGCATCGAAAAGCAATCCGAAGAATTGCGCGCAACCGCAGAAAAACTCCACCTATCCAACCAACACCTCAACCGCTTGCGCGAACAAAAAAATCAACTCTACGCTCGCTTATCCCACGATCTGCGCGCTCCCCTTAATAGCATTTTAGGTGTATGCAACTTAATCTCCGAAGGGACCTACGGAGAGACCACCCCTCGCCAAAACAAAGCCCTCCATTCGGTCGAACGCAATGTGGATGTCCTCGTCAAACTCATCGATGGCATTCTCCAAATTTCAAAATTGGAAAGCGGACAAATTCAACCCCAAAGAGAATTCTTTGATTTGCCTCAATTATTGCATACCATCATCGAAAATGTACGCCCCTTGTCAGATAAGAAAAATCTCGAATTACGCTGCGACATTCCCTTTTTTCAAAAAGAAATCTGGAGCGATCGCGATAAACTCTACCTCATCATTCAAAACTTACTCAGTAACGCAATCCAATGCACCCACGAAGGCTATGTAGAACTTAAGGTCGAAGAAAACGATCAGGGGGATCTCGCCCTCTCTGTTATCGATACCGGCCCCGGGATTAAACCGCAAGACCAAGAACGAATCTTCCATGAATTTACCCGCGGTGAGCAAGCCGAACGGGGGAGCGGCATTGGCTTGGGGTTAACCATCACAAAAGAATTAACTCATCTTCTTGGAGGCCATATCGAACTGCAATCCACTGTCGGCATGGGCTCTACCTTTACTGTCTATTTCCCCCAATCCCGCTTACAGAAAGTCCCCATGAAAACCGTTTAATCTGATCTCAATTCCTTACTCGTTTCTCTCTTAGGGTTTATACTCAATGTGTAAGAAAAAACATTGAGCCTTGTGGGCTAAAAAAAAATGGTTCCTCCTGTATTGGAGTACATTTTAAAGTAAACAGAACATGATTCTTAAGTGAGAACCATGGCTATTTTCAATGGATATGAATCGAACCAAAACGCTGAAGGGGCTTGTGTGGAGCGGCTTTCGGAGCAAGCGGAACCCATCCCCGAGGCGTTTGTCCAAAAAAAGGACTCACTTTCGTGATGAGCCAAAAAAAATGCCTTACACCAAAACTGTTTTTCACTTACAAATTTTTAAGTTATAATTTCACTGTTAAATGAATTACACAATCTTAACCCAGGAGTGATCACCATGGGAAATCAAGAATTATATAATCAAGGCTTGGATCTCTTTGGACAAGAAAAATATGAGGAAGCAGTTGAAACCTTCCAAAAAGCCATCCAGGAAGATTCCAACAATGGAGAAATTTATATGGCTCTCAGTATGACCTATCAACGCATGGGCAAGTTGGATGAAGCCATCGATGCCGCCAAACAAGCCGCCCGTCTCATGCCCAACGAACCTTTGGCATTTACCAATCTCTCGCGGGTCTATCAACAAAAAGGCATGATTCCCGAAGCCGAAGAAGCCATGGCCTATTCACGCCAACTCTCCGGCATGTAATCTTCTGAACCTTCACTGGTTCATCTGCTTAAACCATTCTTCTGTCTCGGGAGAAAACATGACCCAAAGAGAATACACTCCCAGAAAAGTCCCTAAAGGGAAATTAAAAGGGATATACAAGATCGAAATCACGATAGTCAATACTCGTGCCCAGGGAGCCCCTTTTAAGGTGCCAATCCCTGCCAACAAACCCGGGATCGAGGTGATAAAGATGACCCCACACCAAATGATCCCGATCACCATCATCAACGATACCGGTATGGCTGCCTCTTGAGGCCCCGCTGCACTCCCGAGTAGGAGGGTAATCCCGCCCATGGCGACCAGTACCACCAGCCCCATACATAGGCCTATTCCACCAATCACAATATGCAATACACTCGAAAGCTTGATATGAGGTTCCATACTCATTTCTATTCTCCTCTAGGGTTTCATAATGAGTACGAATTACAATCCCAAAAGTGTCCCTCATCATACCACATACACGCTCTACCCATTGGGCTTCGTCTTTTTCTCGGTCCGATGTTTATCAATGATCATCGAAAAGTCCAACCATTTGGTTGAATGGGTTAATCCCCCAATCGAAATATAATCCACCCCCGTCTCAGCGACGAACGAAACTGTATTCAAATTAACACTGCCCGAGGCTTCCGTTTCTGCCCGTCCATCGATTATCTGCACCGCTTCCGCCATTGTATCAATATCCATGTTATCCAGCATGATCCGATCCACCCCGGCTTGGATCGCTTCTTGCACTTCCGTCAGATTTCGGGTTTCCACTTCAATCGCAAAAGTATTTCCCCAACGGTTGCGCACCGCATTGACCGCCTTGATAATCCCTCCGCTGCTATCAATATGATTGTCCTTAATGAGCACCATATCGTGAAGCCCAAAACGATGATTGACGCCTCCACCAACCCACACCGCGTACTTCTCCAAACGCCGCATCATGGGTGTGGTTTTCCGGGTATCGGTAATCCGCGCTTTTGTATGCCGCACGGCACGCACATGTTCTGACGTGGTTGTTGAGATTCCCGATAAAGTACAAAGAAAATTGAGCGCTACCCGTTCCCCTGTCAATATAGCCCCCAATGGACCTTCCAATGTGAATACCGTCCTTCCAGCCGAAAGCGTTTGACCTTCACGCGCCCAACACTTCACATCCACATCTTCATTCACCAACTTAAAAACTTCCACGAATAACTGTGCCCCGCACAATACTCCGGTTTGCTTGACCACCACCTTCGCCGAACCCATCATCGTTGGCGGGATGGTGGCAATCGTTGTTACGTCTCCTCCTCCTTTATCTTCATGGATCGCTTTTATTAAAATATCTCGTATCTCTTCGTCGATGGTTAGCGTAGGGGGGTCCGTTTCTGTACCACTATCTCGACGATTGAGATTTTGGGGAGAAGAATATTCAGCTGACATTTGTTTTTTTGAGCCTCCACATATTAATATAATGATGTTATTTGTGCCGACGCATTTTACTCGAACTTCCTTCTTAAGCAAATAGAGTGGATTCTTTTCTCCTTTTTATAAACTATTTTTGCGATAGAATACCATTGAAATTGCTATATAATGATCATAATAGTAATATTATTTTAACCTCGAATAAAAAGAATATGTCGAGTTAACAATGACCAAATAAATCCATGCAAAATTCTGAACCCAAAAAAGATCAATCTTTCAACCAGCTCCAAGACCTCTTGCAATCCATCGATCAGGTGCAAAGCCATACCGGCGATTCTGTCTTCGATGAATTGGACAAGATCGGTGAAAGCGAGTCCTCCGGTGAACTCAAACTAAATCATTCTTTCACCCTCCAATTACAATCTCAATCCACCATCGCTGTTCTCTATTATCACCCCAACCCAAACCAACCCCCAACCTTTTACTCCCCTCAGCAATTAATGGATCTCCTCCACCACCAAGGGGTCAAATGGGGGATCCTCGAAAACAACCTCCGCAAAACATGCGAACTGATCCGCGAGGATCCTCAACGCCCGCTTGAAGTCACTATCGCCGTGGGACAAGAACCCCAGCCCGCTCGGGCTTTATCCCTCTTGTTTTGGATCGGTGACCTAAGCCACCTTGAAGACCGTAACCACATTTTTGTTGGCAAGGATGAACTCCTGATGCGTATTGATCCTGGTTCCGAAGGCCACCCAGGCAAAAATGTTTTCGGCAAAGAAGTCCCCCCTCAAGCGGTGACCTCCGAGATGGTTTCCCCGGGTGAGAATGTCTATGTTAACGAAGCAAGCGAGTTCTACGCCCAATGTCCCGGCTTGGTCTTCTTCGACCAAGGAACCGTTTATGTCCAAAAAGTCAATCGAGATGCCACCTTTGACATTCACATCGAAGACCACGCTATGAAGGTTTACCTCTCCGCCACCCCTCCCATGGGAGATGGCCGCCCGCTCACATTCCCCGATCTGCGTTCAGCGTTTTCTTCCCGGGGTATCTGCGCAGGCTTTGATCGTGACATCCTCAAGAAAATTTTATATATAGTCAATGAACAAAAACGCTCTGTCCAACGTAAACTTGTCGCCCGAGGCAAGAAACCCCGCCAAGGCAAAGACGGACAAATTCAATGGCATGTGAAACCCGATCTCCCCCGAGAACGCTACGTCATCCAATCCGATGGCTCGATCGATTTCCACCATCTCAAAAAATTCGTGACCGTGAAAGAAGGCACCCACCTGCTCACCGTCCAGCCTCCCACCCAAGGTGAGAATGGCTACACCGTTCTTGGCGAAAAACTCCCCGGACGTTGGGGCAAAAAAGTTGAGATTCGCCCGGGCGATAACATTATCCGCAAGCAAAAGGACACCGAATGGTTTGCCGGCTGCGCAGGCAAATATTCCTTCGAAGGCGAGGTCTTGAATGTCGTTCCCGTTCTTGAAATCTCGAGCGATGTGGACTTCTCCACGGGCAACGTAAACTTCTCCGGCGATGTCATCGTTCATGGCAGCGTGAACGACGGCTTCGAGGTGAAAGCCAAGGGAAATATCACTATCGCTGGCTCGATCGATGCCAGCCGCGTTATTGCCGGCAACCGAATCGAAGTTCGTCAAGGGATCTTCGGTAAAGGGCAGGGCAAAGTTATCGCCCGCACCGACGTGATTTCTAAGTTTCTACAAAATGCCCATGTCGAAGCGGGACGCGATGTCATTGTTGGCAGCCAAATCCTGAATAGCCAAGTCTACGCCAACCGCATGATCAAAGTTCAATCCGGGAAGGGTACCATCATTGGCGGCGAAGTCATTGCTGGACACCGTATTTCTGCCAAATTCTTTGGTGGAGAATACGGAACCAAAACCTTGGTCGAAGTGGGCTTGGATTTTTCTGTTTTCGAACAGATGCGTCGTCTGGATCAGGATCGTAACAATCTTCTCGAATGGTTACAGCGGCTTGATCAATTTTTCAAACAACACAAAGACGAAGATTCTTTGGATTCCCAAAAACAATCGTTGCTCCAAGCCGCCCGCCAAAAACAACAATCCCTGCAACAAAGTATCGCCCAAATCAAAAAAGACTATTCCATTCTCTCCCGCCGTCTCTATATTCCCCATTCTCCTGAAATCGAATGCTTTGGCAAAATTATGCCCGATGTGTTATTAAAAATTCGCGAACGACGCTTAAAAATTAAAGTCCCTACGCCACGCTGCCGGGTTCGTTATGACGAAGAAAAAGACCAACTTGTTTTCGTTAAATTATAAATATCCATTGGCTGAGATTATGTTTTCGTTTTAACAGTGAACTTACTTCAAGAAATATTTCCTATGAATCGCTTTTGCGATGCTTTGATTTTTCTTCCCATTGTTTTACAATAAAAAACAATAGTTCTTCCTGTATTTGAGTACATTTGAAGGAAAACAGAACCTGATTCTAAAGGGAGAACCATGGCTATTTCCAATGGATATGAATCGAACCAAAACGCTGAAGGGGCCTGTGTGGAGCGGCTTTCGGAGCCAGCGGCCCTTTAAGGCCGCGCGGAGACAAGCGAAACACATCCCCGAGGCGTTTGTCCAAAAAAAGTACTCACTTTCGTGATGAGTCAAAACAATTTCACAAAACATGAGGTTGAACCGAATGCAAAATGGATTTTGCCTTTATTGGGGAGCATGCTTCCTACTCATAACTTCACTCTCTTTCGCCCAAGAACAACAATCCCCCGACAGCATCAACCGTCTACGAGCCTTAGGCCTCGCCTATATGGAAGAAGAAAAATTCCCAGAAGCCATCGAGGTCTACCAAAAAGCGGCTTCCATGGAAACCGCTTCCGCTTCCGATGTGATCAATCTCGGCATCGCCTACTATCATGGCGACCATAACGACCAGAGCATGGATTATCTCCATGAAGGTTTACAACGCGATTCCGACAATCTCTACGCCCACTATACACTTGGCTTAGCCTATAAAAAAATCGGCGATTCAACCCAAGCGATGCAATCCTTTCGCCGCGTGGTTGAACAGGATGATACCGACCCTGCCTCCCTTTACAACTTGGGCTTGGCTCTCTCCCAACTCAAACAACTAGAAAAAGCCGCACGCTGGTTCCAACAAACCATCGAACATGACCCTGAACATTCCAGCGCCTATTACCAGCTGCTCCTCTATTACTCCCGCAACCAACAAATGGACAAAGCCTTGGAAATGCAGAAAAAATTCCGCCAACTGAAGCAAAACGAAGAACAACGTCCCCCAAATGCCGTCGATGAAGGCAAGTTTTTAGGCCCCATTGAATTCGACCTCCCCCCTCATGAGCATCCCAATTGGACTTCAGACCTTCGCCCCGCTTTTGAACCTGCTTCTTCCTGGCAGCAAGCCTTCAACGCTAGCCTCGGCCGTGAAATAGATTCATGCTTATTACTACTGTCGCATCCCGAAGTCCAGCAAACTACCGCCATTGTTCGTACAAAAGATAATGACATTCTCCACTGCACGATTGATGCCAAAGGAGAAATCCAAACCTCCCAATCCCTTCCTCTTGCCCATTCAACTTGGTCGGGTTGTACCGTCGCCGATTACGATAACGATGGCCTACAGGATTTCTTTATTTACCATGAGGATACCGAAACCTCCCCTTCGGCCGCCTTGCTTCGCCAAAAAGAGGATGGCTCCTTCGAGGATGTCACTTCTTCCGCTGGGATCGACACCTCCGGCGTTGCCCATGCTTTTTGGGCGGATATCGACCATGAGGGTGATCTCGATCTCCTTCTCGCCCGTCCCCATTCCCATGACCAGGTCTTCCAAAACAACGGGGATGGCACGTTTTCCCATATCACCGATCAACTCCCCGGCTTTGATTCTCTTGCCAGCCGATCCATCCTCGCTTCCGATCTCGACAATGATAACGATCTCGACCTTATCCGATGGCTAAGCCATGGAAAAATCGTCTTCTATTCCAACGAACGCGACGAAGGCTTCATCAAACGTTTCACCATCCAGGAAGAACTCACCGCCTCCACTCCATCCTCCCGGCTTCTCTCCCGCGATTTAGACAACGATCGTTTCATGGAACTCATTGTCTTGGGCGCGCAAGGAGAAAATTCCAGAGTGTGGTCTATTGGCAAAAACTGGAAGGTTCGCCCCTTCACCGAACTCTCTTTAGAATCCTCTGCCATCATCACCTGCGTCTTCGACGCCAACAATGATGGCTATGACGATTTTGCGGTCATTGATCCTTCCCTAGGCTTCCGGATTGCCTGGAGCCGTTCACCTATGCCAGCCGAATACGGTGAACCACTTCAGAATCCTCCGCAGCCTCTTTTCCCCGTCGATCTCGACTTCGATGGAGACCTTGACCTTGTAGGCCATACCGACCAGGGCATTACTCCATTCCTCAATCAAGGCGGTAACCAAAATCATTGGCTCCAAGTTTCCATAAACGGTCAGAAAAATGCGGCCGACGGCTATGGCTCCAAAATTTGGATCAAACACGACCTCTTCCGTGCCAAAAAAGAAATCACGACTCCCTATACCCACATCGGCCTCGGAGAACGCAGCACAATCGACGTGGTCCGCATCACCTGGCCGAATGGCATCTTCCAAAACCTCATCCATCAACCTGCCAATGAAGTACTCTCCGTGGATGAAAAACCCGGCTATGTCGGCTCATGCCCCTTTGTCTATTCCTGGAATGGCGAGGAGTTTGAATTTGTCGCTGATTCCTTATGTACGGGTCCCTTGGGGCTTTATGTCGGTGGCGGCTATTTCCCTCCGCGCCCCGAAGAATACATCCGTATCCGCGGCGATCAACTCAAAGCCAAAGAAGACGCCCTAGAATTACGCATCCGTGAAGAACTACGTGAAATCGTTTATCTCGATCAACTCGAACTCTTCTCTGTCGTTCATCCTAAAAGCGTAAAAGTCTTTTTGACCGAAAAATTCACCATCCCCCCATTCCCCAAGTTCGGTTTAATCGGCATGTCTTCCTACGCACGTCCTCCCAAGCGTGTCATGGATTCATGGAACCGCGATGTCACTTCCCTCATCGCCGAGAACGATCATCGTTATCCTCGCCCCTGGGGAGAAAGCCGCTATGAAGGCGTCGGTGAGAAGCACTATTTCGAAATTGACCTCAACGACACCGCCGATGCCGAAAACGTCTACCTCTTCATGACCGGCTATGTGGATTGGCCAAATTCCAGCACCGCCCTCGCCCTGGAACAAAATCCCTCGCTTGACTTCATTATGCCCTATCTACAGGTCAAAGACAAAAACGGTGAGTGGCGCACCGTCATGGATTGTATGGGCTTTCCCGCCGGCAAACTCAAAACCATCGCTCTCGATGTCTCCGATCTTTTCCTCACCCAGGATCGAACCCTCCGCATCGTTTCCACTTTACAAGTGCATTGGGATCAAATCTTGGTAGACACCAATCCCATCCTCGAGGGATTCCAAATCCGCAAACATCCGCGCCTTAGCTCCGATTTACGTTACGCAGGCTATTCCGAAGGCTATGATCTCGATGACCGTGGCCCCCATTGGTATGATTATGACCATCGCCGCACCAATGCCCGCTGGGATTATCAGCTGGGCGCCTTTACTCGCTATGGTGATGTGGATCCCCTACTCGAAAAGTTCGACGATCAATACGCGATCATGCAGCACGGCGACGAGGTTGCCGCTCATTTCCAAGCCCTTGATCACCCCGCGGATAAGCATGTGACCTACATCCTTCACCTAATGGGATGGGTAAAAGATGCCGATTACAATACCGCTTTCGGCTCCACCGTTGAGCCTTTGCCTTTCAAAGAAATGTCCGCGTATCCCTATGGTCCTGACGAATCTTACCCCTACACCCAAGAACATGTCGAGTATCTCTTGCAGTACAATACCCGCTTCATGACACGCCAAAACGAACCTCTTGCGATTCCACAGCCTATCGAATCACCTCCGTCAGGCGATTCGTCTCATCCCTAAAGGATTGCAAGAGGCTGGCGCTCTCGGCATCAGACAAAAACGACGCCCGCAACGCATTCTCAATAAGCCGGGGGATATCCTCCGGCTTCATCTTTTGATAAGCGATGAGTTTTCCATATTCTTCAGTAAGCGAGGTTTTGAAAAACGCAGGATCATCGGTGCTAACGTTCACCGGGATTCCACTTTCATCATAAAACCGCAAAGGATGCTCTTCCAAGGATGGAATCACTCCCAGGATGACGTTACTGGTGGGACACAGATTTAACGGCAGTTGCTTCTCAACCAGGTAGTCCACTAACTTTTTATCTTCTCTTGCCCGCACCCCATGATCAATCCGCTCGACCTCCAAGGATCGTATCGTCTCCCATATCGATCCTGCACCCAACCCTTCTCCTGCATGGGCGGTTCTTCGCAGCCCTAAGGTTTTCGCATACTCAAACACCGGCCGCGAATCCTTGGCGGGATAATTTTCCCCACCCCCCAGGCCAATCCCAACCACTTTCTCATGCGGATATTTCTCCACATAGCGCATCATATCCATCCCTAAGTCAGGGCCTAAATCGCGCACAATATCCACGATAAACCGATGCTCCCGCTCAAATCCATCCCGCGTATCCCAAAGACCTTCGTCAATCGCCTCCATGAGCTTAGCGTATTCCAACCCCGCGCGAATAAACTTATGCGGCGCCAAGGTGATCTCGGCATAACGAATGTGATTTTCGTTGAACGCTCGGCCTAAATCCTGAGCCGCATGATAAAAATCCTCGGGCTTCCGCAGCAGAGAAGAGACGAACAGGAAATTATGGAAAAAGACCTCCGGACGATCAAAATAAAGACACCACTCGGCATCGCTTAAGGTTTGTAGGCTCTCCACTTGATACTTCTTCGCCAACGAATAGATTCTCTGCGCCCTAATCGTTCCTTCAAAATGCAAATGAATCTCAGCCTTAGGAAGAGCAAGCAGCCATTTCTTTATATTCTCGCTCAACTCCGGTTTCTTCAATCCCGGATTACGCACCGCATCACGTCGCCCCCGAAAGAAATAAGAAAACAAACGGCTTTTCAACATCGCAATGCCCTTAACTTAATCGCAAAGGTGATTGAGCCTGCTTCCTCTCTTATACGGCTAAAAGAAGATCACTAGTCCACAACCAGGAGAGAATTTTCACCGCCGTAGTTGTTCGTTACCGTTTCAGGATTATCACGATCTGTATGAGGGGTCCCATCGATGAGGTAGAGATACTCGTAACGCCCAGGTTTCAGCTTAATATCCACCGACCACTGCCCTTCTTCATTCGGTTGCATTTCGATCGCCTTCGATTCATCCCAATCATTAAAAGTTCCAATCAGTTTAATCTCGCTGGCTTCTAAATGAGTGGTGGAAAAATGCACTTTTTGGTAAGGGTTGGATTGATTCTTTGCTTGGGATAGGTTCGATTTAATGTCCTGTCGTTCTTGCGAATCTGGAGTGATGGCAAAAGAGCCAGAAATCAGTGCCCCTTCCTCAATCTTCACCCTGGGCGCAATAACATAGGCTTCGATAATGCTGCTCGCATTGATATGAATATATTGCCTCGCTTCTAACGTCCCGCTGACTTTGCCTTCAATATACGCAGTGCCGCTTTCTATCTCCCCCTCCACACGGCCTTGTTGCGTAACTTCAACCGTTCCTTCTGTAATAATCGAACCACGCACGGTTCCACTAATATAAAGATCCCCTTTGCTTTTTAATGTCCCCTGGGCAAAAGTATCCGGACGTATAATGCTTTTTTTCGTGCTTTTTTCGTTCATAGTGACCCTCATCAAAGTTGACACCGCATTATAACCTCAATTGATTTTATCATGCAATTCCAACGTAAAAATATTTTCTAACCTGGATTCAGTTTTCATTCTATAAACAAGCAAAAAAATGAAGGTTCATCCTGGATTTGAGTCCTTTTTGATACATTGAAAAGGAAACATGACATGATTCTACAGCGAGACCTATGACTTTTTTCTAATCCGAATGAATCGAACCAAAACGCCGAAGGGGCTTGTGTGGAGCGGCTTTCGCAGCAAGCGGCCCTTAAGGCCGCGCGAAGACAAGCGGAATACATCCCCAAGGCGTGTTCTCCCCAAAAAGGACTCACTTTCGTGATGATCTAAAATGATGTTCGTTTGCTTCCGGTTATCGGCGAAGGATTCGGGGGATTGACGAAAAAACGATATGAGTAGAAAAAGAACAAAAGCCGTGGCTTCTTCTCACCACGGCCTCCATCGATAACAAAATAAGCTTATTGATTAAACCGGATTTCGAGATTATCACGCACTAGCGTGCTTTCAAAATCAACGTCCCACTTGCCTGAGGTTAACGTACTATTAATCACCATGTTGTCTCGGCTGTTTCCCAAAACTTGCACCGTCGCTTTTATCTCATTTTTCTTTCGCGCTAAAATTGTACATCCATCCACTTTACATCGGTGCGAATCCTGGATAACGACTCCCCGGTATCGCGGATCAAGGATCTGACTGTTCGCGATTGTCACGTCACGGCTTTTGATTATTTCCACACATCCACCTCGTTCCAAGGAACCACGAAAACAATTTTCCAAAATAAAACCGTTCAACACCACCCCATCGCAATTTTGAATCACAATCCCGTCCTTGGTTTGCTTTCCCCCATGATCGGGATTCCAATCCAGCGAATTATTTCCAAATACCATATTGGCACAATCTTCCATATAGAGTGAACGCTCAAAAGCGCTATAAATGTAATTACCACTCATTGAGACTCCCCGGCATCGAAACAGGTGAATATTCTCCTCTTGGCTGCCTATCATATTCCCCGTAATCGCCATCATGCCTCCGCTGCGCAGTTCTTCACCTCCCATGATGCGTATATTCGCCCCTTTCGGCGACCGCCGCGCTTGGATCGTATTCCCAACAATCGTCCCTTCACGAAACGAAGCATTTTCAGGAGTCGAATCGACCAATATGTCCGCACAACCTTCTACTCCGGGATTGTAGTTATACTCAATATCATTCCCTACGATTTGAAAATTACGCATCCCCCCACCCAAAAGATATATGCCCGCGGTAGGGTTGTAACTAATATGATTATTACTAATAATGGCTTGATGGAGATCTACCTTGTCAAAGAAGATCCCGATTTTTTTGTTATGATATATATGGCAATGATCAATAATGGGATTCCGATTTCGCTTGATCAGATGAATCCCTATCTTACACTCTCGTATGAGCAGCTGGGTCATGATGCACTGCAAAGTCTTTTCTAACAAAATTCCAATCGCCTGATCGTGCCCCCCCTCGATCACCAGTCCATGAATAATCGGCATCCGTTCCAGAGTTCCTACCTTTTCTGTCACCGATTCCGGATTCCCAGTTCCTTCATGGTGTCCCAGCAAATGAAAAGCAGGCCCCTCTTCATTCATCACAATCGTGGCCGAACCATCACCCAGTAACGTAAGGGGACCGGTTTTCGATAAATCGATCTTCACCGTTTTTTTAAGCGAATACGTTCCCTTGGGAAAATATATAGGACTCTTCCCCGAATCGACCGCCTTTTGAATCGCTTCGCTCTCATCTCTTTCACCATCCCCTTTCGCCCCAAACTCCTTCACCGAAACCGCTGCGCCTGTTTGCGGCAGCATAGCGATAGCCCCTCCTGTACTGATCATACTTCCTACAAAGTAACGTCGATCCATAGTCCACCTCGTTTTAACTCCCTATATTTCTACTGTCATAGCCAATAATAATCTTTCTTTCTACCATAACATACGATGATCGAGAAAAATAGAAAATATGGGTCAACTCATTGAAATTTTTTTTATATAATGTAGAAAACCATGAGGGAGGAACTTACCATGTTGTCTCGTCTCACCGCTGCGTTCTTTGGAACCTTGATACTCGCCTCTATCGCTTTGCCTCAAAGTGATTCCTTACCCGACGCCAAACCTATCCCCACAATGCAAGTTGTCCCCCTGCCCTATGAGCAAGTCTCTTTTCAATGGAATGGCGAAGAAATCGCTCGCTACCATTACGGCTCGACCTTAAAACGCCCGTTTGTCTTTCCCATCCTCGGACCCGCGGGGCGCTCGCTCACCCGCATGGGACACCCCCACGACCAAGAAGGTCACAAACATCATTATTCCTTCTGGGTCTCGCATCATGACATAGAAGGCGTAGATTTTTGGTCAGAACATGGCGAAGGCAAGATCGAGCACCGCGAAATCGTTGCCTTTGATGAAAATAAGGACGAAGCCTACACACTCACCAAAAACGTATGGATCACAGACCCGGGAGAAACTCTTCTCTGGGAAACACGCCGTATCGCCGCCCGTCCCCTAATGAATGGAGAATGGCTCCTTATTGTTGATTTAACCTTCGAAACCCAAGATAATCCCACCACCATCAACCGCAATCCTTTCGGCATGGTTGGCGTGCGCATGGCCAAAACGATCGGTGTACGTGACGGCGGAGGCACGATTCGCAACTCCGAAGGCGCGGTTAATGAAGATGACGTCTTCCGTAAACCCGCCAAATGGGTCGACTATTCCGGCCTGATCACCAACGAGAAGGCAGAAGGAATCACCCTCTTCGACCATCCCGACAATCCCACCTTCCCCACTTGCTTCCACGTACGCAACGACGGTTGGATGGGCGCCTCCTTGACCTTAAACGAATCCATCGAAGTCCAGCCGGATCAGCCCTTACATCTCCGCTATGGCTTGTACATTCACCATGAGGTCAAACCTCTTACCTCCATTGAAACCCAATGGAAACATTTTAGTGAAATAGAATTAGTACAAACGAAATAAAAAACAGTTTCTTTTCTCCTGGGAGAATGAATAAGGTGCATCCTGTATTTAATTGCTTTTTGAAACATCCTCAAGAAAACTTGACACGATTCAATAAGCGAGACCTTGGGCTTTTTCCCAATGAATCGAACCAAAACGCCGAAGAGGCTTGTGTGGAGCGGTTTTCAGAGCACGCGGCCCTTAAGGCCGCGCGGAGACAAGCAAAACACATCCCCACGGCGTTTCTCTCAAAAATGGGTTCACTTTCATGATCTTCGATTATTAGAAAAACTATTATCGCAAGCGAATTTTTCCGGATTGCAGTTCAATTAATTTCCCTGTTTCATTGGCTCTGAAGCTTCTCCCTTTTCGAAAGCGCTACTATGATTAGAAACATCATGATGAGCACGAAGGAACGACAAACATGGCCTTGATTCACATTATCTACCATTCTGAAAAAGGACACACCGAAGCCCTCGCCGAACGCATCGCCGAAGGTGTCGACACCTTCGGCGGTTGCTCCTCACGCCTTCTCCGTTGCCAAGACGCTAACCAAGATCATGTCACCGGCTGCCAAGGCTTAATCCTTGGCTCTCCCACCCACATGGGCAACGTGAGTGCAGAGATGAAGCGCTTTATCGATCATGTTATCAGCCCCGTCTGGATGCAGGGCGGTATCCCTGGCACCGTGGGCTCCGCTTTCACCAGCAGTGGCTCGCTTCACGGCGACAAAGAATTCGCTCTCCTCTCGATGCTCGTCACCATGTTCCAATTGGGAATGACCCTTGTTAGCCTGCCGCCCAACAGCGTCCCCGAGAATCAATATCTCGGCTATTCCCACGGGATCGCCACCAGCGTTATGGGACAACAGCCCAGCATGATGCCCCAAGAAGATCGCGCTGTAGCCAAGGCCTTAGGACGTCGGGTAGCCCAAATCGCCTATCAACTCTACGGCTAACCTCACCGTATCTCCCAGGGTGCATACTTTTGCGCCCCCTGTGCCCTACGCCCGAAACGTAAGGGCGGGTTTCCTAATTCAAACGCTCCGAGATCCGGCCCTTCCCCCTGATAATCATCGTTAAATCCCGGGAGAGGTACTCCATGGTCGATCACTGGATTCGGTACCGTAACCACTGGATCTGTAAGCGTAACCTCCCGATCCCCAATCTCATATGGAACCTTCCCCCATTGGATTTTCGTCGTCGTCGAGGCAGGGAAAAACTCCAATCCATACGAATGAATATACGCGGGTTTCCCTCGCACCCCATGAGGCTCACGCGCGATCCCTTTATCCATCCCCGTAAACAGGTCATAGTCAAAATCGCTAGAAATATCCACCGAGCGAGATGAGGTCAAACGCCCGGGACAATCAAAAATATTATTTCGCGTAATCGTATTGGGATTAACATGCCCGCTAAAAGCATGAAAGGCACCGTCAGGCTGCAACCCGGTGTTATGAAACACATAACGCCGTCCTCCCCCATATTCATCACGTTCTCCTACTTTAATCATGCTTCCCCCCAAGGAGTTTTCATGCGTACGCCGGCTTTCCCCAAAAACATTTCGGAAGATATACAACGGCCCCTTGGAGGTACAAGCCACCGCAATATGCTGAAAGGTTTTCTCCATATAATTCCCCCAAATACGCACATTCATATTCGCCCCTTCGCTTTCAATCGCATCATCCCATACATGCGTGATGATATTCCCATAAATATCAGAATCACGATTGGGACTTCCTTTAAAACTAAAGTTCGATCCCCCTCCAATAGCATCGTTGAATCCATGATCCTCCGAAGATCGAATCTCATTATAGCGAATCACATTCCCGCCACTGGTATTCATTAAACTGATCCCCTGGGGACCCGCCGGGTGCCCCGTATCCCAATCATTCGATCCCCCGCGTGGATCCTCTATCAGGTTCCGCTGAATCGTCAAATTTCCCGCGCCTTGATTGGCATATATCGCACTATCGAAATTCCCTTCATTCCCATACGATTTAGGACCGCCAATACGCCCCCAAAACGTAATCCGGCAATCTTCAATAACAATATTCTGACACTCCTTATCAATATAAAGAGCATGCCTCGCAGCATTCTTCAGCTCGAGTCCGCGCACAATCACATAATCCGCCTCAATCCGAATACAATGATCCTCCGCGTTAAGCACATCAATTGTGCTTTTCCCCTCTTCTGGCACCGTAACCAAGTGATACCCCTCGGGGCTTCCCGATTCCGTTATTTCCAAGGTTTCTCTCATCACCCCATTCTCTAACCGAGTCTCTTTCCCAATGGGATAATTCTCATCCCGGGTTTTTGCTTCAAGAATCCTCTCCTTTTCATCCCACGTGAGTTTGATCTCGTATTGGGTATCCGGCTTCAATCCCACCAAACTCCCACGGTATTCATCGTCCCGTGCATCAAACCACAAACCAAGATGCGCCTTCCAAGATTCCTCCCCAGCCTCACGGTAATGAACCTGACACTCTCCCTCATCCTCGGAGGGGTAATAAATGCCAATACATTCAAACGTCGACACCGTATAAGGCTCATCGTCTTGAGCCAACCCCACCATCGGCCATACCAAACACACGATAAAAAAATATATCCATGTTTTCTTCATGTTTTTATACCTCATTCTTCAAAATTGGAACCAGTATCTCACGAAATTTACGTTTTGGAAATAGTGATATTTCTTCAGAAGATGCTTTCAATTCTCTAACAAAGTGTGATACATTAGATTGAAAATTAGAATGAAAGGAAATCGTACGATGCAAAAACGCCGAGACTTTTTAAAAACCACCGCCTTAGGCGCAGCCTCCCTAGGCTTATCCCCATGGTCTTATACTCAAGAAGAACGACCTCCCAATATCGTCGTCATCTTTCTCGATGATTCCGGGTGGAATGACTTTCACCCCTTCGGTGATCCTGAGTACATCACCCCGAATGTACTTCAAATGGCTAACGAAGGATGCCAGTTTACCCAATTTTATGTCCCCCAAGCGATTTGCTCCGCTTCACGCGCCGCCTTGTTATCGGGCTGCTATCCCGGACGCACCAAAGTCTTTGGTGCCCACGGACCCCGCGCTCGTGGCTTAGACCCGAAATACGCCACCCTAGGCGAAGTCCTTAAGAAACGTGGCTACAAAACTGCCGTCTTCGGCAAATGGCATGTCGGCGATCAACCCGATACCCGGCCTCCCGCCCGCGGCTTTGATGAATCATGCGGTCTGATGTACTCCAACGACATGTGGAAACACCATCCCAGCAATCCCGATCATTGGGGCAAACACCCTCTCCAATATTGGGAAAACGGCGAAGTCACTATCGAACCTGTAACCAAAGAACACCAAGCCATGCTCACCACTTGGTATACCGAACAAGCCGTCGATTTCATCACCCGCCAAAAAGATCATCCCTTTTTCCTCTATGTCCCCCATACCATGCCCCATGTCCCCATCTTTTGTAGCGACAAATTCAAGGGCAAATCCGGCACCGGCTTGTATGGCGATGTCATGATGGAAATTGATTGGTCGGTCGGCGAAATTATGAAAGCCCTAAAAGAAAACGGCGTAGAAGAAAATACCCTCGTGCTATTCACTTCCGATAACGGTCCCTGGATCTCCTATGGTAACCGCGCAGGCACCACCCCCTTCCGCGAAGCCAAAGGCACCAGTTTCGACGGGGGCACCCGCAGCGCCTGCATCGTGAAATATCCACGCGCCATCGAAGCCGGCACCAGTTCCGATCAGGCTTTCTGTACCATCGATCTTCTCCCCACTTTTGCTCAACTCGCTGGCGCTGACCTTCCCGATAATCCCATCGACGGCCAAGATGTGTGGGATATTATCCGCGGCAAAGATGACGCCCAAAATCCCCATGAGTATTACCCCTTCTCCAATGGGCGGAACTTTGAAGGGGTGATAAGCGGCGATGGACGCTGGAAACTTCATCTTCCCCATTCTTATCGCACCTTGGTCGAAGCCGGTAAAGATGGCCAACCAGGCCAATATAAACAAGAAAAAATTGAACTCTCTTTGTTTGACATGGAAAAAGACCCTTATGAAACCACCAATGTCATCGAAGATCATCCCCAAATCGCCCAACGCTTACAAACGTACGCGGAAGAACATAAGAAAAAGTTCTACAACGGTCAATAACGGGTTACTTCCATGGATTAAATTACTCATTTTGACGAAGCCTCATAACAGTGAATTGCTTTTTGATAGACGGCCTCTGCCATATTTTTGCTATTTCGAGATTGTTTATAAAATAGGTCATATTCTGCGTATTTAAAAAAAAGTTCATCCTGTATTTGAGTACTTTTTGAGAGGCGTAGGGTGGGCTCAAAGATTTTCTGATTTAGGCGTAGGGTGGGCTCAAAGATTTTCTGATTTAGGCGTAGGGTGGGCTCAAAGATTTTCTGCTTTAGCAGGAAAACGTAGCCCACC
>CAYQOX010000032.1:1984-58312 GCA_964419335.1 uncultured bacterium | reverse complement strand
ATCTCTCAGCTGTCAAGCTAGCGGTGACTCTGATTGATCCGGTAGAGGAGGAGCTGGCTTACAATCCTTATAAGGAGAGTAAGTACAATATTAACGGTGAGGTAGAAGAGTACACCCGCCGGCGAGTGGAGTGGCAGGTAGTAGTTCAAAAGCCAACTCCGACTCCAACCCCAACTTTCACCCCAACAGCAACTCCGACCATTACTCCAACCCATACTCCTACACCTACTCCCACACCGATACCGACTCCAAATGAGGTTCAGGCATTCATGTCCACTAACGGCATTTTAACAGTGGAATGGTCTTTTCCCTTTCAACCAGATCACTTCGAGGTGCACTACTACTATGATGACGAGTATCTCACCAATGAGACTGTAAGTGGTTCTGTCCAACGCACAGAGTACGAATTTAATGTTCCTGGAACGTATCAAGCTTTTGTTACCGCCGTCATTAACGGTCAAAAACGTTTTAGCGCCTCTAATCAGGTTCACTGGCAGGGAATACCCACTCCCACACCCACTCCGGTGAAAACCTCTATCCACAGTTGGCTTCTCCATAAATAGAGAAGTTAACGTATAATAAATATAGCCGCCGCTCCCATGGCGGTTTTCTTTTTCTTTACCCACAACCGAATCCAGTATAATCATCCCCACAGGTGGATTACTAAGAAGATTTTTCCTTGATGTGTGTAATTCTCAATCGGGCGCTTGTTCGAGGTTGCAGGATTATTTCTTCGCGGCGATATGCGTTTTTCTCTTGTCTCCAAAATAGCAAACGATGACATAAATTCATTTCTATGGCGTATTTCAATATGGTAGAGCATGGTTGATATCATCACCAAAGGGTATACTGTACATATTTATCATCTATTTTTATTTAATATTCATTGACAAGTTTCATAAATTTCTGCTAAATTTATACATCTGTAAGAAATAGAAAGTCAAGCATCGATGTATGTCAAAGTCTACTCTAGTGCAACTCTAGGAATCGAAGCCTATTTGATGGAAGTCGAGTTGGATATCGTTTCTGGCCAGCCAGGGATGACTATTGTTGGTCTTCCGGACATGGCTGTGAAAGAAAGTCGTGAAAGAGTTCGTTCTGCTCTGGTTAATTGCGGCTACAGTTTTCCCGTAAAACGCATGACCTTGAATCTCGCCCCAGCGGATGTTCCCAAGGAAGGAACCTCACTTGATCTACCTATCGCCATCGCCTTGATCGCGGGGAGCGGGTTGATTCCCATGGAAGCGTTGGATGATACGCTGTTTCTAGGTGAACTAGCGCTGGATGGAATATTGCGTCCAGTACGTGGGGCGCTTCCTGTTGCGATTAGCGGTACACAAATGGGATATAAACGATTTCTCTTGCCAGAAATTAATGCCAAGGAAGCGGCTGTGGTGGAAGGGATTGATATCATCCCCATAAAAACTCTCACCCAGGCGGTAGAATATTTGAATGGGAACGATTCCATCACGCCCTGTCAGGTGGACGCGGAAAAACTCTTTCGACAATCCGCGCACTATGAGGTGGATTTTTTCGAAGTAAAAGGTCAAGAACACGTCAAACGCGCATTAGAAGTGGCCGCCGCTGGTGGGCACAATGTCGTCATGATAGGGCCTCCCGGTTCAGGAAAATCCATGATGGCAAAACGTTTGCCCTCAATTCTACCACCCATTAGTTTTGAAGAAGCGCTTGAAACCACGAAGATTCACAGCATTCATGGTTCGCTTCCTTCGGATCAAGCGCTCATCGCCACGAGACCTTTTCGCACACCGCATCATTCTATATCCGATGCAGGATTGATCGGGGGAGGAAAGTATCCTCATCCTGGAGAAGTGAGTCTTGCTCATAATGGCATTTTGTTTCTTGACGAAATGCCGGAATTTTCTCGTAATGTGTTGGAGAATTTACGCCAACCGTTGGAAGACGGAGTCGTAACGATATCGCGTGTATCCGGTTCATTGACGTATCCAAGTCGCATGATGCTTATTGCTGCTTTAAATCCATGTTTGTGTGGATATTTTGGAGATTCTTCAGGAAATTCTCGAAATAAATGTCAGTGTACGCCCACTCAAATTAACCGGTATATTTCCAAACTTTCCGGTCCGTTATTAGACAGAATTGATATTCATATCGAAGTTCCTAGTGTATCGTTTGATGATTTGCATGCCCCTGCAAATGGCGAGTCATCTTCCGTGATACGGGATCGAGTCATACAAGCGCGTGCCATACAACAAACACGATTTTCTGGAACAAAGATGTATTGTAACGCGCATATGCAATCAAGAAATATCAAGAAATTTTGCTCCATGGATGAGACCACGCGTGATATGCTTCGATCCGGTTTGGAACGACTTGGTTTATCGGCGAGAGCCTATGATCGCGTGATTAAAGTTGCACGCACTATAGCTGATCTCGCGCATTCGGAAACAATTGGTCCCGAACATATTTCCGAAGCACTCCAGTACCGTACCTTGGATCGTAGACTTTGGCTTAGATAAATATAAAATTAATGCTCTTTCCGTAGAATTGGTTTTATCTTCTTTCCTAACCATCCAAAATTCTTATTGCTAAAAATTCCTCTAATTCCAACTCCACTTCTATCAAGTAGGCTTCGATTCCCAGGGTAGCGCTGGAGTATACTTTTACATACATCGATGTTGATCTTTCTAATAGTGTGCTTTTTCGAATGTATCAGAAATCATAGTCATAAGTCAAGGCGCGTTTAAATATAATTCATGCTGTTTAATATGCCAAAAGAGGAATCTTTCAAAAAGAGGGACATGAGATATTGGATGTTCTTCTCTTCTAGCCAAAGAGGGATGAAGAAAGCCGAGGTTTGGGGAGAGACAATCGATAAAACCAATTATTTAAATTTAAGCGAAAATAGGAGGGATTGTAAAAATTTGTATAATTAACCAGAAAAAAATATTTACATTTTTTTTCTATTTAACCTGCTAGATTTTTGAAAGATGAGTTATACTGTTTGTACCGCAAAAAGTTTGCATGCAAACAATTGAGATGGACAATAACTGCGGTGAAAGAAAGGTTGATTGCGATGAGCCCTAACAAATCAAGTACAAGAAGTCTTGCCTTAATCATGGCGTTCGTTGTGGGGGTGATAAGTCAAGGTTTTTCAGAGACGGAGCCTAATAATACCTTTGAACAAGCCAATCAGGTAGAAATTAATAACGCGGTTCAAGGGTCTCTTTCTCAACAGTCTCCTCAAGATATTTATGACATTTACCAAGTGGTTCTCCCACAAGACGGTATTTTTCAAGCCAGTGTTGCTCCTGGCTCTGAGTTGGATGTTTTTGTTCGATTATTCGATGCGGATCGAATTTCTCTTTTAGGGGAAGCCAATCAGGGTGGAGCAGGGGATAAAGAGGGTGTCCAATATCGGAACATTAAAGCAGGGACTTATTATGTAATCGTGCAATTAGTGTCAGGAAATGGATCCTATACCTTTACACCCAACTTTGCACCAGTGACAGAAATTGATGAAGAACCGAACAATCAGCCATCCGATGCCCAAGCCTTACCACTTCAAGGTCAGGTCAAAGGGCATATAGGTTACCATGGTCAAATCTACATGGATATAAGCGATCCGGTGGAACAATTTACAGACCTCCGAGACTTTTTCTACGTTGAAGTTCCTTCTAATGGTGAAATTGAGCTCTCTGTCTTTCCTGAAAATACACTCCGAGTGAATCTTCAATTAAGAGATTCCAATGGCACCTATACAATGGCAGCCAAGGATAGTAATGGGAAAGGCGGTTCGGAAACCTTTACTTATGATCATATTGCCGCCGGAACCTATTATGTGCTTGTTTATGCTACCGAAGGGTATGGTTCCTATGTTCTGACCAGCCAATTTCGTGAACAAACCGAGGAAAACGATCTTGAACCCAATAATACTTTCTCCGAGATTTCTCAAACCATTGATTTGGAAGAAAATCCAGAGGATGGAACCTATCAAGGGTCTCGCTATGGCCAAATTGGTTATTTTGGCCAAGGGGTGCGGGATCGTATCGATCAATTCAAAGTAAACCTTCCTACGTATGGTAATTTGAAGATGGAATCCCTGACCGATGAGGAAGGTTTTATTTCGGTTAATATCTATTTGTATGATTCTTCGAACCGTTCTATGGGGAGTGGAACAATCAATTCACTTCCTGCAGGCGATTATACTGTAAGGGTTAGTTATAATATCAATCATCATGGTCCTTATCATGTACGACTTACCCACACACCAACAGATCCACCCAATCCGGTTCAAAATCCTTTGACCATCCAACCGAATGAAACAATAAGCGACATTTTGCTCTCAGAAGATCAAGAGTCGTATGTTTATCAAGTGACCTTGCCCTCGGATGGTAAACTCACGGTTACTAGCCACTATACATCGGATGTCAGAGGACGGACTTATTTACATGATAACCACTTTACACATCAACATCAGTCCAAGGATTTTTACTACACGGATCAACCCGGAGATATTGGTGTACCGAACCTGCGCAAAGGGGTTTATTTAATCCAGGTGGAACGAATTAGCGGGGAAGGATATTTATCTTCGTTAACAACCGAGTTTACGCCGGTACAAAGAGTGGATGAGGAACCCAACGATCATTGGGGGGATCCTACATTATTACCCGAGGATACCCGTCATATTGAAGGGAATTTGGGCTATGGCGGTAATCGTTGGACAGATATTGTGGATTTTTATTTTATTGAAGTTCCAGATCCAGGTCAAATAATTCTTCGCGCAACATCTGAGGATACATTAAGATATCGCCTGAAATTGTTTGAACATCAGGAACAAACCTATCGTACTTTGCAGACTCAGGATGGCTATTATACAGAAAATGTGGTGAAGGTAGAAAAGGTAAATGCCAGTCGTGGGGTATATATGGTCGGTATCGAACATATGGGTGGTTATGGAGAATATGATATTGACATTGAGTATATTCCCAATCGCAGTACCGACCCCGAACCCAATGACCGCTATTTCCAAGCGGTGGATGTATCCGTCGATGAGGGAATGATTGGTCACTTAGGCTATGAGCGGGGTTGGCATACCGCTGAACATGATGTCATCCTTGATTCTCAAGATTGGTATCGACTCGAACTCCCCGAAGATGGAAAACTCATAGTGAATGTTCATGGAGATGCGAACTTAAGGCAGGGCTATGAACTCTTCCATGACAATGCATTTCATTCGATTCAGCGTAGAGAGAATTATTATACCGATTCACTCAATACAATCGGCAACGATTCACTCAAAGCGGGTGTGTACTATATTCTAGTCAACCGTATTAATGGTTATGGAACCTATCATGTATATTTCGATTACACCCCCGAAAATATGCTGGATCAACAATACAATGAACTGGCTTCGCAAGCGAGCACTTTTGAAGCCGGTCAGTTGATTCAAGGATCGCTAGGGTATAACCATCGCACGGCGACAGATGTAGATGATTTCTATAAAGTCAATGTTACAAGTGAGGGATCCTACAAATTTACTTATCAGCAAGAATCAAACCTCCGAGCTCGTTATTCACTCTATACTTCCACTTTGCATGATCCTTCGAAAAGCAGGGAAATTTATTACAATTCTAATCTTTATACTGATGAGATCGAACTTGTACCGGGAACTTATCACCTTCGTGCTTATCGGATTAGTGGGTATGGACAATATACGATGAGTTTGAGTCCTATGGATCGTCCTGTTACAGGGGGATTAACGGGGATTGTTTCCGCGGAAAACGGTTTTCCCTTGGCTGAAGTGAACGTAAATGTTGCTAAACATCAATGGAAAGATGAAACCGACTTTGGGGGAGAATATGGCCTCGACGCGTTGATGCCAGGAAGATACCGTCTCACTTTCGAAGCGGGTTCAAAATATTATTCCACTTCGCGGGTAGTCGATGTTACTGCGGGAGAAACGACTCAACTCGACGTGACCTTGCTGGAATCCAGCACCAATCCTCCGGAAGATGTGGAACGCTTGTATGGCTTCGCGCGTGATCGCTATATTCATTTAATCTGGACCCCGTCGCGCAGTTTCGATGTGGCTGATGGAGGTGGCTATAAACTGTATATCAATAACGAAGAACCCATCGATCTTGGCAACAAACTTTATTACTATTCTGATGGTTTTGTTAATGGTGAAACCTATGAATGTCACCTAACCGTGTATGATAAGTTCGATAATGAAAGCGCGGGTAAATCCATTGTCCTTCATCCAGATGGAAGCGTGGTTGAACCAACCCCAACTCCGACTCCTCCGGTAGGAATTACCCCGTCGCCTACGCCTACGGTGACTCCAACTCTGGAACCGGGACAAACCGTCACTCCAGAACCGACTCTGCCTCCAGTGACCCCTGAACCGACAGTTACTCCTATACCTACCCACGGACCCGAGCAGCCGGTGATGGATTATCATTTTAACGAAGATAATGTGAGTGCGGCGGGATGGGTACACCAAAAAGGTGGTTTTACCCAAGGGACGCCGCCGGGTGAAGTGACATTGGACTTCTTCCCTGAAAATCAAGTCCCTTCTTCTGATGATGGTAAGGGATTGGTCATTGAAGTATACTCCGGAGAAGTTTCTTTACTTTATACGGCTTCACCAATCGATACGCAAGGTTATCCTGTCTTGTTGCGTATGACCTTTTCTGCGGATGCACCCGATGCCGGGGTTTGGTTAGGTACATTGAAAGGCAGCATGGCGGATGGTCAGGGGGTCGATGGATCGCTGGCTTTGGTGAATTCTTTAAACACCACGCCATTTGTAGACCAAGAAGAACGCTTTGCGGCTATCTACCATCCGGTCAATACGAATCTGATTACCCCCATTATTCAGGTGGCTGGATTGGGAGAGGATGCCGCCACGGTGTATGTTGATAAGTTTGAGGTCTTTCTGTTGCAGCCGGATCGTTTCTATTCAGGGGATTTATTCTCCCCCTTGCTTCAAGGGATTGGAAATTAATAGAAATGAGCCACGTTAACTGAAAGAAAAGAAGAAAGAATTACATCATTCGATGAATTGAAACATTGGGGGTCGCATACACCCCCTTTTTTTCTCATGGGGTAATAAAATCCCCCCTGCTGCATGGCTCCCAGGCAGGGGGGATTGTTTTTTTAAGTGGCTTGGTTTAATAATGCTTGCGATTGCTTCCTCATTCCAAACCGGGTGACGCTATATTATTGATTAATACCTCCACCGCCGCGTAAGGTAACATCCCCAGCACTAACAAGCCCATTGGATGAATCATAAGGCAAAGCGCGGTTGATATCCCCATAACCTGCACCCAATCCCAATTCTCCATCAGGACCAATGCCGATTAAGATAAAATCACCGGAATTTAAGGGGCGCATGCCAGTTACATCTGTGTTCTCGGGAAAGAGGGCACCGAAGCCGTGATCGTGCTCCGGATCTTCTGTGTCGTTATCCCCATAGCGATAAGAACGATGCCAGGTTTCGGTGTCAGGAAGGAAGGGATCTTCGGGGATGGCGGTCATATACGAGATGGGGCTGGTTAGTGGAGCAAGGATCATTTGAGTGGAACGTTGTTCGAAATCTCCGGCACCCACCATGTTGAATACATCTTCCAATCGCTGGTGCCCCCATTCACGATCATCATCCCACCAGTCCACCAAGAGCACGCCGCGATCGGTTTGGTTCATTTGAACGGCGGTAGCCAGGGCTTTCATATCCGCGTAACCGCGTGAAACTTTAGCCCGAATTTGCGCGTTTAAGAAGTTGGGAACGGCTATAGCGGCCAAGATTCCTATGATCGCAACCACGATCAGCAATTCAATTAAGGTAAATCCACGTTTCGTCATTCGTCTCTTTCCTCCAATAATAAACAAAGTCGTTTACTTCTATTTATTAACATACCATAAAATTTTCTGGGTGAATAGCGTAAAACAATCGATTGGGCGGTCGAGTCAATCTCGCAGCAAGACTTCACGCAACCGCGCTTCTCGCCACAACTTTTGGATCGCGTTAACTTTGGGGTTGGGTGTATGATTAGGGAAAAGAGAGGAATACGCGAATAATACTTCTCCTGCATTGGATTCTCTTAAACTGAGACCCATTTGATTTTGTATGGTTTGAATGGAATTGAAATCGACGTTAAGACCGAAAGCCATTTTTTTTAAGTGCGCCTCGGTGTAATGCTGTTGTAATTGCCTGACGTTTTCTTGGAAAGAAGAGAAATTTCGCTTATAAATCATAGGCACAGCCCAATCCACGAGATCCTTGTCGAACCATTGCCGGGGGTCTTGTCCTACTTCAGAAGTGGCTTTGTGAATTTCGGCGACAAAGGTCGCCGATAATTCTACCGCCGGTGAGGCGCTTTGGATTGCTTTGCGAATTGCTTGGATGCTATGGGTTACTTGCGTTTGTTTGAATTGTTGCCATTCTTCTTTATCGTAACGGGGAAGGATGTTATGAAGTTTTTTGAATGCTTCTACGCTGGTTTTATCATAAGAAAAATCGCGGAAGGAACCGGTTTCTCTATGGGCTGGATAGCGAACATAATCCAAATGGATTCCAGCCAATTCTGGATACTGGGAGGCCATTTCACCGCAGAGAGAGGCGATGTATTTTCGGACTTCAGGAATCCCGGGAGACATGAAGGTATACCACTTTTCCATGGGCTTCATCGGAAGCCCGCGATGATCAATCATAAACCAGGATCGCTGACTCACCCATGGATGTTCTGTGCTTCGGGGTGGTGGGGTGAGACCTCTCCAGCCGGGAAATACATTAATCCACGCGTGGAGTTCCAAGTTATGATTTTTTGCTTCTTCAATCGCGGTGTTTAAGGGATCCCAGCCCGGATCTTTTCCCGTGGTAGCCGGAGTCTCGCCGGTGAGTTCCCACGCCCAGGGTTCGATCTCAGAGGGGTAAAACACGGTGGCGTTGCCCCGGGTTTGAAACAAAACCTCGCGGGTGCCAAGAAGACGTGCATTTTCCATTATTTTGCGTATATCATCTTCTGTTTTAAAATCCCATCGTGTGACCCACAAGGCGCGTTTTTGGGTTTGCGCTTTCGTTGGAAGAGCATTTAAGAACAAGAGAATTAATAAAAAGAGAAAGAAACGTAGGATTCGCCATTGAGAAAATGAGGATTTCGATTGAAATGAAAAAAGAGAAACGCTATAAATTTTACCTGAATAAAAGTGGGTTTTCATCGTATTCCATCAAATAACGTTTTTTGGATTGCATTATGGATTATTTTTCTTTTGTACGTAAGGGTTTCGTGTACGAGAATTCCAGCAATATTGCGTAAAATTATTTTGTTCCTTTTGACATTTCGAGCGTATTTGTGGTTATATATAGTATCGACCGCTCAGGGGAAAACTTGGGTGTCGACCGCCTGGATGTGAGATGATTGTTTATGTGTAAATAGGGATGATTCTTTGTTTCTAATTAATGCGTGATATTTTAACTTTAATAGGCAAGTCCGAAAAAGTGTGAAAAATTGGCCTGTTTCTTCGGCTGTTATAAAGAGTGTGGATATGGGAGACGCCTTCATAAAAACTCGTACGCACGAAAAAATCGCCATTATTTCTCTTCATGGTTCTTTTCTCATGGGGGAGGTGGACGATTTACGGAACACAATCACCGATTTCCATGAGAAAGGATTGAATCATTTTCTCTTGGATCTGAGCGAGACGCGTATCATGCAAAGCCATGTTATCGGCCAATTGTTAAATCTAAGCCAGGAGATTTTAAACGATAACGGGAAAATTTGTCTCATTAACCCGAATGAACGGGTTCAATTTGTCCTCCATCTTACTCGAGTTTCAGATATCATTCCCATTTTTGAGACGCACCAAGAAGGCTTAGATTATCTATCCTCACCGCGCTAGATCATTTATTGCTCTAAGGAAGAATCTTGGTTGAAAGGGATGATTTTCCAGAGTGAATAGCCTTTATATTCATCGATAGAATAGCACAGTGTCTTAAAAGTGGCTGTATAAGTTGTACAATAATAGACATCTTTTGCCTTGGCTGCAATGAGGAGGGCGAAAAATTGTTGTCTCCCAGAATTAGCGGTGCAAAACTCATGACAGAAGCATCGATTCATCGTATGATGAGGGGGTGAGATTTCAACGAAAATGAGAGGAAAATACCATGCAGCACGATATTACGATCCGAGGCGTCCGTATTGAATATGAAAATCACGCGTACCGTTCACCGTTAAAATTCGGGGGGATCGTAACCGATAAGGTTACGATCTTAAATGCGTATGTCCATGTTAAAAATCGTGAGGGGGATGAGGTATGGGGCTTCGGTTCTATGCCGATGGGGAATGTATGGTCTTTTCCCTCAAAACACCATACCTACGATGAGACCCTTCAGGCCATGAAACGGTTAGCCGAAGAGATTCAGGAACTCACAGAGAACTACGAGGATTATGAACATCCCCTCAGTATCAACCAGGCTTTGGAGCCCCTATATTTGCAGGCGGCAGAACGGGTGAGTCAAGAGTTGGAGTTAAAAGAATCGATCCCCAAGTTATGCGCTTTAGTGGTGGCCAGTCCTTTCGATGCTGCCATTCATGATGCCTATGGGAAATTGCTTGGGCGTAACTCGTTTCAATGCTTGAGCAAAGACTACCTCAATCACGATTTGGCACATTATTTAAATGAAAAGTTCAAAGGCGAATATCTGGATAAATATGTACGCAAAGAACCACGCTCCTGGATGCCGCTTTATCACTTAGTTGGAGCCGTCGATCCCCTCACAGAAGAGGATATTTCCCAGTGTTTGAATGATGGATTACCGGAAACGCTTGCGGAATGGATCAAGGCCGATGGATTGACCCATCTGAAAATTAAGTTGAATGGAGATAATATCGATTGGGACGTGAACCGAGTTGTGAGCGTTGATCGGATTGCAGAAGAAACCCAGCGGGAGCGAGGGGTGGATGAATGGTACTATTCACTCGACTTCAACGAACAATGTAAAAATGTAGATTATTTAATGGATTTTTTACATTATATCCAAGAAAAAGCCCCCAATGCCATGGATCGGGTGCAGTATATTGAGCAACCTACCGCACGTGATCTGAAAGCGAATCCAGAGAACAAAATGCACAAAGCCGCCGAAATTAAGCCGGTGGTGATTGATGAGTCGTTGGTGGATTATGAAAGCCTCTTGCTTTCGCGTGAATTGGGCTATAGCGGAGTGGCGCTCAAAGCATGCAAAGGGCAGACTCAGGCGCTGCTCATGGGAGCCGCGGCGCAGAAATTTAATTTATTTCTCTGTGTGCAAGATTTAACTTGTCCCGGCGCCTCCTTCTTGCATTCTGCTAGTTTGGCTGCTCATATCCATACGATTGCTGCCATCGAAGGGAACGGGCGTCAGTATTGCCCGGCGGCCAACGAAGATTGGGTAGATCGCTTTCCCGGCACGTTTCATGTGCATGGAGGCACGATTGAAACAGGCTGCCTCCATGGCGTAGGTTTGGGGATTATACCGCCGAAATATTCATGACCGAGGCGCTGTTTTCTCATAATTTAAGAGCGTTAGGATTGATTTACCCTGGCTTAGCCAAGGCGGTACAAGCGTGTTCACCTGCGACCATCAATACGGCCAAGAAAGACACGTTGCTTCAAGTTGACCCTAAGGCGGAATTGCATGTTTTGTTTCGCTTTAATGGCATCAAACAAGTGAACGCACTGTTGAAATGCGTACAAGATTTGGAACTACGTGGTGAATTGAATCGCCGAGTGTTATTGATCGAAGATCGATTGCCGCAGTTTCGTTTTTTGTTGGAACATGAAGATTGGCGGGGTGTCATTCAGTCGGATCATTGCCTCTTGCTTGTCTCTAACGAAATGGCTTCAACCCTGCCTACTTTTCTCTCGCGCTATGGGGAGGTTGCCTGTTGCCAAAAAGCCTTTTATTGGGGAGATAAAGAGACTCCCCAAAACACACGCGAATCTCTCATTTCTCTTTTTGATGAAACTCAGCAGCGGGAGAGGCAAACATGCCTCTATGCTCAAAAAGAAAGTGAAATTCAGAGACCTCCCTTTTCAAAGAATATTCGCTTTGTGGCGGCAGGGCATAACTACCTGCAGGAGGCTTGCGTGGCGGCTTTTCACCGCTTAGGCTATGGGGCTGCACGCATGGCGTGGCAATCTCCGATTTACCGATTTGTGCGTTCCAGCGCGTGGTTAAACCGGATGGCTCACGAGAATGCCGATACGGCATTTTTTGTCAATTCAACACCAACCACTTTCTCACGCAATGCCTTGCCAAAGACATTCTCTTTTCATACTTTGGTATGGTTTGTGGATAATCCCCGCCGTTATGTACAGAAGGAAGAAGAATTACGCCATTGCGATTTGGTGGGGGTTTTTGATAAGACTTATTTACCCTATCTTCAAACAAAGACGGAGGCGCCGGTGGTGGAAGTTCGTACGGGCTATGGAATTTCTCGCTCGGTCAATAAACCTATAGGTGAAAAGGAAAATTTACAGATTACCTTCGTGGGAGAATTGGGTACCCGGGGATTTTTAAACTTAGAAAAACGATTGTGCGAGATCGATCGTGATCAACTCGAAAGGCTCAATCGTTTAGTGCATGAAATCGATCTTTCGCAATCGAGGGATTATCGTTCCATTGTTGAAGAAGAACGGGGGGAAATTGGCCGAGACGATCAGGGCGCCTGGGTGGATTTTTTTGAAAATAAAGCCACCATGCTGCGCCGCCGGTACTATCTAGATGCGATTGCGGATCGCGGGTTGCAAATCTTCGGTGGCGAAGAGTGGTCACAGCCTGAATGGGCGGGGGTGTTAACAGATTGTTATATGGGAAAACGTCTTGATTATTTCAGAGAACTTCCCAATGTTTATGCCGCTTCTACAATCAATATCAATATTTTCCATACACAATGTGTTGCAGCGCCTAATCCTCGGGTCTACGATGTGTTAGCTTGTGGTGGATTTCTGCTGACTTCGTATAATCCAGGATTGGAAGATGAGTTTGAAATTGGCGTGGATTTCGATGTCTTTGAATCACGAGAAGAGTTAGGCGAGAAGGTCGATTATTATCAGGCTCATCCCGCGCTTCGAGAGCAAATGGCGCAAAGCGGTCAACAACGCGTGCTTGCCCGCTGCAGCTATGATGATCGAATGCAAATTTTTTTGAATATATTAAGTTCGAAAACGAGGAATAATTATGTCTATATTTGTTAACCGTAATACAAAAGTTCTTGTCCAAGGAATTACGGGAAAAGAAGGTTCGTTCCATGCGGAGCAGTGTATCAAGTATGGTACCAAAGTCGTGGGTGGAGTTACTCCCGGCAAGGGAGGAGAAACCCACTTGGGAGTTCCTGTGTTTAATACGGTGGCTGAAGCGAAAGAAGCAACTGGCGCGGATGCTTCTATGATTTTCGTTCCCCCGTCTTTTGCCGCCGACGCGGTGATGGAAGCGGCAGATGCGGGGATTGCCCTGGCGGTGTGCATCACCGAGGGGATTCCAACGCTTGATATGATTAAGGTGAAAGAATACCTAAGTCATCGAAATACGCGCATGATTGGTCCTAATTGTCCCGGTATTATTACGCCGGAACAGTGCAAAATCGGGATTATGCCGGGGTTTGTCCATAGGGCAGGATGCATAGGGGTGGTTTCCCGCAGCGGCACTTTGACTTACGAAGCCGTTCAGCAAATTACGGATGTGAAACTAGGTCAATCCACCTGTATTGGAATCGGCGGTGATCCCGTTAGCGGAACCAGTTTTGTCGATTGTCTGAAAACTTTCAAAGACGATGAGGAAACCCGGGGTGTTGTGCTGATCGGCGAGATTGGCGGTTCGGCCGAGGAAGAAGCAGCAGAATATATCAAGGAAGAGTTCAACAAGCCGGTTGTAGCCTTCATCGCGGGCAAAACCGCACCTCCCGGTAAACGCATGGGGCACGCAGGGGCGATTATCGCAGGCGGTAAAGGCACCGCAGCGGAAAAAGAGGCGATGCTACGTGAGGCGGGGGTGGTTGTATGCGAAAGCTCGGCAAAAATCGGCGAGCATATGGTAGAGGCTCTAGGATAATGATCCGTTTGTATAAAAAAAAGCGAGGCTTTTCTTTTGGGTAATAATAAATCAGTTTTTAGGGGAGTCGATCATGAAGAATCTTTTCTTGGGGGTTCTTTTTTTCGCTTTATTTGTGATTCCAAGTGTGGGGGCAAGTGAACTCGATCAACGCGGGTACCAGTGGTTTCCCTATCTTGAATGGTCTGTTGAAAATCGCTCGTATGAAGGCAATCCCTACGATCTTATTGCTACGGTGACCTTCCAGCATCAGGACAGCGATGAAACAAGGGAAACGGGTATGTTCTATAGTGGAGACGATAGGTGGAAATGGCGCTTTACTGCTACACGCACGGGGGAATGGAGATTCGGAAGTCAAAGCGAGGATCCGGAACTCGATGGTCTTGAAGGTACGGTCAAGATTCAACCTGCCAAAGAAGGTTTAGATCACGGTTTTCTTACTTCGTTTGGTGCGAAATGGGGCTGGTCGGGGACCCAAGAGGCCATGGTTCCCCAACTCGTCATGTATGATTCACCGTCATTCTATTACCAAAATCCGGAAAAAATCGATCGTGACATTCAAACCTTTTTGGTAGAACATGGCTTTAATGGATTTCATACATGTGTCTTCACTCGATGGTTTGACTTAGAAAAAGACCGTTACGATAGTATGGGGGATGATCCCACCCCAGATTCACGTACTTTTGAAGCCCTGGAACTCTTGATTACAAAAACCTACAAAGCAGGCGGGATGGTGCATCTATGGATGTGGGGTGATGAGCAGCGCCACATGACACCGATCAAATGGGGCAAGAATGAAAAAATAGACCAGCGCCTGCAGCGTTATATCGCTGCGCGTTTGGGGCCGCTTCCTGGTTGGTCTATGGGCTATGGATTTGATTTGAATGAATGGGTCAAGGAACGCGATCTGAAACGGTGGTATGAGTATATGCATCAGCATTTCGGCTGGCACCATTTTCTTGGCGGGCGATCGGGCGGCCCTAATCAGGGAACCGATCATTCAAGACAGCAGATTTACGCGGGGCTTGATTATTCCAGTTATGAACATCATCAACCAACTTACGATGTCTATGTCGCCGCCCTGGAACAATATCCCAACAAACCCACATTTTCAGAAGACCGCTTCCGGATTCGTAAGCCTTCCCCTTATCCCGACAAGGATTATACCGAAGAACTCACTCGTCGTGGTTTATGGATCTCGACCATGGCAGGTGGGGTAGCCAATATTTGGGGCAATCTTGTAGAAGCCGATTCGAATCAATCGGCTGATTCGGACGGATCTCATCCTTACCCCCATCCTCATTGGATTAAGACCTACGCACGTTTTTTCACCCAACGTTTTCTAAAAACCATGGAGCGGGATAATGAGATCTCCGATGCTTATGGTCTGCGCGATCCAGAAGCCCAACACATTGTGCTTTATAAAGAAGACACCGATAAAATCACCATGAATTTGGGAAAACTGGAAAAGGCTCAAAAAGCCATTGCCATCGATACTCTTAAACCGTATGAAGAGATATCGCTGGGAAAACTCGAAGCAAAATCCTTAACGTGGAAAGCGCCTTACGAATCGGATTGGGCGATTGCCATCGGTGATTTTGAGGAATGATTTTGAATAAGCAGAATGAATCAAGGTTAAGCAATGAAAAAAGGGGATCGGTCTGATCCCCTTCTTTCGTATGAATGTTACAGGCTCTTTTATTAAGAGCATCCGCTGGTGGTTCCGCAATTTAAGCACTTATAACATGCGCCGTTACGTACCATCATGGTTCCGCATTCATGACATGGGGGCGCATCTTCCTGTACTTTAAAACCTAACGGTTTTATTTCTTCCTCGTTGGAATGGAATAATACATCCTGGTTTTCTTCCTCGTCATGGTGTTTTCCCCGATCTATCACGCCAATTGCGTCTCTTTCTTCTTTTGTGAGAAATTTAGATGCCAGCCAGCGGAAGATGTAATCCGTAATCGACTTGGCGATGGGGATTTCGGGATTGCCCGTGAAACCGGCAGGCTCGAAACGGGTATGAGCAAACTTGTTGCACAAGACCTTCAGTGGAACCCCATACTGAAGCGTGAGCGATACCGCCGTGGCGAAGTTATCCATCAAGCCGGAGACCACGGTTCCTTCTTTAGCCATGGTTAGGAAAATCTCTCCGGGCTTGCCATCGGGATAAAGCCCTACCGTGATATACCCTTCATGACCAGCAATACTGAACTTGTGGGTGATGGCTTGCCGCTCCTCGGGCAAACGCTTTCGGTAAGGTTTTGGTTCCATTACGGAAGTGACTTTGGCAGGTTTTTGACTGTCTTCTTCCTTTTTCTCTTCCTGAGAAGTATTGAGTGGCTGGGTGCGTTTGCATCCATCACGATAAATCGCGACCGCTTTCAAGCCCAATTTCCAGGATTCGATATAGGCTTTTTCAATCTCCCGAACGGTGGCGTCTTTGGGTAAATTCACGGTTTTGGAGATCGCCCCAGAAATAAAAGGTTGAACCGCCCCCATCATGCGAATGTGTCCCATGTAATGAATCGAGCGTTTGCCATTAGCGGCTCTGAAGGCGCAGTCAAACACGGGGAGATCTTCTTCAAGCAAATGAGGAGCGCCTTCTATCGTATCATTTTCATCGATGTATTTAATGATCTCATCGATCTGTGCTTGCTCGTATCCTAACTGTTGCAAGGCTTTGGGAATCGTATTGTTGACGATTTTTAATACGCCGCCACCGACAAGATTTTTATATTTTACCAACGCGATATCCGGCTCCACGCCCGTGGTATCGCAATCCATCATAAATCCAATCGTCCCGGTAGGGGCCAACACGGTCACTTGGGCATTGCGATAGCCATATTGCTCGCCTAATTGATAGGCCTCATCCCATACGGTACGCGATTGTTCATACAGATCAGCCGGGACGCCGACCTTATTAAGTTGGTAGGCGGCCTTGCGGTGCATATCAATCACATTGAGCATAGGCTCTCGGTTTTTCTCGAACTCTTCGAAAGTTCCGACTCCGTGGGCAATCCGAGCACTTTGCGCATAGGCTTCGCCGCACATGATGGAAGTGATGGCGGCGGCATAATCTCGTCCCGGTTGGCTGTCGTAGGGTAATCCTGACGCCATAAGCAATGCCCCGAGATTGGCATAGCCCAAACCCAGGGTACGGTAGAGATGGCTATTATTCTCAATCATTTCTGTAGGATAACTGGCGTTATCGACAATAAATTCCTGCGCGGAAATCATCACTCGAACCGAATGCTTAAAGCTCTCAATGTCGAAACTGCCATCCGGGTTACGATATTTTAATGCGTTAAGGGAGGCTAAATTGCAGGCCGTGTCGTCTAAGAACATGTATTCTGAGCATGGATTAGAAGCATTGATGCGTCCGGAATTGGGGCAGGTATGCCAGCGATTAATCGTGCTGTCGAATTGCATACCGGGATCGCCGCAGATGTGCGTTCCCTCAGCGATGGACCCCATAAGTTCACGGGCTTTATACGTTTCACACTTTTCCCCCGATTTCACATAGCGGGTAGTCCAATCTTCGTCATTTTCCACCGCTTTCATGAAGTCATCGGTCACCCGAATACTATGATTCGCGTTTTGAAAGTAAACCGAACTGTACGCTTCTCCATTAAAACTCCCATCATACCCTTGCTCGATCAAAGCCCAGGCTTTCTTTTCTTCACTGGCTTTACATTTAATAAAATCCATAATATCCGGATGGTCTGCGTTGAGGATCACCATTTTGGCAGCACGCCGGGTTTTGCCTCCGGATTTGATAACCCCGGCAAAAGCATCATAGCCTTTCATGAAGGAAACCGGGCCGGAAGCCGTGCCGCCCCCGTGTAAATGTTCCCGCGAGGAGCGTAAGGGGGAGAGATTCGTACCGGTACCCGAACCGTATTTGAACAACATCCCTTCGGTTTTTGCCAAACCGAGGATCGATTCCATCGTATCTTCGACTGAATTAATGAAGCATGCGGAACATTGAGGTTCTTTTTCAACACCGCAATTGAACCATACCGGGCTATTAAACGAAGCGTGTTGATGAAGCAAGAGGTAAGTCAGTTCATCACGAAAAGTATCACGGTCTTCGTGGTTAGCGAAGTACAGTTGCCGTTCTCCCCAGGAAACGATGGTATTCACCACGCGAGAAATTAATTGTTTCAAACTGTCTTCGCGCTCTTTGGTGCCGAGCATTCCCCGGAAATATTTAGAAACCACTACCTTGGTTGCCATCTGCGACCATGAGGTAGGAAATTCTACTCCCTTTTGCTCAAAGATCACTTCCCCCTTGTCACCGGTGATGACGACGTCCCGTTTTTCCCATTCCACGGTAGAAAAGGGATCCACGCCCGGCTGCGTGTAGACACGATCAAAGCGTAATCCATTTTGGTCGGTTTTCATCTCATTGAGCGCCAATTCTGTGTTTCGGTGTTTATCCACAGGGGGAGTTACCCGGTTTGTGTCGAGAACTGCCATACTTTACTCTCCTTACTATACCTTTTCATTTATTTTTTACAATTTCGATGAATGTTCGCAAGTTGATTGGAGGTGATTGTGTCCTATCTATAGTAGCGGTTTTGAATATAAACCCAATATATAGTATCGTCAAGATAAAATCACAAAAAAATCGAAGATTTAAAGAAAAATTACAGAAATAATAATTCGCCATAATTATTATAAAATCTACTCTTGAAGTGCTATGTGCAAGAAGTTCAGAAGGATATCGAAATAAAGACAAATGAAAAATGAGAATCCTTTATTTCATGGAAATCGTAGGACTTTATTATTTCACGCTTAAACCTGGGGAAATTTTGCCATTTTGACTTCCCTTAAGTCTTCAAAAGATGGTAAAATGACGGAAAAGATTGAATTTGTCGAAGTTAACTCTGAGAGTACAATCGCGAGAGAAACATGGCCCAAGGGAAAGCGAATTCTCTTTTCGAGCAAGGAATGACTCACTTTCATAACAAAGATTATGAAAAGGCCATTACTTATTTCGAAGAATCCATAATGGAGAATCCGGAGAATTTCGAAGCCCTTTATAACCTTGCCTGCAGTTATGCCCAAGTGGATGATACAGATAATGCTGTGATTTACTTTGACCGTGCGGCGAAATTAAATCCCGAATGCATTCAGTGGGCGAAGGAAGATCCCGAATTCGATCAAATGCGGGAAAATTCTGTGTTTCAAAATATTCTCCGTTCTTATGACATTCATGCTTCCTCCGAGGAGCAAGAGGAAACCGGTAATAAAGAGGACGAGGAATTCAAAGAATTCCAGCCTGAGAAAATCCAAACCGAAGAAGCACCTGCTTCTTCTTACCAGGAACCCAAAGAAGAGCCGCCACCCCCTTTAGATGACGGCCAAACTTCAGGTTTTTCTCCTACGGTAGAAGAAAGTGATCTTCCTCCTTGTGCTCATTGTGGAGGGATCGTTTATGTAGAAAAGCATCCACGTTATAACCTTTTACTCTCTCTTGGTATTGTGCTAGCAGGAATGTGTATTTCCACCACCATGTTTATCTCCTTTTTGGGATTTCTTGGTATACCCATTATCAGCCTGGGGCTATATTTATTTACGCAAATGAAGTATGTCTGGGCGTGTCAAAATTGTGGGGCGACCGAAGCGCAGTGCGGCCAACCCCCCGATTGGACCCCTCCCAAACCCGAGCCTGTAAAGTGATATATATCTTAGGCCCCTTTGGGTTTTCCTTTGATACATTTTTGTTCTGGATTCGTTAGATAAATCACCATCGCTTCCCGAAACAGATCGTTACTTGTAAAAGCCAAGTGCCAAACCTCATGTTCATTGACGAAATGTAGAAAGCGCTCTTTCTCTTCTCGACTATCCAAGGCGAAAACTCTCACTCTTGCATAAGGCCGTTTGCCCGGTCCTACAGGGAAATCCCCATATTTTTTAGTTTGAATTAACTCACGGATAACCCGGACGGATCGCTCTATACTTCGGCGTACTGTATCCGGATGAACATTAAGTGTATTGGCTATCTCCTCTTGGGTTTTTCCCGACAATAAATAAAGAAGAAAGATTGTCCTATCTCTGCCTTCTAATTTCTTATCGGCGATTTTGCGTAAAGTATCAACAGCCCTCCATATTTCTTCACTAGGATATTCATCCAAACGTTCATTCAATAGTTCGTTGACTTCAATTCGATCTCCAATTTCGGATATTATGGAGGAATCCCAAGGGACTTCCCGCCAATCCCGTTCAAATGTTACATCTTTCAAGAGTTCTTCCCACTCGTTCATTGTGGTGTTTGTCTGATCCATCGTATAATACCCCCAGAAAAAAATTTGTTGAAAATATAAAACTGCAAAAAGGAGGCCAATTCGATGAACGAATGTTCAGTCATTGTAAGAAAATCTTTTAACCTATTGATATTTATGAGTATATTTTTATGTATGGTAGTTCCTATAGAGGGCTCTGAGAGCCTGGATGAACCCATACGGAAGGTCGTCTGCCCGAGTTCAGAAACGTATTCTCGCCACAGCGAGGGGGATATCGTTGTACTCGAGGATAGTACTTTGCTTTTAGCTTGGAGCCGTTTTCATGGTGCTTCCGATCATGCGACGGCCGAGATTGCGGCCAAGAGAAGTGAAGATATGGGGCGCACATGGGGTGATCCCTACGTTTTGCAAGAAAATATTGGCGAACAGAACGTCATGAGCGCTTCTTTTTTACGTTTGCGATCAAGCAAGATTTTGTTTTTCTTTTTGGTGAAAAACGGTCTGGATGATCTACACGTGTATATGCGAAGCAGCCAAGATGAAGCCCAAACCTGGTCGGAGCCCAAGCGCGTTTCAACCCGTTCCGGTTATAACATCATGAACAATGCACGTCCTGTCCAACTTTCCAGCGGTCGCATTCTCGCCCCGATCGCCCTTTCGCCTCATATAGGAGAGAAGTATAACGATCAAGTCAGTTTCTGTTATATTTCCGACGACGAAGGGAAATCATGGAAAGAAGGAAAAGGTGCGGTACGTCTATCCAAGAATGAACCGGCAATGGAACCCGGAGTGGTCGAGTTGAAAGATGGGTCTGTTTTTATGATTATCCGCACAAAACTGGATCGCATTTATTACGCAATCAGCCATGATCAAGGCGAAACCTGGAGCGAAGCGATGCCCATGGAACTCACCGCACCGGCTGCTCCAGCCACGATTACGCGCATCCCAGCGACTGAGGAGTTGCTTATTGTGTGGAACCATAATCTCAAGGGTCATAAAGCCGGGTGGCAAGGTCGTACTCCGCTCACCGCCGCGATCAGCCAAGATGAAGGAAAAACGTGGAAGTTTATCAAAAATATCGAAGAAGATCCTCAATCTGGCTATGCCTACACCAGTATTACCTGGTTCAAAGGGAATGCCTTATTGACTTATTATCATTGGAAACAAGGGCACGCGAATTTTGAACAAACCCGTTTGGTCTTCCATGCAATCCCCTATACCTGGTTTTATCCCTAATGTGCGGTTCTCTTTTTTGCAAAAACATTATAAAATAGATCAAATCCGTAAAGAATAAATGGGCATCCTGCGAAGATCTCCCTCTTGTTTGAAAGAAGGAGAGTCTTTGTGTTTGGTGGCTAATCATCTGTGGATGGAACACGGAAAGAGGATTTACGGATCATACAAAAAAAGAAAAAAGGAGAATGAAATCATGGAAACCTCGGAAGCGAATAAACATGATCTACAACTCAAAGCAAGTCAGGAGATCAAAATTACTTTCCCCAAAACGAGTGAAACCTACTCTCAGGATCAAGAGTATTGTGTGATTTGTTTGGATGGTGTGAGTAAGAAAATCCGATTTCACGATTATGATGAGGTTTATTCTATCCCGGGTCTTTACGAGAGTATCTTTTATGAGCATATGAAATGTAGCTCCCCCGGAGTTGTTTGTGAAATGTTGAGACGTGGTTTGGAAAGCCACGGAACCTCGCCTTCGAGTTTATCGGTTGTGGAGATTGGAGCAGGAAATGGAATGGTTGGAATTGAGTTGCAGCAATTGGGAGTGCCGAAGATTATAGGCGTCGATATTCTGATCGAAGCCAAACTCGCCGCTTATCGTGACCGGCCTGAAGTGTATGATGATTACTATGCTATTGATTTGACCAATGTTCCGGAAGAAATAGAACAATCAATTCTTAAAGAGAGATTGAACACGTTAGTCTCCGTGGCCGCTTTGGGATTCGATGATCTACCGCCCCTCGCATACGCCAAAGCCTTCAATATGATTACCGAGCAAGGGTGGATCGCCTTGAACATCAAAGATCAATTTTTTAGTTCTGATGATGATTCGGGCTTTGATAAATTGCTAAAACGTATGATTAAAGAAGATATTCTGACCATCCTGAAAAAAGAAAAATACTGCCATCGTCTCGCAATCGATCAAACTCCTCTTAACTACTTCGCCGTTGTCGGTCGGAAAAATCGCAATATTCCTAAGTCGTGGTATGATGAAATGGAATAGAGAAACAGCAACGCCCCATCATCACCGTAAATATAAATCGAGCACTTCACGTACGAGGAAATCGACTTCTACGTTTTCCTTCTCTGCCATTTTGTGCAGGCGCTTGAACTGAATATCCGTGATGGTAACCGTCAACTGTTGGGTCTCATCATCAAGATTGGAAACGATGTGATTTGCTCCGGCGTTGCGCGCAATAAACATTGCTTCTCGACCCAAGCGGAAAAGATCCACCCGATTGTCAACGTCTTCGGGAAACTCGATCATCCCAATATTGAGGCCCAGCAGCTCTTTCTCTTTTTTTAGAATTTCCTCGGCTATGGTGACAAAGCGTTGGCAAACTTGCACAGCGACGTCATGCCCTTGGTTTTTGTTAATTCTAGGTAATACCAAGAGAAATTCATTACGTCCGAAGGTATCCACATAAACCCCTTCTGGGGTACGATCCAACAAGATTTCGATTAATTTTGAAGCGAGATCACGTAATTTTCGTTCGCTGACTTTCATCGCGATTTCTTCGAAACGATCGATTTGAAAAAATAAAAAAACGATGGAGATTTTCTCGTGAGCCGCCGCTGATAAGAGACGCTCGACGGTGTGGTCTGTTCGCTCATCGGGTGGTCGAACCGCCATGCGAATCAATTCATTTCGTTTTTTACTGAATACGAGGACTTCCCCCATGGGCGAAACATACCTCCTTAGCCATATGGCGAAGAAAAGGCCTGTGGTTGAATACAGGCCTTGTTTCTGTTCCTTTTATGTCATAAGCCGCAAAAGAAAAGATGGGATTTTTCGCACCATCAAATAAAACATAAAAGGATTTGTTATAATCCTCGGTCAATTCGGGGGAAAATAAAGCTGTTTTTTGCTTTATCATGGGGATGGGAAGGAAAAAAGCAACGCCCGCCGAGAGCGGGCGTCCACACGTTCGATGTTACACCGCTTGGCGGCCGCAACATTTCTTGTATTTCTTGCCGCTGCCACAGGGGCAGGGATCGTTGCGTTTCACTTCTTTTTGGGCTTCACCTCGTTGCATGGCCTGAAAGCGCTGCATTTCAGCCCGATGTTGACGTTCCTGTTCTTCTATCCATTCCTTGGCCAAACGCTTTAATTCTGCATCGGCATGTTCGAAGAAGATTTTGAATGATTGGCAAAAATGATTTGAGCCCTGATCAGCAGGATCACGCAATCGGTCTTTGGTACATCCTCCCCAACAATGGGGTAGCCATTCACACTCAGGGCATTCCGGTGGAAGTTCGGCCTTTAAGCGGCCAAATTCATTCTGGCGGGGACTATTGAGGAAATCAACCAGTTTTCCTTCCATGACGTTCCCTAATTTCCAATCTTCTTCCACGAAGAAGTCACATGAGTAGATGTCACCGTTGTGCTCGACCACGACATAACATCCACACTCTTGCAATAAGGTGCATTCTGGCGGCGGCATATTAACATACGTGTGGAAGACAGAATCAAAGTATCGGATCGAGGTGGTGGGGCGTCCTTGGCGAAAATCCTGCTTCCAAAGATCGAATAATCGGGCTAAAAAGTGGCCAAAGGCTTCTGCCGTGACCGAATAAGGCGCTGCTTGCTCAGGATTTTGGGGATCTGTTTCCACACAAGGGATAAATTGCATAAACTCGAAGCCCATATCTTTATGGAATTGATAAATTTCTTCAGGGAATTGGACCGAGTAGTCATTCACAACAACTAAAGCATTTACCGCGACTCCTTTATCCAGCATTCGTTTCCCTGCATCCATGACTTTTTGCCAAGATGGACCTCCGCCTTTTGTGAATCGGTATTTATCATGGATATGTGCCGGTCCATCGAGCGAGAGCCCTATTAAAAAGGAGTACTTATTAAAAAAATCGCACCATTCGTCGTCAATGAGAATCCCATTCGTTTGCATCCCATTACCCACGGTTTGTCCACTAAGGCCGTACTTTTCTTGGCAAGCAACGGCCTTGCGGAAGAAATCCAGCCCCATCATCGTGGGCTCGCCCCCTTGCCATCCGAAAGAGACAGAAGGCTGGCGTTCTTGCATCACTTGTTTGACCATTTCTTCCATCACTTCTTCTGACATCCGGTGTACGCGGGTTTCGGGATACAGATCGGCTTTTTCTAAATAGAAACAGTAAACGCAATCGAGGTTGCAATCAGCGCCCGTGGGTTTCACGAGGACGGATTGTAAGGGTTTCTTTTGTGTGGGTTGAATGACCGGCAATTCCATAGCGCGTTAACTCCAGGGAATAGTTATCACTTTATGTATACCTTAACCGTAAAAAGACCTTCTTGAAAAGGTATTGCCTCCGATTTGTTATAATAATTGAAAAGAGAGAATCTAATAAGAAAAAGAATAAATAGGGATTTTTTGGTATTTAGTCTATAATTAAAAAACGATAAAACCTCACTTGGATAAGTAACGACGATGCGTTTTTTATACATTATGCTCGCTTGCGTCTGGTTGGTTTTCTCCTGGGTCTGTTTTGATGCCCTGCGCTGGCAGCCCCCTTTTCCTCCACCTTGGCATGCGGAAGAAGCCTTGAATGAAAGCAATACGGTAAATCTTGAGGCCGAGATCGAAAAGATTACTTATTTTCTCGAGAATGAAGAAATACGCTATCATATGCCCAAACGCGAGCGAGCCCGTTTTCATTTTAACCGCGCGCGTTTTTATTGGCTTTTAAGTTATCACCAAAATTCGCGCAAGGCGCAAATGGCTTATTTGCAGCGAGCCTTAAAAGATTGTCTTTCTACGGTAGAGCTGCTCCCCGATGATCCAATCTATCTTTATTCGGTCGCGGATATTTATCATCAAATGAAGGAGTATGAGCAAGCGGAAGAATATTATAAAAAATCATTAGCGATCGAACCCAACGAAGGGATTGTGCGCCGTCGTTACCAGGAATTGCAAGAAGAAATGGGCAAGGAGTCCACGATGTCAAAACAAATTATGCAAGATGAGAATTCCTCATGAACTTATGGCCGGTATTTGTATTCGTCATTGTGGCGAGTTCCTTCATTATCAATTTTGTTATCGCAGCCTTTGTAGGGGCTCATGGCGGGGGAGGTGGGGTATTTACGATGTATTTCATCGGGGGAAAAATACCTTCTTTTTATCCACCTTGGCTTTTTGAATTGCATCTGGCTTTTTTCTGGTATAGCGCGATTTATGGCTCGTTGAAACGCAAATTCTGTGATGTGACCCGGGGGAGTAACCTTTGGGAAATGGCCTCCCTCATTCCTAAACTGTTATTGCCCTATCTTGGAATTTCTCTTTTGGCTCGTTTTGCTTTGGATCAATCGATCTTGGTTGCCTATGGGGTAACCTGGTTCTTGTGCGTTTTTCTACCCATGTATATCGCCATTTATCTCTATCCTCGAAAACAAGCCAAACTGGAAGAAGAACGGATTGCCCCCGAAAAAATCCAGAACATTGCCGAACAGCATCCTTTAGCGCAGCGGTTTTTTTCTCATTATCCTGAAAAACGAGTAGATATTATCGATAACCAGCGTAAAAAGAACGTGGCAATCTGTGTGTTCTCACACCGAATATCACGTCCAGAACGCGCGGAGATGCAGGAAGATTTGGTCTTGGAAATTCCCGTGGATCTTAAAGCGCGCATTCCCCTTGAAGAGCAGGGAAACATAAGCCGTTATATTTTTTATACGAATGAGAACCGCAGTGCCGTGATTGAATTGGATGACAAGAGAATTCTCACTCTCGACGAGAGGAAAAAATCGCTGGATGAGTTCACCCTCAGCCGCTATGACACCGCTTTCGAGCGTTTCCCTTCGCTTTTAGATAATCCCCTGCCAGTGGCTGTACGCCGCTAACGGTATACGTTCTCAATCATCATAAAACAAAATCCCTCTATGGAATGATAAAAAGGACTCAGGCTTTGCGGCGAATCAGGCCATAAGCCACGGTAAATATTCCAAAACCCAATAAGATGACGGAAATAGGCCGGGTTAAGAAATTGGTAAAGTGAAAATCAGGTTTGAGCATCATTTGCGCGAGGTTGTGCTCGGCCATGGGACCGAGGATCATCGCGAGGACAATGGGTGAAGCAGGGATCGCCCAGCGCTTCATTCCAAAGCCGACGAACCCCATCACCACGGCAACCCATACATCAAATAGGCTATTTTTGATTGCATAGGCGCCTACCACACTCAGCACCGCAATAATGGGAAGCATCAAACATTTATCCAAGCGAATTAAGCGGGAGATGTAACGCGCAGAAAACAATCCCACCGTGACCATAACGATATTGGCAATGATCATACACGCGAAAATGGGATATACGGTTTCAGGATGTTCACGGAAAAGTTTGGGGCCGGGCTGCAATCCCTGTACGGTTAGGGCGCTCAACATCACTGCGGTGACGGCGTCTCCTGGAACCCCCAACGTTAGCATAGGGATCATGGCACCGCCGGTGGCACCATTGTTGGCTGCTTCGGCGGCGATAATGCCTTTAGGTTCGCCCTCGCCAAAGCGGTCGCCGGGGCGGGCATTGCGTTTGGCTTCGTTATAACTCACAAAGGCGGCGATATCACATCCTGCGCCGGGAAGGCTGCCGGTGAAAGTGCCAATTAAGCCTGAGCGAAGATAAACAAACCAATACCGGGCAAGTTCTTTGATGGAGGGGAAAGAAAATTGCAGCTTGGGTAAAACGACTTTCTCCTTGACGACTTGAGCTACTTCCTCAAACACTTGGGCGAAGGCGAATAGGCCAATTAAAACAGGAATGAAACCAATCCCGTCGATCAATTCCACTTGTCCAAACCAAAAGCGCGGGATTCCCGCGGTAGGGTCGACTCCCACCGAGGCGATGATTAAGCCGATAAAACCCGAAAGAATGCCTTTCAATACATCTTTGCCGGAAATGGTGACGATCATGCTTAAGCCAAAAACGGCCAGGGCAAAATATTCATAGCCGTCAAAACGGATGGCGATCCGTGAGATCAGGGGACTGAAAAACGTGAGAGTTAACGCGCTAATGATGCCGCCGCTGAAGCTCGCAGTCGTGGCCAAGGTTAGGGCGCGTCCCGCTTCACCCTTGCGGGTTAGAGGATATCCATCCAAGACGGTCGCAGCGGCAGCAGGAGTTCCAGGCGTACAGATCAGAATGGCGGCGATAGAGCCTCCATAAATCGCGCCGATGTAGATTCCGATAAGCATGGCGATGCTTGCTTGGGCGGTGAGTTCCAGCCCCATCGTAAGCGGTAACAAAAGAGTCACCCCCATGGTGGCGGTTAAACCGGGCAAAGAACCAATCATGATTCCCGCTACCACGCCTACCGTGACCATCAAGAGGGGGAGAGGATCCAGGGCTAAAGCGAAATGACTTAAGATGTTTTCCATCGATCAAACAAACCACCAAGAGGGTAATTCCACATTTAAAAACCAATCAAAGATACCATAAACCACAAACGTAACTCCCACACTCCATATACAAATCCGCCAAAGCCGCCTTTCTCCTAAAAACCAGATCATGAACCCGATATAAAGAAGCGTCGAGACTAGATATCCGATCAGCGGCAACGCCGTCACATAAAGAACAAGCACACCCATCACGCAAGCGATTTTCCCATACACTTCCTTCGTTTCGATAGGAACCGCGGCTTCGGGGTACGTGGCTTGTTTTCGAAAAAGCAACGGTAGGCTGAATATCCCCAGGCTGATGAGCAACATCCGTGGGAAGAGCTGGGGACGCATTCCCTCGACTTCACGTGCGAACCAGTAGGTGCGCCAGTAGAGCAAGGCTGCAAGCAGGATCAATCCTAGTCCTAAAAGACGGTCGCTATGCAGGTATTTCTTCATCATTGGTTAGAACTGATGCCCAGCGATTCAATTAATTGGGTGATTTCTTCCGCCTCTTTATTTAGGAATTGTTGAAACGCTTCTGCCTCACGGTATTTTAATCCCATCATAGCTTTCTTGACGCTCTGTTGAAACTCAGGATCTTCATAAACCGTTGTGAAGCCTGCTTCCAGTTTTTGGGCGATTTCATCAGGGGTCGCCTTGGGGACCGCCAAGCCTCGCCAAGTTCCATGGACCAGTTGGATTCCTTCCTCTTTAAAGGTAGGAACTTCCGGCATTTGTTCATAACGTTTTTCGCTCATGATGGCCAAACAATGTAATTCCCCTTCTTGTACATGTTGCAGCACTTCTGCGGGACTCACCGCTACAGAATCAAGATGGCCGCCAGTTAAGCGGGTGACTGCGGGACCGGCTCCATCCAAGGGAATATGCGACAAATCAATCTCCGCGATTTGCTCCAAGCGCACAGCCCCCAAATGCCAAACCGCGCCGGGGCCGGAATTACCTACGGTAATTTGTCCAGGGTTTTCCTTGGCATATTGAACGTAGTCCTTGATATTTTGCCACTGGGAATCCGATTGAACCGTGATTGCACCAGGATCTTCGTTGACCTGCAGTAAAAGGCGGAAATCATTATGGTCAATATCCACATTATTCATTCCTTTGTATGTACATAATTCAAACGTGATCATGGTGACGGTATACCCATCGGGACGGGCTTTCATCCCTTCCAAGTGTCCAACGGTTCCCGCTCCACCCGGTTTGTTAAAAACCTGGACGCTGGTGCCGAAAACGTCCGAGGCCTTCTTTGCCATCATGCGGGCGAGTTGGTCGGTACCGCCTCCCACATCCCATGGAACAATAATCTTGATAGGTTTCGAAGGGAATTCTTGGGGACTCTGTGTGCATCCGGTAATGAATAAGCAAATCGTACATAAAGTCAAAATCAATGATCGCATAATTTCCTCGCTCTGTTTCAGCAAATTTTCTTCATCATACCATTTCAAGGCTTAAAAAAAGAAGAGATAGGAATAAGGCAATTCATGTTCATTCTCATAAATCATAAATATTCAGTTTCTTATATAACCTTATCCTGAATAAAACCCCTGAATATTCAAGAATCCCTTGCTTTTTAGTTTACCCGATACACCCTCACGGTGCCTTCCTTTTCGGGATAGGCATCATAGACAGGTTCGATGAGTTCGTTTTTGGCATTTTCGATCCATTGAAAAAGTACCGGGCCTAATGGCCATCCAAGCGGGCCGTAGCCATTATGAAGCCGATTGAGTTCTGATCCATTATAAAGAATGTGGGTTACTTCATCGGGAAGGATTCCTTGCTCAAGGGGATGATGATTGAACACCGTGGGGGCGATCGTCTCAAACTGGGCACCGTAGGTTTGTGCTTCACCGACGAAGAGTACCGTACCCACGGAGGATTTCCCTCTCCGGCGAAGACTTCGTGAGCGTTCTTGATTTAAGTAATCGATAGCCCGGTAGTGGGGCATACGCTCGCTATAGTAATGTTCTTGGAAACGGGGTTGAAAAAGATAACCTACGGTCTCGCTTCGAACAACCACCATCATGCCAAACCAAATTTGTAATGCCACAACAAGCAGGATCACCCCGCGCATAACTTTATGAATCCATGATTCTGACAATGCATCCAATGCAAAGAGGGGATAAATTGCTAAAAAGGGCAGGATCGAGGCGAGAAAACGATCGTTTCGTTGGGTGACCAAAAACCAGAGGACATACGTCACGACGATAAAAAGAAGGGATTTAAAGATGGGATGGGAGATTCGGGTGCGAAAGAAAATAGGTAGACTCAACAACCATAAGTAGCCAAAACCATGAGTCATGACGTTTTCACCAAACATTTTTTCCCAGGGAATCACAAAGAAAGAAATGACTTGCTGCGCCCATGAATGGATTGTAGGAGAATGGGCTGCTCGAAAGACTTCGGTATAGATAGGTGGTTCTCCCCTGAAGACCGATGTTAGCAATGGGTAGATGGGATTTTTATATAGGAAGAAATTGCGTATTAACCAGGGTAGAAAGAGAACCACAGCCATGCTCATCGCTGTTGCGCCTTTTCTAAACAAGGCTCTGTCCCGCCGCCAAAGAACATCAACAAGGAGTATCAAGGTGAAGGGAAGCAGGATGGACAAAACCGCGATATACTTGGCTCCCAGGGCAAACCCAAGCCCCACGGTGAGCAATAACGCGTCTAGTGTCGACCCCCGTTCGCGTAAACGCTCATAAGCCAGCAAGACCATTACCGCGCAGAGGGCTAAAACCATGTCGATGTTGGCGTGATAAATTAAACGTAATACTTGCGGACAAGAGAAAAAAATCAGAGCGAGCCAAACGAAGGAACGCATACGTATTTTCCAACGCTCTGCGAGACCCATCATCCCGAGCACAGCGATGAATCCTATAAGGAGATTGATCACTGTACATCCCGCAGCACATTCCACGGCTAAGGGCCAGAGATAGAGCAACTCTACGTTCATAGGAAAGCCGGCATATACATTGTCGTCGAAGGCTACCCAGTGCCCTTGTTGTAGGTATTCTTCTGGTACGGCGAGATGGTATTCATGAGCATCATAGCCCAGAGGCGGCAACAACGCCGCTGCAAAGATCATAATCACCAACAGTAAAAATAACGTTTTCTCGATTCTTCCTTCGGAAGTGAAAATGTCTCGTACATACCAGGATAAAATCTTTTGCTTCCACCATCCCCAAAAGAGAAAAAGAATGAGTACACTACCGCCATATAGTACCAACGGGGATCCCAGGTTTAATGTGAGCAATAAAAAAGAGAACGCAGCGGCCAAGGCCATGGATAAAGTTAAGCGGTAAGCCCACTGGCAAACGGGAGAGATTTGTGAAAATGGAGGAAATAAATGCAAAATGCGATCGGCAGGCGCAAGGAAAATAAGAAAAGGAAAGAGCCCTGTGAGTAATGTTTGTATATGCAACGTGGGGGCAATGAGATAATCCAGCGTACTCGAGAGATACGCTAGCCAAAGGCCAAAGAGAAAGAGAAGCCACACCCAATGATTTTGTTTCATGGTGTTAAAAGAATGATTTTTTCGATTTTATGAAGAAGCACGTTCCAAAAAGCCTTGCAGGATCCATACTGCCGAGGTTTTATCGATCACTTTCTTGCGTTTTGCGCGGCTGACATCGGCTTCCAGCAAAGTTCGTTCAGCGGCGTGGGTGGAAAAACGCTCGTCCCAACTTTTGACGGGGATGGAAAGTTTTTGTTTTAACTGTGTTATGAAAGATTTTACCTCGCGGGCCATATCCCCCAGGGAGCCATCTAAACGCCGTGGTAAGCCTACTACCACTTGGGTGACCTCTTCCTTGTCGATGATTTGTTGTAATTGATCAAGCAAGGCTTCATCGCTTTGGCGTTCAAGCGTGGTATAAGGTTGGGCTGTGATGCGCAACCGATCTGAAAGCGCGATCCCGACTCGCTTTATGCCAAAATCCAAAGCCATCACTCGACCGTTATTGATCATGAGCACTCCTCGGTTGAAATCCACGATTCAGATGGAATCAGCAATGAACAGGTATCTTCATTGCATACAAATGTTTTTCGTGCAATGTCTTCAGTTTTCTCAATTCCAATTTCGTATCCTAATTCATCCCGCCAAAAGGATAGATTGCTTTTACCCGAACCGACAACAATAGAGTAATCCTTCGGGTGAATGCGGATGGTATTTGTTCGATGGCTCCCCAATGCGTCGTGGATCGTATACCGCGCGAGGTAGGCTTCAACCTCATGACGTAAGGAGGGATGCCAAGGACCGGCGACCACTTTTTCCGCTCCATCACCTTGCCCATCCGAAAGGGCTAAGCCTACCCGGGCGATGGGGATCGAGCGGCGGGCAAACTCTGCATACGCCCCGGCACATTGGGCAATCGCCTCAGAAAGGGATAGCGGCTCGTAATCACCCCGGCGATATAAGCGTTCCAGTGGGGTATCACGCAGCACCAAAGTTGGAGCAATACGAACCAGATGGGGGGCGAGCGCGAGCGATTCCTGGATCGTATGCTTCCAGGATTGACGATCTTGTTGGGGCAATCCACACATGAGATGAATCCCCAGTTGGAAACCGTGGTGTTTTACTCGTTCGCAGGCCATGGCGGCCTCTTGAGCCGTGTGACCGCGTGCACTTTTGTGCAAGACCACATCATCCATAGATTCAAGCCCCAATTCAATAGTACGTACACCTTTTTCTTTTAAATAGTCCAGCATCTTATCGGAGACCCGGTCGGGACGAGTGGAAATACGCACCCCCAGCACATGCTCATTTTGTAAGTAGGGATGAATGGCGTAAAAACAGGCATCCATGGTTTGGCGAGGTAAGGCGCTGAAGGTCCCGGCATAAAACGCAATTTCCCAGGGTTGATCTCTTTTGTTGGGGTGCCATTGATGCAATCGCTCCCGCCAGTGGCTTTCATCCACCTCGGAGCCTACAATTAAGGGCTGGTTACAATAGATGCACTGATGGGCGCAGCCTTGATGCGGTAAATAAAGGGGAAGAACTTTCATTCGGTCTCCAAATCGGGTAGAAAATGAATGTTTTCAAGTGCATTGGCAGCCGCTTTTTTTTCGGCTTTTTTCTTACTCTTGCCTTCGCCTACCCCGATACGTTTCTTGCGTACATAAACTTCAACAATGAAATCCTTGTCATGATCTGGCCCCACCGCTGAGATCAACTTATACGTAGGCAGCATGCCAAATTTTTTCTGGACCTGTTCTTGCAACTTGGATTTATAATCGACAATACTCTCGCCGCGAACTGCTTTTTCGACCTCGTCTTTGAGTTGATACAGGACAAACTGTTTGGAAGCCTCAATCCCACAGGAAAGGTGGATCGCCCCTACGATGCTTTCGAACAGATTACCTAAGATAGAAAATCTTGTACGTCCGCCGGTTTGTTCTTCACCTTTCCCCAAGAGCAGGGCATCCCCTAATTCCAGCGTGGTTGTGCGTTGGGATAGAATCCGTTTGCTAACCACAATCGATTTGATTTTTGAAAGCTGGCCTTCGCGAAGGTGGGGATAATTCGTGTAAAGATGTTCTGTTATGGCATACCCTACGATGGCATCGCCCAAGAATTCCAGACGTTCATTGCCGAAACTCTCGCAATGGTCCTGCTCATTGGCGTAAGAACTATGACATAACGCCAGATGGAGCAATTCTACATCGATTTCGGGAAACCCCATTTTACGAGAGATTTCTCGAATTTGCTCTTCTCGTTCAGAATCAAGTTCAATTTTTTGTAGATTCATAATACCTAAGCCAAGAAAATTCGATGATTTTCGAGGTGATTTGTTTTGAAAGAAATGGGGGAGGGACTTCCAGCCGCATACGGATTGGAGAATCGGACAGAAATCTCTCCTTCATTTCTAAACGATAAAAAAGTATATCTCTATCATGGATAGAATCAAAGATGTTTCCCAATTAAAAGCGCAGCAATGGCGGTATCCCGGTCATTGTAAATAGTTGCGAATTGATCGATTTTGCTTTCCGATAAGATTTCTTCCAGGCGGCTCTTCTTTTTGACCAAAATGACAATGTGAAAACCATTCTCGGTTAGCTGTTTCAACACCGTATAAAGAATGCCAACCCCTGCTGAGGCCATATGGGTGAGAGAAACAACATCTAACAAAATATTATTTTTCTCTTTGGGGATCTCATTGATAATGCTTTGCAATCGAAACGCCGATTGGACGCCAACACTCCCAAGCATCTTTACGGTGACGACTGCTCCCGCTTCCGAGATTTCAATTTTCAGGTTATCGTCGTGGAATTTACCCTGGCGGTATCGATTGGCCAAGTTCTTTTGGGCTTCGGAGAGAATGCGAATATGAAACGATCCGCGTCCTTCACTCCGATTGATATGGGCTTCAAACGCTTCGGGAGAGTTTTCAATCTGGTCTCGGGTAAAAGTTCCTCCTTCCCAGTTATCAGGCACAGGCATCATGACCAGTCCCGAACCTTTCCCAATTTCGCTGGAACTACGCATATCGGCTTGCGAACCTTTTTTAGCCACCATGGAAGCAAAAAAGATTTGCCCGGTTTCTTTATTTAGACAAACATGTAATTTCTTAAAATCTTCGGACATAAAATCGTTTCCTATGATGTCTTTTTTTCATCGCTCAATTTACCTCTCATAGAGCATAGCATAAAGAAAGGTTACACTTTATTGTATTGAAATAAGACCATCCCCCAGCTCCTCGTTTATATTATATCTACAGAAATGAAAGATTTAACTCAATCTTTCCTCAATAGTTCGAACCCCTAATTTGCGAAGAAAAAAAATGTAAAAAAAAGTGAAAAAAATGATTGACGGTGTAATCTATTTTCTGCTAGTATAAGTTGATTTGATATGGTTTTATATAACAACAGAGTTTCATTCGCATTTCATTTTCAGATGTTATTTTACCTATAATCCAATGGTTGGGAATGACTATTTTGAATGAAAAATAAAAATGATTTCTATTGACCACCCTGCGAATGATTGTTTTTTGTTCTCTTAAATATATATGTTAGAAGGTTTTTTATATTATTTCTGCTGATATATAGATGAATATAAAACGCGGCTGTTTGAAGCCAACGAGTTGATTGAGATGTTGTCAGAGTGATCGGAACCGATTTATGGGATTGATGTTGTGATAGGTGAGGAAACAATCTCTGATCTCCTTCGGAAAAGCAAAGGATAAGACCAAAAAGGAGGGTTAAAAGAAGGATGTCCGAGGTATTGACGAAAACAAAAACTCGAAAACGTCGTAAGGAGAGCCCCCAAGAATATTTTCGCCGCAATCAACTAAAAGATTACCTCGTGGCTACTTGGAATGTAGATTCCAAAGTCGCGAATACGTTCGCAAGGAAGCATTCCTCTTTCCCTTTTGAATCGATTATAAAATCAATTCAAAAATTGGTGGAATGTTATCGCGCGATGCATGTAGGGCATTACGGTTATTCTATGGATGATAAAGTCCTAAGCGGCGCATTGTCCCATAGTTTGCGTCGCTTCGCCCGGAGTCAGAAACCATTGTCAGAAAAACAGTTGTGTTACTTTATGCAATTAGCCCGCGATGAAGTGGCGAGTAAAATGACTACATGTTACGACCCCGGTTCTGAAAAAGAGCGGGAGAAAGTCATGTTTCCCCTGAAACAAGCCTTGTTTTACGAAGAGGATGAGTCCATGCGCAAGCGTTTGTTTTTTATCTATTACCTCTTTGTCAAGCAAGGGATGCGGCTTACGAAGGATGATGTGATTCAGGCTTGTGCTTCGGACGAGAACTTGTTTCCTCATCGGCGGGTGGTGGAAGATGCCATCGAAACCTTGCGGGGGGCATACGAAGCCCTGGGGTTCTTAAAAGGAGAACTTTTCATTACCCCTGAGTATTTGTCGATTAACTGATAAGTTTCCTCACCAAGTTTTATTCTTTTCTTGACGTTTGTAACGCCGGGGGGAGGCGTTTAAGATTGATTTCACGACTTTTGTTATTTGATGGAAGCGTCATCACTTGCTTTTTGATTTTTGTTACTGGTTATTCCTATTCTTCAAATAAGGGAACGTATTTTCGCAGATATTTTTCATAATTGCGCCAGCGGTGCAGCGAGGTGGTATAGAGCGGTTGGCGCACTTGGACGGAGCTGGCGGTTTTGACTGGGCGGCTGCTTTCATGAAAGTGCAGGCAATGAGCGTCCCATGGAAGATCACAATATTCTAAAAGCCGTCGAATGGTTTCTTGGGGATTGAGGATCAAATCCTCGTAGCGAATTTCAAAGAATCGCTGGGGTAAAGTTTCTCGCCAGTGCTCCATCAAACGCTGGTATTGTTGGTAATACGTGATCAATCCATCCAGCTCATACGTAAAGTTCATTCCTTGGTCATCGAAATGAGTTGAGAAACAGGAGAGGCAGGTATCCAATGGATGCCGGCTGCAGTGAATGATTTTTGCATTCTTCATAATGCATTGAATCAGGCCGAGGTGGAGAAAATTGTGGGGCATCTTATCGCAGATGTAAGGTGCGCGGGGATCATGCTTACGAAGGTGTTGAATATAGGTTTCACCTAGGGCTTGAAATGCATCTGGGGATAGTTCATGTATGCACGCTGGGTAGACTTTACGTGTTCGAAAGCGCCGAGGAAGGCTTTCGATTATACGCCCTAGCCGAGTCAATTCTCCCGCCCCATAGACTTGGGGATGACTGGCCAGAATTTGCTCGACCAGGGTGGTTCCAGAACGTGGCATTCCTACGATCAAAATAGGAAGTTGATCCCTCGTCCCTTGAGCTTTTTGAATAATCTTCTCGGAGAACGCCTGGATTATCTCTTGCATAAAATGGAGATCGTGCTGTAGATGATAAGAGATCATCGCTCGCTTACGCTGATTGGCTTCGTTCCAAGAGGCAAACGCCTGATCGTATTCTCCGCAGTCGTTATATATTTTTCCCAAAGCAAAGGCAAGATACATTTTCCCCAGTGCTGGTAAAGATTCGTTGGTTCTCATTGTTTCCATGGTTTGCACTATCGGGGGCATTTCAGTAAAACACTTTGCCTTGGCGAGATGGCAATAAGCCGCGAAATGGTGAGGATGCTCTTCAATGGTTCGCACAGATTTGGCTCGTGCCAACTTCATTTTCCCCTTTTGCATCCACACACGGATCAACGCATTTTTACTTTCTGGATCATGGGGATAGAATTCCAACGCTTTACGGAATTGACTTATGGATTCATCCAAGCGGTTCATTTCAAACAGGGTCATCCCATAATTATAATACACCCGCGGGTTTTTCGGGAGCCAACGAACCGCGCGTTTGTGGTACATCACCGCTTCTTCATAGCGTTTGCGTTTGCGTATAACAATCGCAATGTTATTACAGACCTCGCCATGCTGAGGTTGAATACGAAGGCAGTGTTTGTAATGGTGAATCGCCTTTGAATAATGTTCTTGTTGTTGGTAAATCCACGCGAGATTGTAATGGGCTTCCAAGAAATTTGGCTGCAACTTTAGGCAATCCCTATAATGTTGGATTGCCCGTTTCCACTGGTGCATTTGTTGCCAGGCGAAGGCGAGATAGAAATAAACACGGGGATCGGTCGGAGCCGACCTAAACCCGGTGCGCAGAGTTCGGATACACAACTCATATTGACCCTGCTGGCACAGACGTGCACAATAGGTTACTATCTTTTCCAAGTAGGTTTCATCTCGCATGGAAAATTGATTTTACGATGATCCTCCTCCAGAACGGAAGACAATATCCCCAACACTGGTAAGCCCGTTCGAAACATCATAAGGTACGGCACGTATTTCATCACTTGCACCTGCACCCAGGCCAAAGGTTTTATCAGGCCCGCTGCCGATTAAAGCAAATTCATCTAACCCAAGCGGCCGTAATCCTAATCGTTCTGCGATACCTGGTTTAAGTGCATTAAAATTATGGTTGTATTGGTTGGTTCCACTCTTGCCTCGGTACGACGATTCATAATCCCCATAACGATAGGTGGTTCGTGAACCGCCGATCCCTTCAAAAAAGGGATCCTGGGGCAAGGAAGACATATAACTCGTTGGACTGGTGAGTACAGCGAGAATCGCCCATGTGGAGCGTTGTTCACAATCGGGACCCATCCCCACGGTATTAAAATCTTCTTTCAACCGTTGACATCCTAATTCTGTGTCATCATCCCAATGATCAACGGGATAAAAACCTTTATCCACCTGGAGGGATTGAATCGCTGTGGCTAAGCTTCTCATATCGGCTTGATTGCGAGCGATTTTTGCTCGTAACTGTGCGTTTAAAAAGTTGGGTACTGCGATGGAAGCCAATATGCCAATGATGGCAACGACAATCAACAGCTCAATAAGAGTAAAAGCTTTCATCTTCTTATTCCTTTACCCGCTGAAAAAGATGAAATATATCTGAAATAATCATATCATCTTTTTTATCAAGAAAAGGTAAAAAATTGTGTTTTTTTGGCTTGCGCAAGCACATGTCGTCAGCCGAGAATCATGTTGATGCGATTGTAAGAGCACCCTATATCTTAATTATGGGTTTGAGACGAGAGAAAACTTGAACCCGAGGGAAAGTCCTCTTATGATCAAATCGAGAATACGACCCGTCTTAACAAGAGGGGTAATAAAGAGTCTTGAATTTTATGGAGTATTTCAGAATAGGTATTTTGTTTATAGTGTGGATAGAGACCATCTAAGTAAAGATATAGAAAAAGGTTATTACAATGGAAATAAAACAGCTTCCATGGATTAAAATTCTTGTTGTCATTGTGCTTTTATGCATAGGAATCGTGTTGATGGGTAAGTATGTAAAAGTAAAGTACCGAGAAAAAGTTTTAGCCCGCATTGAAATGGCGAATCAGCATTTAAGGGCGACAGCCAAAGTGATTGAAACGTTTTATCAATATGAAGAACAATATCCGGTGACGGTGCAAGGGTATATTAATCCTGATTTTCTCGCTCGGATTCGTGAACACGGAAGGCAGATTTCACTGTCTCCCACCCAACTTCTCGATCCTTTCGCACGGCCTCCGTCGCGGCCCACTCTCCGCTATTATGCCACCACGAATGCTTTTATATTGTTTAGTGTTGCCCCAGATAAAGAAGCCGATATTACCCAAGAACTGGCCTTAGAATATCTTCGAGGTAACGCCGAACTTGAACCTTATACCTTTGATCCTACGAATGGCTTAGCCATCCCCTTTCAAGATACTGAACATAGCCGGGGTGATCTTTGGGTCGCGGGACATGGTACCCCAAAAGATGAATCCCATTAGACTTTCGGGATAAGTCTTGTATGGTCAACTTGGCTTTCAAATAGGGTGAATTCAATTGCTTTTTTGACCTTCCCTTTACTATCGCTTTCCCGTATGATCGAGAGACCTATATATAAATCATAATGAGTGATCAATCTTATCTATTTGAGGTTTGCTTATGGAAGTTCAAGCTTTAAATAACCTTGATTATTTAACCATGCTTATTTATTTATTAGGTACCATCGGCTTGGGTGTGTATTTAGGCAAGAATATCAAAACCGGAAAAGACTATTTTCTCGGTGGAAAGCGTCTTCCCTGGTGGGCGATTGGGATGTCGCTGGTGGTATCCGACATCGGCGCGATCGATATCGTCGGATTAGCCGGTGCGGCTTATGCCTATGGGATTGTACTTGGTAACTTTGACTGGCTGGGAAGCGTCCCGGTGATGATCATTGCCGGTTTGGTATTTGTGCCCTATTTTTGGCGTGCGGGAGTTTATACGATTCCACAGTTTTTAGGCCTGCGCTTTAACTTGGGCGTGCGCACCGTCGCCGCACTGGTCTGGGGAATTTTCCTTGCCTGTAACTTGGGTATTATGCTCAATGCCACAGCTAAAATGATGGGGGTGATGCTGGATTGGCCTTTGGTTCCCGCCATTGTTGTGACGGCCATTATTGTGGGATTGTATACACTCATCGGAGGCTTAAGCGCGGTTGTATATACGGATGTAATTCAATGTACGGTAATGTTTATTGGCTGTACGGTGGTGCTCCTTTTGGGACTGAATATGGCGGGTGGTGTTGGTCCCTTGGTCGAGCAAGTACGTTCGCTAGGGGAACAGTATGAAAATCATTTCAATTTAATCTTACCTGCCGATACCGGGACGCCTTTTCCCTGGTCGGGAATTTTATTTGGCCTGGGGTTTGTCCTTGCGCCTGCCTATTGGATAGGCAATCAGTCTATGATCCAGCGCAGCCTTGGGGCCAAAACCGAATTTGAAGCCAAAGCCTCCTTTATGTGGGGCGCAATATTGAAAACTTTCATACCTTTTATTATGGTCATTCCTGGCATCATTGTTTTGATTCATGATCCCAACATTGCTCAAGAAGATTACGCCCTGCCTACCTTAATTCGTGATACTCTCCCGGCGGGAATCCTAGGGATTTTCTTTGCCGCTTTTTTAGCCGCTCTAATGTCGAGCGTCGATTCATGCCTGAATTCAACCGCGACCCTGATCACCAAAGATGTATATCAGACCTTTTTCTATCCCGAAGCCTCGGAGCGGCATAGTTTGATCATTGGACGTTTGATTACGGTAGTGGCAATTGTCTTTGCCATTTTCTTTGCGATATGGATCCGCGATGAGAGTATTTATGCCATGATTCAAACCATGCTCTCGATTTTCCAAGGTCCAAGTTTAGCCATTATTTTACTGGGGGTGTTATGGTGGCGTACCACAGGGATTGCAGCTTTTGTCGGTCTTGTCGGCGGGCTCGCGTGTTCCACTTCTCTGCTGCTCATCAATAAATACGCCAGTCAGCCCATTTTCCAAATTGAAGAACCTTTCTTGTATATTGCCTGGTGGTCATTCTGTTTTGCGATGGTGGTCACAGTGGGGTTAAGCTTGATTACCCCACCCGAACCAGAAGAAAAACTCAAAGGCTTGGTTTATCATTACAAAATGAGGAGCTCGTAATATGCAAACCTTGATTGATCTAATCGCCTCTCTTCTTCGTATTCCCGGTGATTTTCTGCGGGAACTGGTCATTGCGATTCCTCTGGGAGTCGCGCGGATGTTGTTTCTGCTCTATTTCGCGCTTTTAATTTTTTGGGTATTGACCCGGCCAAAAAGTGATGTGCAAGGAACCTTACCCATCTCAAAAAAGCAAATCGATCTTCGTCCTTATGCTATTGTTGCTTTGAGCGGCCAGATCATCATTTATTTAATGTTTTAAATGGTTTGATGAGTTGCGGCTTAATTTTTTTGGAGGCTCACTAAGGCCAAGTCGAAGCCTGATCTCGCTTTACCGCTGCCGGATTGAGATTTTTCGTAATTTTGCATAACCATAAGATAATCTCCTCTCACTCTATTCTTTCCGGGCGGCTTGCGGATGGTTCTTTAGATAAATGCGCAGCAGTTCGAAAAATGTAGGTGCGTCCAAGAGTTCGATTTTGGGGTTGGCTTCCTTGAGTTTTTCTACGACTTCAACATACCATGCGGGAGACTTGAGGATGTTGCGAAACCAGTGGAAGGGAATGGGGCGATCTTTTACCCGTTGCTGAATCACTTGCACCGCTTGCTCCACGTTTTGATTGATATCGTGATCAGCGCGCAAGACGGGCATCTCGCCATGCAGCATGCAAAGCGGGATTTTTTGCGGAACAATGCCATTGGGGCTGAAGCGCGCGTAACAATCCAAGCCTTTTTCATTTAGACCCGGTGCGTAGCCATCAATAACGAATCCTGTGAGAGTCAGCCCCCACCTTTGGTAATATTCTTCACAATGACGCGACCATGCGTCTAACCCACTCGGTAGTTTGGAGATGGGTCGAGGTTCTTGCAGTATACCGGGATTTAAGTAACCGGCACCATTGTCGGCCGCAGCGAAGTAATCGTTCGATGTCGCCGTATGGCGCATGAAATCCAATGCCATCCCTGCGCGGCGCTGTATGATAGGACTCACGCACCACATCATTGGCACTTTGCCCCGGTCAGGATGATCCCACAGGCTGGGCATGCGTTGATACACCCACGCGGCGGAATCGTAATCACCTACATAAAAGATAATAAAATCACGTCCCTCAAAATTAACCTTCCCCTCGTCGCTAAGGTAACCTTGCTGTTTAAGTTGCTCATGCGAGATCCATGGTTGGGGGTATTCATCCTTTAAAGGGAAGTGGGCAAAGAAGGAGGCATTGGCCATGGCGGCCAGGCCAATGGCATCGGCATCAACAAAGGCATTGTAAGCACTAGCCACCCGAATAAATTCCCACTCGGTGGGAACGCCTTCATGCTTGCCCCCCGCGCGTCCATGAGAAGTGTATTTAAAAGCCCATGGGGTAAAGCCGCCGATATGGATCATGCTGTCTCGACCGCCTTGATGATATGCACTCAAGAGAAGCGATTTCAAAGTTTCTCGATCAGTACCCAAAGATTGATTCGGATCGTCGACCGGAGTTTCGTCCGCCCATACATTGAGATCGAAAAAGAAGGCTCGTTTTGAAACGAAAAAGTCATGATTGGTGAGGGTGTGCTGATTGGGAGCGCTAGCCGTGGGATTCTCCATCCAATACGAATCGATATAAAAGCCGGCGTAAGTGGCGTCGACTTTTCCGGTATCGATGTAATGGTGCTTCATCCATAGATAAGCGTCACATTTGGCGCTTCCCGTAGAAGGGATCTCAGTTCCTGGGATTGTTCCCTCACCGGTAAACATGGGCGAGCCGTCTTCGTTAAGTAAGCGTTTCACCACGGGAAGTTGAGGTCCGGAGGTAATGAGCTGGGAATAGAGTGAATCCGGATTGGGATCATAACGAACGGCGATCAGCTCTTCGACCCCTGCGATGGTTGAAGCCAAGTTGCTGGTCGCAGGCACGCGAGGGTCATAGACCACCGTTCCTTGGATGGCATGGCGATATTTATCAATTAAGGCTAGGAGATCGGGAATCGTTTGGCGAGGGCGGCTGTTTAACCACTTTCCCGGTTTGGACAATTCTTCCAGCCAGTAATCATCAACGTTTTTTCCTCCACTGGAAACGTAGCGTAGATAAAGTTGAGGTTCTTCACGATTCACATTGCCTTGTAGGGTCGCGACCGCATGGCAATGATCCCAGGCTTGGGCTACTTGGCTATGATTGTCGGCCTCGAAATCGAGGGTATAGGTTAGATCATAAATACCGATTGGTTCGGTAGCACAAAGAATGAGACTTGTGAGTAGGGCGGATAGTGTATTCATGATTTTTGCCTTTTCTAAATTGATGTTGAATAAGGATGTCGCAAAGGGATCGTTAGCGTCAAGGTCTGAAACGGGCATAGGGGTTGCATTATATAGGTTTAGTAGAGTCTGGAAATGATGAAACCAGGCAAAATTTGCCGTGATTCGTCGAATTCGAAGTGAAAATTTGCCGGTATTCAAGTAATTCCCATCGTGCCGGCACGTATCGGAGTAGCCCATGGTATCGTTATTTGGGATTTTGAACATAGGCCAACGGGGAATTGCCGCGGCGCAAGCGGGATTAGATACCACTGGCCATAATATCGCTAATGCCAATACAGAAGGTTACTCACGGCAGCGCGTGGTGCAAGGAAATTCTAACCCTTTGGTTACTGCGAATGGCAGTTTTGGCATGGGAGTCGAAGTGAACACGGTAGAACGTGTGCGGGATATGTTCTTAGAAGGTCAAATCCGCAGCGCCCAGAGTGACACCTCTTACAATGAAGAAATGGAAAACTTAATTTTGCGCATTGAAGCGGCTTTGAGTGATCCCCTCACTTCAATCTCCGATACCCAGGATCAATCCTCTGTTGGAGGGATGAACAATCTTTTGTCACGGTTTTTTCGCGCGTTTCACGAACTTTCCAATAATCCCGAATCGCCGGAATTACGTACCGCTGCGTTGGAAGAAGCCATCTCGCTTAGCGATACGTTGAATACCATCTCAGGCGATTTACGAGAGATGCGCGAGGATATGAATTCGCGTACAGACTCGATGGTTGAGGAAATGAACCGCATCAGCGCAGAAATCGCTAAACTCAACAAAAAAATTGTTACCACCGAAAGCCGGGAAAAAATCAATGCTAACGATTGGCAAGACCGGCGGGATCAATTACTAGGGAAATTGTCGGAGTTGGCTCCTATTACCACAGAGACAGACAAACATGGCGCGATCAGTGTGTCTCTCGCTGGGGAGCGTATCGTAGATGGAGCAGAACAAGTCGAACTGCAAACGGAAGTGGTTGAAAAAAGTAAAGGTATTCAGATCACCAGCATTCGTATAGGAAAAGCAGGAGTGGATACCCTGGATGGCAAGATTCTCGGGGGGAAGTTGGGAGCGGTGCTCGATACGCGAGACCGACTGCTTCCCTTTGTACAAAATGATATTGATTCACTCGCACGCTCGATTATTAACGAAGTGAACAAGATACACGCTGGCGCCACAGGGCTTGAGGGTCACACTTCGTTAAATAGCGAGTTCAAAGTTCCTCATGGAGCTACCAAGGCAGATACACAAAAAACGCTAGATCGAATATTTAATCAACCGAACCTTCCCAAAGATGCATCTCTGGGAGAGCATCCCTTTTCGATACAAGATGGAGCCTTCACCCTTCGAACTACAGACGAAGACAATCAAACCATTGATTCGTTCGATGTAAATGTGAGCACCGAAGATACGCTATTTGATCTAGTGGAGAGAATGAATCGCAGCGATGGTGTGGTTCAGGAAGCACGCTCGGCGTTCACCTTCGATCCCGTCTTCGTGCAAAATGCGGTAAGCCAAAAGACGATCCCGCAGGAGGAAGAGGATGCAACTTTGGCCGAGCTGGGAATTACTCAGGGATATCCTATCGCGGAAGGGGGCGGCCCCTTTACGTTCGAAATTCATATGCGCGACCGCGCCGGGAACGCAATCGATAGTGATCCCGACACAAAAGGGGTACAACCTTATACGGTAACTTTTAATGAAACGGATACTTTAGAAGACGTAGCGGGTAGAATTCAATCAGCCACGGATGGTAAAGTACGAGGCCATATTTCTTCTAGTGAGAATTCCTCGAGACGTTTGACATTCAGTTTGAAAACCTTTGATCGTGATCAACAATTTTCGATTCAGAATGACAATTCAGGAATTGTTCAAGCGCTTGACTTTCCTATCACTGATCCCAATCAACCTTTGGCAGGCGGACAGGCCACACGTGCAGCCGCTTCTTTTGAAGGAGATTCCAGTGATTCCTTTTTAGGGAGTGGTAATCCCGCGTTTTCTCCCGCCTTTCCTGGACCACCACCGAGTGTTATCAGCGAAGGCACGATGGAATTGGTGGTGCTTGATAGCCAAAAGAACCCCACCATTACGACAATCACCGTGGGGGACAATGAAGTGAACAGCATGGATGAATTGGCGAATGCGATTTCTAACGCCGACGAAAATTTAAACGCACAAATCACGGATGATCAACAGCTCATAATTAATGGAGAAAATCATCGTTCGTTCTTTTTTCAAAATGATGAAACAGGATTGGTGGAGGCTCTAGGTTTTGAAGATTTACAAGGTCAAGGGGAAATCGGAGATCAGCCTTTCACCGATGGGAGTTTTGAAATTGTTGTAGCCAATGAAAAAGGGATGGTGACCAGTATTTTCGAAGTGCCTATGGAAGCCGATCCTTCTACTGTCGGTGGGGTCATGTCGCTGCAAGGGATCGTTGATCAGATCAATAATTCTGCTGCGGAAGAGGGAGCCCCGATTCAAGCCTCTATTGTCAAAGATCCAACGAATCCTTCCCAAAATACAATGAAAGTCGAAGCGGCAGAAGGATTTGAATTTACGTTTCGCAGCGATGATAGCACAGTGCTATCCGCATTAGGATTTACCGACGGCCCTGCATTAGAAGAGACGGGCGAGAACCCCATCCTTAGCGCGGAATCGAGCGTCTCGATTGGGGATCAAATCGGGGGCTTAGTGCGGGCACGTTTTAATGATCAAAATGGAATCGAGATATCAACAACGAATAACCAACGGTTAAGTTTTACTGGAGATAGTAGTCATGTGTTAGCGGCGATGGGAATCAATAGTTTGTTTCAGGGAAGTGATGCGGAATCGATGCGAGTCAATCAGAATGTAGTCGAAAACAGTCAGCTCCTAGCAACGTCGAAGAATGGTAAAAAAGGGAATAACGAAGCGGCCAATGATATGGCGGATTTAGAAAATAAAAAAGTAATGCAAGGAAAAACCTTAGGGGAATCCTATCGATCCATGATCTCCAAATTGGGGTTGGAAGGCAGCCGGGTTTCTCAATTCTTAAAAACGAATGACAAGATCTTGCGAGAACTAAAAACCCTCCAAGAACAAAATTCAGGTGTATCCCTTGACGAAGAATCGATTAATCTCATCCGTTATCAACAAGCCTTTCAGGCCTCCGCGCGAGTGATCTCAACTGTGGATCGATTAATGGATTTGATCGTCAATCAACTTGGTGCCTAACACCATGTTGGAATAACGAGGTTATTTTCATGGTACGAATCACCCAAAGTTTATTAAGCAACCAGATTCTCTTTAATTTGCAAAACAATATGAAGAGAATAACGGATATTCAAGATCAGCTCTCTACCGGGCGGCGCATCAATCGCCCCGGTGATGATCCCGTGGATTATCCTACCGCCTTGAATTTGCGCTCCGCGATCCAACAAGGGCGTAGTTATCAACGTAACATTACGAGTGCGCGTACCAACCTGGAACTCACTGAAACCAACATGGACAGCCTGACCAACACCCTGCAGAAAGTTCGCACCCTCGCGGTGCAGGGCGGGAACGACAGTGATCCGGATGCGCGCTTGGCCATTGCTCAAGAAGTGAGTGAAATGTTTGGGCAGGTTATGGATTTGGCAAATGCGAATTATAACGGGCAATATATTTTTGGTGGAAGCGAGACCAAGGAAATGGCTTTCGAAAATAAAGAAGGTGCGGTTCTTTATAACGGCGATGATTATTCTCGAAAGGTGGGGTTAAGTGAAGGCACGAAAGTGACAACGAATTTAAATGGATTCGAAACGTTTTTGCATACCCCCAATCAAATTACTTCGCAGATGTCATTGAACGATACCGAGGCTCCCTTGGCAGAACAACTGCGCATGATGCATCCTGATTTTCCCAATTTACCTCCCCTTCCAGAAAAAGCAGCAAGCAGCACCAAAGAACGATCGCCGAATCCAAATAATTCACCCTCACCCAAGCCCAATAACTATGCGAGTTTCTCGATTTATGGAACCGAAATCAAGGTTGATTTGTCTGTCGATTCGCTGGAAGATGTGGTGAATCGTATTAACGCGAAAGTTAAGGATGTAACCGCTTCGATCAATTCCAACAATCAAATGGTGATTACATCCCATCGATCCGATGCATTGAAATTAGAAGATGGCGAGCGTCCCATTGGCTTTGAAGGCGATCCTCCCTTTGGTGCCAATATTCTTAGCGCGTTGGGTATGCACCGGCGGGTTGATGGTAACCGAAACTTGGCCGTTGGATACCCAGCCATGGATCCACTTGCAGATCCAACCGAGTCTCCTGCACCAGAACGTGCGAATGTGAAATTACAGAATGACACTTTTCTTTTCGCTCAAGCCAATCATGGTCCACAAACAAAAGCGTCGATTCCGTTTGCTGATAACATGGCTTTGACAGAGGCGGATGCGGAAGGAAATGAAGTTGTGTTGGAGAATGGGGATCCCAAGTTTATCGAGCAGTTGGAAGCGATTCGCATTACCATCGATGACGAGGTCATCGATTTGGATTTCCGGGCCTTGACCCAAGGTCGTGATTTTGATGGGACAGAGGGGAACGGAGATGATATACCGGGTTCTACCCTAGAAGATATGTTGGAATTGATTAATAATCACCCTGAGTTAAAAGGACGCGCGACGGCTTATATCAATTCCACCGGCACCGGGATTGGCATCTCGGCAACGCATGACAGCGATATGTTCAAAGTGGAAAATGTTCGGAAGTTATTTGGACGCGATATTACCACCCAGGTTTCGGTTGATTCCGCTACCGGCGGAACGACGGTAACCCAAACGGATCCTATAACCAAAGAGACGAAATTGGATGATCTCCCAGGAGCGCTGGTCGACCCTGACGAAGGCGGCAGTTTAGGGATACGTCGTGCAGACCCTATGCCGGCGGGCAATCCTCCCTCTATGAATAAAGGCTTGATCGTGATCCAAAATAATGGCCAAAGTGAAGCCGTTGATCTTCGGGAAGCGGAAACCATTGGTGATGTGATACGGGCTATTAACAAATCAAAGACCGGTGTGGAAGCGAAAATTAATTCCACCGGTACCGGCATTGATATTCAATCAACGACCGGCAATCCCGATGAACTTAGCATCGTGGATATGAATGAGGGCACGACGGCACGGGATTTAGGGTTGTTTTCTCCTCCCAGCGCTAGTCGTATCCAGTCGGAGGCCACGGTTACTGAATCGACAACCGTGATCGGCGATTTCCCTGAAGTCTCCGAGGGAAGTTTTGAGATTGAGGTACGCGATGGAAGCGGGGCGGTATTGGATACTTACTCGATCGATGTATCACCCTCAGATACGATGGAGGATATTGCCAAACGCATCGATGCTATCGATGGCAAGCCGGGAGCGGGAAGCGGTTTGCTATCCGCCAATTTGGAAGGAGACCGCCTTAACATCGTGAGTAATTATGACGGCCATGTAATTAATATTGATCCTGCCAAGGATAGTACAGGAACCGATTCGACCAATCGTTTTACCTCATTGGTGGGGATTAATAAATATATGTATGTAGATGAAGAGGATGTGAATCCCCTGGTTCCTTATGAAAGCAAACAGAGTACCGCCTCCATTTTGGGGATTAATCATGAAGGTACGATACAAGAAGTGGAAGAAAAGAACGTATTTCGTTCGATCAAGGAATTAGAGCGAGCCTTACGGGAAGATGACACCGAAGGGATTCAAGAATCGTTGGATAATTTGGATTTCGACTTGGAAAAAATCTTGTCTCAACGCACTACGGTGGGTGCAAGAATGAATCGGTTGGATTCTACAGAATCCAGGCTGCAAGAAGGTGAAGACTTTATGCGCCAACAATTATCTTCGATTGAAGATGCTGATTTAGCAGAAACGATTACCGATTATACTTTGGCGCAGAATGCTTTTAACGCGGCCTTGCAGGCCAGTTCAGGAATAATTCAAAGAACTTTATTAGATTTTCTGCGGTAACGGTGGTCGTGATTCCAATTTTCGTTTATCTGAAGCGAGGGTTCCCATAATCACAGTGCCATAGAGATAAGCCTTCTTTTAATCGAATTGTCCAAGCGTATATTTAAACAGGTAATAGGTTTGTTTGAGATATTCGTTTTGAACAGAGATCATCCCTTCCTCATGCTTCCACCATTGAGTGGAAGAAAAAATTTTCACGGGCGCTGGAGCATAAAGTAATTCGTTCTGACGCTTTTCGGAAAAGACATGCTCCATGGTCCATTTTGCCCGGCGTGATTGAAACCACCCAGTCACAATGATATTGGATTGAGCATGGTGTTGGCGCATCCAATTTTGGATAAATTGGGCTTCGGCATAGGTGCTATAGAACGTTTGAGTCGCCCAATGGATTGGCTCGGCGGGGATTCCATGATGGTCCAATACCGCCTGGCAAATCCTCCCTTCAATGGTATAAAGATCGCGATAGGGAACATCCTCGTCGACTTCCAAAGGAACACAAAGGAGAAGGGTATCGGCATAGCCTTGTTGATAGAGTTCAACCGCTTCTTCCACGCGGCGGTTTTCACCCCCGCCTAAAACGGTGATCACATCGACGGGATGAAGTTCAGATTGATAGACCAATTGATTGCCAAGAAAAGTGAGTAAGGGTTGGTGAAAAAGCGCCAACATAAGAAGCATGAAAAGAGCACAAAAAAAAGCGATGAACGCTTTTTTCTTTCGCGTGATAAACGAGAGAAGTCGATTGCGATATTGCAGCCAAATGGATGATGTCATAGCAAGTCGAAAAGAGGACGCAAGATGCGCCCTCTCTGCTTTTGGATGGAGAAAGATTAGTTTAATAAACCGGCTTGGTTGAGGGCCTTATCGATACTCTCTTCCTGATTGTCGATGGGACCGGTTTTTATAATTCGCCATCGTTCTGTATGCGAGGTCATATCGTCGGGTTTAAGAGATCGTTTTGGACCGAGAGATTCGATTTCCATCATGCTGCTATTGGTAAACATTTCTACCGAGCATCCCATATCTGGATATTCCGCTTCAGGATAATAATCTAAATACTTAACGAACAGTACATCATCCACAGCATAACCTGCCCAGCCTTGTGTATCAGAAAAGCCGAGTTTTAACTTCGTCTCATTTTCAGGATCCTGCTGGACTGTAATATATTTGTCCATGTACTGAATGCGAGAATCGCCGAGATCAGTGTAACTCCAAGTGATGATTGTGCGTTCGGGGAGATAGTGCCCAGGTCCATGAGGGGCAAAAGGAGGGTTGGGGAAAATGCTAAATCCTCCTTGTTTCATGACCGTCAATGGCCAAATCGCCATCTCGATGAACTCTGTACTGGCATTGATGGCGCGATGTTCCACGATGACTTCACCATCAGGGTTCATTTGAATCACCATCTCTTTTTGGATACGCAGGTTTTCGCGAAACTTGGAATCCCCCATACGTTCCTCAATTTCGTCAAACGTAAGATCCTCTTTGCGTAGCTGGGAATCAAGAATTTCCGGTGGGGCGGTTAGGGTGATGCGATGGCTATCCACTTCCACCTGGAGCTTATCCATATCAGGGTAATAGGTATATTCAGTGGTCTCGGGAGCGATCCAAAGACGATGACCGCCAAAACCAATCCATGTATCGGATTCAGTAACACCCAACTGGGATTCGGAAACATTAAAGAGGTTCTCTCCATCAACGAGCCCGAAATGAATGATGCGGGGGCCAATATCGGCAACTACGATAAGTTCGACTTCACCGTTACTCATACGGTAGCATTCTTTCCACCCGTGGTAGGATGTTTTTTCAATGCTGATCTCACCCCCGAAAGACAAGGAAGCGAAGAAGAGGACCGCCAAAAGAGTTGAAATACATTGGTACTTCATCGTTTTCTCCTTTTCCATTTAATAGGAACTCCATTTACCACACGTTTTTGATACCATATTATTCATGATTTTTATAGGTGCGCCAGCTGGGATGGCTAATACCGTATTTTTTGATACGATTATGCATTCGATCGGGCGAAATTTTTAGACGCTTGGCAGCTTCACTCTGGATCCAATCGGATTTTTCCAAGGCTTGGATGATGGCGCGTTTTTCGATTTCTTCCAAGGAGAGGTTGTCGTCAGAAAGGGGGGAGGTTGAAACCGAAGTTTTTTCTTCGACTTCTATTCCTTCACGGCGAAGAATCTCTTTGTCCAAAAGGGTACAATCACGATTCCGAATGATAATGCGCTCGATCAGATTTTTGAGTTCACGCACGTTTCCTGGCCAACTATAAGAACGAAGAAGATGGACGGCTTCTTCCGAAATGGGAGGAATCGTCCGGCGATACTTACGGGCGTATTCTTCGAGAAAGTGTTGGGCAATGGGGAGGATATCATCGGGGTGTTCGCGCAAGGGGGGGATGTTGAGACGGATAATGTCGAGCCGGTAAAGGAGATCTTGACGAAAATGTCCAAGTTCCACTTCTTCGTTAAGATCTTTATTGCTAGCCGCGATGACGGCGAGATCCACTTTGATCTTTTGCGTGCCGCCCAAACGCTCAAATTGTAAAGTTTCTAGCGCGCGCAGGATCTTACCCTGGCTTTCCATGGGCATGTCTCCAATTTCGTCAAGAAATAGAGTTCCCCCGTCCGCGAGTTCCATGCGTCCCCGTTTACGACTCGTCGCTCCCGTGAAGGCGCCTTTTTCGTGACCAAAGACTTCGGATTGAAATAGATTGTCGGAGGGGAGAGCGGCACAGTTAATGTCGATGAATGGAGCATGTGCCCGAGGGCTTTGATTATGAATGTAGCGAGCTACCAGTTCCTTCCCGACGCCGGTTTCACCGGAAATGAGAATCCCAGCGCCAGTATCGGCAATTTCATCGATTTCACGTAAAAGAGATTGCATGGCCTCACTTTCGGAAATCAATCTTCCGAAGCCGCCGCCTTCTTCCACCTTCTTACGAAGACTTCGGTTTTCTTCTCGCACCCGGGCACTGGTAATGACTTTTTGGATGCGGAGGAGCACTTCATCTTTTTCCGAATCCTTGGTGATATAATCCGCGGCGCCTTCTTTCATGGCATCCACCGCGACTCGAACCGAATCGACCGAAGTAAGAAGCATAATGGGGACATCATGTTCTTCCTTACGCTGCATCTCGATAAGACGTTTGAGAAGATCGATGCCGTTCATTCCCGGCATTTTGATATCGGTGATCACAAGGTCGAAGGTTTCTTGACGGAAGAGATCCAGCGCTTTTTCACCAGAACTGGAGAGAATGATTTCATAACCTTCCAGAGAGAGGTTTTTTTTCATACGATTGGCATAGCGTAGGTCATCTTCTACAAGGAGAATACGAGTGCTCATAATTATCACTTAACTTAAAAAAAAAGTTCTTGGCCTTATTGATTTTACGAATGAGTTCTTCTCTATGTTACAAGTAAACTGCTCCTGTCGTTTCACGAAAAGGGGAGTCTGTTCTACAATATCTTAAATGGGCCAAGTTGAACATCTATATTTATTATAACAACCGTGCGAGATTCATAGGGAAGGGTATGTTTAAATGCTTTTCTTTAATGGGTAAAAGAGGAAACTAGGATGATGAAACGATCGAAAAGGAGATAGAGAATGAACAAGGATTACCGAATTGAAAAAGACACGATGGGTGAGGTGAAGATTCCTCAAGGGGTGTATTATGGGGCTCAATCAGCTCGTTCGTTGATGAATTTTCAAATTGGCTATGAGCGCTTCCCCCGGGAATTGATCAAGGCATTTGGGATCGTCAAAAAAGCCTGCGCCATAGTCAATTGTGAACTCGGGCGTCTAGACGAGCGAAAGAAGGATTTGATTGTCCAAGCGGCCGATGAAGTGATCGAAGGGAAATTGGATGATCATTTTCCCCTGGTAGTTTGGCAGACCGGGAGTGGGACTCAAACCAATATGAATACCAATGAAGTCATCGCGAACCGGGCGATTGAAATCGCAGGCGGCACCCTTGGAAGTAAAGATCCGATTCATCCCAACGATGATGTGAATCAATCTCAATCGTCCAATGATACTTTTCCCACTGCGATGCATATATCCGCGGTCATGGAGATTCACCGACGCTTCATACCCGCCATCACCCGCCTGGCTGAGACCTTCGAAAAGAAAGCGAAAGAGTTCAACGATGTCATTAAGATCGGACGTACTCATTTAATGGATGCGACGCCTCTAACACTTGGTCAAGAATTTTCCGGATATGCGGCACAGTTGCGGCATGGATTAAAACGTATAGAAAATTGTTTACCTCATCTCTATGAATTGGCTTTAGGCGGAACTGCGGTTGGAACCGGCCTTAATACTGTGGAGGGATTCGCAGAAAAGGTCGCAGAAAGAATTAAGCATTTAACCGGTCTGCCTTTTGTTAGTGCAGAGAATAAATTCGAATCGCTATCGGCCCATGATGCCATCGTAGAAGCGAGCGGGACGATGAAAACCCTAGCGGCTTCCTTGTGTAAAATCGCAAATGACATTCGCTGGGCGGCTTCTGGTCCCCGCTGTGGAATTGGTGAATTGGTGATTCCATCGAATGAGCCGGGCTCCAGCATTATGCCGGGAAAAGTGAATCCGACCCAATGTGAAGCCGTTACCCAAGTGGCGGCCCAAGTGATGGGAAACGATGCGGCCATCGCTTTTGCCGGGGCTTCCGGGAATTTTCAGTTAAACGTTTTTAAGCCGGTCATGATCCATAATTTACTCCAATCGATACGACTGCTGGCAGATGTAAGCGATAGTTTTAATGATAAATGTGCGATTGGGATTGAACCGCATCGTGAAAACATCAGCAAAAATCTGGAAAACTCGCTCATGCTGGTCACCGCACTGAACACTCATATTGGCTACGACAATGCCGCACAAATTGCAAAAAAAGCTCATGTAGATCATATTACATTGAAAGAAGCAGCGGTTTCTTTAGGGATACTCACAGAAGAGCAGTTCGATGAATATGTGAAACCAGAAAAAATGATTGGTCCTTCTAAGTAAGTTTGATCAAGAGAAAGAAGTATCCCCCCTCCCATAATAAGAGAGGGGGGATTTTACATAAGAAGGCAATCTATTGAGAAGAAAAATTAAGTATTGCGGGATAAAGAGCATTGCTGGAAAAATTCTCCACCTCGAGGAAAGCTTCTTCACCGTCGTATTCTGTCATCAAGTTTTGAAGCGTGACTCGATTATCTTCCAATAGAACCTTGATCCACTTATAACGTGGCTGGGCTGCCGGGAGGGTAAGAATGGCCTCGAAATCTTTATGCTCTACTATTGCGTTTGTCGTCACCACAATTTCTTGTCCATCGTTCGGGTCTTGATTTAACTCGCCTGCGGCTATACCAATGGCTCCGGAGGGATTGGCCTCGGGTGTAAACACACCGCAGATGTATTGCTCGGGACGTTCCATCCCAATAACCCAACCTTCGTGTAGAATGGGCTTCAAGACGGCGATGAGATTGTACAATGGGAGATGATCGCGCTCGTCATTGTGATCACGGCTGTTACCCATACTGGCTGCCACCAATTCCATACTTCCATCACCATTAAGATCAGCGGCCACGGTTCGCACCCCGCCATTACCTATGAAACGCTGAGGAAATATATGTTGAGTCAGCCGACGTTCCACTTTGCCTTGTGTATCAATATCCAAGATTTGGATTAATCCTTGAGCCTCAGGACCGTTGGTTTGTCCTACAATCAGTTCATCAATCCCGTCGTGATCCAGGTCCCCGGCTGAGAGGGTAACGCCTCCTGAGCCATTCCAAGTGGCCGCATTTCCAAGCAGGGCGGGAAAGAAGCCAACCACCGTCCAGGGAGGGTCTTCTTCGGGAGTATATTGAATAAGGCGAATCATATCATTACCCGCATTTCCTTGAGCCACGGCAATTTGCTTAACCTCAGCGCCGATGAAATTACCGATCGCGGTATGGATTTCTCCTACGTTATAGTAGGCCGGTCCTCCAAAGCCGAGGGGAAACGCAGTAATATTACTCCCAAGGATTGATAATGAACTCCAGTCAAACGGGACGATCGTATTGGGATAGTTTGCACTATCACGGATAGGACCAAAAGAAGCCAACAGATCGGGACGGCCATCATTGTTAAGGTCGCCAGAAGAAAGATACGTTGCGCGTCCCTCTCCGCCCCCGATGCTGTCCAGTAAACGATCCGTCATTACGAGGTGTTCGTCAATTTTCTCTCCCAGAGCCCCTTGGTCTGGATCCAGATTATGCATATGCAATATTCCTTCTCCACCCAATCCCTGAGCCAAAACCATCACATCTGTAGCCCCGTTTTGTTTCGGTGCTTTTGGCTCATGATCATCGCCTTCGCGATAAAATACGAAATCAGCGGTATCATAAGGGCCGTAGAAAGATGCATGTTCATCACTTGTGCAAGCAAATAAACGAAATTGATAATTGTTTTGGAACATGGGTCCTGTGGAAAAATAAGGAGTTAAACCCAGAGTTGAGGATTGCCAATCCAAGCAAGAATTGTTGGAATTCGTTCGACCCATATAAATGTAGTCACCTTGGTCATCGAAACGCGCAAATACGAAATAATCTGAGATTGCAGCATCTGTTAGCCCCATGCTTGCTAAATCCCATCGCAGTGTCAGCGCGCAATAATCAGGATGATCAAAATCGTAGTCCCCGCTTAGGTCCTCAAAGGTATTAAGGTTATCCGTAACCATGAGGGACTCACCGGGTGTAGGAGGGATCAGCAGGGATTGAGGATCATTGGCGTTGTGATACTCGATTGCTTGAGATGTGCTGTAGGGTCCAAAGTACGAAGGAGTCCCGCTGTGGGTTAATACATACATTTTAAATTGATAACGATGACCAAATTCAGGTCCATGAGCGAAGGCCGGGTTGATACCCTCTTCTCCTTTTTGCCAGATTTGAAAATACTGGGTAGCGTAATTTACACCCGCAAAATAATTGTAACCAGAAACCCCATCCATCTGTATATAAAGATGATATGACTTTACGTCATCAAATAGAACATCTTCCATCGCTTCCAGATTCCAGCGGATTACCAGTTGACGATTTTCAGGGGTGTCTAGATCCATATTGTCAGGCAAGGGAAGATTGTCTTGAGGAGTATCAGAGACGTACAACGGGATACCTTCAGCCTGGTCATTTTTTCCTATTACGGTAAT
>CAYQOX010000032.1:0-1884 GCA_964419335.1 uncultured bacterium | reverse complement strand
GAGCGTCATTGACATTGTTTACGGTAATAGAGAACGATTGCGTATCGGTCGCCCCATGAATATCTAACACTTTTAATTCAACGAAGTGTTCACCTACATCGTCATTGCCAGGTGTACCTTGCAATATCCCCTGGGCGAAGGTTAGCCATCTTGGGAGAGTGACGGCTTCAAAAGCCAGCGCATCGTTTTCTTCATCGCTCGCCTCGACCTCATATTGATAGAGTTGACGTTCGATCGCTTTGGTTCTAGGTGTACTGGTGAAAACAGGAGCATCGTTAACCTCTCCGACGGTAAGGGTGAAGGATTGAGTATCGCTCAATGCTCCATCGCTAAGCTGGATTGTAATCAAATGATAACCAACGTCTTTCTGACTCGGGATGCCGCTAAGCAAAGCCGTCCCGTTATGATCATTTTCCAGGGTTAACCACCCGGGGGCGTTAATCAGTGAGAAACGTAACAAAAGATTCGGGTGATCGATATCTTCCCCTTTTACTCTATATTGGTATTCACTGTCTTCCCATGCATGGGTTCGTGGTGGACTGGTGATAATAGGGGCATCGTTCACAGGAACCACTCGAAATGAAAATGTTTTTTGCGCGCTGGCTCCCGCAGCATCTGTGACTTTCAATCTCACCGTTTGAGTGCCCGTATCGTTGTTGCCTGGAGTACCCGAGAGGGTGGCACTTTTCTTGTTTTTATTGCTTAGTTTTAACCATGAAGGCAGCGAAATTGCGCTCCAAATAAGGGTATCGTCTGGATCGACATCATCTGCGTTCACCGAAGTCTTATAATTTTTTTTCTCTGTACCAATAGGAAGTCGAGAGGTCGTGATTTCTGGGGGATCATTAACAGGCACCACCTGAATCGTTTGAGTGGCCGAGTTACTTAATCCTTTGTCTCCATCATCCAACAAGAAACGAACCACCCGGGGTTGATCTGTGAGATCGTCACCGAGGTACTCATATTGAATATGACGCATTAATTCTTGCACCGAGTCTTGATTAGCATTGACATTGAGTTGAATGTCTAACGTGGTGCTTTCTATTCCTCCGGAATATTCTCCCATAACTGCCCCCCTATAACGGACATGGTTTCCTTCCAGATCGATTTCCCCGCTGGCATTTCCGATAGAACGTATGCTTAATCGATCATTATTTGTTGGGTGCGCTCCAGTGGGTAAAAAATCTACTTTTAAAAACCCACCATCGAAGTCGGGGCTGTCTACGTCTGAAACCGACGCGAGTTCATCAATGGCCACAGCCGTCTGGTTTTCCACATAAGTTGGGATATCACTCGGTAAATCAATCTCAGGGGCGACGTTGGTGATTTCGGTATGGAAATACCAGGTGCTCATATTTTGAATGCCGGCAAAGAGATTGCCTGTCCGGTCACTAAAAGCAGAAGCGTCCACCTGGACATAATAGGACATATCCCCGTGAAAAACTTGGCTGGGCACGATCGTTACCGTTGTATCGATTATTGATATTTGGTGACTCTCGATGGAAAGCCTTTCGAACACGCGATCGTCATCGGCGCAGTAAATAGTTATGTTCCCATCCTGAGCCATAATGGTTTCGTTGAAGTGCAATATCAGTTTGCTGTTTACTGATACATCGGGCGTTCCCGCTTCGGGGGAAAGCATAAGAATCGTTGGAGCGTCAGAATCCAATAGCGCAGTAAAATCGACGCTATTTGCCGGGGATACATTGTTCACTGGATCGGTAGCCATCGCAATCAAGTTGAAGGTTTCGTTGTTGGATGCTGGCATGTAGTTTAGCGATAAATTTATTAAAGTGGCTATGCCTTGTGTAGCGCTAACTACGTTATTTGTAAACGTTGCGCTGCCGGGGCCATTTGCATCAATGGTAATTGTTTCAGCGAAGT
>CAYQOX010000031.1:33209-61164 GCA_964419335.1 uncultured bacterium | reverse complement strand
GTTTCTACCAATAGTATAATACCTCAACCCCGAAAATGCAAACATTCTTTTTTATATTTGAATGAAAGACCAACATCTAAAAAGCATAGATTTTTCCTTATTCCTCCCTCTTTAATCATTGGTTCCGAGTTCTACTGTGAGGGTTTCTTGAACCAGGTCGTTTTCCTTGTATTCATGATGCTTTAAATGCAAAATCAAATCTCTCAGTTCTAAACAGAGGTGTTCAATATCTTTAGGGTTGGCTTTCTCGGCACAACCACAATGTTGGAGCAATTCATTCATCTTCTTCAGCATCAAGATATGATCGTTTCTTAAATTTTCTACGACGGGCGCTAAGTAAGGGCGTTCGCTGAGTACCACGTCCATAAATCCGCCTTCTTCTTCAATCATGAAATGCTCCTTTGTCCGTTCAATGAAATCAGCAAACAAAGGCTGGACTTCTTTAACCCATTCTTCCGTTTTCTCATTGGGTTTGTGCTGCAATTTTTCCAAGAGCGTGTCCATTACATGGTTCAAGTTTTTATAATCATCGACGATTTTTTGGATTTCCGCTTGTTGATCCATAACTTCCTCCTTGCCACCTATGCGGGGTTAGTTATAATTTTACCCATTTTATCGGTGAATGCAATGAGGTGATTTAATATTTCTGCTTGAACAAAAAGGGGATGCAGAAATTCAATGTAACAATAGTGCTATTTCTAGAATCTCAATTCAGCCTATGGAATCGCTTCCGAAGGAAGCAAATCCTCATTATTGCTTGAAGAATTTGGAGTTACGTTTTCTTCATCCTTTTCTTCTTCCTCGGAAGCCGAGGAACTACGCTCTGGACGTTCTACCGCTTTTTGGATAGATAATGAACCATCTTTCACCTTCATCCGTACATTATGATGGGCGTTATTAATGCCTCCACGCGCATAGGTAACATTTCTCTCCCCCCAAATAGGAAGAGAAAAATCAGAATGAATACGTCCGTTCTCTGCTTCCAATTCCATCAACATATTGGATGAGTCTGGCACCCGGAGTGTCAAATCCCCGCCGATGACGGTGCAGTAATAATCCCGTTGGACTGGGATTCCCGGTTCTAATTTCACATCCCCATTATTGACGGTAATATCGATGCCTTCATAAAAATGGGAACAAGTTACATCGCCTTGATAATTGGTGATTATTAATCGCTCATCCACATCTTCAATATGGATATTACTTCGATAACCGTTATCTACCCTAACCACACCATCAATGTGTTCGATCGTGACATCACCTTCTTTGTGATCCACATTCACGTCTGCATTTACGTTTCGAATCACTACATTGGATTGTTTCGCTTTCAAATCGAGGTTCTTTTTCACATTTTCAATAGTCACCGAGCCTTCGCGCGCGTTCACTATCAAAAAACCATCGATGTCTTTTACGATTAGTTCTCCTATATTATGATCGATGGTAACCCGATTTAGCATGTCGGATATATTGACCGCCGCATAATCCGTATCCATCATCACGACCATGGATCGGGGTACATAAGCCGTATAATCAATGGAATCTTGCAGCGGGTTATTTTTGTCTTTCTCCGTGGTTCCTTTATAGTCCAAAACCAAACGATTGGAAGCGCGTTGATAAACCAGAATTTCGATCGATTCCAGCAAAAGCCGTGCATCCATCACCGTTAAGGCTTTCGCCTTGCGAACGCCTTCTATCTGGATATGGGATTTTTCCCATCCCTTTACCTGGACATTAGCCCCTTGATGTTTGATCTCTAAGACATTAACACCGGGGGGAACATCTACCTGTTTTGCAAAGGATTCTTCCTTGGATACAAAGTTTTGTTCCTCTTCTCCAAGATTGAAATGTTGACACCCGTGATAAAAAAGAAAGGTAAGTCCAATAATAGAAAATAAAATCGGTTTGCTTTTCTTCATAACCTCAACTCCTGAAAATGCATTCAATCCACCACACAAGAATTAGCCCATTATACCACAGTCTGCCCTTGGATAAAGAACGGATTCTCCAAAAAAAAGCCTTTCAACGTTATCCATGATCTCCATCTAACGGTCTAGTAGAATAATATAAACTTGACTATTCTGATAAACATTCTAAAATTTAGATAGGAAAAACGATATAAAAGACAGGAGGCGATCTTATGCAGCCTAGATATGATGCGGAAGCGGTTCGTCCCATGTGGGAAGAACTACAAAATGTGGGAGTTAAACCGTTAACTACCGCACAAGAAGTAGAAACGGAAATCAACAAGATTGGAACCACCCTCATGGTGGTGAACTCCGTGTGTGGATGCGCGGCAGGTAGTGCTCGTCCTGGAGTTATGCTAGCCTTGCAGCATACGGTTATTCCCGACCATTTAGCCACCGTGTTCGCTGGGATGGATCATGAAGCGGTTCAAAAAGCGCGAGAAATGATGCCGGAAGTTCCTCCCTCTTCACCTTGCATCGCACTCTTTAAAGATGGAGAACCGGTCTTTGTTATGGAGCGTTTTCACATCGAGCGAATGGACAGCAAAGAGGTAGCGAAGGCACTCCAAGAAGCTTTTAACAAATACTGCACGGCCGAGGGGCCTTCAATTCCCGCTGAAGAGTTTAAAAAGATCAACCCCGTGAATCAATGTGGATCTACTATTCCACTAAATGAATCATAATGCAATGATTCATTACTCCTAGAGGAAAGAAAAAGAGCGACGTGGGCGCTCTTTTTTTTTGCAATTTTAAACTTTTCCACCCCTCGATTCGTTACACTAACAAATACTTATTCGAAATCCATCATTCCTAACAAGGAGGTCGATGTACGATTATGCGTAGAGAAATAACCTTTTTTGTAATTGGTGTCATGATTTTCGCCACGAGCCCAACCCTGGGTTGGGTAGACTCTCCCGCTGGGCATAATGTGAAGGCCAAGCCTGCGTATGTCTCGATGTTCAAAAATGGGGTTGCCTTGGTCGTGTCTGAAGCCACGGTCGCTGAATCCAATCAAGATTATTATCTTTCTCCTTTGCCGGAGGCCACTCTCGGGGGTTTTTGGTTGACCTGGCCGGAAGCAATGGCGTTATCGAACATCCGTGCGACCGAGTCAGAACGAACCAAAGAGGTCAAAGCTTCTAACTTACATGAGCTGCTTGAAGCCAATGTGGGGCACACGGTAGATCTTATGATCAAAGATCAGTGGGAACGTTTTAAAATCCTTTCTTTTCCCGAAAGGAAGGATTTGGTCTTAGTTGAAAATTCCAACGGAGTTCAGGGCTTACAGAAGAATTGGATCCAAGCCATTCGCTTTCCTGACAAAGACTATATCGACACAGTCCAACGTTCCCAGCGTGAAGATGTCGTTGCATTCCATGCGTCCGAATCTTCTGAAGAGCCCTTACAAATGACCTATCTCGCCAAAGGGCTAGCCTGGTCTCCCAGCTATATTGTCGATATCAGCACCCCCGAAAAAGCCCAGCTTTCCGCCAAGGCAGTCATTATCAATGATCTTATTCCCTTGGAGAATACCAATGTTGAGCTGATCGCCGGTTTTCCCCATATTGAATTTAGTGATGTCAACAGTTCCTTTTCACTGCAATCGTTGCAGCAATTCCTCCAACAACTTTCTGATCAAGATAGACGAGGACGTGGAGGGCGAGAGGCGTTCGCAGGAGTCGCCAGCAAGGTCATGGCGCAGCGGGTGGCTTTTGATCGTGCTCCCCAACCGAGTATGCCCTCGGCTCCGGTGAGTGGAGAAAAGGAAGAAGATCTCTACTTCTACACCCTCGATAACATTACCTTAAAAAAAGGGGAGCGGGGTTATATACCTCTCTTTGCAGGTGAAGTTCCCTATGAGCATGTTTACACGTGGGATATTGCCAACATGATCGATGAAAATCAACCTCGTCCACAACCCCAAACTCAACAGCAGGAACAAATCGTGTGGCATTCCTTAAAACTCACCAATACGCTCGATAGTCCCTGGACCACCGCGCCGGCCACCACCATGAAAAACGGCCATATTCTCGGCCAGGATACCTTGAACTTTACACCCACCAACGCCAACACCCAACTCAAAATTACCCAAGCTGTCTCCGTAAAAGCTGATGCCAATGAATATGAGATCGAGCGCCAACGTAATGCCACCGAGTTTTATCATTCCCGCTACGATCTGGTCACGGTGAAAGGTGAGTTGGAACTTACCAACTACAAAGATGAGGAAATTCAAGTAGAGATTACCAAAACTTTGAGTGGAGAAGTGCAAGAAGCGGAAGGCGACCCCGAAATTCAAAAACTCGCCACGGGATTGCAAAGCGTAAATCCCCGTTCGCAGATCTTCTGGAAAGTGGATCTCGAACCCGGTGATGAGAAGACTCTAAAACTTGAGTATCAATATACCATTTATGTCCGCTCGTAAGAGAGATTGTTCCAAAGAAGAAGCCAACTCGTTCTTTGACTCACCGGCCATGTACACACAAAATTGCCCTGCCGAAAGAGGCAGGGCAATCGCGCTTTCTCCTTCTTAATCTCTACGATTCTTGAATGATCTAATCCCAATAATCCTGCAAGATTTCCTGACGATATAAATCCCCTTCACCTTCACGGGTTCCCAACTTCCGGGACTTCCAAATATCGCCGTTGGAGGCCAGGCCGTTGCTCGCTTTATAAGGGGTGGCTTGACGGTCTGTATACCAGTCGAAGGTATCTCCATCCGGACCGCACGCGAAGAACAAGTAGTGAGTCCCCCAATTCGGGGCATTCGAACATCCCCGATCTTCGTATCCATAAAACAATCCGTTGGCGAAGGGATCTTTCGGGATGGAACTGATATAGGCTACTGGGGTGGTCAGCTGTTCGTAGATTTGGCCATTGAAGAAATTATTCCCGAGGGCGCCTTGGGTATCGACTCCTGCTTCTTGAGGGGTCAGCCCCCAGAAGTGATAGCCGTTTTCGAATTCACAGTTATCGCCTTGTCCCGCATCATTTCCGTCAATGAGCCATAACCCCGTATCCATATTCCGAATCACGGCTTGGTTGTCCAGCATCCGCAAATCACTTTTCGTACGCGCGATTTTGGCACGAACTTGGGCATTCAGGAAATTGGGCACCGCGATCGCCGCCAATATACCAATAATGGCGACGACAATAAGTAATTCAATCAGAGTAAACCCTTTGATTTTCATGGGCGAATCCACCGTTCATTTGAATTGTAATCCATCATACAATGAGCGGGATCGCCGTTTCAAGCTTATTTTTTCTTTTTTGTAGAAGATTTTTTATTGGAGGACTTTTTCTTGCGCGAGCGGGATTGGAGGTATTTGTCATACTCTTCAGGGGTTTCGATCTCAGTGTATTTGGTATCCCAGCCTTCATAAGCAGTATAATAATCGCAATTTTCTGTCGTGTACTCACGGCAGGTTTGAGGACGGTTTTCATAAATACTGCAGGTGTTATCCTCGGTCAACGCGCTGCAACGGGATGGGAATTTCACCATCCAGCGTCCATCTTCAATCAACAGCGTGATTCCCTCATGTAAAAGATACCAGCGGACGTCATCTTTATCGCGCTTGGTTGTGGGTTTATCAATCTCGATGGTGACATATCGACAACAAAGAGCCATACATCGTGCGCACAGATGATCGGGATCAATTGTCGGTAATGATGCCTCTTGGGTTTCGTTTTTCTTCATGATTCAAACTAATATCCTGCTTTGATTTTTGTTTCTCCTCTTTACCTTATCATGTTTTCTCAAAAGAAAAACGTAGAAGGATCACAAAGACCGTTTTTATCGCTTTTCTCGTGTAAAATAAACATAGAAATAGGAGCCCTCTCTTGTCTCGTAGCCAACTTAATCAATTTTTCGTAAATCTTTAATATAATCTTCATTTTGAAGCGTATAGTAGTAAATAGGAAAGAGCAGAAGGGGCAGGCAAAAAGATCCTTTCGTATTCTGCTCCTCGTCTAGATGTGCTACATTGGAGTGTCCCGCGCAAGCGGATAATATTATGATAAGCATCCTAGAGAGGAAAACAGGTTTGACATGATGGATACCCGACGGAAAGTCATTTATTTATGCGGTCCGATTATGGGCGAAGTCGAAGGCGAAGCCCGTCATTGGCGTGAAGACGCCAAACGAATGCTGAGCGATCAATTTATCTTGCTCGACCCTATGCGCCGGGATTTTAAAGATAACGAAGTGGACAGTGCCAATGAAATCGTGGAATTCGATCTCCAAGATATTCGCGATGCGGACATCATTCTTGTCAATTATTGCAAACCTAGCATCGGCACTGCGATGGAGGTCTTTTACGCTGCCCATGATTTGGGTAAATTTGTAGTCGCCTTCTCTCCTTTTGACTTCGCCGATTGTAATCCCTGGATGGTAAAATTTACCACCAAAATTCTTCCCTCTTTGGAATCGGCTGTACATTACATCAAACGCCATTTTTCTCCGGTGGAGGGGATGGATGCGTGATTGTTTGGGGCAATGGCATCGATCGAATGTGTGAGGAGAAACAATGAACAAACCCTTAGTTGCGAAAGTCGACTTACATTGTCACTCTTGGGCTTCAGACCGCCCCTCGCTGTGGCTCATGCAGCGTTTGGGGTGTCCTGAGAGCTTTGTTTCCCCTGAGCATGTGCGCGAAGCCGCTATGCAGCGGGGCATGGACTTCTTCACTCTGAGCGATCATAACACGATCAACGGTGCCCGCGAGATAGCCCATTACGGGAATGTCTTTCTAAGCGAAGAGGCGACGACTTATTTTCCCGACGGCGTGAAAGTGCATGTGTTGTGTTGGGGAATTACAGAAAAACAGCATGAGGAAATCTCCAAAGCCCGTGAGGATATCTATGAATTTATCCAATATTTAAACGAAAACCATATCCTCCATGCCTGTGCCCACCCCCTGCACAAGATTAACGGACGCACCACCTGGGATCATTTTGAAAAAATGATCCTGCTGTTTAAACGGCACGAAGGGCTTAATGGGTCCCGCCTGCGTCGTTTGAACTGGATCACAGAACAAGTGTTGACTCATCTTAAGCCCGAGGATATCGAGCGCTTGGAAAACAAACACGGGATTGCCGCCGTAGGTGAACGCCCTTGGGAAAAATATCTCATCGCGGGCTCGGACGATCATAGCGGGTTATTCGTTGGCACTTGTTATACCGAAGTGGAAGTTGGAGCCATGACTCTTCCGGCCCTGTTAGAAGGAATGCGTCGCAATCAACTCCGTCCCCGTGGCAGCAGCGATGGATGCCTGACCCTTGCCCATCAGGTCAACAGCATCGCTTATCAGTATTACAAGAGCAAAATAGGGCAAGATTCGAGCGAAATGCTGCTTATTCTTGGCCGGATCTTTGAACGCAACCGCCCTTTAAAAATTCGTTCGAAATATTTTGTCACCAAACGCTTAAAGAAAATATTGAATTACTTCCGCAAACCCAAAGGCACCAACGTGAATCTCATCGAAGAGGTTCGCGAAGTCATGCGCAATAACGAAAGTTTTCGCACTCTCTTTGAAGAAGGTCACCTAACCCGCGAAGAATATAACCACCGCGTGTTTTCATTAGCCAGCGAAGTTCTTGACCAAATGATCATACGCGTTGTTCAAAAGCCAAAGTTACTGCATTACTTCATCCTCTTCGCCCCCACCGTGATGTCCTCCTACTTGATGACCATAAAAAACATCCACGCGGAGCGGGATCTGATTCAAACCGGTGAAAAATGGCTGGGGAGAAAACGTGAACCCAAAGTGGCTTGGTTTACCGACTCGTTTTGCAATATGGATGGAGTCTCCAAAACCTGTCGCGTGTTTTTGGAAGCCGCACAAAAACGAAACAAAAACTTGACTGTGATCACCTCGCACGCGAGCGATCTTTCCGAATTCGATACTGTGGCCAACTTTTTACCGGTGCAGCAGTTCCCCACCCCGGGCTACGAAAAAGTGGTCTTATCAGTCCCCTCCATTTTGAAGGTTATCAAATATGTGGAAGATCAAGAATTTGATTCTATTGTCGTAAGCACCCCGGGTCCCGTCGGGATCATTGGCGTCCTCTGTGCGAAACTGATGCGCATACCCCTCCATGGCATTTATCATACCGACTTACCGCGTATTGCCCTGAATGTCTCCGGCGATCCCATGTTTGCCGAACTGGCGCTCTTAATGACACGTATGTTTTACCGCCATGCCGACCAGGTGTTTTCTCCCTCACGATGGTATATCGAGGATGTTGTCAATTTGGGGATCCCCGAAGAATGCACGGGAATCATGGAACGCTGGGTGGATACCACCATGTTTTCTCCTGTGCGCAAAGATCCCGACTATTGGAAAGCCAAAGAATCCTGCCGCTTGCTTTATGTCGGCCGCATATCCAAAGACAAGAATATCGATGTCCTGATTAAACTCTATGAGAAATTGGCGCCCAAGTACGATCACTTCGTCATTCACTGCGTGGGAGATGGCCCCTATTTCGATGAGATGAAGCGTAAAACCGCCTCCCTGGCGCGCTTTTATATGACGGGAGCCAAGTTTGGGGATGATTTAGCCAAGGCGTATGCCTCCTCCGATGTGTTTGTGTATCCCGGCTTGCTGGATACTTTTGGGAATGTTGTCATCGAAGCTCAGGCTTCGGGGCTGCCCTGCGTGGTGATGAACGAGGGCGGACCGCACGAACTGATCCAGCCGGAAAAAACAGGCTTCGTGGCACGCTCCACCGAAGAATTTATCGATCGGACTGAACAACTTATGACCAACGATACCTTGCGTGAACAAATGGGACTGCAGGCGGCTGAGTATGCTAAGCAGCGTTTTTCAGAAGAAAAAGTCTTTAACGATTTTTGGAATAGGATCATCCAGCCAGTCGTTAATCACAATCACAAAAAATCATTCAACTTCGACACCACAGACTTAAAAGAACGTGTCAAAGAAATGATGGTTTCGAATTAGCAAAAACATAAAAAGAAAAACGAAAAGCCTTCATAATGTGTGGAGGCTTTTTTATGACTTGATTCGAATTATTCGAACATGGTTGTTATAATGATGAGATTTTACCCATATATCCTGTGATGGGAGGAGAAAACATGGCTGTCGAAGAAGGAAAAATGGCGCTCGCTTTTACCTTGCCGGCGAGCAATGGAGAAAAAGTTTCCTTAAAGGATTTCATAGGACAGAAACAAGTAGTGCTGTATTTTTATCCCCGCGATCATACCCCCGGCTGCACCAAAGAAGCCTGTTCCTTTCGGGATAACACCCAGAAGATCGAAGAGGTAGACGCGGTGGTGCTGGGCGTGAGCCGGGATAGCCTCGATTCGCACATAAAGTTTGTCGATAAATTGGCTCTCCCTTTTCTCTTGCTGAGCGATGAAAAAGAAGAAATCTGTAATCAATACGGAGTGCTGAAAGAAAAGAATATGTACGGTAAAAAGGTCATGGGCATTGAGCGCAGCACCTTTATCATCGGCAAAGATGGGCGCATTAAAAAAATCTTTCGCAACGTAAAAGTGGATGGACACACCGACCAAGTCCTCCAAGCATTGAAGGAATAAAGAAGGAGGTTTTCGTGAATCACCTAAAACGTACCGCTTTGATTCAAGCCCAATTACAGGAAGAAAACGCGGATTGGTTTATAGTCACCAATCTGACCAATATCCGCTACTTGTCAGGCTATACAGGGAGCTATGCCCTCTTGCTTATCGGCCGCGAAAAACGCTATATCCTCACCGATGGCCGTTACCAAGAACAGGTCCAACGAGAGGTGGCCGATTATGAACCGGTGATTCAAGGAACCCGTAAACTCTGGGAAGCCGTTCGCGAGACCCTGGGAGATGTTTCCAAGGCCGTGATCTGGTTCGAAAGCGATCATCTTACCTACGGACGCTATGAAGATATGGTGCAGGCTCTTAACGCCCGTTCCTTCCTAGGAAAGCGTGATGGGGTCGAAACGCCGCGCTCTGTCAAAGATGAGGAAGAAATTGCCCTTCTCCGGAAATCCCTCCACATCGCCGAACAAGCCATGTTCCGCGCCTTTGAGGAAATCAACGAGGGGATGACCGAACGCGAACTTGCCCATTTGATCGAACATGAAATGTGGAAAGCCGGCGCCGAGAAAGAATCGTTTGAATCCCTCGTCCTCTTTGGCCCTCGCTCTTCCTTCTGCCATGGCAAACCCACGGACAATTCATTGCGCAAAGGCGATATTGTCCTGATGGACTTTGGCTGTGTCTATCAAGGCTATTGCTCTGATATCACCCGTACCGTATTTTTCGGTGAACCTAACAATACGGAATTTAAATCCATGTACGAAATCGTGCACCAAGCCAATCGCCGAGCCGCCGAATGTACCAAAACGGGAGTTCATGGCAAGGAAGCTGACGAATTCGCTCGCGGACTCATTCGTGAAAACGGGTACGATCACCTGTTTATCCATGGCCTGGGGCACGGCGTAGGCCTGGAAGTACACGAAGCGCCGCGTTTGTCTTATCTCTCCGAGAATCTTTTGCAAAACGGCCAAGTGGTGACGATTGAACCCGGACTCTATGTCGAAGGCCAAGGCGGTCTTCGCATCGAAAATATGGCCGTCATTCGTGACGATGGGTGTGAAGTCCTGAATCAAACGCCCACCGATATGCTGATTTTGTAGCCAAAAATCCGATTGCCTTTCTGGTTAATTGTTTACTTATTACATAAACAATGTAGTCTAAATTTTGGTTATTTATCTTCGTATCAATAACTAAATATTTTAATCCTTTCTGGTCATCTTTTAACTTCCATATTCGTTTGTATCTATATTCCAAATAAATTATATAGCATTTGATAAAACCAATGATTACAGTGTGTTGCTTCTATAAACCAAAAGTTTTGTTAGTAATATCTAAGGTTTGTTTTTTATATAATTGTTTAACCAAATTTATCATATAAGTTAATTTTCATGTTGACAGGAAACCTCAGTTCGTATATCAATTAAATAATTCTTGGTTTATTTTTTGGTTAACTGGCAATAAGGTTAATCCTTTTCAAGGGAAGATTTTGACAATGAAGGAGTAAAGTCATGAAGGTAACGAAGTGTTTAGGAACCGCAGGACTAATGTTTATCCTTGCTATGGGAAGTTGGGCTCAAGGTCTGCAAGTGACCATCGAAGATGTGAATATTAACGATGAACTGAAACCGGAAGTAACATTCACTTTGAAGAATGATGCAGGTGATCCGTTAACGTTAGAGGATGTGAGCATTCGCGGGTTCATGATCGCTAAATTGGATGTGCTCGACGCGGACAAGGGAAGCATGGTTTACCATAGCTACACCACCAGCGTACAAACCGTGCCGGAAGGTGAAGAAAACGCTGGCGCTTCTGCAGAGCAAGCGACGTATGATTCCGGTGGTGAATATACTGAAGTGGAGACGGGGAAATACTTTTATACCTTTGATACCGCTCTCCCCAATGATTATGACGCAACCGCGACCCATACGGTCGGCGGACAGTTGGAGTTGGTCGTTGAAGATGAAGACGATGCTCCCCTCTATGCAGCTAACCCTCTTTATCATTTTGTTCCTGACGGTAACGAGGTGGAATTTCTTCGCAAAGTGGTCACCACAGAAGGATGTAATAAATGCCATACCGGTATGGGAATTCATGGCGGTGCCCGTCGCGCTGTAGGCCTTTGTATTCTTTGCCACTCTCCCCAAACCACCGATCCCGATACCGGCAATTCCGTCGATATGACGGAAATGACCCACAAGATTCACATGGGCGCCAATTTGCCCAGCGTTCAAGAAGGCGGTGAGTATAAGATCATTGGGTATCGCCAAAGCGAACATGATTACTCGCATGTCGAGTTCCCCACCGATAATCGAAACTGCACCATCTGCCATGATGGTGTGCAAGCGGACGTCTATAAAACCGCTCCCAGCCGTCGCGCCTGTGGTTCATGCCACGATAACATCGATTTCGAAGAGGGCATTGGCCACATCGCACAAGCCGATGACAACTCCTGCGCTCAATGCCACCCCCCTGAAGAAGGCGGCGTGATCGCTGTTGAAGCGGCGCACACGATTCCCACCCAGTCCGAGGAGATGCCCGGTCTGGAAGCCGAAATCTTAGAAATCAGCAATATGGAAGCGGGAGTGCCTCCTGTGGTTCGTTTTTATGTCGCCAATGGGGATGGTTCTGAAGTCGACTTCTCAGGACTCAGAACCTTAAGAATCACCTATGCGGGCACCACTGATGATTACACCCACTACTTGAGCGAAGATGCCACCGGTGCCGAACCCCAAGGGGATAACGAATACATTTACACTTTTGAAGAACCTCTTCCTGTGGATGCCGGAGGCACCTATGGCTTTTCCATGGAAGTGCGTCGGAATGTGACTCTCGATGATACCGAAGTCACTGAAGCTGCAAGAAACCCAGTCGAGATCGCAGCGGTTGGTGAAAGTGAACTTATGCCTCGTCGTGAGATCGTGGACGAAGCCAAATGCAATGCGTGCCATGGCGAACTTTCCTTCCATGGTTCACTGCGCAATAACGTCGATTACTGTGTCATGTGCCATAACCCAAAAATGAGTGATATCGGCCGTCGTCCCGAAGAGGTCATGGGCGGCGAGTCGGTCAGCATGGGGTATATGATCCACAAGATCCACCGCGGGCATGATCTCAACCAGGATTACACCGTTTATGGCTATGGCGAAAGAGCGCATAATTACAACGATGTACTCTTCCCTGGGAAGAATCAAGAATGCTCGATTTGCCACGTGGAAGATGTCCCTTCTCTGCCACTGGCGGAAACCGTCGAGCCCATCGAATTTGAAAACAAAGAGGGTGAGATCGTCTTCATGGGCGCAACCATGGCGGCTTGTACCTCTTGCCATGATTCGCAGGATGCTATCGATCACGCCAATAACTTCGTCTCCGATGATGGCTCTGAAATTTGCGCTCAGTGCCACGCAGCCGGCACCAGTTCGGATATCACCCAAATCCATCAGGATCAAGAATTCCTGAATTCGGAAGAAGTGATCGCGCCTCCATCCACATGGGTACGCACCTGGTTGGAGCATAACAACTAAGAGTTATCCTCTCATTTAAAGAAAGCCCCTAGGTGGTTTAACCCTCTAGGGGCTTTTTCATAAATGAAAAAAATCGGGAAGATTGTTAGGAATGGTTGGATGTTCTACTCATCAAGAAAAGGCTTCGCGAGTTGAAAGAAAGAATGCATCCCCTCGAGTTCCTTCTGACCGACGTCATAGTAAATATTGTTGGTTAAATATTCGTAATAAAAAGCCGGCGTTTGCGAGAAACGTTGGGCACAAAGGTGGGCAAGTCGCTCGATGTCGTTGGTACCCCGTTGTTTCGCTTCATGAAACGCAGGAGCGTATTCTTCGGGGTCAATCCCGGGTCGGGTTATCCATAGGGCATAAATAAAAGGTTTTTGGCTGAATTTCTTCCATACTTCTCCCATATCCCAATGATGAATCCCAGGCTGAGAAAATTGAAACGTCGGATCGCCGATCGAGATCGCGGCCTCTGCAACTTGCAAGCCCTTTTCGATCGGAGGCGAAAAGGACACAAACTCAGGCTGGATATTCCAATGGTGTTTGTAAATAATCCGGGTCATCATGATCGAACTGAGTGAACTTTGGTCTAGAGCCACGCTCGTCACATCCCAAGGAGTTTTTTCGGTGAACAGACGTACACTTTTGACGGTTCCATCTCCACAAATACCAATCCCGGGAATGTAACGATATTCAGGATGGCGCAGGAGCTCAATCGATGAGAGCATCGCGATATCGATCTCTCCATTCGCAAGCAGCTGCGCAAGTTTGGATGGAACTTCACGAATCATAGAGGCCTGAGGTAGGCTCTGCGGGAGATAGTGCTCCAATGGAATGGTGTTGGTGTAAGGCACGATGCCGATGCGTGGTGGTGTATTCAAAGTTGAACCTCGAATAAAGCCGGGATAGAAATGGGGACGATTCCATCTCGTCCCCAACCTTGTTGGCTCTATTTCACTCTAGTTCGACTTATAATTCAATGGCGAAGATATCGATGCATTTCTCATAGGTATGCAATTCATCCAAGACGCTTTTTGGTACAGTCTGATCTACGTTACAAACGGTAACCGCATACCCGCCTTTTCGATCCATCCGTCCTAAGGTCATATCCGAAATATTGATGTTGTTCTTCCCTAAAATACCACAAATGTGGCCGATGACTCCGGGTTCGTCTTGATTTTTGAAAAAGAGGATATTGCCGTAGGGTTTCGCATCGATATGATATCCATCCACGATTACAATTCGAGGATCGTTTTCACCAAAGTTGGTGCCGCTCACTTCCACCGTCGTATCCCCAGAGGTTAGTTTGACTTTAATTAAATTGGTATATTCACCCGCTTTTGGCGACTTGGTTTCCGAGTAATCAATATTACGCTGGTCGGCCAGAGTAGGTGCGTTTACGTAGTTGACCTCCTCAGTCATAATGGGTGTCAGGATCCCTTTCAGCACCGCAATGGTGAGAAAAGAAGTGTCGTGGGAAGAAAGAGGTCCCGCGTAGGTGATTTCCAATTTGTCCAGCGGTTTTCCCAGATATTGAATCGCAAATTGCCCCAACTTTTCTGCCAAGCCCAGATAGGGTCCTAGTACCGCTTGGAGTTCAGGTGAAACCGAGGGGATATTTAATGCGTTTCGCACTTCACCCCCGGTCAACACATCAAGCACATTTTTGGCGATGTCGACCGCAACATTGGTTTGCGCCTCCATCGTAGAGGCACCCAGGTGGGGCGTGCAGAGACAATCCTCACGGCTAATGAGAGGGAAATCCTCGGGCGGTGGTTCTTGCTCATAGACATCGAGTGCGGCGCCTGCGCATTTTCCGCTTTCCAGGGCGCGTTCAAGCGCTTCTTCGTCGATGATCCCCCCACGGGCGCAGTTGATCACCCGCACCCCTTTCTTCATTTTTGCAAAGGCTTGATCATCGAGCAGATGTGTCGTTTCCTTGTTTTTCGGGGTGTGTACCGTGATCACATCGGATTGCGAAAACAGGGTATCAAGATCGGCCGCTTCAAATCCCGCTTTCTTCATCTGCTCCGCCGAGGTGAAAGGATCATAAGCCAGAACTTTCATCCCGAAGGCCAAGGCGCGTTTCCCCACCACGGTACCGATACGTCCCAATCCGATAATGCCAATCGTTTTCCCAAAGAGCTCGGCGCCGGTGTATTTCTTTCGATCCCAGCGTCCCTCGCGCAGGGAGATATTCGCAGGGGTGATGTTCCGTGCCATACTTAGCAACAAAGCCCAAGTCAGCTCGGCCGTGGAAGTGGTATTGCCTCCAGGAGTATTCATCACGATAATCCCACATTCGGTCGCGGTTTTTAAATCCACATTATCGACACCGACCCCGGCGCGGCCTACCACCTTCAATTTTTTTCCCGCTCGCAGTACATCGGCGGTTACTTTGGTGCCGCTGCGGATGACGAGCGCATCATATTCTGGAATGATTTTCACCAATTCTTCCGGTGGCAGTTTTGGTTTGACATCGACTTTCACTTCAGAATGGCTTTGAAGAATGTCGATCCCTTCTTGTGCGAGGGGATCACTTACAAGTACTTTGTATTTCATGAGTTATACTCCAATACATCCGTTTTGTTTTTTTAAACGTGTCTCGTTTCCATGAATTGATTTATGTAGAAACTGGATGGAAAAAAGAATCAACACGTATCCCTTAGTTTTAGGGAGTTTTCTTTCTTACTTTGGTTGTAAATTATTTGCACGCCAAAGAGAATACCCTTTATTGTATCATTGGGCTGCTTAGGCTTCAAGCGCCTATAAGTTTTAAAGAATCGAATCCAGGCATGTATCCTTCGATTCAGCCCAGAAAATCAATAAATAGACCCCCTGAATATTTTCTTAGTTATTTATTGTCATGCTGAATGAGTGTATGGTATTGTGAATCTTAGTCTCATCTCGAGCAATATCATTTTGAGTATGTTCAACACAAATGAATTTTTCCTAAGGAGAAAAAGGAAATGGCTTATCTAATTGGGATTGATGTAGGCACTTCGGGAACCAAGACGGTTCTCTTCGATGAAGCCGGAAGTGCGGTAGCCAGTTGTACAGAAGAATATCCACTCCATACCCCCTATCCTGGATGGACGGAACAAGATCCGGAAGACTGGTGGAATGCTGCCGCCAAAAGTTTGAAAGCCGTGATGGAACAGAGCGGGGTTCCTCCTGCCGAAGTGAAAGGCATTGGCCTTTCAGGACAAATGCACGGCTCTGTCTTTCTTGATGAATCGAACCAAGTTGTGCGGAACGCGATTTTGTGGAACGATAACCGCACGGCGGAGGAATGCCAGGAAATCACCTCCCTCATCGGTGAAAAGAAACTCTTGGAATTGGCCAGCAATCCCGCCTTAACAGGATTCACGGCTCCCAAAGTGGTTTGGCTAAAAAATAAGGAACCCGAAAATTTCAAGAAAACCAAAACCTTGTGTTTACCCAAGGACTACATCCGCTTTCGCTTAACCGACGAAATCGCCATGGAAGTTTCCGACGGCGCGGGAACCCTGCTCTTCAACGTGAAAGAACGGAATTGGTGCAACGAAATACTCGATGCCCTCGGCATTCCTCGGGAGTGGATGCCGCCCATGAAAGAATCGACTGACGTTTGCGGTACCGTAAGCGCCGAAGTGGCGGCCATGACCGGCTTGAAAGAAGGGACCCCCGTGGTCGGCGGGGGGGCGGATAACGCCTGCGGTGCCACGGGCACCGGGGTTGTTGTGGAGGGACGTATGCTCGCCTCCTTGGGCACCAGCGGGGTGGTTTTGTCGCCTTCCAAAACCTGTCAAACCGACCCCGAGGGACGCGCGCATACCTTCTGCCACTCGGTACCAAATTTGTGGTATTTGATGGGCGTGATCTTATCCGCGGGCATGTCGCTGCGGTGGTATCGCGATGTGATGGCCGATTCTGAACGCGCCCAAGCAGAACAAGCCGGGAAAGATCCCTACGATATTTTGACCAAATTGGCCGCCGAGGCCCCGGTGGGCAGCGAAGGCTTAACCTTCCTCCCTTACCTCACCGGCGAACGCACCCCTCACAAAGACCCTCACGCCCGGGGTGGATTCATCGGCCTCACCATACGCCATCAACGCGCACACCTCATTCGCGCGGTGCTGGAAGGAATTACCTTCGCCATGCGCGATTCACTCGAAATTGCCCGTGACCTGGGCGTGAATATTCAGGAAGTACGCGCTACCGGCGGCGGGGCGAAAAGTGCGTTTTGGAAACAACTGCAAGCCGATATCTACGGCTGTGAAATCACCACCATCAGCTCAGATCAAGGCCCTGCCTTTGGCGCCGCCATCATGGCGGGTGTGGGCACCGGGGTGTATAATTCAATCCCCGAAGCCTGCGACGCCATCATCTCGGTGGTAGAACGGACGCAGCCGAATGAAGCCCGGGCGAAAGAATATAACGATTATTACGAAGTCTTCCGCTCGCTTTATCCGAAAATCCAGGATTCGTGTCATTCGCTCTCGCAGTTGGTTTCGAAATAACGATACGATAACATTGCATTTAGATAAAACGGGGCGGTGATTTGCCGCCCCGTCATGTCGATCTCGCATCCATGGAACTTGTACTCTCAATCCTATTCTGGTCATGCCTTGTCTTATTGGTGTATGTATACGCCGGTTATGCTGTCATTCTGTACGGGCTTTCCCGCGTGTTGGAGGTAAAACATACGCCGGATGATGACTATACACCCCCGGTAACGATCCTTTTTTCTGCTCATAACGAAGAAGATGTCCTGCCGGGGAAGATCGAGAGTTTAAAACGCTTGAAATATCCCCACGAGCGATTGCAAATCTTAGCCGCTTCGGATGCCTCCAGCGATCGAACCGCGGATTTACTCTTAACGGACGAGGCCATCGAGTGCCACGTCTTAGAAAACCACGTAGGAAAGAACGCCGCCCTCAATCAACTCTTGCCGAAAGCCACAGGAGAGATTCTCTTTTATACCGATGCGAATACGCTTCTGCACCCTGAGGCCTTACGCAAAGCCATTCGCCATTTCCGCGATGAACGTACCGGCGCGGTCGTGGGACAGCTAATCTTCACCCTCGAAAAGGATTGGAACCCGGTGGGACGGGGCACGGGGCTGTATTGGAAATATGAAAATGCATTGAAACGTGCCGAGAGCCGCTTGGGACGTGTTTTAGTTGGCGGTGGCTCGCTGCTTTCGGTAAGGCGCTCGTTGATCAACACCTTGGATACGCGCATCGCCAATGATTTGGAGATCCCCGCGCGAGTAGGAGCCAAGGGATATTATGTATTTTTTGAGGAAGAGTGCCAGGGGTCCGAAAAGCCCCATCATGGCATCCATGAAGAGTTACAGCGCACCTCGCGGATCGTGGCTCGAGGATTGCGGGGATTTATGGTCTTACTGCCAGTCATGCTGCGCACGCCTCTACGCCTGTGGGAATTTTTGTCGCATAAGTTTTTACGCTGGTTTACCCTGCCTTATCTTTTCATCCTGCTCTTTGGCGGCTTCTTTATGATGGATCAACTCATCCCCCACATAATTGTGTGGGGCAATCTATTATTCCTGCTGATGGCGTTGATCGGATTCTTTTTTCTGGAACGGCACGCCACTCCCGTATGGATGCGCCCTTTTACTTTATGCGCCCAATTTTGCTTAATGCATGTTGCGGCCCTGTGGGGAATCCTACGCGCGCTTTTAGGCAAAGCCCCCGCCACCTGGAAAGTCCCCGAATCCACCCGCAAGTGAGAAGATAGGACAAAATTATACTTTTTTTGGCTGTCTCCTTGATTTTTTTTGGGTTATGAAAAAATGATATAGACTGTGTTTTTTACAACGAAATAAATCGAGGTGATAATACTCTTAATTAGTAATTCATGGGTAATTACGTTGTCCCGCTTCACTCGGAAATGGAATTTCTCTCCGTTTGAATGAGCACATCCTTAAGCGTATCGGGGAATAGTCCGATCTCGTAAGCCAGGTCGAGATTGGTGTAACGGTCACGAATATCCCGGGCAAGCCGGATAACACGGGATGTGTCATCAATCTCCCGGCCTAGGTCAGTTAATCTATGCGGAGCCTTGGCTTGCGATAAAAGTTGCTGAATGGATCTCGACTCTGGGATCTCCCGCTGCGAGAGTTCTTCTCGCAGTTGGGGCCAGCGTTGACGCAGGCTTTCTCGTCGGTGCGGGGCTAAGTCGTATTTCCGTTTCGCATAGGGGAGAACCGATTCGGCGAACATACCATGTTCTCGCCGTATCCGTTTTTCTTCCTCTTCCCATGATGGGAGATCAGGGATTTCAGGTTTGTCTGCATGCAGGATTTCTTGATAAATTTGAAGACAAATACACGTCGCAACCCCGACTTGCGCCCCATGCAGATGGAGTTCACGATTTTGACTGAGACTTTCCATGTCCCAAAGATGACTGATGAGGTGTTCCCCTCCGCTGGCGGGACGGCTGCTTCCCGCGGCGACCATCGATATCCCACTCAACACCAAAGCGCGTGCTAGTATCTCCAGGGCTTCTGCATCGTTCGCACCAATCCCTTCTGTGCATTGCTTCACATCTTCGATCCCTTGGTTCACGATCTGTCCGGGGAGTTCACTGAATTCCCCACCTTCCAACTGCGTTCCGATCCACCAATCCGCCGCGCACACGGGTTTGCTGAGTAGATCGCCTAATCCCGCGCGTGCCATTTCGGGAGGTGCGGTTTGCAGCAAATTTGTATCCATCACAATGGCGTGGGGAGGCCGAACCGGACGGGTGACCTTAACCTTGTTGTCCAAAAGGGCGGCTATACTGCTGGCAAACCCATTCATACTGGCGGCACTGCCCACAATAATATAGGGCAGATTAAACTGAGTCGCTACATATTTTCCCAGGTCATTGAGGGTTCCCGCTCCAATGGCAATAATCCCGCTCTTTCCTTCTGCGTATTTCATCACCTTGGCCACCGTTTGCATATCACCATAGGGCTTACTTGGAAGAATTTCTATTGTCGGCGGGGAATCAAGCCCAAGGTCGCTTTTTCCAACGCGCAAAAACGATTCCCAAATGTCATGATCCGTAATACATAGGATTTGATTTCCCAAATCACGCTTTGCCAGTTCGGGAAGGCTTTCTATTGCACCGGTTCCGATGAAGTATTCCTGAGGAAGCGGGAGCTCGGGAGGTAACAAAACGGGACAAAATTCTTCAAGTCGCATGGATTCTTCCTTAATTGTATTCAAATTATTTAGTAACTCATTTCATTCTAGAAGGATTAAAATAAAAAAGCGAAGCCTATAAGCATAGACTCCGCTTTATTTCATTTATGGATAGTTCATTTAAGCGAAGGGATCGTCGTCCTTCTTTTTCTCTTCCTCTTCATCATCCAGATCAAGCGAAGGCGTTGTATCATCGTCCAATCCACCCAGCGAAGAAGAAGTATCCATACTTTCCAGGGGAGAAGGCTCAGTAGTCGAAGCCGTCGACATTTTACTGGGACGCCCTGAGAATAGCTTCCCCAGGATCATCTTCAACAAGAAGAGCAGCAAGAGCACAACCACCCCAATCACACCATAAAGGACATATGGATTGGTACGTTTAAAGATGCGCAAATCCACGGTCGCCGGGTTGGGATCTACATTGCCCGCGGCATCGATAGCGCGTATCTGCAGGATATACCCCCAGGAATAGAACGGCAACCGTTTTTCCGCCGGCCAGGTGCTTCCCTCATGATTGAAAGAGACCCACTCTCCATCATTGATCCTGTATTCAAACGTGGTTGGTGTGGGAGTACTTACCCCTTCAATCACGGCCTGATCATCGGCTTGTAATTTAATGAGAGGCAAGTTCGAGACATAATCCTCTGCAAAGGAAGCATGGGTTTTTGGCGGTTGCCGGTCAACAACCCAACTATAAGTAACCTTGTTCGATTGATCACCGGATTCATCTTCACCCCAAAGGGTGATCTCATGTTTCCCATCCTCTAATTCAGGTAATTCAAGCCCTTCTTCTCCTATTTGTTTTACCTCTCCACCGTTAAGTTGATAATAATACTGAAGGTTAACCGGATTTCCCTCATCGTCTTTCGCTTCCCAATCAAAAGCAAGTTGCTCGCTATTGGTGTATTTTTCAGGGGTTGCTTGGAGAATTAATTCTAAATCAATTTCGATCTGAACTGTGGTTTCTGCCGGATTGGGATCAATATTCCCTTGGGAATCCATAAGACGAATACGGAGGGTATGGGTTCCATTCGACAATCCGGTAAAGGTATGCTCAGTTCCCTCGGCAAATTCTGTCCATTCCTCATCATTCACCTGCGCCGAGTAAAGCAGCGAGGACATGTCATCGGAGTTATCTTCGCCTGTAAAACGGACTGTAACTTCACGGGTTTTTAGCGGTTCATCGCTTGGCGGCGCATCCGTAATGATGGTCTTCGGTGCGGCCTTGAAGGTGTTGAACTCAAAACTTGTGGGTGGATCTTGAATATTTCCCGCCACATCTTCCGCACGCACTTTAAATTCATATTCTCCATCCTCCGGGGTTTTAATGGTGGTGGAGGTCTCTTTCTGCAAAGAGGACCATGACTGGTCACCATACGTATAGGAATAAACTAAACGATCTGTTGCGGAGATATTATCTTCACCCTTCCATTCAAAGGTGACTTCGCTTGTCTTAATATCCGAGGTCGCCGGCCGAATGATCTCAGAAGTGGGGGGGACCGTGTCTGTACGCATATAGGTAATCCAACTATTCTCCGTCTCTCCCGCTTCCCACACGACATGAAAATCCCCATCACTGTACGCCATTCGGGGCTGGGCGCGAACATTATGCGCATGCGACAACTCTTTGTCTTTCAGATTTTCCAACCCTTCACTAAAGTGAACCACAACCGGCTCAAAGGGTTTATGATCAATCCACACAGAGTACCACTCTTCATCCACGATAAGAGTATCCATCAATTTTCTATGGGAAAAATACTCGCGGTTATCATACGAAGAATCCCATTCCGCCCCTTCGTCTTCACTTTTATATAATTTGATTTCCGTATTGGCATTGGCATACACATAAATAGCTCCGTTGAGAGGTCCATAAAAACCAAACAGATTGGGGATTCGCTGGGAAGAGAGGGTATCAATAGCGGTTGGACTGGAAAAAGATTCCGAGCGGGGATTATAAGTACAGACATTAAACCGCGAACGAAAGTTCCGCATTCTTTCAATCAATGAATCCTGGGTAATCCGGGTGTTGATCAACTCCTCGACCGTTTCAGGAGTGTAATCAATCGCTCCACCCGCCTTCAGCTTCCCCAGCGTTTCAGAGAGCGGAGTTTCAATCCATAAGAGCTTCGCCATACCCCCCAATACCAAAAAACGAGGGGCAAAAGTATCATCCCGGCTTGAATGAATCCGGCGGGGAGTTGACCAACTTTCCCCCTGGTTGGAACTCTCGGTCGCAAACATTTGATAAGCGACCAGGCCTTCCATCTCGATTTTAGCTGGCCAGGCAATCACGACTTTATCGCCCACGGCCGCAATCGCTGGGGCGCTGCAATCACGATACTTTTCCCCAATCGCGATCGGTTCGGTCCAGGTTTTCCCTCGGTCATGTGAGGCCGTAAACATCAAAGTATTCCGAATATAAGCCACATAAATATGATCCCCATCGGCTGCCACCGCGGGAAGCATCACCCTATTATTTAAATCGGTCTGTTGATCCACGTATATTTCTTCCGCCCAGCCTTCCGCTTGGGCAAAGGCTTTGTTTGGCGGGAAAATGAGAATCGTTAAGAAGCTTAACAGCAAGGTTGTAGTGAAAAGTGACTTTGAAACATTCATGAAGTGACTCCGTTTTTTATCGGGGGTTACCCCTTCGTTCGAAAAAGCAACAATCGCTTTTGCTGCCTCTCTTATAGGTGGATGTAATTATAACATATTCAATGAGGGGGCTTTTACCTTGAACGTTATGCGGAGACGTACCATACCCATATGAACAGGTATCCCCAAATTTTTCGCTCTATAATATTATTTTACTTGGTCTTCACTTGAAAAGAAAAGGGATGTTTAAGCACCCTTGCGTTTTTTTGTACGAAGGCCTAAAGGATGGAGGAGTTTCTCCCAAACAGTTTTCCTTCACAATTTTAAAAACTCCCTCCGCCATTACTCTTCCACTTTTATTTTGAATCCAAAGATTTTTTAGGTTCATCCTGTATTTGAGTACTTTTTGATACATTGAAAAGGAAACATGACATGATTCTATCGCGAGACCTATGATTTTTTTTAGTCCGAATGAATCGAACCAAAACGCCGATGGGGCCTGTGTGGAGCGGCTTTCGGAGCAAGCGGCCCTTAAAGCCGCGCGGAGACAAGCGGAACCCATCCCCAAGGTGTTTTTCCTAAAAAAAAGTACTCACTTTCGTGATAATCTATTTTTATTCCATAGAGATAATACAAATTTTCCATTTTGTCATTTATTTTTAAGTTTTGAATAATGCAGACCAAAACCTCGTTCGCCGATTCATAATCGACAAAGATCAAGCATGAGGCGTTCAACAATCATGGGACGGTCTGCATCTTTCCCTTTTCCCCCCTTGAGGTCATGGTCCGCTTGCCGAATTAACGCGATTCCTTGACGAATCGTGGACAGAGTAAAACGTTTGCTATACTGAAGGTTTTTCTTCAGCAGAAACTCCGGAAGCCGGATACGTGTGAGCATCTCGCTCCACGAAACTTTCTCATCCGCCATCGCCTTTGAATGCAAAAGAGAATCAAACGTTCGGGATAATGAAATCGCGATCCGGATGGGCTCTTCCCCCTGGTTGAGAAGCTGATGCAAGACCTTGAGAGCATTTTCTGCGTTCTTCTCCGCCACCGCATCTGTTAAGTTCCAAATTTTTTCTTCACTTATATTCAAAATGAGACGCCGACAGTCTTCCAGCGTAACTTCTTGCCCCTCTTCCGCCCAAAGAAGAATCTTATCAAGTTCCCTACGCAGTGATTCGGTATCTTCTTGATAACATGCAATAAAATAATCCAAAGCCTTGGGTTGAAAACGAACCTTATGCTTCGCACATTTTTCTTCTATCCATCGGCGAATTTGTCCAGCCGAGGTTTTTCTTAACTTGATAATATTCGTAGACTCGAGATTCTTTTTTATAAGAGTCGATACTTTTTTTTCATCCGCCGCGAACAAGAGCAAAAGGTCATCACACGATCCGCGCTGCAAAAATTCCTGAAGAAGAGTGTTATCCTGTTTCTTTCCTTGATCAACATGGTTGAGCACCACCATCTTGTGGCTCTCGAACAAGGAGGCAGAGGTCAGCTCTTCCAACGCCACCGAGGTTTCCTCCTCGCTCACATCGAAATGGTGCAATTCTACTTCTTCTTCACCAAAAAACTTTTTCCTAAGCGTTTGAATTTCGCCTTCCCGGCGAAACGTATCTTCTCCTATAAGCAGAAATACCTTCTTGGAAGCCTTGCTCATCATTCCCTCAGGTTTACCATCCTTCTACGAGATGACTCCGGATCTGGCTCGCGAGCTTATAGGGAAGGTCTTCGATCGTAGTTAATCCCGGCTCGTTTTGCAAAATAAATTGCCCACTGACATGAAAAGGACGCTCCTCCATGACCACCTTGCCGGACGAATCCACCGCTTTTGCAAAGACGGTCATGGTCATGGTGTATCCCACCGCGCGGCTTATGTCAGAATAAATCGAGGGGGTGGTTTCTGCTTGGGTGATTCGGGTAATGAGGGTTAAATCTGCAGAGGAAGAAGGCTGCACCGAAAGGCTCGACTCCCGCTGGAATTCTTCCACCAGCGCATGCGTCAGCGGCTCTTCAATGCCATACTGCAACGTTTCATTATGAACCACGGGGATATGGATCGAGCGATATTCTTCCGCCAGCATCCGCGGAGCATGACCACACGAACTTACCACCCACACCAAGATCCCGCACAAAGCCATCAGCGACCATCGAATCACAACCATTGATTTCCTCTTAACATTTGTATGGGAAAATTGTAAACGAGAATATAGCAAAATGAGAGGGGTTCACTTGATTTCTTAAGCAAAATGACGAAATACCCAACCCATCGGCTTTCGTCGATGGGGGTGAGTTCCTCTCGTTCAGTGGTCGGTATCTTTTCACCCGTGATTATCCAATAACCGTCAAATAAAACTTTCCGTATTCATCCAATTATAAGGCACTGTTTTTTAATAACTTACACTTTTTTAGCCTCATCTTTTTATCGGTAATATGTGCCACCCAGTCAAATACCCGTCAAATATGGATACGGGATCAATGATTGACGTAACATGCTGAATATATTTTTCTTGAGGATTCCGACCTTGCTTTCATCTCGTGATTTTTGGCTCTCCAGTCAAATATCCGTCAAATATCTGAAGAACTAATGATTATGCCCAATAAGGAACATATTTCGCATTCTTCCTTGTTTCTTCAGGATCATGCAAACGAACCAATCCCTTTTCTTGAGTATCCTTTATTACTCGTGACGCCATCGCGCTGTTTCCCGATTCAAATCCGAAACGCTCTCGTAAAGTTGAGTTAGTCATGTACTCATCGTTTACTCTTTTTAGGCAAGCGTGCAAGTAACAAGCTCGGATTCTATCGGTTTTATCCATTTGCTTGAATGATTTGTGTGAGTACAAAATTATACGCGTATTGTCTCCAGCGGTTTCAAAAACAGGAGCCGGAAGTTGATGAAGTTCTATCTCGAAGACAACCTTGTCTATTCCGCTCCCGCGTTCTTCACACACGCCTATTCTTCGCATCAAGGAGGCAAGCGCTTCATTGCGTGAACGTGGAGGGCTATCCAAAAAACGTTGTGTTTCTACAAGCGGCACGCCCGGATTGGAGATTTCCATTCTCTCACCAAAAATTTCAATGGTTGGACCCGCACCCGTGATGTGAAAGTCTTGGTGAATGATAGCGTTAGCCACAACTTCACGTATCGCCAATTCGGGATACATGGGAACGTTTTCACGGAGGGCCTTGCCGATGACCTCATTGAGCGGAAGCAAAGTGTTGATGTAATCGATTAAGCCTTCAAATCCAACCGCATAACCTTTATTGCCTTCATACTCACGGATGGTTTTTACGCGGCTATTGCCCTTATAGAGAATCAGCCTAACCGATTTGCGGTTTAAGCGCTGAAACTTATCGAGTTCGCGGGCAAACAAAATGCCGCCAAGGTTGGTGATGCACCATTGCCCGTTTTCGGCTCTTTGGATGAGATGATCTTTTTCCAACGAATCCAAAATGTTTTTCCTTGTTTCTGGCAATGGGATATTAAGCAAATCATAATACGCGGGATAATCCAGCAGTTTCAAAACGTCTTCGGATGAGAGGTTTTCTTCGGCTATTTGTTTCTCAAAGGGAACTTGATCGAAGATACGCCAAAGTTGACGTTCCTTCTCTTGGTGGTCTTTCAGTTTTTTCTTATACGTTCCTACCCGAATGAATTCTTGGTTCTTAAACTGTACAGGGTGGCGGAATGCACTTTCGATTTCCAGCAATACAACAATTGTTTCTTCTATGTCGATGACGTAAAATTCGAAACCAATCTTAGGTTCAATTTGCCTTAACAGCCAATTCTCAAGTTCTTCATTGCCAATCTTGGCCTCCATCGGGTTGAATGAAGTCCCCACCACATCATGGGAAGAATCATCAATACCCCAAATCATGTAGGCATTGGCTTTGCCATTCAGTGCGGCAGAATTGGATAGGGCAGAAATGTACTCTCCGATTTGCTGAGGATCAGCGTTGTTATGCTTGAGTTCCAGCCATTCGGTTTCTCGGTCAAGGCTGACCAACTCTTTGAACAAACTGATAAGATATTCAGGAGAGCGAACGGCGGTCATTCATGCCTCCTGCAAGTCCAAGGCGTCATCTTCAACCATCTCTTCATCTTGATGATTTCATCCACGGTTTCGATGGGCGCATTCCGCCCATCGATCTTTCTCATCAATCATGCGGCTTCCGCGAGAATCTCCGCGAACTCATCTGGTTTAGACCAGCGGGTTATGGTTGATAACTGCTCCGCCAAACGAAAATCTTCATCGCTCCAAACGTCCGCAGTATCATCAAATAGCGAAACGAAATGGAGCGCCTCTGGTCCTGAAGCCAAATGATTCAAATCATAAAAAGCTGTGTGAACCTGGTTGACAACGCTTCGCGCCGCTGACCGGCTGCCGGTACTCAGAACATAAATAAGCGAACTACGTTTAATGGCACGAACATGAAAATCAGGCGTCCACATCCTTCCAGAACGCCCGGCCAGTTTTTCACCTCGAACATATTCGAACTCACGCTCCGTCAGAAAATCCGCAACCTCATCCGTAATCGATTCCACTGAACGAGTTCGCATAGTGAACCAAAGGTCTGATACTCTAAGAGCGGCTTGAGCAACGCGTATAACTACGGAGCTGAGAACATCTTCAGGACGGCAACGGGCCATAAGCATCCCTCTGTATAATTCAACGCCATGAGTTTGGCAGACATCTTCTATCAACGCTTTTTGTTTTGGAGAACGTTTGGGGGAAACCGTTTGCATTCGCAGCCACCGCGTTGTTTCCCCAAGATCGGACGCAACGACAATGTCATCCTTCATCTTGCAGAAAATGTCGATATTATCGCCATCAGGATATAAGTATGGCGTCCGGATACGATGGTATTCGCCATGTGGCGTGCAAGTAAATAACGAACCCAGACCGCTCGAAAACTCTTGGCAAGTATTAATCTGGTTCATAGGAACAAATCTCCTTGAAATGGCGGAGGAGAGGGAAGTTTTCCATTATGAGTTATTTTAGATTCAACGCAAAACTGCTGCCACACCGTTACAGGATCATTTGCCGAATGGGTTATATCATCAGGCGCATACGCTTCTTTGTCTTTGTATTGCTCTGTCCATTTATGTTTATGGGTTTCTCCAACTTGATTGCATTG
>CAYQOX010000031.1:0-33109 GCA_964419335.1 uncultured bacterium | reverse complement strand
GTGGTCCTCATCTTCTTGCCAAGTGATATCGCCATCAATCCGTTTCGATGTATCATCAAGTATTGTATCAAATTCCGTATTGGTCAGTGTCATTTTTCTACTTTTCAAACATCTTCAGATTCAGTTGCCAATTCATCTATTCCAATTCTTATGTTTTCGCCGGTCATTCATGCCTCCTGCAAGTCCAAGGCGTCATCTTCAACCATCTCTTCATCTTGATGATTTCATCCACGGTTTCGATGGGCGCATTCCGCCCATCGATCTTTCTCATCAATCATGCGGCTTCCGCTAGAATATCCGCGAACGCATCCGCTTTCTAATTCTTCAAAATCCACATTTTTAATCGGAATATTTCGCACATTAATAAATGATCCGTTTTTTAAATAAATTCCTCTTTACTTGATTTATTCTCCCCGCAGCGCCTTCAAATGAGCATCCTTCGTAATTTTCTTCGCTTTGGCGAGACGTTGATTTCGATTTCTCTGAAATTTTCGCAGGCTTTCCCGCTGACGAAAACGTTCTACCATCTCTTCCACTTGGTTTTCCATGATATCCCGTAGTTCTTCTTCGGATTCACAAGCCTTATGCTCTAACTGCATCTCCTCCTTGAGCTTCTCGAATTCCTGCTCAATGGATTCAACTTCCGTCTCGCTCAACTTCCCTTTTCGGTGGCGGAACATGGTGATCACCGTTAAGTTTTGTGGAAGGACCTCTTCCTCGATTTCAGCGGCAAATTTCTCGTGATAAGCCGACTGAAACGCGGCTACCGTTTCTTTCCAATAAGGCACCCCGTGCTCTGAAACCAAATGATAATCATCAGGCTGATCCGTAATGATCAAGGCCACCGTGCGCTGCCCGATGGGATGATTCATTTTCGCAACCGCCTGGCGATAGAGTTCCACCCCATCACAGAGAAAATATTTTTGATGTTTCTTAAATAAATCCCTCAAAAATAGAGAAATACGATTACAAATGGGGCTGATGATCATAACCAGATGAATAGGGTATTCTTCCCTCTTATCCCCGGAAATTTCATTCTCCCCCAGCGATTGCATATGCTTCGCTTTTACACCTGCGATCCGTTTTGAATGTTTATCAGCCACCATCTTAACCTAATCCACTAAGGTTAGTTATACCTATATCTCGAAACCTCATACTTCGTTTTTCCCAAACAAAAATATTGCCAATCATTATAAACGGTTATGAAAAAGTAAATAAATATTATCAAAATGTATTATATTTTTCCTTCATCCAAATAACAAGGAATATCTTTTTCTTTTTCCCTGGCTAATAGATTACTCCTGTTCTCTCCGAAGATCCTCCACCGTCTCGATCTTCCAATCTTTGTCAAATAAACCTCCCCACAGATGCATCCCCTTGTTGTTGTACACCATAAAATCACCGCCCATACGCAACCGAATATTCCGGCGCGAGGTTGCAAACGAACGCAGCCCATGCAAGCCCTTCTTTGTGGGAGCGATATTCAGCAAAAGATAGCGCTGGAGATGGGCGGGATTGGGAACCATCATCGTTATCGCCTGGTCTGCTTCAATAACACGATCACCAAATCGAATCTTTTCCCCCTCGGGGAAGAGAGGAAGCGCTTCCAGGTGCTTCTGCACAAAAGAAGATCCCTTAAGCGTACAGAAGAGGACTATATGGTTCTCACGCATCAATTCGTCCGTCAGTTCTTCCTCACCATAAACATTCCACAGCACATCACAGGCTCCCCCGGGCATCGCCTTAAACAATGCCAATGCCCTCGATTCCTTTGTTTCTTGCTCCTCGCCCGAGGTGCCATAAGCGTAGACATGGCGCTCATCAAAAACAGTAATGTATCCCTTCCGCCCCGGAAGAAGTCGCGTCCCTGGTGGATCCCCCGCCTGCCATTGTTCTTTCTGTTTCACACAATGCACCCGCTCGTTATGGTAGAAACCTTGCCATGCAGGCTGCCCATCAATTTCAATCGTGAACATTTTCCCTTTCAGACTCTCAGGAGGCATCAGGGACAAGCGGGCTACGTTTTCCGTTTGAATATGGATCATATCCTCGCTTATCTCCGCCTCCACCCGGGCAAAATGCCGTATCCGTTCTGCTTCTTCGATCCTCAACCAATAGCAGGTCCCGCCGTAGGGATCGCCGCATTTATACACTATGCGCGTGGGAGCGGGATCTATTGCATACTGAGTAAACCAGTCAAAAATCCGCAAATCTTTATACGCAGGCACCCAGGCCGCATGGTCAACCCCGCGGTACACTTCCAACTCAGAAGAATAGCCCCATCCCTGCAAGCGTTGGTGCATTGCCTGCGAACCTTTGACCGGCACAATAGGGTCAACATCACCATGCATGAGACGCACAGGTAAATGCAGCGCATTCTCGGCCAATTGGTGCGAGGAAGACATGCTCTCCAATCGTTTTTGAAACGCTGGGCGAAAATCGCTCTTTTCCTCATCCTCGCGATATCCAAAAAAACCGCATACCGGCGCAATCGCCGCAAAACAATGAGGATTCCGCAGAGCCAGTTTGGCGGTCCCCGCTCCCCCCATCGAGAGTCCGGTAAGGTACTGCCGCCGTGGATCCACCCGGTACAAGGTTTTCACTTCTTCAATCACTCGCCATACGTCCTCTTCCGCCAACCCTTCATAGGACATGGTTTCATACCCATTCGGGGCGGCCACCAGATAGGGAACCTTGGGCAGCTTAGGCATTACCCGCTTGGCCATCTCATCGCTTTCGGCCGGCTTATTCGAACGGTCCATAATCCTCCGCAAGGCGAGGTGATGGTTCGACCAGGCCCCATGAAGCATGATAGCCAACGGCCAAGCCGTTTCTGCACTATAATCATCGGGTACATAGAGTGAATAAATCTGCATCTCGCCATTTACGGGCGAGCGATATCCCCGCAAAAGGTATCCAGTGCTTTTAGCAATAGGGTCTGTGCCTTCTTCTACCTTGTGCGTGCGGGATTGAAAAACGTTCAACCGACGCTGCAAATCCCAGGCGCTGCGGGGTTCGCTGGATTTAGCGCGTTCTGCCAAATCCTCACCATAAGCCAGCATGGCCCACACCGAACGCAACAGAAGCGGATCACTCTCTCTATATTGGTTCTCTAGTGATTCCAACCTTCGCTTTGTCGATTGAAACGAGGCCCAATAGTTGGGAAGAACATAAACCGCCTCCTCGGCAGTAGGAAACCAATCGTCCTTCTTTTTGGCTTCAATAATGATGCGGATAGGTCCCCTTCTTTCACCGGGAATCTCGTAGCCTCGGCGAATCACCGTGGCTCGCTCATGAATTTCCTCTTGCAAAAGCAATTCCGCCTGCTCGCTATAGAGTCCAATCCGCAGAGCGGCAACCTCTTCTACCAACTCCAGAGTAACAGATAAACTGCGATCCTGCAGCAATACCAAAGGATGAACCTTCAACACCACATATTTTCGTTGGATTTTCGCCAGCCGGGCATAGGTGATATCCATCATGATGGCTCCTTAACCAAGGTTGAATGGCATTATACCGGGGTTTTCCAAAGCCTTAACTGGCACAGGTTTTTATAGGCTTATTTCCCTTCTCTTGCTTTTTAATCTATCGATAGGCTCTTTTGATTAACAATTCCTATCACGGGAACGCTTACTCCAAAAAACCATGATATCGCCCCATCCAATAAGGTAAGAGCCAAGCCCCGGGATCGTGCTCTCGTCTCCCCCCGCCGCCATCGAGACGATAAGGATTCCCGTTCCACCGCATCAACGGCCGTTCATCGGGGGGCAGCACCTCCACCGATTGCGTCCGATCAAAGCGGCTCTTTTCAGGATGAATGCGAATATCAAGCCGATGCATGTTTTCACAAGGCCAGTCGATCAGTTCGAGCGGCCATTGCTGCAAGGTCCATACCGCCTCTTCGGCTCCGTACGTTTCAGCCCCGCTGTATGCATAAATATAATTCCACAGACTCGATTTTTCTGGACGTTCAATCTCCCATGCGCGTTCAAGGCTGCGTTGAAACATCGGATGATCGCGATACTTCTCCGAACATTGCAGGAAGGTGTAGTAAGGGAGAAACGCCAGTTCATCATCGGAGTGATTATGTTCACTGGGGATCGTGATCTTTTGATTAATAAGATTCACCAGATAATCATGCTCATTGATAAGTTGATCCATAACCTCTTGGTATTTTTCATCCCCGGTACAGTGATGCGCCGCCGCCAAAGCGGCTAGCAATTCCAGCGAGTTCAACCCTCGTTCGATACTCCATTCCGGATCATGGTTTAACTTCTCGGGGGCCCAAACTCCCCAGGTGGTCGGTTCGCCGTCAATATCCACGAGATAAAACCCATTCTCGATAATGTGATCCATGATCCGTGCCACGAGCCCGCTAACCCGGGCTTTTTCCTCTTCTGTTTCACAAACGAGATCATAGAAAATCGGATACACAAACATGTGCCCAACCAGCTCATCCGAGGAGGTATCGCTTTTCCATACCCATTCACCATCCTCGCTCTCATGCCATTCACCCCCCTGTTCATGCGGTTCCCCTTTTTTTACATAAGAGCGGGCGAAATAGCCTTCCTTCCCGGTGACTTCTTCCAAAAATTCCATGGCTTCATAATGTTTCCACGCCAATTCTTTCACTTGTGGATCTTCGGTAACCGCATAGCGAAAACACAGCGAGGCGAGATAAATACTTGTCCACAAGCCATCGTTGTCATTGTCTCGCAGCACATACGAAGAGAGATCCCCAAAACGGGAGAGATGGCAATCAGCCACCAGCCCATAGCGGTCATGGCGCGGCCGCACCATTTTTTCGTAATAACTCGCCTTTTGTTCCAACGTCCATTCACGAAAGCGTAGCTGGCTGATTCCTTGCTCGGCAGCAAGCCATACCTGCCCCTGCTCATCCGCGTGAATCGAATGGATCGCCTCACCCCGCGTCCACCGGGGCCCGTGGTAATAATCCCATTCCCCTTCGAAATGCCGGATCGCCCCCTTCGTCGTTCCGATCCAAATCTCGTTAGGACGTCCTTCTTCTATGGTCAAGATATTGTTATAGGGTAATCCTTCTAGTCCGGTGATCCGATCAAAAGTTAAATCCGGATTCCAACGGTGCAGACAAGACTCGGTTCCAATCCACAAAACTCCGGATTGATCAAACCGAAGCGCGGTAACCGCTTCCCCAAACATTGCCTCGATCCATTCAAATCGCCAGCGGTTGCCGCGTTGAAGATAAATTTTCTCCTGGGTCGCCGCGGCCAGTTCCCCCTCTTCACCTAGCGCTAATCGACGCACAGCCCCTTCCACTTCTTCTATAGGTTGGATCTCATCCTTACGCCGTTCGAGTCGATATAGTCCTTCCTCACAGGCTATATATACATCTCCGCCGGCATCGCTATGTAGATCATAAATTTCGCCTAAATCATGAGAAATCGCCTGGACCTTTGAACCATAGGGATAACGATAGATATGTTGAGCATCAGCCAAAATGAGCCTGGCATTCATCCCAGAAATCAACGTCATTTTCATCCCCGGCTGAATCTCAATCTCGAACCGCTCATCCACGCGACGTAGGCTATCCTCACTCCTTTGCCATAACCCATTCTCTCCCAGCAGCCACATCGCCTCTTGATCATCAACAGCGATGGTATGAGCCCCCGGCAGCCCTTCTTCCTCCCAAAAAATCCGAGTCATAGTTTCTTGCTCAAAGGGGGTATCCGCTACCGTGGCAAATAAAGACAACGAAACGATCAGTGCACTTAATGTATTCAACGTAGGCCTCCTGCATCCGAATAGAATCATAAATGCCTTGAACATAACCTTGTTTTTTCATAAAAACAAGAGGATTTTCATAGTATTTTATGTCCTGAAAACGGAACTCATCGACGTACAAAAAACAAGCGGGAACCTCTCCTTAAGATTCCCGCTTGCTCCTCGCTTCTATTATTCCTGTTTTTTTAATAAAGGAACGCCGCAAACGCTTGTAAATATTCCCGCCAATTCTTCCATGTATGCCCCCCTGAGGTTTCTTTATACGTCACCTCAAAGTCATGCTTCTTAAACATTTCAACCGTGGCCCTGGAAGTCTCAATCAGAAAATCATCCTTTCCCGTGGCAAACCAGAATAAGCGCAAGCCTTCCTTTTCTTCTTCACTTTCCAAAATCTCTTTGTGCTCTTCTTCCCATGAAGAGCCGGAATCTCTTTCGCCCTCGTTTCTCGTTATCCCGAAGATCCCGGAACTAAAAACGCCCACATACCCATATTCTCGCAAGTTTGGGATTGCGATATTCAACGTATGGGCTCCTCCCATCGATAATCCCGCAATCGCCCGATGTTTCCTATCTGTATACACCCGATAGTGTTTCTCCACGTAAGGTTTGATGTCATGATTGAAATCCTCAATAAAATCATTCATGGGCAGCCTGGAGCCAGAACGGAAGGGTCCTGTATGGCCATCCGGCATCACCACCACCATGGGTTTCGCCTTTTTCTCCGCAATCAAATTGTCCAAGATAAACCCGGCTCGCCCCACCGTCGACCAGGCATTATCACAATCAAACGCTCCGTGCAGTAAATAAAAGATCGGGAACTTCCCCTCTCCCGATTCATACCCCGGCGGGGTATAAATATGCATCCGACGAAAACGCTCTAGCGAGGAGGAATAATAAGTCACCATGGAGACCGCCCCGTGAGGCACTTTTTTCGTATCCATAAAATCAGCTCCGGGAACATACACCAGGCTCCAGGTGTTCATATTCGATTCGCTCGTTTTTGGATTGTGGGGATCAATCACCGGCACCTCATCCACATTAAAATGGTAACGATAGGCTCCCGGCTCAACCGGCCCCACCGTCAATTCCCACACCCCTTCCTCATTCTTACTCAATTTCCTGCCTTCCTCATCATTGGGAAGATCACTGCTCACCAGAATGACCGTTTCCGCCTTGGGCGCCAAAATCCGAAAAGTCACTTCCCGCTCTTCGCTCACTTCAGGCGAAACCACTTGCGGCTCTTGTTGTCTTTGCGATTGGGTTTCAACCGCAGTCAGCGCACCCAATACCATGACGACACTCACGACCAAGACCAAGTTCATCCATCGTGAAATTTTCATAGTGCTATACCTCTTTCGTTTTTTGAATTTTCCTTCCACCATGAAAAAACTCATTGAGTAACCGGATCCGCCGATTGATCCTGTTCCGGCACGGTCCAAATTGTTAAATCATCCAATTGCTCGAATGTGGGCGGTGCGAAAAACCAACTCGCGAAATAACCGACCAAAAACGCCGCCATGTTGCTCAATACGTTAATCATCAAACGATGAAAGGGACTTTGAACCGGATCGGGTAGAATCGTTTGGAAAAAGGTGGTTCCAATCAAATCGGGATTATTGGCCAATTCGCTGACCGTCATCCAAAGCGTAACTAGAATCGCACATACAATCCCAATCAGCGCTCCTTGCGAATTCGCCCGCTTGGTAAAGATGCCAATGAAGAACAACCCTCCCAGTCCTCCTGCCAAAATCGCATAGATCGCAAAAGCAATCGGCAGGATCGACTCCTCTATCCGGGTGAGCATCAAAGCCCATAGAATCATCCCGGTTCCCGCAATCCCGGTGATCAATCGGGCGACAAACAGATAATGCCGATCCCCCTTCCCCGGCTGAATATGACGACGATAAAGATCGGAGGTCAAAACCGTCGCGGTTCCGTTCATACTCGAGTCAATCGAGGACATCGCCGCCGCAATCACCGCCGCAATCACAAATCCAGCGAATCCGAGAGGCAGTTGCGTTAAGATGAAATGGGGAAACACCTGATCCGGTTTCATCTGACGCACGGCTTCTTCGGGAAAATGCTGATAAAACACCCACATGCAAGTCCCCACAAACATGAATAAAGCCCACACGGGAATGCAGCCCAATCCACCGAGCCAGATCGCGAACTTCGCCCCCCGATCACTGGATGGCGCACAGTATCGCTGTATCCTGGTTTGATCACTCACGAATTCTTGCAGGTTTTGAAAAAGGCCAAATAGAGCAAGCACGTAGATCGTCTCAGCGGCAAACGTAAATGAGAAATTGACCGAAAGATTAAATTTATTATTGGCGGCTCCCTCAGAAAATACCGTCGTCGACCCGTTGGGAAGATCCGTAAACACAATCACAATGCAAAAAATCCCCCCCAAAATAAGCACCACCGTCTGAAGCACATCCGTCCATATCACCGCCTCGATTCCTCCCACCACGGTATAAATCGTTACCAACAACCCCATCACCAAAATCACCCCATAAAGATTAAATCCGGTCATCGAGGAGATCGGTAAGGATAAAAGAAATAAAATGATTCCCATCCGGAAGAACGAATGAAGCGACCACATGAGGCAGCCATATATCCGCGCCCAAGTCCCGAAACGGCGCTCCAGGTATTCATAAACACTCACCAGACGGGCTCGCCGGTAAAAGGGCACAAAAATAAATGCCGCCAAGATCACCGCAAAGGGAATCATGAGCCCCGGCACCAACATGCGCCAGTCTTTATCAAACGCATTCCCAGGATAGGCTAAAAACGTAACGGAACTGATCGCCGTCCCCAACATGGACACCCCCACAGCCCATCCCGGCATTTTTCTTCCACCAACAAAATAACCCTCCGTATTCTTTAATCGCATTGAACACCACAAACCAATCACAATGATAATTCCAAAATAAAGTATGAGGGTTAAAAGATCTGCGGTACGGATTCCTATACTTTCCGGCATAATTCCTATTCTCCCAAATATCAAACAAGGATCACCTAAACCTTTATTACGATTACCCAATTACGGTATCAATTCTCCCGATTGCGTAACCTTCGAAACCAGGATCAAAATTAGGGTTCATCCTGTATTTGAGTACTTTTTGATACATTGAAAAGAAAAAAGAACATGATTCTAAAGTGAGAACCATGGTTATTTTCAATTTACATAAATCGAACCAATACGCCGAAGGGGCTTGTGTGGAGCGGCTTTCGGAGCAAGCGGCCCTTAAGGCCGCGCGGAGACAAACGAAACACATCCCCAAGGCGTTTTCCCCAAAAAAAAAGTACTCACTTTTGTGATGAGCCAAAAATTATGATTTATCAACATATCGTAGATTACAAAATGTGAATAGGGACAAAAGCGAAAGAATCTCATCCTTATGCTTCCCACAAAATACACTCTTCATGGGTCGTGCCCTAGGAAAAAACGTTCCTATTCCCGCCAAAATCAGGGAAGTTTCTTCCCTTTATCACCCAGAAACTAAATTTCGCTATTTTGTAACCTATTTTATTTCAATAGGTTATAAGGCATCGTTGAGGTTGGCACTGGGGTTGCTCTCTGTAGGATTGAAAGAATAACGCTTGGTATTGAGGTCCACTGACCATGGATTCAGCGAACCAAATTCAAAGTAATACCCTTTTTCGACCGCTTCCACTCAATCGTTTCCAAAACAATCTCGCTTCCCATTATCAACGAACCTCAGAGTTCGTTGATGAACAATTTTCAGAACTAAAAAGTCAAACAAATAACGAGAAGAAAAACGAAACCCTTGAAGTCGAATCTACCAAAACCCGGGATACTCGGATCCGCCCCGCCGGTCTCGGTAAAATGGTAGATATGTATATCTAACTCGACCCAGTTTATTCTTCTTCTTTTTGCTGAATCAATTTTAAGATTGTTTTGGGGTCCTTCGCCTTGAGGACTTCGCTGCGAAATTCTTCTTTACGAAAAAAACGGGATATTTTACTTAATATACTCAGGAAGGAAGTTTGTAAGCGGGGCTCTCCGGCAAGCAAAAAGATTAAATGAACCGGCTGATGATCGAGCGATTCAAATTCCACTCCCTCCTTCGATATCCCTAAAACCAATATCATTCCCCGCACTCCCTCGGCAGTCGCATGCGGGATCGCCATCCCATACCCGATTCCTGTTGTCTGAATTTGCTCTCGAACCATCAACGCATCGATCAAAGTGTCAACCTGATTCACTTGACCATTCTTCGCGGCAATCTCGGCCAACTCCCGGATCGCCTCTCTCTTTGTCCTGGTCTTCAAATTCATACATATGCGATCTTCATTTAGTATTTCCGACAACTGCATTCGAACAATCCTATTTTGGTTTTAGGGCAACCGTCCACGTTAATCCTTAACTTTAATATAACGGTTCCCTTATAAAATCTCAATAAAACAAATTATTTTTATGAGCTTTATCTTATTATAATAAACAAATAAGGAATTGAGCAATCCACAGAAGACAGAATGAGATAAGTTTCTTTCATCACCCTCTTTTCACACCCCCCAAATTAAAGAAAATTTCACCTCTTTGATAAAAGAGAAAAGAAAAGCAAAATAATTCTTGATTTCTTCGCATGATTTTTGGAAAATAGAGTATAGAAAATGTTTGAAAAAAATCTTCTTGGCCAACAAGGGGGCAAGATTTTACTTTTTTATACGAAACCATCAAGAAAACTTTTCAAAATCAGGGTGGTTCTTTAACGATATGAAAACCACGATTAAAGTGATCATTGCACTTTTGCTCATTGTTGGTGCCGCCAATTTGCTGAAATACATGAAAGACAACGAGTGGTTTGACAAAGCCGATCAAGTCGCTGAAGATATGACCGGCAAAAGCTCGTTCGATAAGTATCTGGAGGTTAAAGAAAAAGCGGATTCCTTTAATCTTCCCGCGTTTCGCACCGGGGTGGTGATGTTTTATACCCAAAACAACCGCTACCCCCAGTCCACTCGGGAACTCGAAGATTCTGGGGTGGTTGCTTCCAGCGTGACCCGCGATCAGTACGGGAATCGCTATGACCTGGAATATCGCCAAGAAGAAAATCTCTTGCTTGTCACCAGTCCGGGCAAAGATGAAATCAAAGGCACGACCGATGATGTTCAATACAAAATTAAATTATAAACCTGCACCGAATGAATTGTAATTAAATCCTTGCTGGCGCGGAACCCAGCCACGAAGGGGAGGAACATTATGGAAAACATTCTTTCTGAAGAAGAACAAATCTCATTGCTGGGGAAAATGCTGTATTATTCCGCACCGCACCTTACCTCCCGGGAACGTGAAATCTACGACCATCTGGTGGAATCTTTGCTTCGTAAAGTCAATCATATCCGTAAGATGGAACAACGCGGGGGCTCACGGCATGCTCATCAAACCTCTCATCTCACCGACGCACAGCATGTGGCCAAAAAGAACGCGTTACGCCATCTTAGTCCCGAGGATGTGTGTAAAACCTTCGTTGATTCGTGGAATAAACAGGATTTTGAATCGGAGTTTTTTTGCTTTTCCAATAGCTTCCCTTTGGATAAAAAGCGCACCAATAATGTTCATGAATATGTCCTCCAACGCATGAAAAAATATCAGGATCGCCATACCGTCGGCCCCTTAAGCAAACAAATCTCGGAAATTTCTTCCTCAGAAAAACATGGCAACAAGACTTCTGTCTACTGCATTGAAATTCACAAAATGCCCGACAAAAATCTCTCGCTTCACCGGCAATACGAACTCATTTTCGAGGATGGAGCATGGCGTATCGCCGATTTTAACACCCTAAAAAGCCACGAAACCCCTCGGGCGAAGAAAAAACACTAAACCAACCTCTTCGTACAGATTTTTACTTTTCTATTTATTCCAAAATTACATTTGGTATAATTTCATTTCTTTTAGCTACAAAACCTTTCTCGGTCCTTTATTTGTATTTTTTCCTTCTCAAGGTATAATTTAATAGCATGACTTGGAGCGCAGGTCTCTTGCTCGCTTTTCTATACTATATAATTCCTAAACGCTGTCTCGCGCATCGCACTAAGTAAAAAACGCCTCCATCACTATTTAAAAGGACATTTTCAAATCTTGTGCTATCGTTACTGAAAACCCTTTAGCAGCGTTTATTCATTTACATTATTCAATACATCGAATGCGAATCGTTAGACTGAATCGATTCAAAATGAGAACTGTCGAGAATTCATTACACAATTTCCAGTGTCATTTTTACAAAAGAAAAAAATTGATTTGTAAGTATTCATAACAATAGGGTAATAATAAATGGCAAAATGTTTTTCAATATCACTAGATGCTTTGGAGGAATGGATTTTGCTTTTAGCTAACCGTAAAAACGAACCGAATAGTAAAAATACGAGGTATTAAACTATGAAATTTTTTAAATCAAAATCAGTGGGTGAGTATGATACCATGAAACGACGAAATATTGTTTACATGCCCGTCTATTTATTGGTATTTATCCTTTTTGTCATGGCGGGAACGACAGCCGGCTCGATTTATTGGGTCTTCAAAAAGGATAACCTGATTGAAAGAGAACGCCGTAGCAAAATTTATCTACAAAATCAGATCAAAGAGCGCGAGATTAGGCTCCAACAAGCCCGACAGGAAATTAACCAACTTAAACGCCGGGTGGAAATTTTTGATGCGATCCAGGAACTGAGCCATGCCGATCTTCCCGAAAATGAAAAGCGCATGATCGCCAAGGAGGTTGATACCGCAAGCCAAAAATTTGGCCACGATCCCCTTCTTCTCTTGGCTTTAATGTCAACCGAATCTTCGTTGCGTCCCGCGGTTCAATCCCACGTGGGCGCTCATGGCCTAATGCAACTGATGCCCAGCACCGGACGCATGCTTTCACGTCAAATCAAAGAATCCCCCGAACTGATTGGGCTGGATACCATCAACGAACTCGAGATGCCCCAATATCATAACATTCAAGGAAACATCACCCTCGGCACCCTCTACCTCACCAAACTTATGCTGAAATACCGCAGCTTGGAAAAGGCGATTTACGCCTATAACCTTGGCCCCGGCTTATTCGAGGAGCGTCAAAAAAATGGCGGCCCCATGCCGACCAACTACTTACGCAAAATCATGTCCCGCTATAACCAACTCGCTCAACGTCGGGATCTCGAACCAACCATGCCCTTTATCTATGCCTTGGATCAATCCCACCTGATTGCATCCAAAACCAATTGATTCTATTCTCTCTCTTCCCCTTTTAATACTTCTCCTCTTTTTACAAAATAAATAGACAACCACAGATACTGAAATGCGATTTTACCGATGCTCTTATCGTTACGTGTTTTTAATTTTGTCCTGATCGATGAAATCCAAGTGGATTTCCATCGCGGCTTAAATGTCCTCACCGGAGAAACCGGCGCGGGCAAATCGGTTTTGATCGGCGCCTTAAACCTTCTCCTGGGCGATCGGGCTTCAAGCGATATTCACCGCCAACCTGACCACGAAGCCGTGATCGAAGCCGCATTCGAACTGGAGAACGAATCGGCAGCCGCCCACTTACTGCGTTCTCTACTCGAGGAAGCCGGAATCCCTTGGGAAGAGAATCTCCTCCTCATCTCTCGCCGCATTACCCCCCAAGGTCGCAGCCGCATTTTTGTTAACAATACCCAATGCTTAGTCAAAGTTCTACGGAAAATTGGTGATGCTTTAGTCGACTTGCATGGACAGCACGAACATCAATCCCTGCTTCACAAAAGCCAATATCGCCCCCTGTTGGATGATTGCGGCAACTACACCGAGACGCTTGAAGAATATTCCTCTCTCTTCCACCAATGGACAGAAACTCGCAAACAATTGGAAGATTGGGAACAAAATGAACGCGAACGCCGCCGCCAATTAGAATCGATGCAATTTCAATTACGGGAAATCGACCAGGCCGAACTTTCTCCCGATGAAGAAAATCAGCTCGAAACTCGCCTGCGCTTACTTCAACATGCGGGACGCTTAATGGAAGGCTGCACCACCATCATACACAACCTGGATGACTCTCACTCCCAAGAAACCCCTCTCTTGGATCAGTTAGATCAGCTGGAATCCACCCTCGAGGATCTCACCCAAGTCGATAACTCTCTCTCCTCACTTCTAAGCTCTTGGCAAGAAGCGGTCATATCCCTGCGGGAAATTGTGCGTGAACTCCAGTCGTACACCACTCAACTCGAATTTGATCCCCAAGAACGCGAAACCCTCCAGCAGCGCCGCTTCCAAATTCGAGATTTAAAAAGTAAATATGGCGCTACCCTCGAGGAGGTACTGGAATATGCCGAAGGCCTCCGTAAAGAACTCTCCCACTTTGAAAATGCGGATGAAGAGCGCGAAGCCCTGCGCCAACAAGAACAAAACTTGCGTCAACGATTAATCCCTTGCCTGAAAAAATTACACAACCATCGCGAAAAAACCGCCAAATACCTGAGTACTCAGATCACCAATGAACTCAAGGACTTAGGCATGAAAGACGCCCGCTTCGAAATTGCGGTCGACTACCATTACGATGAAAATGGCCTGGATATTCATGAAAAATCCCCGGTCCACCCCGGTCCTCACGGGGCCGACCAGGTGGAATTTCTCGTACGCACTATCCCCGATAAACCCACCCGTCCTCTGCGCGAAGTCGCCTCCGGCGGCGAAATCTCCCGCATCATGCTCGCCCTTAAATGCACTTTAGGCATGGCCGATCCCGTCCCTATGATGGTGTTCGATGAAATTGACGTGGGAGTCGGAGGTGAGACCGCCGAAGCTGTCGCCGACCGTTTGGTCGCCTTGGCACAGCGCAAACAAGTCCTCTGTATCACCCATCTTCCCCAAATTGCCTCCAAAGCGGATCAAAACCTGCGGGTGGAAAAGCAGAAAAAAGGTGATTCCTGGGTCAGCCAAGTGCGGCTGCTCAAAGGCAGCGAACGTGAACGCGAATTAGCGCGGATGCTGGGGCGAGAAGATTCAACCGCCTCCCAACGCTATGCCCGCGAACTCCTGAAACGCACCTAATTTCCATTATTTTAAAAAATTTTCAACGGATATGCTTTGAATAATTGACATTAGGGAAATTGGTTGGTATGGTTGTTTACTTGATATTAGCTTCACTCGTTAGTGTGGATTAAATCTTTCTCTATTTTCCAGCACCTTTTGTTGTTCTGGCAAAATATACGGTTCGGGATGAATTTCTTCTCCCGATAGAGACTACACGGTGATCGGAGGAAACATGGTTGTGGATATCTTGCGGAATGAGCGGTCGGGTCAACAAGCCGCCACACAACAGCAGCAACAAGCCCCCCCAGCGGCTCAACAAAAACGTTTTGACGAAACTCCTTATACCACCTTGGGAGAAGATACCCAGTTTGAGGGTACACTACGCTTTAAAGACGGCCTCAAAATCGAAGGACGCTTTAACGGCGATATCTCTTCCGAAGGCATTTTAATTGTTGGCAAAACCGGTCAAGTGACGGCGGAAATCTCAGTGGGAAGCATTATCGTTGAAGGCAAAGTGACCGGGAATATCGTCGCCAACGAACTTGTCGAACTTCGCAGTTCCGCCGAACTTCGCGGGGATATTACCGCTTCAAAATTAAAAATCGAAGAAGGCGTAATCTTTGTCGGTAAATCCGATGTCCAGCCTAACAATAAAAGCAAAGGCGGCTCTTCTTCAGGCGGTGGTTCAAAAGCACAACAACAGCAGCCGTCCCAGCAGCAACAGCAGTCTTCGAAATCAGGCGAAAAGCAACAGCAACAGGAAGAGAAAAAGTCGGGCAAATAAAAACGGCTCTCTCTATTTCAACATTTCCCCTCGCCTCTCCTTCGTTGAAGAAGAGGCGTTTTTTATTTCTTCCCGTGGCCTTTACAAGCCACTAACCGATCGAGGATACTTTTCATAATAGGCTTCTTAAATAAAGCCTGACTATGAAGGAAAACAATCCCTGGGTTCCCTTGGATCCAGGCCATCTTGGCTCTACCGCTTCGGTACGCCCCGTAAGAGAAGAAAGGAAGAAAGATGCCTTCCAAAATTGATCTCGCTCGCATCCCTACCCCCATCGAACCGCTTACACGCTTGAGTAAAGAATATGGGGTTCAATTGCGTGTGAAACGCGATGACTTAACGGGGATTGCCTTGTCCGGCAATAAAGTGCGCAAACTGGAGTACCTACTCGCCGAAGCCAAAGAGCAAGGCTGCGACACTGTTATTACCTGCGGGGCAGTAACCTCAAACCATGCCCGCGCTACCGCCATTGCCGCCCGCAAACTTGACCTCCATTGCTATCTAGTTCTCTCAGGAGAAAAACCGGAAGTCGCTGAAGGTAATCTCCAACTTGACTTGCTTGCCGGCGCCCGGGTGGAATATATTACCCAGGATATTTACTCCAAAAGCATCGATTCTTATCTCCAAGAAACAGCCCAAAGACTCCAATCCGAAGGATTTAATCCCTATGTTATCCCCACCGGCGGTTCCAACAGTACCGGCTTAATGGGTTATGTGGATACCGTCAAAGAGATCAAAGAACAATGTGCCAGCGAAAATTGGCGTCCGGATTATATCTATTGCGCCGTTGGCTCCGGTGGCACTTATGCCGGCCTCTTCTTAGGTAACCTTTACTATGAGCTTTACTCCCAAATTATGGGCGTGCTGGTTTGTGGTTCCGTGCGACTCTTTCAACCAAAAATCATACACGATATGACGGAAGCCAATACCCGCTTCGAATTAAACCTTTCCCTCGAAGATGAAAATCTCCTCCTGGATGATGGCGTCATCGCCGGTGGCTACGCCAAAACCAACTCGGAGCAAATTCGACTTCAGCGGCATGTAGCCCAGACCGAAGGCTTGATTTTAGATCCCGTCTATACCGGCAAAGCCTTTGCCGGTATGGTTCGAAAAATTCAACAAGAAACCATTTTACCCGATTCGAAGGTTCTTTTTCTCCATACGGGCGGGATTTTTGGTCTCTCGGCTTTTTCCCACATCATGACCCAAGAATGGAACTCGGTGGAATATTGGCCGCATGAGTAGCCCCAGAACCCCTTCCTATCCACACGGCTTATATTGTTATTTTTCTTCCTTTCTTCGCGGGCGATGGTAATTTTCTAACCAAAAGAGAGGACCGAATAAACAAAACCGGTGTGCGCCTTTTTAGTTCCTCCCTTCCTCTTTAACAAAATTTGCTACATATGAATTGACAAAGTTCATTCTTGAAAGTATCTTTATCAATTCTTATAGAGCATGAACAAGGTTTTCATTCAAAAAAACGTCATTTTGTGGAGGATCTTCGAAAAAAAAGTTTGAAAACCTCAAGCAGGTTACGTTAAGTATGAGCGGCAAAACGATTTCGCTTCCTTCCTCTAAGTCCTTCTTCCCCGTCCGTGGGCGAACCGTTATTCATTCCCGCCGCTTCAGTCGTTTTGGGAAGGTTTGCTGGGTGATAGGAAAATTCACCGAGTCCAGAAGAGGAGTTATTAATGCCAACCAATACCAAAAACAAGAAATCTTCTAGCGCCAAATCATCGTCAAAAAAAGCCACCACGAGTGCTTCGGCGAAAAACACAAAAAAAAGCCGGAAAAAACTCTTCGCCGAATTGAGGAAACGCTTGGAAGAGGAACGGGAACAACTTCTCCTTGAAGCCAAAAAATCTCACAATGTCACCGAAATTAACGCCCATGGCGATATCGTTGACCAGAGCAACGACTACACCGACCGTGAGTTGCTTCTTGGGCTTGCCGAACATGATAAGCAGCGGCTTATGGAGATCAACGCCGCTCTCGAACGTATGGATAATGGCACCTACGGGATCTGCGAAATGTCGGGCGAAGAAATTTCCGACGAACGCTTAATCGCCATGCCCACCGCTCGCTATACCTTGGAATGCCAGGCGAAAATCGAAGGAGGCCAATGATCCGATAAGTAACAGTTATTTACTGCTTTATCCATAAAAATGTATACATTATTTCTAGGGCGATGGATACGGGTGCCCTTTTTTTGTGTTTTTATAAAATATTGTAACGAAATTTACCTTCTTCCTTCCTCTTTTTTTAAAGCACCCCCAATTTTTCCTCAAACTTTACCCTCCCATTACGGCTTCTTATATTGAAATATCCATCAGCCTCGTGATAATATTTTTCGATTATGCAATGATAAAATCAAATGACCTTTCTGGGATGCATCATGGAAATTGACTTTTTGCGTCATTATGGCTTTTCTTCCCCCATTGTGAAGACTCTATCCTCGGCCTACGGGGCTCATCTCCTCCCCTTGCAAGAAAAAGTAATTCGCGAAGGCGGACTCTTTGAGAATCAAAGCCTTATCGTCAGTGCACCGACTTCCTCCGGCAAAACCTTTCTTGCTGAAACCCTCTTTCTTCATCATGTTCTCCAAGGCAAAAATGTGCTTCTCCTTCTCCCCACCAAAGCCCTCGCCAACCAGCGCTATCACCAATGGCGGGAACGTTACGCTCCCTTGGGGTACGACATTTTGCTTTCCACCCGTGACCACCCCTACCAGGATCAGCGCTTACTGGAAGGCCGCTTTCACTTAGCCATCGTGATTTATGAGAAGATGCGCTCGCTCTTATCCCGCGACCCCTCCTTCCTTCACTCATTGGGGGCCTGCGTCGTCGATGAAATGCACTATCTCTACCATCCCCAACGCGGTCCTGATTTGGAACTGCTCATGACCCAACTTCACCAAGTCGATACATTACAAATGCTTGGACTTTCTTCTCTCCTCGAGGATGAGTCCTTGGCTGCCTGGCTTCATGCACAATGGATCCGGGAAACCCAACGGCCTGTCGAACTGCGCCAAGGAGTGCTCTGCTGTGGCCGATTCACCTATCGCGAGTTCAATTCCCAACAAGAAGGGCGCGAATCGCTCCCCCTGGAAGAATCGCACGATGAAGGCCTGGCTATGATCGAAGCGGCTCGCTATTTCTCCAAACGCGGAGAAATCACCCTCCTCTTTTGGCCAAGCCGCGATTTATGTTATACCGCAGCCCGCAAATTAGCCCGTGAGATGGAACCCCTGCATGATTCGCTCGATGAGTCTTTCTCCCAGATGGAAGAGACCCGCATGCGCCGCTTCCTCCAAAAAATTCTCCCCCGTGGCATCGCGGTGCATACCAGCGATCTCACCCACGAAGAACGCCGGCTGGTCGAACGACACGCCCAAGCAGGTCAACTCCAGATTATCTGCGCCACCACCACCTTGGCCGAAGGGATCAATTTTCCCGTAAACAATGTGCTGACCCTGAAAAACACCTTTGGCTCTTCCATCACTCCGGGCGTCTCCTCAACCCCCGTCCCTCTCACCCGAGAACAAATGTTCAACATGGTCGGACGCGCGGGACGCTTAGGATTAAGCGATTTCGGCCGTGGAATGGTCGTGACCTGCTCCGCCGGAGATGTCGAAGGCTTATTAAATCTCTACGCTCGGGGAAAAGGTGAATCCCCTACACCGGTCCTTTATCGTGTGGGCTTGAACCAAACGGTTCTAAAAACCTTTCCTGCCAAGGGATACAGCACCCGCGAACGCATTCTCTCCCTGTTAAACCACACCCTCAGCGGCGTCCATCAATGCTTTGATTCCCTGGAAGAGAAACTCGACTCGGCCCTGACTCATTTAATCCGGGAAGGATTTATCACGAAAGAACAGGATCGCCTATACCCCACGCCCATAGGCTTAGTCGTGATTTGCCAAGGCTTATCTCTTCGCTCAACTCAATACCTTAAAGATTTCCTTCAAGAAATCGCTGGCGAACTCCCTCATGCGTTGGAAATCCTCGGGAAAATCAACCTCGTCGATGAAATGCTGGAGGTTTATTCTCCCGTTTCTTGGGCTTCTCTCAACAGCCACCATTGGACACGGCTTCTCCATACCGCCGTTAAAGAAGCTGCTCTTAGAAACGATTCCTCCTTCATGCACTTCATCAACACCCCCCAGAAAATGCGCCGCGAACATCATGGCGCGATGAAAAAAACCTTGTTACTATACGAATGGATTCAGGGAAAAAGCCTTAACCACCTGGAAGAACACTACCAGCAGTTAAGCGGAGCCATCTCACGTCTGGCCGAAGAAGCCTCCTGGCTTATCGGCTGTTTGCATGACTTAGCCGCTGCCTTTGCTTTCCCTCCCGAGGTGCTGAGTTCTCTCAATCGCTTGATACTTCGTGTCAAATACGGTTTGCCCAGCGAGGGGATCGATTGGGCACCCTTATTACAAAAAGGATTCCTCCATCGCAGCCAAGTCCTTTATTTACTAAAGGCGGGATTTTCCTCCCCAAGGAAAATCAAACCGGAAGATCTCTCTTTTCTCCAAAATTGGCTTCCCGAAGAGATCGCCAAACAATTCATCCACGAACAAGCAGAATCCAGCGATCCCCAAAAGTATTCTTCTTTCATGATTACGTGCTATGAAGGAACTCCAAATTTAATCTATCTCAACGAGCAGGAAATTAAATTATCCCGCTTGCAAACCGAACTCATGCGCCGGTTGATGGCAAAGCCAAAACAATGCCTTGACTACGAATTCCTCATCGATGAACTCTGGCCGAATCATACCGGCAGCCGCGACAAACTCTATCGTCGACGTGATGAGATTAACAAAAAAGCGGCCATGGTCACTGGTGGGGATCAGCCCCCCTTGATCCTCGTCGCCGAGGGACTTGGCATGGTGTTGAACGCAGAGGTGAAACGTTATCCTGGATTGAGAGAATAGCCCTTCCCATTAATTTGCTTCCTCAATCTCAAAAAAGAAGACCATCTTTCTCCGATGGCCTTCGCTCATTCCTATGCCTAAAAAACCTACAACTGATTCTCTTTCTTCGTCCATAAATAGACGGCCGAGTGATCCAACTTTCCTTTGCTTTCCTGATCCAAATCTTGGAAATGCTGATTCGCCATCTCTGAAAGCGGGATCTTCGCTCCGACATTTTGTGCAATCTGCATCGCCATTCGCAAATCCTTCGCATGATACCCCAAAGCAAAGAAGGCCTTCTCAAAATCCTCATTTACCATCAGGGGACCGCGTTTGTCCATCATAAAGGAACGCGCTGCCCCGCCGGAAATCGCCTGCAGCACCCGTTCAGGATTAATCCCACTCTTCCGCGCCATGATGATGCCTTCGGCAATCCCTACCAGCGAGGTCGCGATCACAATCTGATTCACTGCTTTGGTCAGCTGGCCGGCACCGGGAGGGCCAATATGGGTAATAGTTTTCCCCATCGCTTCCAACACAGGAAGCGCCTGTTGGTAGACTTCTTCTTCCCCCCCAACCATGATCGACAAACTCCCCGCTTTTGCCCCTTCGGGACCGCCGCTGATCGGGGCATCGAGTATCCCAATTCCGCGTTCTTTCAACTTCGCGGCCATTTCTTCCGCCAATTTAAACGCGCTGGTGCTATGATCAATAATGATCCCCCCTTCAGGCATGTCTGAAGCGATTCCATTCTCTCCCATCACCACTTCTTCCACATCCGGGGCATCCGACACGCATAGCATCACACATTCGGCTTGCTTTCCCACTTCCGCCGGGGTCGCACACAAGGTCGCCCCTTCCTCTACCAGCGGCTGGGCTTTTTCTTGAGTCCGGTTATACACATAGGCTTCGAAACCCGCTTTCATTAGGTTTCGGGTCATGGGCGCACCCATCGTTCCCGTACCTACAAAACCTACTTTTTTAATGATTCCGTTTGTCATAATACTCCTTTCTCTTTATTGGGAATTGGATTTGGAGGGTATGCGATTCTTACTTATTACTTTATTACAATTAACAGAAATCCAAACCCGTGCTTGACAACCACTGCAACTCCGCTTAGTATTTTTATACATTTGTTCAACGCTCTACTTCATGATTGATGGGTTGAGATGGCTGACGTCGAATATATTTTAGAACGATTCCGCTCTGATCCGAGTTTCCGGAACAATATCACTTTTTGGTATACCTTACCCGCCCAGCCCCCGACTTATTCGGAATGGCCGCCGGGCTTTTCTCCCGAACTGCGCGAGGTCTTGCACCAGCGTAGCATCCATCAATTATATTCCCACCAAGCCCAAGCGGTAACGCGCGCCATGAACGGCGAGAACATCATCGTGGTTACCCCCACCGCTTCCGGCAAAACCATGTGCTACAACCTACCAGTATTGCACCATCTCACCAAGGTGAATCCCGAAGCCCGCGCTTTGTATTTATTCCCTACCAAGGCGCTTTCCCAAGATCAACTCTTAGAAGCCCGCGACCTTGCATCCGCCGTCGGCAGGGGTATAAAAATCCATACCTTCGACGGTGACACTCCCCAAAGTGCACGCCGTGCCATCCGCAATTCCGGGCATATCGTGGTCACCAATCCCGACATGCTCCATACCGGCATTCTCCCCCATCACACCCTCTGGATTCGTCTCTTCGAGAATTTGGAATACATCGTGGTCGACGAAGTGCACCACTACCGCGGTGTCTTTGGCAGCCACTTGGCCAATCTTATGCGCCGCTTGAATCGCATTTGCAGGTTTTACGGTTCGATGCCCCGCTTTATTTGCTGCTCTGCCACCATCGCCAATCCCAAAGAATTGGCGGATAAACTCTTCTCCCGTTCCTTCACTCTCATCGACAACAACGGGGCCCCCCGCGGGGAGAAACACTTTCTCTTCTACAATCCACCGCTCGTCAATCAAGAGCTAGGCATTCGTAAATCGGTTATCAATGAAGCCAGCCGTATCGCCACCTCTTTCCTCCTCAAGGGCATCCAAACCATCGTCTTTGGACGCAGCCGCCTGCGCGTTGAAATTCTTTCCACTTATTTAAAACGCGCTATGGAACGCAGCAAAAAGAATCCTAACTTGATCCGCGGCTACCGCGGCGGGTATTTACCCAACGAACGCCGCGATATCGAAGAAGGCACCCGCTCTGGACGCTATCTCGGCGTCGTCAGCACCAACGCCCTCGAACTGGGGATCGATATCGGCCAGCTAAAGGCCGCTGTTTTAGCCGGCTATCCCGGCACCATCGCTTCCACCTGGCAGCAAGGCGGGCGCGCGGGACGTACCCAAGATACCTCGGTGGTTGTCCTGGTCGCTAGTTCTTCCCCCTTAGATCAATTCATCATCCAGCATCCCCGCTATTTCTTCGGTACCACTCCCGAAAGCGGCCTCATTAACCCCGATAATCTCGCCATCATGGTTAGTCATCTTAAATGCGGCACTTTCGAACTGCCCTTCACCCAGGATGAGAACTTCGGCCAAGATGATATCGAAGGGGTTTTGCAATATCTGGAAGAAGAACGCGTCCTCCGCCACAGCGGCGATAAATGGTTCTGGAGCAGCGCCGCTTATCCTGCCGAGGAGATTTCCCTCCGTTCTGCCAGTTCCGAAAATTTCGTTATTCTCAACACCTCGGACAAAAACCAGGTCATCGGCGAAGTCGATCTCCACAGCGCACCCATGCTTATCCACGAGCAGGCCATCTACCTCCATCAGAGCCAACAATTCGTGATCGACAAACTCGATTGGGATGGACGTACCGCCTATGCTCGCGAAGTCGAGGTCGATTACTACACCGATTCCGTCGAAGAAAGCGATATCAAAGTGATCTCCACCGATCTTAGCGATCGCATTGACTCCCGCAACACCAACCACGTCGCTTGCGCCTATCGCCACTTCGGAGAAATCGCCGTCAGCACCATCGTACCCAAATACAAAAAAATTCGCTTCGAAACCCATGAGAACGTCGGTTTCGGCAATATTCATCTACCCCAACTCGACAAGCAAACTGAATCCTACTGGTTGGAAGTTTCCGAAGAACTGCTCCGTAAACTCGCAGATCAACCCTTGGACACCAGCGGCGGTCTGCGTGCCTTAGCCACAGCCCTAGGAAACGTGGTGCCGGTTTTCGTCTTGTGCGATCCCAAAGATGTGAGCTCCGCCCCCATGGTCCGCGCACCCTTTTCAGGACTCCCCACCATCTACTTGTACGACATGTACCCCGGCGGCATCGGCATCGCCCGCCGCATCTACGACATTGACGCAACCATCTTCCAAGCCGCTCAGGAACTCATCCAACAGTGTCACTGCCGCCATGGCTGCCCTTCATGCGTCGGTCCGCCCCTGGATATCGGCAATCGCGGCAAAGAGAGCGCCTCGATTTTATTGCGCTATTTGCTTTAATCTTCTCGGAAGCGTTTTTTGGAAAGTTTTATCACCGCCAGCGCCCGCGCTTGCAATGTAAACTCAACCCCTTGGCTGGAGACTTCCGCTTTGGCATGGCTTTCCTTCGGAAAGGCAAAAAACGTATTGCGCGCGTATTGCTTTTCTAATTCTTCCAATCCCGCTTCAAAGCGCAGCGTAAATTCCACTTCCTCATCGCGAAAATTTTCCACGGCCACAATCCCATTATCAAAGCAATACAACCCCACCCGTGTTGGTCCTTCAATCTCCATCCCCCAGGGCTGCAGTAAGGTCTTCCGTAAATGTCGCAGCCTGCTTGCATCAAACTGATAGAACTCCCGCAAATCCCCCGGGACTTCCAGCACCAGCACCATAGACGAAAGCGTTCCCGGTTTTTGCTCTAAATAGTGTTTTAAATGGTGGGTTATCGCGACGGGTTTTTGTTCATCCAAAAACTCTTTTAACTGATTATAAAGTAAATCGCTCTGAATGCTTTGCGTCGTAAAAAGGGCGGCTGGATAATTGGTATCGATCCGGCTTAAAGGCACCAGCGGCAACCCCAACATACCCAAGTAATCATAAATATACGCTTCCTCCCCCGGCTCGCTATTAGGTATTTTTGGTGCGAGTATCCCAACCGGATTCGCCTCAGCAACGGCTTCCGCCAGCATAAACTGGGCTTCCATCTCTTCCATCAGCAACGCAAGATCTTCTTTCCCTGCGCCTCGCACCAGTTCTCCGTAATGAAACAGCAGCGCTTCCCGCGCTCCTCCCAAAATCGTTTGCCGCGAGTGCTCTACATACCTTGTTGGGCTTTTCCCTTCAGAAGAAAACCATCCTCCTCCCGCCTTATCTTTCCCGATATCCCCCAGCCAACGCATGTTGTAATAAACATGATATGAGGGGGATATTTTGCCATTCCTGCCTTCCCCGTCTGGACTCCACGATCCCGTCCCGCCCCAAATTTGATCGAAGAGATCCGTCTGCGTTTCTACGTTATAACCCCGCTCATGACATCGATCGTACCACGGTGGATACGTAATCATCATTTCAACCTGCGAGTTCACATCCCGGGCTGGTCCCAAGATCGCCTCTCGGCATACCCGCAGCATCAAATCACATCGGTATTCCGCCCAACTTTGTTCTCCCTTGGCTTTCTCCGAACTCGCACTGGTATCATCCGTAAAGAGAAAGGCATCAATCATTATTTCATCGAACAGCGTTGCCGCATATTCAAAGATCCGCTGACATTCTTCCAAGGTTTTCTCTTTCTCATAATCGGAGACATGGCTCTCCTGGTTGGAAATCACGCCCATCCCGCGAGGGGTTACACAACCCGATACCTGGATCCCTGCCCGCTGAAAAAGGTCACGCCCGCGGGTGAGTTGATCTTTTTCGGCGGTATATCCATCCCGAAACACTTCCAGAAAAACCCGCGTGATCCCGTGACATTTACACCAATGAATCGCAGAAAGAACCTTTTTTTCGGTGGGTAATTCTTCGCGCACATCGTGAGCCGTGAACAGTGTGGAAAAGCGGAATGTGCTTTCATACCCTTTGGCTCGTTCCCACATATCCTTTTCTCCACTTCAACCTTCTCGCTCCTAAATAAACGACCCGGGATCCATCATCACGGTGGGTTCCTATGTACTATAATCATAAATCAAGAACGTTAAAGTCAGAAAGTTAATCTGTTATCCTCATCATCCTCCCATCCTGATTCAGACAAAAGATCAATATTCCACCCCTCTTTCAACTTGGAAAACACCTCAATTCGATTTACACTTTTCTATTACATACATTTTAGGTAGACAACGGGTGGCCTTGGAACGTTCCATCTCCATGACTGCGCCTCATTATTAATAAACCAAATGAGAGGATCGTATGGAAGTTATCATTGGAATCTCACTTATTCTTGCAGGTGTTGCTTTTATCATGCTCCGGGCTTTTCTCCGCGCGAAAAAGAAACCTCGTTTACCCATCCCTCCCGAAAGCGGCAGCGGATGGACCAACACCGCTATTCGTCGACACGGGGATTCGGGCAAGGGAATTCGCTGAATCGAATGGCTTAATAGTATTGAAATTCATTCTCAGAAAAAAGAGGATACGTATAACGTATGCGTTTTTCCAAAACAACCGATTATGCAATCCGAATTATGGTGGCCTTGGCCAACTCCAACGACCAACGCTTAAGTCTCCAAAACCTTGCCAAAAAAGAAAAAATCCCTCGCAAGTTTTTGGAACATGTCATCCGCGGCTTAAAAGATGCCCACTTGGTCAAGAGTACCCCGGGCCCCAAAGGCGGCTATCAGCTTAGCCGCGAGGCCAATTTAATCTCTGTGGGCCAGATTCTCCAGGCGGTCCAGGGGCCTTTGCTCCCCGCCGATCGTTTAAGTACCGAAAATATGCCCCCCCATCTTCATGAGCCTGTCGAGAAATTACGCCTCGTCATCAACGATATCCGCCAGTTCGCCCAGCAGCGTTTGGAATCCATCACCCTCGCCGACATGGCCGAGGTCCAAGAAGTCAAAAACGCTCACGAAGTCTTAATGTACTACATTTAAAGGATGAACGATGATTTTTCTCTTGCGAAATTTACTGATACTTCTCCCCTTAGTTCTCCTCGTTGGCGGTGGAACCCTCCTCACCTTCATTGTAGCTCCGACTGTCTTTTCGATGCTCTCTTCCCGCACCGAAAGTGGCAACTTGGTCGCTGCCATCCTCCGCAAACTCGCCTGGATCCAATGGAGCGGCCTTGTTTCTTTGATCTTCGCCGAAATCCTCAAATTCACCTCTTTCAATTCGTTCGCAACCCGCGATTGGATCGTCACTGGCCTGATTATCCTGCTCGTCCTCACCCTGGTTTTTTCTTTAACCTTGGTGCAATACAAAATCGAAAAGATTCGCGCGCAAGTCACCTCCTTCGATGAACTCCCTCAAGACGATCCCTTGCGCAAAGCCTTTGGCATGTGGCATGGCATTTCCATGCTTTGTATGATACTCTCTCTTGTGTTGGGGGCTGCGGTTTTGCTCCTCGAATTTGTTCCCCCTGCCCGGAGTTAATCTTCTATGTCCATCATGGCGACCGATTGCTATATTGCCTTGGGCTCGAATAGAGGCGACCGTGAATTCTATCTAAACCAAGCCTTACGCTGTCTTGACCAGCACAAGCATATCCAACTCGTGCGCCAATCCCCTTTTTACGAAACTCAACCGGTGGGCATGCCCCTAGACGCTTCCCCTTTCCTCAACGGGGTGATCCACATAAAAACCACCCTGCCTGCGCGCGAAATTCTCCATGAACTTTTGTCCATCGAAGAAAAACTCGGCCGCTTACGCAGCACCAAAGGTGCGCATGAATCCCGCACCCTCGACTTGGATTTATTATTCTACGGAGACGAAGCCATCCACGAAGACGATCTACACATTCCCCATCCCCGTCTCCATCTGCGCCGTTTTGTTCTCGAACCCTTAGCCGATTTATGCCCCGGCAAGATCATCCCCGAGCGCAATGAAACCGTAGCCCAGGCCTTACATCGGGTGCAATCCCAAGCCGCCATCTGAGCCTCATAGATGAATCCCGTGATAACTTGTCTCACCCCTTTTTCTTGGCCCGAGGGTGAAAACGTTGATGCAATTCCTGCATCCGCCGTTGATCCAGGTGGGTATAAATCCCGGTGGTGGAAATGCTGGAATGCCCAAGCAGCTCCTGTAAGGTGCGCAGATCGACCCCGTTCTCCAACAAATGAGTCGCAAAGGTATGCCGCAGTGTATGAGGCGTGAGTTCCGTCGTAATCCCCGCGATCACCGCATATTTACGCAAAATCTTCCAAAACCCCATGCGGCTCAGTGGTTTTCCCCGGCGATTCACAAACAGCGTCTCGCTGGCCTGGTTCTCACACAAAACCGGCCGTCCCAGTTCGATATATTCCTGCACCTTTTGTGCCGCCCCTGCATGGAACGGCACCAGCCGCTCCTTCGACCCTTTCCCCATGATCCGCAAAAACCCAAACTGAAAATTCATATCCCCGGGACGCAGTTTCAATAGTTCCGATACCCGCAGCCCCGTCGCATACAGCAGCTCAATCATAGCCTGGTCTCGCAGCCGCAGCGCATCCTCGCCTTCCTGCTCTGTCGCATCGATCAAGCGTTGCATCTCTTCAGGACTCAAGGCTCCCTTGAATTGCCTCGGCGGCTGGGAAGAACGCACTAGCTTACAGGGATCCTCATCGATGTATTTCTCCAGCAGCAAGTATTGATAAAACCGCCGCAATGCCGAAATCTTCCTCGCCAGAGTGGTGGCACGATGCCCTTCATACCGCAGCCATTCGCTATAATCCAGGAATACATGATTATCCACCGCCTGCGGAAAATCGATCCCGCGCTCCTTCATATACTCAATATGCTGCGCGATATCCCGCCGGTAGGCCTCCACCGTCGCTTTCGCCATCCCCCGCTCCAATTGCAGGTGGTCGAGAAACTCTCGCAAATAGAAATGCAGCCTGGGCTCAGGCATAACGTTATCTCACTGCGTCCACCAGGAAGGGATTGTTACGCTTTTCTTCTCCCACCGTGGTTCGGGGGCCGTGTCCCGGCAGCACTTGGGTCTCATCTGGCAATGTAAGAATTTTATCACAAATATGGGTGATCAACTCTTCATGAGAACCCATGGGCAAATCTGTCCGCCCTATACTCATCTTAAATAGCGCGTCTCCGGAAAGTAGATAAGGCTGGATATAAAGCGAAATCCCGCCCGGAGAATGTCCCGGAGTATGCAAAATCTGCACGATCTCCTCTCCCACAGAAATCGTATGATGCTCTTGCAAAAGCACATCTGCTTCCGGTGAAAGGATCGGGATCCCAAACATCGCTGAAAAATTTTTCTCCGCATCCGTAAGCATAGGTGCATCCTCTTCATGGATGGCGATAGGGATCTTGTATTTATCCTTGATGTACGTATTCGCCCCGATATGATCCCCATGCCCATGCGTATTAACAATGTGCACCGGCTTTAACTCCAAGGCTTCAATTTCTCTCTCAATACTCTGTCCATCCGCTCCCGGATCGACAATGATCGCCTCGCGCGAGTCCGGCGCATACACCAAATAACAATTCGCTTGCAACGGTCCTACAGGGATACCAGTCAATTCAACCATAATAACATGATTCCTTACTTTGTAGTTTGATCTTGGATAGCATGCTTGTTAAGATCTTTTTGCCTTTCTATCACGTACCAAAGGGTTTCCCTTATTTTAGTTGTTTTCAACAAAATAAAAAACGCCGCGAAATGTTTCCGCGGCGTGCTGAACTCGAACTCTTTTTGCTCTTCCTTAACGTCTTCCTACATGGGTAATTTCACCCAAACTAAAGATTCCATTGCTTGGATCATATTCCACAATCTGCATCGCGGGGTTCATCTTATTTTGCCCCCGCACACCACCCTCATCATGAAAATCAGTTTGATCCGGTCCAATACTCTTCAAATACCAAAAACTATTTGACGATTGTGTTTGTTGCGAAGGACTGTAACCGCTGTTTTCCAACACCCGGCCAAATACTATTCGTTGCTTATTCTCAATATAATCAAAGGTGATATACGGGTTCACATAATACTTCCCATACGCTTGCAAACCTTCTTTGAACTCATCGACCGGTTCATTGGTTAGCAAACCCATCGACAACAAACGCTTAAGTGGTGCAGTATCCACTGCAGAGGCTGGTTTTTCCGGCAATTGTCCATTAAAATCAATACTGTATTGAGCTAAAGCGCCTGAAATCTCGCGCATTTGTACTTGCGTTGTGACCACTTCAGCTCGCACTTTGGCTTCCATATAGCCAGGTACCGCAATTGCAACCAATATCGCCGTCATTCCAGCGACCAGCAGTAACTCCACCGCAGAAAATGCGGGCTTGATCGGCATGGAAATTCCTCCCCGGGTTTTATGAACGTTTTTTCGCTCTACCCTAAGAATTCAGCTTACAGAAACTTAGGGGGAAGTCAAGACTTTTTTATCTCTTTCCATAAGAATTTTTCTTAGGATAGACAATATAAAGCTTTCAATCAACTCGCTTTGATCCTTTTCTTCTTCTCTACCTTTTTCCTCTTTACCTCCTGATATTCAAACACTTAATCTTCGTAATATTATACTCTACTTCGTTCTTGGTTTTAGCTTTTCTTATCAATCGATTGAGTTTTGAGAGTAATACCCAAATTCCTTTAAACGATCCTCTTTCTTACGCCAACTCTCAGAAACTTTCACCCACAATTCCAAATAAACCTTTCCCCCCAAAAATCCCTCTAACTCTTTTCGTGCTTCCGTCCCAATCTGTTTGATCATCTGTCCGCCTTTTCCCACCAGGATACCCTTCTGCGTCTTTCGTTCCACATACAGCACCGCTTGAATACGGGTGAGGTCCTCCTCTTGCTCTTTCATTTCTTCTACCTGCACCGCCAGCGAGTAGGGCACCTCTTGCTTCAGCTTCATAAACGCTTTCTCGCGTATGATTTCGCTCACAAAAAAACGTTGGGTCCGATCGCTCAATTGATCGGGAGGGAAAAACTTCGGGCCCGGAGGGATCCACTCAATAATTTTCTCCAATAACGGATTCACCCCATCGCCATAAAGCGCGGAAATATAAAAGCAATCCGGCGCTTTCGCAAAATTTAGCTGATGAACGGGCTCTTCCAAAGCCGCCCGCTGGTCCAACGGAACCTTATCCACCTTATTGAATACCACAAATAATGGAATCTCCAGCGAAACCAGCTTCTCTTCTGCAATGATGGATTCCCGATCTGTGACTCCCTTGATCGAATCAATCAACCAAATCACAATATCCGAATCCTCCAACGCCATGTCTGTTTCTCGCACCATAAATTGATGCAACGAATCTCGTGGATCGAGCAGGCCCGGTGTATCTTGAAAGACAATTTGGGCGTCTTCACGATCAAAAATCCCAAAAATTCGATTTCGGGTTGTTTGCGGTCGTGGAGTAACCGCCGTCAGTTTCATCCCCAAGATTTGATTCAACAGGGTGGACTTCCCCGCATTGGGACGGCCGATCAGCGCCGCATAACCGGAGCGATGCTCTTCATTCATCTTTTTTCTCTTTGTTTATACCCAATGAAATTCAAGGCAAAGGATTCTTCAAATTTATAGCATTTCCGTATCGAACCTTACTCGATTCCCGGGGGATTTACCTCAGCATATTCTTCATCATCCATAACTGGTTTCCCGCACGGTCAAGCCAGACTATATCATCACTCCTATCCTGATCAAGATTCACACGATGAATGCTAAACACCTGGCGGCTCGTAAAATGGCCGGGCATCGCATTAACTCGCATTTGCGAATAATCCCCTCTCTCCTCCCCACAAAGCACCGCCAACACGCTGGCTTCAATCTCCGGGTCCCAGGCACTTAACATGATCTCAAGTTCTCCGTTTTGATCAAAATCCCCGCTGCTTAAATCATAGGGAATCAAATAATACGGCAGCGTAATCTCTTGTCTCGTCTTTTTCTCTTCTCCCCCATATACAATCAATATCTTTTGATCATAAGTTGCCGCTGCCAAGTCTTGAAGTCCATCTTGATTCAAATCTTCTACCTCCATCGCCAGTGGAGCATTTCCTGAATATCCCTCATCCAAGTTAATTCTTTCAATCAACATGATTCTATTTTTCCTAAAAGAATAAAAGCTGATTCCATTAGGATGAGTATGGCTTACCACCAATTCCATGATGCCATCGGCATCCATATCCCATGCAATCATCTGCAAAGGATCATACTGGATCTCTGCTTCCCGTTCGAGCTGAAAGCGGCATTCGGAAGTCATCGAATAAAACCTCATTCGCTCTTCACTTGCCACGGCGATCCATTCCTGCATAAAGGGCATAAAAACCCCTTGCGCCAAAAGCTGCAATCGCGAGCCATAAGGTTGATGTTCAGGCAGTGGCACCCCCTCCGTAATCTCCCATCGATCCTTCTCCTCAAAAGTTTGTTCTTCCGTTTCACTATACAACACCAACTGCCGGTCAAATACACTCAAAAACACCAACTCCATCCGCCCATCCTGATTCCAATCCCCAGCCACTACATTCAAACATCCTTCTCCCCCATCCAACGCTTCAACCTGATATCGATATTCCCCTTCACTTAAGATCACACTCGCAGTGTTCTCTCCGTAATTGGCGGTCACAAAATCGACGACTCCATCATGGTTAAGATCCTCTGCGACTATATCCAATGGCGATACCCCCGTCTTCATATCTTTAATCCTATAAAAGGGTATCGCCCTACCGCAAGTCTCCACTTCATAAGCAGCCTTTGGTGTGGAAACCAAAGTAGGAGTAGATGATGGGGTTTTTACCTTAATCGTTGGAGTCGAAGTGGGCGTCGGGGTTGGCGATTGATAACGCGCAACGATAGAAAGCACAACATTTTCCGTAGGTGGATTCAACCCGGCTTTAATACTATACCGCCCATCCGTATGGATCTCGGCATCATCAACCCCTTCCGGATAGGGAAAAGCAAAATCCAACCCAATTTGCTCACGTGGAAAATCATGTGGATACACATAGTCATAAAGCGAGTCTTCACTGGTATAGGTTTCCAAAGACTGCAAAGCGACTTCCGGCAAACAATGACGGTCAAACAAAAATCGCGATACTTTAATCCAAATCTCCTGCGTTGCCAAAGAAACCCCATCCGAGACCCTCACTTCGGCGCGAAATTTCCCAATATTCACAGGTCGATAAATTGAGAGATTTCCGTACGAATCGATTCGGCAGCGGGGATAAATTCCTTCCAATGTGATTCCCCACTCCAACGCATGCATAGGAGTATCCGCATCATATACATAATCTTGTAAATCAAGCACATTTCTCTGACTTTCATTCACCACGACTTTAAGATCAGGCAGAGGACTCCATACCGGCTTGGCTTGCTCGGATACGAGGGGTTCTGTCGCACTTGGCGTTGGTGTGAGGGTAAAAGTATAGGTTGATGTGACTGTAGGTGTATAAGTCAACGTCGGTGTGAAACTCGGCGTAAGCGTAGGCGTTAAAGTGTAAGTGGGAGTAAATGTATACGTCGGCGTATTCGTGGGTATAACAGTATAAGTAGGTGTATTGGTTGGCGTAGAACTCGGTGTTTTTATCG
>CAYQOX010000030.1:59390-61313 GCA_964419335.1 uncultured bacterium | reverse complement strand
GGACTGTGGATTGTGCCGTGTCTGCCGGAGCCTGATGGAAAACCAAACAACGGTTATCCACACGATCCACAGTCATAACACATCATCATCGCTTCTAGATTATTCTTTGAATTCAAACCTAGAATCTCGACAAATTTACGATCAAAATAGGCTCAAGGGTGGGTCAAAAACCAAACGTTGCCCTGGGTCAATTTCCAAACGGTGCCAGCACACCCTTTCGTCCTTAGACTTAATAAACAAATATTAGCATAAAGAAAACCGTTGATAGCTCAACGGTTTTCTTTCTATTGCACTATAAAAATTTCTCAAAAGATGCGGTCGCGTACAATGGTTTGGTTTCGGCCGGGGCCGACCGAGATCATGACGACGGGAATGCCGACCCAGTTTTCGATCGTTTTTACGTAGCGTTGGGCGTTTTGGGGAAGTTCCTCAAATTTTGTGATATTGGAAACGTCTTCGTCCCAGCTTGGTAAGGTTTCATACACCGGTTTACATTCGTCAAGGATATTGATGTTTGCGGGGAAGACGTCGTGTTTTTGGCCATTGATTTCATATTGGGTGCAAACTTGGATTTCCGTGACAGCGTTCATGATGTCGAGGCGGGTTAGAGCCAAGCCGGTCAATCCCGAGACCCGGGCGGCATAACGCAGGAGGCATACATCCAGCCAGCCACAACGGCGGGGGCGGCCTGTGGTCGCTCCGTATTCGCCGACGGGGCCGGCGTTACGCAAACGATCGGCATTCTCACCGTGGAGTTCGGTGGGGAAGGGGCCTTCACCTACGCGGGTGGTATAGGCTTTAGCGATGCCGATGATGGATTGGATTTGGGTGGGGGGGATGGAGGCGCCGGTGCAGACTCCGCCCGCGGTGGTGTTGGAGGAAGTTAGGAAGGGATAGGTTCCATAGTCGATGTCGAGTAAGGTTCCTTGGGCTCCTTCGCAGAGGATTTTTTTGTTTTCGTTCACGGCTTGGGCGATGATATCGATGGTATCGGTGATGAAGGGAGCAAGTTTTTCACAGCAGGCATCGAGTGAGTCATTCAGTTGCTTCTCATCCAAGGGTTCGCCGCCGTATACGTTTTGGATGGTTTTATTACGCAGGGGAAGGACCACGTCCAAGCGTTCTTGGCGTCTTTTTTTATCGCATAAGTCAAAGAGCCGGAGTCCCAGGCGGCCGACTTTGTCCATATAGGCGGGGCCGATGCCACGTTTGGTGGTTCCTAAGCCCTTGCCGCCGCGGCGAATTTCTTCCAACGCGTCCAAGGTTTTGTGGTAGGGCATGATGACGTGGGCTTGGCCGCTAATTTTTAGGCGATCGGGGGTGACGGTAAGTCCTTTATTAGCGAGATCATCCAATTCTTCCATAAGAATAAAAGGATCAACGACGACTCCGTTGCCAATGACATTAATGGTGTTGGGGTTGAGGATGCCGCTGGGGATAAGGTGGAAGATGTATTCCTTGCCGTCGACTTGGATCGTGTGGCCGGCATTGTTTCCCCCCTGATGGCGTACGATCACATCGGCGTCTTTGCAGAGAAAATCGATAATCTTTCCTTTTCCTTCATCGCCCCATTGGCATCCGACGGTTACGACAATTGACATAAGTATCCTCGTGAAAACTGAATTTTACACAGCGTGCATTTGTTGAACAAACGATTTATTGTATCCTGCAAGGTACTTTTGGGCAATGAGTGGAGAAAAGGGGTGGGAAGGGATTTTATTGTCTGAATCAGGATGGGCATAATGGGGAAGATGGGCAGGATGATGGGTTGGTGGGATGGGGGATTTTATTATTAGAAGAAGTGTATTCATATTATTGATGACAGAAAAGTTTAAAATTTTTGTAGAGGTATTGTTTTCTGATGCTAAAGTTGAGATTGAGGGGATTGTTGTATTTTTAAGCGTTGGGAGGGGCTAATGAAGA
>CAYQOX010000030.1:0-59290 GCA_964419335.1 uncultured bacterium | reverse complement strand
ATTTATTTCGAGTTCTCACTGTCCCGCTTCAGTCGGAGATGGGATTTTTTTACAATTCGAAAGAGAAGGTAAATATAAAGGGGCTCTGACCCAATATGTAGAATTTGAGGATCATCATTATTCGGGATTACGTTTGGGCTGGACACCCGAGGGGGTAGCCTTAAAAGGCTGTCGTGTTGTTGAAGAGCCCATACGTTTTATAGAGGTTTGCCATGATGCGAAAATTAGACTTTATTCAATCATACTCCGAAGATCAATAATATACATTTGGCGGCCGTTGCTGCCGTGAGGAGAGTCGATGCAAACCATGCGTCCATCGCGGCTGTAACGCGGGTGAGTGTCACAGCGCCATTCGCCTTTGTATGCCTTGGGGGAATGGAAATGTCCCAACTCAATTTTTCGCTGGGTGGGGATGTGATAAATATACACGGTTTGGTTACGGTCGCCGTCCGGGTACGTGTCGTTGAGGATCCATTCGTTATGGGTGTGGGGAAGGTAGGTGCAATGGCCATTTTTGGTCATCACCTCGTTGCCGACCACTTCGACTTGATCGCTGCCGTCTTCATAGAGATAAAACGCGCTTTCATGCGAGGGGTGCCATGCCCAGGCGAGAATGTGGGTGGGATCGCGCCAGATAAAATGCGAAGTTTTGCCGTAGGGATCGACGATGCGAATATCGCCGCCGTCCGGGGAGGCGGTGAGCATGCGGGTGCCGAAACCACCAACGCCTTGGTATTTTTCTTTGTCTTGCGGGGTCCAGCGGTGGAGAAAGATGAAGCGGCTGCCGTCGGTGTTGAAGAGCAGGTGGTTAAACCAATGCTTAGAGTTTTCCAGTTCTCCCTCTTGTCCGTATTCATGGGGAACTTGCGCAATTTGGGCGAGGGAAATGATTAAATCCGCCTCGCCGGTTTCCAGATCGACCTTCCAGATGCCGGAATCCTCGGGGGCGAGTTCGTCATGATAGGGATCTTCCAAGCCCGCATAGCCATAGCCGGGGCGGGTGTCTTGGATGCGGCGAAAATCAGCGGTGACGGCCGTTTGGCCGTCGGGACTGACGGAATAGATGGGGTAGGGCAGGGTGCGTTTTTCGCGGGTGAAAACGTCGAGGATGTGGCAGACGAAGCGATCGCCTTGGCGGTCGTTCCAGATGATTTTGGACATCGATCCGGGCAGCCATTGGAGCATACAGCCTTGTTGCCATCCCCAGGCGCGGGAGGTACCCAGTTCAATCCAACGGTTATCATCTTCGAGATCAACCATGCCAATACGGATAACGTCATCGGGTTTGGGGCTGCGTCCCTCGAAATCGACCTCCATTCCTAATACAAAGCGGTCGGTGGGATCGAACTGCCATTTGTCGTAATAGCCGAACCAATGAAAGTTTGGCCCTTCGGTGATGGCTTCTACAGGGGGTAACTCTTCGGCGTGGGTAAGAAGACCGGGAGGTATGCCAAGCAGGCTGGTGCATGTGAATAGGAATAGAATTTGGCGAAACATGGTAAGCGCTCCAATGGGTTTCTTGAGGGTGTTTGTTTCCCTTAAGGGTAATCAAAATGGGGTGGATTTGGGAAGGGGGCGGGAAAGTATATTTCATTTTCTCCAAATCGAGTCAGAGGCTGTAAGCAATGCGGAAGTGGTGGGTGCTTATGGGCTGTAGCGAACGATGTTGCCCTCGCTGTATAACCCATTGCTCATGTCGTAGCTAATATATTCGCCCGCTTTGGGGTGACCGTTGGAGTAGATCAGGTTGGGCACCCATTTGGAGGTGGGGCCAAATCCCCGCAATTGCCACTCGTAGCGATTGGCGGGGAAGGCGGTGCATTGCTGCCAATAACCGCTGCCGACGCGGCTATCGCTGCCGCTCGCCCACAGTCGAGTCCAATAGTCGTAGTTGCCTTTGCGATTGTTGCTGTCTTTAGCGCCGGTAGAGGTGTCCTGGGGATTGGTGTTGAAAGGATCAAGGGGAACCGAGGAGAGATAAGAGACGGGGGTGGTGAGAGGGATATAGCGTTTGTCCATCCAGCCGCCGCGAATGGGGTAGATGTTGTGATCCAGGGTATACATACGGATGGCTTGGTCGATGGCGCGCATATCGCTTTCGGTGCGCGCCACCTTGGCGCGAACTTGGGCGTTGAGGAAATTAGGAACCGCGATGGCGGCGAGAATGCCGATGATGGCCACCACGATGAGCAATTCAATCAGAGTAAAAGCCTTTCCATTCATTTGGATTATTCCTTTCTGGATTGATTTCTCGATCAACTCACAGAATCTTTCCTCCATCGAATGCTTTATTTTGTTTTAAAACCATGTTCTCATAAAGGATAAATGAAGATCAATGGAATCAGGTTAAAAAAATCGTATGAGAAAAGAAAAGGATTTTGGTGTGGAGGAAGATTATGAATAAGAAGGATGAGAATTATTTACCCTTGCGCCAGCCGCGGCGTGATTTTTTGAAAAAATCCTTGGCCATTATGGCGGGGGTGGGGATGGCGCCTTATGCCTGGAGTCAAGCGGAGGTCTCTAAGCCGAACATTGTTTTTATTATTGTGGATGATATGGGCTGGGCAGATGTGGGGTGTTATGGGCAGGATGCCTATCCCACGCCCAACATTGACCGTATGGCCGAGGAAGGGATTCGATTTACCCAGGCTTATGCCGGCTGTACTGTGTGTGCCCCTGCACGCAGTACGTTAATGACAGGGCAGCACATGGGGCATACTCCCGTGCGTGGAAATACGGGAGGGATTCCCCTGCCGGAGGAAAGTGTGACCGTGGCGGAAGTCTTGAAGCAAGCGGGTTATACCTGCGGCGGCTTTGGTAAATGGGGATTGGGGGATCTGGATACAGAAGGGGTGCCCGAGAAACAAGGGTTTGATGAGTTTTTTGGGTATTATCATCAAATCCACGCGCATTATTTCTACCCTGAGTATTTGATTGATACGGGAAAGAAAGTACCGCTTGAGGGAAATGAAAATTTTTATGAACACCATAATGAGAGCGGACCCATGCCCAAGGAGAGCCAGGGGAAGGAACGGCAGTTCTCGCATGATTTGATCTTTGACCGCATGAAACAATTTATCCGTGAGAATAAGGACAAGCCCTTCTTCTGTTATGCGCCTTGGACGCCGCCGCACGCGCGGTATGAACTTCCACGCGAGGATCCCGCATGGCAGGCGGTGAAGGATAAACCCTGGCCGATGAACGCCAAAATTCATGCCGCGTTCAACATGATTGCCGATCGTCATGTGGGGGAAACGCTTGACTTGTTGAAGGAACTTGAGATTGAAGACAATACGATCGTCTTTTTCTGTTCCGATAATGGCGCGTCGAACCGGTTCGAAGGCAGCCTGGATTCAAGCGGACCCTTGACGGGAAATAAGCGATCCATGCATGAAGGTGGGATTCGGGTGCCTTTGATCGCCCGCTGGCCGGGGAAGATCAAAGCAGGACAGGTGAGTGACTTGCTCACTTATTTTCCTGATTTTTTGCCGACGGCGGCACAGTTGGCGGGGGTGGAAGGTCGTATGCCCGAGGAAATCGATGGAGTGTCGATTGTGCCTACCTTGATGGGGAAAGAACAAGAGCAAGAGAAGCATAGCCATATGTATTGGGAATGGCCAAAGTATAACTGGGGCAAGAAAGAGTATACGGGGAGGATGCAGGCGCTGCGGCATCAAGACTGGAAGCTGCTACGCCATGATAATGAACAGCCGTGGCAGCTGTATGACTTATCCAAAGACCTCGCCGAAGAACATAACCTTGCCGAGCAGCACCCGGATGTGGTAAAAGAACTGGATGCGTGGGTGAAGGCCAACCGTACAGACCCGGTTCCGCAGATTGAACCGGAGAAACCTGAAGGGAAACGCTATCGTTAAGTGAGGGCTAGAGACTATGAAACAGACACGACGGGAGACGTTGAAGACGATTGGGCTTGGTTCGCTTGCGTGCGCGTTGAGCCCGCAGGCGATGGGGGCTGAGAAGCAAGGGCCAAACGTGATTGTGATTCTCGCCGATGATATGGGGTATTCTGATTTGGGTTGCTATGGGGGAGAGATAAACACCCCGAATCTTGATGGTTTGGCGTCCAAGGGGGTGAAGTTTACCCAGTTCTATAACGCTGCGCGCTGCTGCCCGACGCGTGCCTCGTTGCTGACGGGGTTATATCCACAGCAAGCCGGAGTCGGGCAGATGGACAGCGACTTGGGCAGGCCGGAGTATCAGGGCTATATCAATGAACAAAGTGTGACTATGGCGGAGGTGCTGAAATCAGCGGGGTACAAAACCTACCTTTCAGGGAAATGGCATGTAGGTCGTGAAAAAGGGAATTGGCCGCTGGATCGGGGATTTGACCGCTATTATGGATTGATCAACGGAGCGAGCAATTTCTTTAATAATATTAATTACCGGGACCCATCTACGAATCAAACCTATCTTCTGGATGAGGAGCCGTATGAAATCAGGCCCACGAGCGAAGAAATGTGGAAGCGCAATGAGGGCTTTTATATGACCGATGCCTTCACGGATTACGCAATCCAATTTTTACAAGAACACCAAAAAGAGGAGCCCTTCTTTCTCTATTTGCCTTACACCTGTCCTCATTGGCCCTTGCATGCTTTTCCTGAAGATATCGAGAAGTACAAGGGGCGTTTTTCTGCGGGGTGGGACAAACTCCGGGAAGAACGCTTTGAACGGCAAAAGCAGATGGGGATGTTCCGGGAGGATTTGCACATGGCGCCTCTGGATGACAAGGTGACATCGTGGGAAGAGGCGGATCAAGAAACGCGCGATGAATTTGAACTGGAGATGGAGATCTACGCGGCGATGATTGACCGTATGGATCAAAACATTGGCCGGGTGATTAAGCAGCTCAAGCAGATGGGCGTGTATGAAAATACTCTGATTCTCTTTCTTTCGGATAATGGTGGATGTCATACGACGCCGGAATTTCCCCATTTTGACGGTATTCCTGGAGGGCCGAACTCTTTCCCCTGCTATGGCTATATGGGGGCGGAATTAAGCAATGTTCCATTTCGCAAGTACAAGCAGTTTATTCATGAAGGGGGCATCGCCACTCCCTTGATCGCCCATTATCCTCAGGGCATAGCGGCGGGGCAAATGTGCGAGCAGGTTGGGCATATTATTGATCTCATGCCCACCCTGGTGGATTACTGCGGCGCCGAGTATCCGCAAACCTACCATGGGAATGAGATTACGCCTGCGAAAGGAATCAGTTTACGCAAGGCTTTTGAAGGGGATACTTTGTCTCGCGAGACTCCGTTGTATTGGGAGCATGTGCGCAATCGCGGGGTACGGGTTGGCAATTGGAAACTGGTGGCGGCCAAGCCGGATTTGGAGTGGGAACTTTATCACTTAAAAGAAGACCGCACGGAGTTGAACGATCTCAGTGCCTTGTATCCGAAGAAGAAAAAAGAACTGATCGCGATTTATGAAGAATGGGCGAAGGAAAATCATGTTCGTCCCTTCATGCGCGAGAAAAAACAATAATGTTTGAGATGGAATGGAGTAAAAGATGAAGACACTCTATACGTTTCTCTTTATGGCAATCGTGGTACAAACCCTGCCGGCGCGCGAGTTCCATGTCTCGGTGGAGGGTAGCGATGAAAATGACGGCTCGCTCTCCGAGCCTTTGCGCACGATCTCGGCCGCGGCCGATGCCGCCCAAGCGGGCGATATCATCACCGTACATGAAGGCACCTACCGTGAGAAGATTGTACCTCCTCGCGGGGGTGAGGCGGATGACAAGCGGATCGTGTATCAGGCTGCGGATGGGGAAGAGGTGATGATCAAGGGATCAGAGAGGATTGATACGTGGGAACCCTTTGTGGGTGATGTATGGAAGGTGACTTTACCCAATTCGTTCTTTGGAGAATCTAACCCGTACACGACGTTGATTGAGGGGGATTGGTTTAAGGATAAGGGAAGAGCTCATCACACGGGGGCGGTTTATCTGAATGGAGAAGCCCTGTTTGAGACGCATCTTTTGGAACGGGTGCTGGATCCGCAGCCTTATGAAGATGCGCGGGAACCGGAGGTTGCTCTCTTGAGTTGGTTTTGTGAAAGTGACGAAAAAAATACCTATATTTACGCGAATTTTCAAGGCAGAAATCCGAATGAGGAATGGGTAGAAATCAATGTGCGGGACAGCTGCTTTTATCCTGATGAACCGGGACGCAATTACATCACCATTCGAGGCTTTCGTTTGTGCCAAGCGGCCACGCAATGGGCGGCTCCTACAGCGGAACAAATTGGATTGATCGGCACCCATTGGAGCAAAGGCTGGATTATTGAAGACAATATCATTCATGATTCTCGCTGTTCAGGGATCACGTTGGGGAAAGATCGGGAGACCGGACATAATGTGTGGAGCAATGATCCCAGTAAGGACGGTGCGACTCATTACAATGAAGTGATCATACGTGCTTTAAAGGCTGGGTGGTCTCGGGAAACGATCGGTTCGCATATGGTGAGGAACAATACGATTTATAACTGTGGGCAAACGGGAATATGTGGCAGCCTAGGCGGGATTTTTAGCCGGATTGAAAACAATCACATTTATGATATTTGGACGCGGCGCCAATTTACTGGGGCGGAAATGGCGGGGATTAAAATCCATGCCTCGATCGATATGATTCTCCGGAATAATCTTATTCATAATACCGGCCGTGGATTATGGATGGATTGGATGGCGCAGGGGACGCGATTAAGCCGAAATATTTGTTATGACAATACTACGGATGATCTCTTTGTGGAAGTGAATCATGGACCATTTATGGTGGATAACAATATCTTCCTCTCGGAGGTTAGCTTGCGGGATTGGTCGCAAGGTGGCGCTTATGTTCATAACTTATTTGCGGGCAAGGTTGAAAGCCGTCCGATTTTGAATCGATCGACCCCATATCATGAAGCCCATTCAACAGAGTTAGTGGGGATTACGAAAATACTTGGAGGAGACAACCGTTTCTTTAACAATATATTTATTGGTGATGGAGAAGTGCCTGAAAAGATCCCACGGGATGATGAGAAGAGTTTTGAGGGATTAAGCGGCTATGGTTTGTGGGTTTATAACGTGCGCGAGTATCCAACAAAGACAGACGGGAATGTCTTTTTTCACGGGGCTCAACCTTCTTATTTGGAGAAGAATGCGCTTCTTTTGACGGAGCAAAACCCCAAGCCTGAGATTCAGGAAGAAGGAGATAAGGTTTTTCTTACTCTTTCTTTGGAAGAGGATTTAGACAAAGCCCATACCTCGCTGGTCTCATCGGGACGATTGGGAGAAGTTCAGATTCCAAAACTCGGGTTTGAAAACCCCGATGGTACGCCGATTGTGATTGATACGGATTTCTATGAAAGCAAGCGGGATGAATCCAGCCCCACCCCGGGACCGTTTAAGAAATTGGGAAAGGGGAAGGTCAATCTCAGACTGTGGTAAGCAGGTCAACGAAGGTTTGGTTTTTGAAAGAGGCATTTGTATTTCAGCCCGCCCGCTCTTGTTAGGGCGGGCGTTGTTGTTTAGTGGGGGGGTTTTATCAAGGTCGATCATTGACAGGCGGGGTTGGGAGGCGGATGGGTTAAAGGAAATATTCTTCCTCTTTGATGGGATTATGAAGGGCTTGTTCCAGCGCGTTGACCACATCACGGTCCAGGGTACGGTCGGCGAGACGGTAGAGAAGGCGCAAAGCCCGATCGTGTAATTCTTGCTCACGAAATTGGTGGCCGTATCGATTTTTCCATTTGAAAAGAAGGGTGGCAAATGTATTCGCGACAGCGATAATCCGGGAGCCGAGGGGGATTTCGTTTTCCTTTAATTGATCGGGGTACCCGCTGCCATCCCAGTTTTCGTTGGCATGATAAACGATTTGACCGACTTCTTTGGATAATCCTAAACTTTGCACGAAGCGCAGACTCATGAGGGGTCTGTAGCGCTTCATTTCTTCCTTGTTGGTATTTGTTTGGAACGCTCGCAGGCTTCCGGTATCGTGGAGCAGGGAGGCATAGACCAGATGGCGTTTTTCGCGTTCGTTTAAATGAAGGTGGGCGGCAATATTTTGCGCCCATTTGCAGGTCGTGGCGGAGATCCCCGCGTGGGAGGGGTCGTGAGTTTCAATTAAGTTGGCGATGCTGCGCAAGGCGCGTACGGTAACGGAGCGTTCACCTTCGTTAATTTTGGCGTTCCGCATGGCGATGACAGCTTGTTCGGCGAAGGTGACTAAAATTTCACGATCGCCGGGAGTGAAATTCCCGTCTTTTTCGGCGATGGTGATCACCCCTTCGATGTCGGCATCGAACAAGGCGACCGAGAGATAGGAGTCGGAGGGGTATTGATCGCCGGACTCTTTCCAGGAGGGATGCGATTCGCCGCGGGGATGGAAAATGACGGGATTGAAATTCTCGGCGACCCATCCCGGCAGACCTTCGCCCAACTCCAGGGGTTTTTGCCCGACTTCACCTTCTTCCAATCCCAAGCAGACCTCGGGATAAAGGCGTTGTTTCCGGTGGTTGAAGATCATGATGGAGCATTTCTTTGCTTTGAGTAATTGGCGGGTGAGTTGGCCGATTTTGGGAAGAAGATCTTTAAAGGTAATGCTGGAAGAGATCAAGCGGTGGACAACATGGATGGTGGATAAAGCACGGCGGCGTTGGCTCATGCGTTCCAGGGTTAAGGCGTTATCCAAGGCGGCCGCGCCGCCGGTAGAGAGAATGCGGAGTAGGTACTTTTTGGTTTCGGACAGCCCGCGCATGAAGTCTATAAAGGAGACAAACATGCCGATGAGATAGCGGTTGCGGAAAAAGGGGACGGCGACACAAGTGGGATTGGAAGTCGGGAAGGTATAGCCTTCATTTTCTAGTGAGCGTTTTAGCCATAAGCGGATGGGGTCTTTTTTGTCCAGCTCGATCACACCGTATTCATTCTCCAGCAATCGTTCAAAGTAATCATGGCGGGAGATATCCAGATCACGACGGATTAATAGGTTGGAGGGATAATGGTTAACGGCGGCGGGATAGAACTCACCATCCTCGTTAATTAACAAAATCATGCCGGAGTCAAGACTCAGGGCTTCGATGATTTCACGCAGCAAACGGCGCAGCAGTTCATCAAGATTCACCACGGTGAGGGTTTCGGACCAGACGGAATGCACCAATTCGAGGTCTTCATGATCTTCCAGGGTACTTGCGAGCAAAGAGAGATATCCCTCAATGATTTTCATTTGCCGCTTGAAGAGTTCTCTTTGCTCTTCGGGGACATGGCTTATTCCCAAGCCACCCACGAAGTGATTGCGAAAGCGAAAACAGGAAATCCCCTGAATGTAGCCATTACAACACTTAGAGATTTTGGTTGTGGAGGAGAGGGTATCATCTGTTTCGAGCGCATTTTTACATTCCGACATTAGTTGTTTATGCGTATTGAGGCTCTCTTCGTCTTGATGGGGAAGAGCATTTTGCGAGGCTCGAGGAAAGGGGATCAAGTTCAAATGCTCATCGGTGATCCACCAGTAGGAATCCGGGATCATCGATTTTAATCCTTCGTAGAGATTGGTGACGTAAGGATTATTGATGAGGATTTGAAAAGAGATATGACGGGGCAGCTTGGAGTCATCCATGATGTTCATCATATTTTAATATTTTTTCTATTTCCTTTTGTATTTTATCCAAAAATTCCTCATCCTGAATTTTTTCTCCGTTGATATCGGCGATATAGAACACATCGGTCATTCGACTCCCTTCGGTAATGATACGAGCGAAATAGATATTGATCTCCATTTCACAAAGTACCGAACTCAGGTTTTGTAAAAGGCCTCGGCGATCGGCACAACGAATTTCCAGGATGGTATATTTCGCGGAGATGTCATTAAGCAGCTTCACTTTGGGTTCAAAGCTCGTTCGCCCCAGTTGGACAGGGCTTAACGTTTTGGGGATATTGGGCAGAGACCCTTCCATCGTGAGAAGTCGCTGCAGACGTTCTCTAAGCAGGAGCTGACGAGTTTGATTGATTTCGTTCCCCTTCAGGGCATCGCGAACGAAAATATTGTTGGCCACGATCCCATCCGAGCGAGTATTGAGCCGAGCTTCTTCAATAGAGAAATTTTCCAGCATGATGGCGGTACAAATGCGATTAAACAACCCCACCTTGTCTTGCGTCACGAGTACGATTTCAAGACAGTTTAAATTGTGGTGAGGAAGGAGGCGGATCACAGGATTTTGGTTGTCATATTCTTTAATTAATTCAAGATGAAGACGAATGTCTTCGGGATTTTGCATAATGCAGTAGCTATTGGGGAGATGATCGAGGTGTTCATGGACAAGTTCATGGTCAAAATCTTCGTCCATCTTCTCGATCAGTTCTTCGCGGCGGGTTTTAAGGTGTTCGTTTTCTTCGAAAGGAATTTCGGCGTCACTGACCATAAAATTGCGGGCGTTGATGTAGAGTTGCCTTAAAAGATTATTTTTCCATTGGGTCATGGCTTCGGGAGAGACTGAACGCATATCAGCATAGGTCAGGAGGTAGAGCATATCGAGTTCTTCGAGCGAGTCGAAAGCATCGGAAAAATCGGCCGTCACTTGGGGGTCGGCTAAATCCCGGTGTTGAGCGACGCGGCTCATCATCATGTGATTTTTAACTAAAAAGATCAGTCGCTTACGCTTCTTTTGTGATAGACGCATACGCCGCGCGATATCATCCGTCAAACGTGCACCGATGAGGGAATGGTCTCCCATGCGGCCTTTGCCGATGTCGTGGAGTAAACTGGCCAAACGGAGGACGTCTTTCTCTTGGCAATTATGCCATAATTTGTAGCGCTCCTGGCTAAAATGGATCGTATCGTAGTTCATGTGTTCGAGGTGATAGAGGGTAAGAAAGGAATGCTCGTCGACGGTATAGCGGTGCACCAAGTCATAACGTACCAGGTTGGTAATGGAGCGCCATTCGGGAAAAATTCTTTCTAAGAGGCCGGTTTGGCGCATTTCCTGAACCGCGAATTCGATACTGTGGGGTATGGAGAAGAATTGGCGAAGCAGGGCGGCGTTTTTCTTATCGTGGAGAAAGGCTTGATCAACCAATTCGATATTATCTTTGATGGCGGTGATGGTTTCATCCGAAAGGCTTGCTCGTTGTTCTGCTGCGTGGATAAAGGCTTTGAGCAGGCGCTGGGGGTTATGCTCGAAGAAATGAAAATCCAAGGGGACTTGAATTTGGTCGGCGCGGAGAAAGAAACCGTCGGTTAGAGGTTTTCGTGAGCGTTTGCGTAGAATCGACCAAATGGGGCGGGGAGAACATTTCTTGATCATATGTTGGGCAAAATGATAGAGAGTGAGAGCGTGCTGGTAATATTCCCTCATCATTTCTTCTTCAGCGAGGCGCCCCCGGCGGTCACGAAAGCCCAGGCGAGAAGAAATATCATGCTGCAATTGCAGATCAAGTACATCTTGTTCTTTGTTGGTGAGGAAATGGAGATCATTCCGCAGGCGCCAGAGAAATTCGACCGCCTGTTCAATTTTCACCATCATTTGATCATCAATGAGGTGACAGCGTTTAAGGTGAAGAAGATTCATAGTCCGGCTTTGATAGAGTGCGCCTAGCCATAGGCCGAAGTGATAGTCCCGCAAGCCGCCGATGCTTTCTTTGATATTGGGTTCGGTAATATTGATGGTTTTGCCGTAACGGGCGAAGCGTTCTTCTCGTTCGTTCATTTTCTGCCGGATATGATCCATACGCCCGCGGCGCAGAGAACGCCACAGATCATGTTTGAAATTCTCGAACAAGCGCCAGTCGCCGGCTAAAAAGCGGCTTTCGATCATGGCGGTTTGGCTGTGAAGGTCGGTACTGGCGCAGTTAATGGCTTCTTGGTATTCCCGGCAAGTATTGCCTACCTTAAAACCCATATCATAGAGGGTGCGATAATATTCTTTGATTAAGTCTGATTCTTTTTGAGTTATATTCGAAGAATGAAGGAAAAGGAGATCTATGTCGGATTGCGGGTGGAGTTCGCGGCGTCCATATCCTCCCTGGGCTAAGAGGAGTAAATGACTGGGCATTTCATCCTGATTAAGGTTTTTATGTAATAGATGAAGCAAGAGGCGGATGACGAGGGTATCAGTGGCATCGGTAATATCCCGCAGAATTTCCCGTGAACTCTCATTCGTTTCGTGCAAGTGACGAATGGTATCCAGGTCATTCTTATAATGAGCCATCAGATAGGATATATCAGTATCGAGATGGGGAGAGATAGCCATATTGAGGTTATTCGCCTATTGGTCATAAATCAATCGATTTAATTATAGTTAAAGATAAATCTAATGAATTTCACTAATAGTATGGTTCGTATTACTTTCGGTCAAGGTTGTATTTTTAAAAGTGGGAGAGAAACCCCCTCCCACGGTTTTTGCGTAGTTCCTTATCGACGCTTGAATAGAGAAGTGTACTCGCGTTATAAAAAATTGGGAATATTTAAGCCGCTTTTGTGATATATATAGGTAGAAGAGACTTTGTTTTTTATTTTGGTAAAAAAAAGGAGATTGGATTAAGATGAGTGCTCTCCGGAAAAAAGGATTTTTAGCAGGATTTTTTGTACTTCTAATTTGTGGACAAGGCAGCTGGGGGGAAACCTTAGCGGTCTATGATTTTACAAAAGAGGCTTTGACCCAAGAGGATTATGTCATCCATCCTGTGGAAGGCTATGAAGCGGTCAACCTTGAGTCAGCGATGTTTCCTCTTGGAGAACAGGGAACGGAGGGATATTGGGTTGAGTTACAACCCGGGGAGGCCTCTCTTTTAACTTTAGATCAATCCATTTCCCATAACCGCCCGATTGTACTGACGTTGGAATACAGTGTGCTTGAAGGCCATCCGCATGTGGCGGTGGTTGGCTTCAATGAAGGCAATTCGGGAGTTGATGGGCAACTTGGTTATACCCAGGTGCAGGAAGCCTCAGGAGAGGAGCCTTACGCAGTTCAGCGTATTCATGTTGTGTATGATCCTCCTTCCGGAACCACGCTGCCCGCCTTTCAGTCTTCCCTCTCGCCCGAGGCGGAGCAAGGGGCCAAGGTGGTCTTTTATCGTATGATGGTGAACACCTTTGAGGAAAAAGCGGATCAAACTTTGCCGATTACGCCGAGGGGAACATTTGATCAGAATATGGAGCGCTTGATTAAAAATGTCAATCAAGACCAGGGCGAGGTTATTGTTGATGAAGACAACCAGCGGGTTTTATTACAAACAGCGGGAGAGAAAGAAGCGGCCAATGCGGGTGTGAGGATTGATACGAGCGGGATAACCGGAGGGAGCTTGTTTGAGGCCCAGGTGGAGGTTCGCCGTCTAGAAGGTGAGGACGGCAAGACTGCCTTGGTGTTGACGGATTCCAGCAATCGCTGGACGACCGCGCTTTTTGTTGAGAATGCCTCTCTCCCGGATGAGCAAGGTGTGTCGCAGTTAAAGATCAGCGGTTTTGCTCCCCGTCTATTTTCGGCCTTGCACGCTTTTGTTCAGAATGGCGGTGGCCAGAATCCTGCCAGCACGGCCGTGGATAACTTGGAGGTTAAGACGTTGTCCATGGAATCGATCCTTGGGCTGCCTCAACCTCCTGAGTTAGAAGCGCCGCTGGGATTGGCCGCGGCCATGATGATCCCCGAGGAGTTTTTTCAGGGAAGTCACGGGTCGTTCTCTCTTTCCACGCTGAGCACTGAGACCAAGAAGCCCTTGAGTGTTCCTTATGAATTCGTGGTGAAAAATGGGCTGAGCGAACGCATCCTTCATCAGGGATACACTGATTCCAAGGGATTTGCGAGCGCGTCTTTTAGCGTGCCGGAATGGGATTCGGGTACATGGGATGTGGAACTCCACAGCCTGGATTCTACTTTGGTGCGCGGCAGCGCCGCGGTGAAAGAAGGCGGTGCGTTATTTATTGAAACTGACAAGCCGATTTATAAACCCGGGCAGGAGATTCAAGGCCGGGTGTTGCTTATGAATAACTCCATGAGTCCTTTGGCTGGCGAGGTTGAACTTACAATTTCGGATGCCAAAGGCATCAAGATTCATAAAGAGATTCTTACGACGAACGACTATGGCGTGGCTTCCTTCACTCTTCCGTTGGCCAATGAGTTAAATTTTGGTATGTGGAAGATTAGCGCCCGCGGGAAGAATGACTTCCAAAGTGAGTTGGATGTTGAGGTCGATCAGTATGTTTTGCCTTCTTTCGAAGTGAAATTGGAGACTTCCAAGGATTGGTATCTCGTGGATGAACGCGTCAGCGGTGCGGTGGAAAGCCGTTTCTTTTTCGGAAAGCCTGTTCAAGGGCGGGTGAAAATTGAAGCCCGGCGCTATGTCGGCGAGTGGGAGACCTATGCTACTGCAGAAGGGCGGCTGGATGAAGAAGGGCGCTTTGCCTTTGATTTACCTGCGGTGGATTATGTCGCCGGGACTCCCGGCGCGGGAGGCGATGGAACCCTTCAGTTGAAAGTGTCGGTGACTGACGATACTGGTCATGAAGAAAAGACGGATGCGGTTTTGAAAATAGTCGATGCAGGAGTGACGATTCAGTTGATTCCCGAGTCTAATGTTATCAAGCCGGGGTTGAATCAGGAATTATTAGTCGTAACGAAAACTCCCGGAGGGCAGCCTTTGTCTCTCGAGGCAGATATAGAAATGATTTTTATAAGTGCGGATGGTACCAACCTGCATGAGTTTCAAGATGAAGTCGAGACTGAGAATGGGTTGGGAACATATGCCTTCGAGGTACCAGAGAAAACCGCGATTGCCTCGATTACGGTGCGAGCGGAGCATGAGAAGCGAAGTACAGAAGAGTATATCATCTTGGAAGCGGTTCACTCTCCCGCTTCACATTTCATCCATCTGCGCCAACGCAATGAGGGCGTCTTGCAGGTAGGCGAGGAAGCAGTCTTCGATGTCTTCGCGACTAACGAAGGGACTGTGTATTACGATGTGTATGCCAACGGACGCACGCTCTTTTCCAAAGCGGTGGATAGCCAAGAAATTCGCTTCACCGTCACTCCGGGTATGAGCCCCAAGGCGAAGATCGTGGCCTACATGATTCAAGAGGATATGGAAGTTTCTGCCGATGTGCTGCCATTCGAGGTTGAACTGGCGGCGCCCGTTGATTTGCAGGCTCAATTTAGCGCGGAAGAAGTGCGTCCCGGCGATTCGGTCTCGCTCTCGCTGCAAGCGGAAGAACAATCCATGCTGGGGGTGTCGATCGTGGATGAATCGGTCTTTGCGTTAGCCCGGGGGCGTCTTAATCTGCGGAATGTTTTTGCTCAGTTGGAACAAATCTTCATGGAGCCGAAGATTGAAGTTCACCCCGGTGATGATATCTGGACGACTCCCTCCTATGGCAGCCAAGGCACAGCGGATGTTTTACGCGATCATAAAATGCAAGTGCTGACCACGCCGGGTTTGAATGTCCCTGAGGGGAAAGAGATTGATTCCCGGGTATTCTGGGGGCCCGAGTTCCGTACAACCTTGGGGCTGCCTCCAGGCTTGCAATTACGGGGACCGGAAGAAGACGCAATCGGAGGAGATGATAAGAATCAGAGCGAGTATCAAGAGCCTGAGCGGGTGCGTACCTTCTTTCCGGAGACTTGGGTATGGCGGCCGGAGTTGCTAACCAATGAAAGCGGTGAGGTGCAGCTGGATTTAACCGCGCCGGATAGCATCACCACTTGGAAATTGCACGCGGTCTCCACTTCGCAACAAGGGATGGGGATTACCGAGGGTTCATTACGGGTCTTTCAAGATTTCTTTGTCGAGCCGGATCTGCCCTATGCTGTGATCCGGGGGGATCGTTTCCCCATGCGCGTGGGTGTGTTTAATTACTTGGACAAAGAGCAGCAAATTCGTATTACATTGGAAGAGGTCGAAGGCTTGGGTTTACAAGACGATCCGGTGAAAGAAATAACGGTTCCAGCGCAAAGTTTAAGCAGCGCGACCTTCACTTTGGAGCCAAATAAAGTCGGCCAACTCCCCATTTCTCTGGTGGCGCAGTCGGCTCAACGCGCGGATGCGTTAGAGAAAACCCTGCGGGTTGAACCCGAAGGGGTACGCCATGAACAGGTACATAATGGCTACATCGAAGCGGGCACCGAAGTCACGATTCCTCTCGATCTTCCAAAACCGATTCCCGAACCTTTGCCAAGAGAGGATGAAGATCTTCTCCCCGAGATTGAAATAGTTCCCGACTCGGAACAATTGCGCATCGCGGTTACGGGCAGCCTTTTGGGGCAATCGATTGAAGGCTTGGATGATTTACTTGGAATGCCCTACGGCTGCGGTGAGCAAAACATGATCTTCCTCGCGCCCGATATAGAAGTGCTGCGTTATCTCAAAGCCACGGGGCAACTGGCGCCTGATCTTCGCGCGAAAGCGGAACACTTTATTACCACCGGCTATCAACGGCAGCTGACTTTCCGGCGTAATGATGGTTCCTTTTCGGCGTTTGGGCAGCAGGATGACAGCGGCAGCTTATGGCTGACAGCGTTTGTGCTTTCTACTTTTAGTAATGCGCGGGAAGTGCGACATATTGATGAAACGGTTTTGAGCGAAGCCGCGGACTGGATACTTTCCCATCAGCAGAGTGATGGTTTGTGGGAATCGGTAGGCTTTGTGGTGCATCAAGAAATGGTGGGAGGCACGAACGGCCGTCTGGCATTGAGCGCCTTCGTAACGAATGCGTTGTTGGAATATGGCGAGGCGGATGCGGATAAGGTAGATAAAGCCTTGGAGTATCTAGAAGATAATGTGAGCAGCAAGGCCGCTGATGATTACGGGCTGGCTTTGATTGCCTACGCGCTGACTCAAGCGGATCGGCCTTCGGCTGAGCAGGCGGTGGATGCGCTACTGGAAAGGAGCAAGCATGATGGCCAGGGCATCTACTGGCAGCCGCACCCGATTGAGGCGACTTCGTATGCCGCGATGGCGCTGATGAACTTGGATCGGGTGGAAGCCCAGGCGGCACTGGAATGGCTCGCGACTCAACGGAATAGCATGGGCGGACATGGAAGTACTCAAGATACGGTGGTGGCGTTTAAAGCCTTGACCCAGGCAGCGATCAATCAAAGCCGTGATCTGAACGCCACGGTGGAAGTGGTGGTGAATGATGAAATTGTTCATAGTTTCCAGATCCATGAGCAAAACTTCGATGTGCTTCAATCGTTAGAATGGGAGCCGGTGAACGAGGTCACGCTGAAAATTACAGGAAAAGGGAAAGTTCTTTATCAGGTGGTTCATGCTTATAACCTTCCCGCTTTTCCCGAGCCGATCGGGAATAACCTGGGATTGAAGGTGGATTATTCTTCTGAGCATGTGGAGGTCGATGATATTGTCGATGTGAAGGTTACGGTAGACTATCTCGGCCCCGAGCGTGAAACCGGGATGTCGATTGTGGATGTTTCCATTCCCACGGGATTCGCCTTGGTGCAAGATTCCATCGAGCAAGTGAAAAGGAATGAGTTGATTAAGCGGGTGGAACCAGCAGGTAGGAAAGTGATCTTTTACATTGACCATTTGAGTGTGGATGATCCTTTGGAGTTTATGTTCCAGGTACGTGCGAAGTATCCGGTGAAAGCCGACAGTGGAACCAGCAGCGCTTATCTCTATTACGAACCGGATAACCGTGTCGAAGCGGGAGGGGTTAAACTGCGCATTGGCGACTGAGTTTATTCCTATAGGAATAAGTGAAGAAGGGGTGTGGGAGAGATTCTCACACCCCTTGGCTTTTCTTAGAGCTCTGTTCTATGATTCTCTCCTATGAATGTGGATCTGCATGAAATCTATCAGACTTTGTTGAAGCATTTCGGGCATCGTGGATGGTGGCCGGGAAATTCGGCTTTTGAAATTGTCATAGGTGCGATTCTGACCCAAAACACCAACTGGAATAATGTAGAAAAAGCGATACAGAATTTAAAAGCGAAAGGTTTGCTCTCTTATAAAGCCCTTTCTATGCTTCCCGAAGAGCGGCTCGCGCAATTGATCCGTCCCTCGGGATATTACAACCAGAAGGCGAAAAAGATCAAAGCGTTTCTTCATTTTTTGCGCAAGGAATATCGCGGCAGCCTTAAGCGGATGTTTGCCGAAGAGACCGTAGGATTACGGGAGAAACTTCTCGGGGTGAAAGGGATCGGGGCGGAAACGGCGGATTCAATCCTGCTGTATGGGGGAGATCATTTATCTTTTGTGGTCGATCTGTATACCTACCGGGTGGGAACACGCCATGGGTGGTTTCCCGAAGAGGTGGACTATGAGGCGATGCGGGAATATTTCAGCGATCGCCTCGAGGCGGATTTGGATTTATACAAGGATTTTCACGCCCAAATCGTGGCGGTTGGAAGCCACTATTGCCGTAAAACTCCTCGCTGTGAGGAATGCCCGCTAAAGGAATATTTGCCGGAGAATCAGTAGGATGCCGATAGAGTTCGCAGGATAACCTATTGTTTCTGGAACCCGTTATCGAAAGAGAATGGCTTAATAAACGTGACTATGAGAATCAACTCTGGACAAAAGCCTGCTTCTACACAAAAATGAGCTCACCATTTTGTGGGCGAAAACGGTATTGATTTATATATTATAAAAAATGCACCTTGGTTCCTGGGAGAAAGATATATGCAATCGCGCAATGATACGATTACGATAACAAAGTTAGGTTTAACGGTGGCATTGATTGTCGCCTTTGGCCTCTTTGTTCGTCTGTTTGTCCTCGATCGCATGGCCTTCCATCATGATGAATCGATCCATGCCTATTACAGCTATCAACTTTATACAGGGGATGTCGACAGGTATAAGTATGATCCTACCTATCATGGCCCGTTTCTCTATCATTACGGGGCACTCTTTTTCTTGCTCTTTGGGGATAATGATTTTACGGCGCGTTTGCCTTTTGTTTCCTTTGGTATCCTGATGCTCTATTTCGTGTGGCGCTTACGTCCTTATATTGGAACCACCAGCGCTATATTCGCTTTACTGCTAGTTTCAATCTCGCCCACGCTGACCTATTTTTCCCGCTTTGCCCGAAATGATGTTTATATGGGGGCGATGGCGATGGGAATTCTTGTATTTGGTCTGGATTATCTCCATACGCGGAAGAATAGCAAATTGCTTTGGATGACCTTTTTCCTTGCCTTGATGTATACGTGCAAGGAAAACTCGTATATGACCGGCTTCATCTTGGGGTCTTATATTGTTTTTTATGGTATTTATTACCTTCTACGTGAAGGATGGAAGAACAAGCCTTATCCGGAGGAATCGCCCAATCCCTTGTCGCTGACTTCGATACGCCATCAATTGCAGGGTTCGAAGAATGCGCTTTATAAGATTTTTGTGGAGCGCAATCCCTTTGTGAAAGTGTTGAGTTTATACGCGGTTTTTTCCTGTGCCGCGTTCTCGTTGGTTTATTACGTCTCGCATCAGGAGGCGTTTAAGGATCGCTCGAATCAGCTCAGGGGCACGGCGGATCATTTTAATATCAATGTATTGCGTACAACCTGGGATGAATTTCTGGCCCAGCATGGAAAAATTATCCCGTTGTGGGTGATATCATCTTTGATAGCGGTGGCTCTGCTTTTTACCCTTTTCGCCGTAATCCAACGGTGGTCGCGTACCAAAAAACCTCAAGATTCGCTTATCAAGCGCATCGCCCGCAACAATGGTACGGTTCTTGGGTGTTTGTTTATCTTTTTTGCGCTTTATTCTGTGCTCTTCACCACTATGGGGAACAATCCCGTGGGGATGAAATCGGGTACGGTGGATTATCTTTTATACTGGATGGGGCAGCAGTTCGAACCACGGATCACCGGGGCGCCGGATTACTTCCTGCCGCGTTTGATTATTTATGAACTGTTACCAGTGATTTTTGGCGTGTTGGCGTTTGTGATTTATATTCTTTGTGGTTTAGGTTGGGTGTATGGGATCGCGATGCTTATCGCGATCCAGGGAGTGGTTGCGGTTTATTGGTCGATTTTGCATGATGCGAGTCCGACTGCGTTTAATACCTATTTATATTTGTTTCTCTCTCTTTGTATTGCCGGGGTGATTGTTGTAAGTAAATATCTGATTACCTCGTTTTCCTTTGTGCCTCCCGGCTTCGAAGAGGAAAAACCGGAAGCCTCTCAGAAGCCGGAATCATCTCTCCGACCTGATGGATTACGTATATTCCTGATTTATTGGACGCTGTTGTCTGTATTGATTTACGCCATGTTGGAAGAGAAAGTGCCTTGGCTCCTGGTTCACCAGGCCTTGCCCTTGGCGATTTTGGCGGGGACGTTTCTTGGTGATTTGTGGAAGCGTCTTAATATAAATGCTCTGCGGGTGATCCTTGCCATCATCATCGGCGTACTTGCCGTTTACGAAGTGCGCACCACGATGCTTTTGAATTTCTACCGCAGTGATGATCCCCGGGAAACCTTGGTGTATACCCAGTCAGACCACGGGGTGAAGCATATCGCGGAAGAAATGATAGAGGGAGCACAAAAACTAGGGGCGGAGTATTGTCCTCCCACGCCAGAGGATCGCAAGAAAACCCTCGCCGCCCTGCAAGGCACCGCTCAATGGCCGTATTACTGGTACCTTCGTCATTATAAAGTGGTGCCCACTTCTAATGTACCTCGCGAAGGGATTCCCTATGTTATCGTAGATGATAATGCAAATATTGTTGAACGTATGAAGGGTTGGTCGGATGGGAAGTATATTCGCCGGAAAGTGCCCCACCGGGTGTGGTGGGCGTATGAAACCAAGAACTTGTCTTCTTTCAAAGTCATTTTCCCGTTCGATTATTATCGAAATCAATCGCAGGATAAAGTATGGGGTGCGTTGTGGAACTATGTCCTGTATCGGGAAGTATGGGGGAATCTAGGATCGACGAATGTGAACTTTTATGCTAAACAGCCGCTGCATGAGCCGGTCGGTGCACCGGAGGTTCCTGAGGGATTTAATAATCCAATGATCAACCTCAATGTAATGGAAATGATTGGGACTCAGGGCAGTGAGCCGGGGCAGTTTCGCGAACCGCGGGGTGTCACATTATCTACGGATGAGGGCACCTTGTATGTGCTCGACGCGCTCAATGGTCGAGTGCAAGCTTTTGATACCGAAACCTTGGAATACCAAGGTTATTTCGGTGGTCCCGGGAATGAATCCGGCCATTTCGAAGTCTCGATGCATGGGGGGCCGAATGGCGGGATCGATGTGGCGCCGGATGGCTCGATCTATATTACCGACACTTGGTGGCAACAATTTGGCCGTATCCATCACTTTGGCCCGAATGGCGACTTTCTTAAATCGCTTCGCCCCACTGGGAATGAGTATTTTTATTCTCCCCGAGGGCTTACGGTTGCTTCGGATGGGAGTTTGTATGTATCGGATACCGGCAACCATCGAATCGTCAAATTTTCTCCTGAGGGAGAATTTCAAGGTGCGGTTGTCAAAGGCGATTTGAACGAACCGGTGGGAATCACGATGGGTCCTGATGGGTTGCTCTACGTTTGCGATGTGGGAGGACGCCGGGTGGCGGCTTATCGGCAAAATGGCCAATTTGTTCGGCAGTGGAATGTCTACGGATGGCGTTCGACCGAGGATCTTCCAATGCAATTTATCGAGCCTTATGTAGCGGTGGATAATCGCCGCAACGTGTATGTTACGGATTCTACCGCTGATGCAATCTACCGTTTTGGGCCTAGCGAGAATGATATTCAGCGAGCAGGGGGGTCGGGGACCCAACCTGGAAAATTCCGACGACCCAAGGGCATTACGGTGGATTCGAATGGGGTCCTTTATATTGCTGATAGTCGGAATCATCGGATTGTAAAAGCCCGGTTTCCATAGGGATAAATAAATAATTTGTCAGAATGTAAAAATTATTAAGAAAAGCGAGCATAAGTTGGCATTTGTATTCGTGATTTGTTGAATACCTAGTAATTTCTTTCCTCATAGCGTATACTAGTAAAAAAAGTATCATGTTTTGTTGAAAAATTTGTTTTTCTGTTGGATGCGTATGTATGTTTATCGTATTCTGCGGCTTAATAGACACAAAAAAAATCGATAAAATGATTCGAAAGAATAATTTTTGGCATTGTTTTTTAGTTTTTTCTGTGTAACAATCCATTTCATAGCAAGCATGACAGTCTTCCGTAGTTAACCCTTCACGTTTTATTTGCATCTGAGAAGAGACATCCTGTATTGTTTGTCTATTATACGTATAGAAGAGCGAATAACCATGGTTTATGAAATTAAGGCCAATCTTACCCCCCATATGGTTTCCAAAGAAAATCAAAAATTGGAAAAACCAAGAACCATGGTAGCTGCCGGATTCCCTCAATATGAGCAGGAATATTTGAATTATCTGCGTGATTTGGGGTATGTGATTGAATGCTGGGAAAATACCAAAAGGTTGAACGAGCATATCCTAGCCGATATCCCCGATGTATTGCTGCTGGATATTGATGTCACAGGGGAAGAGGCGATTACCCTGACCAACAAGTTGAAAGAAAATCCTTTAACTTACACGATGCCGATCGTGATTATTATTGGCAATCGCGACTTATCCCGGGAGATACGTTCTTTGGAAGCGGGTGCAGAAGATTACGTTGTAAAACCTTTTCCGCCGCAGATCCTGGCGGCTCGTATACACACCAGTGTGCGCCGCAACATTCGGCTTCAGGTTTCGAATCCACTAACAGGATTACCGGGGGCGATTTACATTGAGGAGCAGACGACCAAGCGTCTAAAAAGCGAGGATCCTTTCGCGATGTGCTATGTGGATTTGGATTATTTCAAGGCTTTCAATGATCATTATGGTTATTCCCGAGGGGATAACGTCATTCGGATTTTGGCGACGATTCTTAATGAAAGTATTAGCATTTATGGGAAGAAGGGGGATTTTGTGGGGCATATTGGCGGCGATGATTTTGTCTTAATCAACGATTATGATCGTATTCATCCCATTTGCAACTATGTCACCCAGAGTTTCGATGCGTTGATCCCGCTGCAATATGATGAGGAAGATATGGAAAAAGGTTATATCGATTCGGAAAACCGGCAGGGGGAGACGCAACGCTTTCCCCTCATGACGGTATCGATTGGGGTGGTCTCGAATCAATCTCGCAAGATACAAAATTATCTGGTGATGACTGAATTGGCCACGGAAATGAAGGAATTCTCCAAAACCATTTCAAAAAACAGTGCTGAACGTAAGAGTATTTATCGTATTGACCAACGGCAAGATTAATTTCCCTCCCGCCTTTGAGTAAAACTGTTTCACATTCCTAACCCGTGATAAACTATGGCTTCTTTGGAAGAGGTTTGATCCATGGTGAGCATCGATGGTTATTGGTTCTCTAAACAAGATAGAAAGAGTAGAGAACGTTTTTTAAACGAAGCATTCCACTATATAATAAAGACGTGAAACGGAGGATTCATCCATGACCGCACAGGTATATGTCACTCGTCCTTTGCCCAAAGCCGCTTTTGAGAAATTGGAGGAAGCGGGGATTTCTTACGAGGTTTATCCTGAAGAGCAGGCGATCCCCAGAGAGATTTTGTTAGAAAAGGTGAAGGACCGGGATGGGATTTTGTGTATATTGACGGAGAGCATCGATGGGGAAGTTTTTGATCAGGCTAATAGAGCGAAGATATTTGCTAATTACGCTGTGGGTTTCAACAACATCGATGTGAACGAAGCCACGCGTCGGGGTATCGCGATCACCAATACGCCAGGGGTATTGACGGCGGCGACGGCGGACCTGGCTTGGGCGTTGCTGTTCTCTGCCGCCCGCCGGATCGTTGAATCGGATCATTACCTGCGTCAAGGAAAATTTACCGGCTGGGGACCGCAACTCTTTTTGGGACAAGAGATAAGCGGAAAGACCTTAGGGGTGATTGGTTTGGGGCGAATCGGGAAAGCCTTTGCTTCGCGGGCGGCCGCGTTTGGGATGAGCATCCTTTATACCAATCAAGAGAGAGATAAAGAATTCGAAAATGCGTATCCTTACGAAGCGCGATATACGGATTTGGATGAACTCCTTGGACAAAGTGATTTTGTTAGTATACATGTACCTTTAACGCAAGAAACGCGGCATTTAATTGGAGAGAATGAACTGCAGAAGATGAAATCCAGCGCGGTTCTTGTGAATAGCGCCCGGGGACCCATTGTCGATGAAGCGGCCTTGGTGAAGGCGTTGAAGCAGGGTTGGATCTTTGCGGCGGGATTAGATGTGTTTGAGGAAGAGCCTCAGGTTCATCCTGAACTGATCACTTTGCCCAACACGGTTTTGTGTCCTCACATTGGCAGCGCTACTTTCGAAACGCGAAGCAGAATGGCGGAAATGTGTGCGGAAAACATCATCGCCTGTTTGAAAGGGAAGAAACCCGAGAACCTTGTGAATCCTGAAGTCTGGAATCAGTGAATGAAGGATCAACTCAGCGTGGACCGCTGTTCAACAGAGAGAGCAAATCATGGATTATTTAGAAAAAGGAAAAAATCTGGCTCAGCAGGGGCAATATGAGGAGGCTTTAGATGCCCTCTATCTTGCTTTGGAGAATGACAAGGAGAATGCGGATATTCATTTTTACTTAGGTTTGTGTTATAGCGCAATGGAGCAATTCAAATACGCCCGTTATCATTATGAAATTGCGCTGGCGATCGAGCCCAATCACCAAAAAACCAAGCTTGTTTGGGATGGAATAAAAGAATTTTCTCCGGAACGTCCCCCGGAAACGCGCCACACTCGCTCGGCGGCCGCTAAGGAAAAGCGCAAGCAGCAACTCGAGGAAGAAGAAACACCCACCGCAACCCAGAAAGAAAGCCAAGAGCAAGAAGAAGCGGTCCATCGCAGCCGAAGTATTGGCCAATATCCTGTTTCCGATTCCAAGTGGGAGCAAGCGTTTCCTAGTGATACGCTTGAAAAAAAGAAGGAAGATTCTTTTCTGCTCAAATTTCTTATCATTCTTCTTGTGCTTGGGGTCATTGCGGCGATTGTGTTTTTTGTACTGAATGCAGTCAATGTTTAGCCGTCAAGAGGTAAAAAAGGCGCATTGAAAACAGGAAACATTTTAGAAGAGGAAGAGAAAAATCCGTCCTGCAAGGACGGATTTTTTTTGGGAGAGGGAGGTGAAGAATGAGTGGTGATGGAGAGTAGGGGATGGGGCTTCCTTTTGATGGATGCTTCAAGTTGTTTGACATTGGGGATTTAGGGATATTGGATCGATTGAAAAAGAAACCAGATTTTTCATAAAAATATTTTCTCTATTTATGACAGACTTATGATTTCGTGTTACCTTCCAAAATACGAATTAAATAAAAAATTTCAAGTTTCATCAATCGAAGTATGGGATTTTCGGAGGTTGAAGGGAAATGAGAAAGTTATTGTTGTAACGTTCTATAGCGATAGAGGGGTACATTTTTACATTTTTATCATAAACCTTCCGCAAAGCCAAGGAGCAAGTAAGCTTTTTAAAAAAATTATAGCTGGATAAATATCTTTTTCGATGAACTTTTTGAGTCGTTCTATCGACTATTCAAAATATACAAATGTGATTTATGGTTGTTCACACAAATATAAGATCGGTTTATTCCATCAATGAGAAGCTAGAAACTTAGTAAAGGTGAGGTGAATAGTGAATAATTTTGATTCTTTGAGGGTCCCCAAGTATGTACAGCTCATGTTTCAACTTCGTGAAGCCATTGAAGACGGCACGCTAAAACCCGGTGATCCCCTTCCCACCCGGGAGAAATTGATGCGTGAGAACGATCTCAGTTTAAGCACGGTTACCCGTGCGATTACGGAGTTGGAACGGCAAGGGTGGTTGGTTTCCCGTCAGGGAAGCGGCACTTTTGTCGTGAAACGTACGAACGAAGGTCCATCATCGGGAAAAGAAGCTTTCCTGGTTGGTTTGATGGTTCCTAACAAGTTTGCTTTATCCGAAAAACTTGTGCAGGAATTGGTGGATGAATGTAATGAGCATGATATCCACCTGCTTGTCAATTATTGCCCCGAGGAAGAAGAGGCGGAACTGAACATGGCGCGGGCGCTCTTGGAAAAAGAGTTGAAAGCCATGATATGGTTCCCGGTTCAACCGAAAAAGCATGTGAGTGTGGCTTCTTTGTTTGGGAAAAACAAAATTCCGGTCATTATCGGCGAGCATGTGACGGATGATATCTCTTCGCCTTGGAGTTGTGTTCGTTCTGATTACTACGGTGGAACCAAGAGTGCTTTAGAAATGCTCATTAGCCAAGGGCATAAAAATATTGCCTATATTGGTCCTAAAGGCACAGAGTCGGACTTTGGTCCCATTCATGAACGTTGGAATGCTTACAAAGATGTGATGAAGGAGCATAATTTGTGGGAACCGGATGAGCGGGTTATTAATCCATCGCTATTTAGAGAATGGCATGTTAATCTTAACCATTTGGAGTCGATTTTCCGCCGCCGTAATGCTCCCACAGCCATTGTGGGTTATGACGACATTATCGTTTTGGAAGCGATTCGTGGATTGAAAGCCATTGGGGTGAATATTCCTAACGATATTGAAGTGATAGGCCATGGCAATTCTGAAGCGGGATGCTATTCGGAACCACGTCTTTCTACGGTTTCAACTTGCGCTCCTGAGCTGGCTGATGCTATTGTCCGAATGCTGCGTCAAGAACTAAAACTTATTGATGAACCGGTCTATGAATCGCGTGAAGTGGTTATTCCTCAACGCATTCTCTTGCGTGATACCACAAAAACGCGCGATGAGGTTATCGCTGCCAGCTAGCAGCGATGGAAACATAACAAAGATAAGCCGGGGAAGTGAATTCATTCCCCGGTTTTTTTTGTTTGATTAAAGGATGTTTTTTTTGCGGTTAAAAGATCAAGAGAGTGTATACTTCAGAAAACATGAGAAATCCAGATTGCGAGAATTCGGTGTATTTCCTAAACGATAAAAAGATGAGGCACTTATGAATTCAATGAAAGAGAAAATCGAGAAAGGGTCGAGGGTACGCATTGCTTCTGTAGTGGATGAGGGGGCTCAATTTCAGCAGGTTTATGGTGTGTTAAGTGAAGAATTACAAAAGCGCATGGAATTGAAGGTGGAGAAGGCCAGCTGGGAACAAGTACAAAAAGGAAGCTTCGCGGAGGTTGATTTACTCTTCGTGACCCTGGAAACTTTGCCGGAACCGTACTATGAGGTAGAGCCCCCGCCACGGATTAAACCGTTTGAAGATTACGCCGACCATATTTGTCTACGCTTTATTCAACAGGGTGGAAAATTAACGGTGTTAGTGATTACAGGCCATGAAAAGGCCTGGCTTTTTGCCGCCGGAGCCTGGCTCCACCGGCTTCGGGTGTATGAGGAACGGCTAGAATTAGATACTTCCCCCGTGGATCTACGGCCAATGAACCCGCGGCGTGGGTGTCTTTTTCTGAATACGAGGAAGACGCAAGAGGATTTTATTGCGGATGAGGGCTCTTGGTTTGAAATTATTCGTAATCAGGTTTTGTGGGGTAATAATTTGTTTGGATTAATCCCGTCTGAGCCGAGGGAAAGGAAATATTCATCGAGGAAACCATACGCGGAGTTTGATTGGATGCAGTCCCCTCATAAAGAACGTTTAGATAGGATTCAGACTCATGCGCATGAGTTGGGGTTAAGAAATCTAGTATGGCAGCCCTATTCAGGGGTTGCCAGCGGAGGATTAGGAAAGCAATTCCAGCAACCGCCTTTTTGTGATATTTTGTGGCTGACTCCCCATGAGGGCTTGATGGAGGAGGAAGTCGAAGCCCAGGTTTCATGGAAAGAGTATGTGCAATGGGGTGTGGAAATCCAAGAAACTTTTTCGCGGATGGAAGAGAAGCCGGAATTCTGGTTGGGTAGCACCGGTTATGGGGAAGAGGAACTTGGGGCGCTCTTTGCGTATGTGGAGGAGCATACTCATCTATGTGATGCGTTGGTGAGTGGTCCTCAGCAAGGGATGGAAGCGATGATGCAGAAAGAAATGCCTCTCACCCTTCAGTTAATCACCATGAGTTTGCTTTCAGACCGTGATAGGCCTCTGATGGCGATCGGCAGGACGATTCAGCGTTTTGTGGATACGTCTCCATTGACTTATGGGTCGCTTGCTCTATCCGCTTATCCGTGGGAGGAAGTGCACCGTTATTTGTGGTCGCGAATGAGTTGGGAGCCAGAACCCGGTTTGGATTTGCTTTTAGAAGGCTATGGTCATTGGTTTTTTGGGGCAGAAAGCGCGGTGAATATAAAGAAAGGGATAATGACCTTGATGCAGGGGGAGGTATCTTTTGAAGAACAGCGGAGTCAAGCATGGAATTCTTTCATGGAAGCGGGGAAGAAAATACCCAGCATGATGAGACCTTGGGCAGAGCCGCGGCTGGAACTTTTGTTAAAAGATATTTCATAAGGAGACGAGATGAAGGTTAAAATCTTTTCAGTCCTGGCCAATAATCATTTCAGAGCAATTAGAATAGGTGACCGATCGGGAAAACTCTCAGCCAACGAGCACTTGGAAAAAGAGATACAATCTTTTCTTGACCAGAACCCTGAAATTGAGATCAAGCATATTCAATTTTCTACGACTCCTCTCATCCCTAAGATGGCCGATTGGGAAACGACAAATTCTGAAATTAATTGGGAGATAGAAAAAAGCGTTATCATTCTTTTCGATGTAAAGTCTAAAATAGGAAGGGATCAAAATGAAACAATTTAAGATTCTCGTAGAGAAACATCCAGATGGCTACGTGGCTTATCCCTTGGGGTTTAAAGGTATTGTTGTGGGGCAGGGAGATACATACGAGGAAGCCCTTTCGGATATTAAATCAGCAATCCGCTTTCATATTGAAAGCTTCGGAGAGGGTATGCTGGATGTTGAGCCGCCGATACTTGAAGCATTCGTCGATGAAGCGGGAATTGAAGTCTGATGGCGAAGTTCCCTGGTGATGCACCTAAACGGAAAGTGATCAAAGCACTGGAGATTCTGAACTTCCAAATGGTACGGGAGAGAGAACATATTTCTATGATGCGTGATAACGTTGATGGGAGTAAAACACCTTTGACTATGCCCAATCACCCGAAGATAAAAGCTTCTACTCTAAGAACTATCTGTACTCAAGCCGGTATCTCTAGAGATGAATTCTTGGCAGCCTATGAGAAAGCATAGTTATGAAAACAGCATATAACAAATCACTCCATCTGACCACTATTCCGCTGCGCTTCATAGCGGCAGGTGAGCTTATTCGTTAAAAGCCTTGGAGGGAGGATGACGCGGTTTTGGAATTCGAGGTACAATTAAATAAACTCAATTCATTGGGGAGGAAATGATGCCTGAGATACGTGAACCGTTCAAATGTCAGGATTTGCAAGTGCGAGTTTTTCAAGCAGCAGAAGAGATGGGAGAAGTGGCGGCCGATTTTGTGGCACAGACCATCCAACAGGCGATTCAATCCCGTGGAAAAGCCCGGGTGACATTCGCCACCGGGGCTTCTCAGTTTGAGTTTTTAAAAGTGTTGATCCAGCATAATATTGAATGGCCGAGAGTGGAAGCCTTTCATTTGGATGAATATATTGGCTTGCCCGAGGATCACCCCGCCAGTTTTCGGAAATATCTCAACCAGCGTCTGTTTCATATCGTGAAGCCGGGAGCGGTGCATCTCATGGATGGTACGACAGACGTATTGCAAGAGGAGATTGATCGTTATACCCAATTGCTGATGGAGGATGAGATTGACCTCGCCTGTATCGGGATTGGAGAAAATGGGCATATTGCTTTCAATGATCCCCCGGTGGCGGATTTCGAAGATCCCCAGTGGGTAAAAGTGGTGGAGTTAGATGAAGAATGCCGCCAACAGCAATTTGGGGAGGGATGGTTTGAGCGTTTGGAGGATGTCCCGCGCCAGGCTTTGACTCAAACGGTGCCGGCGATTTTGCGAAGTAAAAGGATCAGTTGCTTTGTGCCGGATGAACGAAAAGCGGAAGCGGTGTATCAGGCATTGTATGGTCCTTTGAGTACCTCGTGTCCTGCATCGATTCTGCGAACCCATGAGGATGCGGTTTTGTGGCTGGATGAGGCCGCGGCGAGAAAATTGCCTGAGAAATAGGGGGTTATTCTGTCGGTTTTTTGATTTTAAACGAATGGATAAACGAAAATGAGGTTTGTTTATGAAACCGGTTTTGATACTTCTTAATATCTCGATTGAAGGCCCGGGGTATATCTCTGAATTTTTACAGGAAAATGGCATTCCTTATGAGGTGGTGGATTTGTATCAAGAGGATCAATTGCCAGAAGAGCCGGAGGATTATGGGGCTGTGGTGGTTATGGGCGGCCCTATGAATGCTTATGAAGATGATGTGTTTCCTTATTTAAAACCGGAGAAAGAATTGATCCGGCGGTGTATCGAAAAGAGGGTGCCTTTTTTGGGGGTTTGCTTGGGGGGCCAGCTTTTGGCGGTCGCCGCAGGTTCGGACGTGGTGGTCAATGAGGCGAGAGAAATCGGGTGGCTGGATGTCCATTTGACGGAAGAAGGCCAGGGCAATCCATTGTTTGAAGGCTTACCGTCCAGTTTCCCGGTGTTTCAATGGCATCATGATATGTTTGAGATTCCTTTGGGATGTCCACGATTGGCGGAGTCGCGGGCATGCCGTAATCAGGCCTTTAGTGTTGAAGATCTCATGTACGGCTTGCAGTTTCATCTCGAAACAAGCCATGAGGATATCGTGAAATGGGGAAGAGAATATTTACCGCAAATCAAAGATGAGGAGATCAAGGAGAAGGTCGAGGCTCTTATGGAGTCGGAAGATAGGGAGAGAGAAGAACGAGTGAGAGAGATGGCTTGGCGGCTCAGTGAAAATTTCTTCGGGAAGATTGCCGGCTATTCATTGTAGGGAGTTCGTTGTCTTGGTTTTAAAGATCTTTAAAAGATTCGATAAACCATATTATTTGTCATTCGTTAGATAATTTTTTTGTAATTTTCTCTTTATAGATGAGTATAAGACGAATAAAACAAGAAGTTGTTTCGTAAATATAATAGACATGATTTTCTTTGGTTAAGATTAGATTCTCAAGGTTATGAAGACGATGGAAGAATATGAAGGGCATAGGATCAAGGAGTTAGAAGCGCGTTTAAAGAAGGTAGAGCGCCGCAGTGTGTATATACGTAACTCCTTGATATTTATGGGTTTTATGTTTCTGTTGGCGGCGTTTGTGAATTGGTTGAGTCCAAGGACGATCGTGGCCAATCGCATTTTGTTGGAAGATTCATTCAGTCAAGCGGGGATTGATATGTATGTACAACCCAATCCTAGTATTGTGTTACGGGACCGGGCGGGAGAGCGAAGGGGAATATTCTATCTTTATCAAGGGAACTCAATGCTGGATTTTTACGACTCACAAGGCAGAATAAAGAGCAGGGTTTCGGTTACGGATGATAAACCTGCTGTCACCTTTTATGGCTTCGAAGGAGAAATGCGCACTTTATTTATGATCCAAAATAATGGGCGCACGGATTATGAAGATAAACCGATGTTTACATTCGTGGGAAAAGAGGGTGAGGTTCGCGCGAACGTACTGATTGAAGAAACGACATCGGGGCTTCGTTTGATTGATTCAGTCGGTGAAGAAATTACAACATTTTCTTTTTTGGAATAGGCAGGTATAGTAAGCAAAAACCAATTGATTCTGCTATCGCAAATCTATAGATAGGAAGCATGTAGGTTTAGTTCTATGAAACGGTTACAAATATTTTCGTTCATTTTTTTGTGTGCAATTCTGATGTTCTCTTGTGGACGTGATGATTCAGGCCCATCGGGGCAATCTGCAGGAGGAGGAAATGGGAGAGATCGAAATTTTGGAAAACCGGAGAAGCCACAATTTAAAATTCCGGTGACTGCGAAAAAGTTGGAACGGGATCGGATGTATGCCTATTTGCAAGAAGTGGGGAGCATCGTACCTATTAAAGAAGTCGAACTGAAGCCTGAAATAACGGCACGGATCTATTATACCAAGCAGTGGAAAGAGGGGGATATCGTAAAAGAAGGTGAAATCTTTGCTTCGATGGATGAACGCGATCTAAATTTGGATATTCAGCAAGCGGAATTGGATTTGGAGATGGCCAAGGCGGCGGTATTGCCGGCCAAGGCGCAGCTGGATCAAGCTTCCAAAGATGTGGAATTCCGGAAAGCGATGTTAGAGCGGGGAGCGATTTCGAAGTCAGAGTATGATCAGTCGGTATTGACCCGAATCCAACGAGAGAATCAATATGAAGAGGCTCGCCGTACGGTGAGAGCGCGAGAAATGGCCTTGGAAAAACTGAAGAAGCAAAGAGAATCGATCGACATTGAAATTCCTTTTGATGGCGTGCTCCTTCCTGCCCAGCAAAGTCTTGCGAGTGCGGAACGCGAGGGAAATGAGACAGATCTAACTCTATTGCACGGAAGACAGGTGGCTCAAAACACCACGTTATGCCGATTGGCCGATATTGATCATGTGTATGCTTCTTTGGATGTACCGGCGCAGGATCTGATGGATATCCAGGTCGGGCAAGAGGTCGAGCTGGAGGTCTATTCGCGGGTTGGGCGTGATTATCGCGGGGTGGTGATGGAAATTTCCACGTCCTTAAATGCGAGTACGCGAACGTACACGGTGAATGTTTTGGTTGATAATCCCGAGCATGAATTGCGTCCCGGCATGTTTGTGCAAGCACGGATTATTACGGAAGAACGTATGGACGCAATCAAAATTCCTCGAGAGATGGTATTGTTACGAAATAACCGCAATGTCGTCTTTGTGGCAAAGCCAAAACCCCCGGAAGATGGTGAGGGGCCCGAAACCGATGGTGAGCCACGTCCCTGGGAAGAAGATATCGAGCAGCAACCCTTAACCCAAGGCGGCTATGAACGAGTAGCGATGGCGGCTGAGAGTGTAAGCCAGGCTTCTTTGGACCTGGCCACTGGAGCGATGGTTGATGAGCTCGATGAATTCAATGAGGACTTTATCTTACCGCCGGAAGCGATCGAGGAAGAAGAACGCGAATGGGTGGCGGAGGAACGAGTCATAACCCTGGGGATAGAAAACCGGGATTATGTTGAAGTGGTGGATGGGTTGAAGGCTGGTGAGTATTTGATTGTCCTTGGTTATGAAACCTTAACCGACGGAGCCGATATCAGCGTCACGATCCGGGAGGAGGATTTTGAAGAGATTGAAAGGTCCGAACTGGGTGAATAGGAGAAAGAGTGATGGAGGTCGTTTGTTCCGGGCTGCGAAAAATTTATCCCGACGGGAAAGAAGCGCTCCAGGGAATTGATTTAGAAATCCGTCAGGGTCTTTTTGGTTTACTGGGACCGAACGGGGCGGGAAAAACAACGTTGATGGAGATCATGACTCTATTGATGGAGCCGACGGAGGGGCGATTGCTGGTTGGGGGGTATGACAGTCAAAAAGAGCCGATGAAAATTCGCGAGCAGTTGGGTTATTTGCCGCAGTTTTTTGGGTTTTATCCCGAGTTAACGGCGCGAGAGTTTTTGCTTTATCTGGGCAATTTGCGGGGGATGGGCGGAAGATCACTTCGCCGAGAGGCCGATCGACTCCTGGATTTGGTTCGGCTGGGGGGGGTGCGTAATAAACGCTTACAAACTTTTTCCGGGGGCATGCTGCGGCGAGTGGGCATTGCCCAAGCGTTATTGGGTGATCCTCAGTTTATTGTTGTGGATGAGCCAACCGCGGGGCTCGATCCTGAAGAGCGGGTTAATTTCCGGAATTTACTATTCGATGTGGGTGAAGAGCGCATCGTCATTCTCTCGACCCACATTGTGAAAGATATTGAAGATACCTGTACGAATGTAGCGTTGTTATTGGATGGGCGCATTCGCTACCATGGCTCGCCCGCCTCACTTGTGCGAACGGCCAAGGGGGAAACCTGGGAGTTTTATGGTCAGGCGGAGGATGTAGAACGTTTTTCCCGCTCTCCCAATCTTGTCTCAATTCGTGAAGATCCGCGTGGAGTATGTTTACGGATGATTTCTCCTCAAGCCCCCGTGGAAAACGCGATCAATGTAACCCCGAATTTGGAAGACGCATATGTTCGCTTTTTAGAACATCAAAACCAAGCCGCATAATGAGGGATGGATTTTGAATACGGAGTTTACACCGACCTCGAATCAACCAACCCAAGGAAAAATCCAAACGTTTTTCACCGCGATGAAAGAGGGGGCGTTTTGGAGTTATCGTTTTTTGATCATTGGCATCCCGCAATTTACGGTGATGCTCTATCACGGGACGATTTTTGCGAGTCGGTGGTTCATTCGAGAATTATTTTATAGCTTACGTTTGTTTTGGTATACCTCGAAGCGGTTTTTGCGGGTGGAGTCTTACCTGGCGCTGATAGGGGCGTTCATCTTTTTTGGCTATCTCCTTACCGAAGGGCAGATTCAAACCAATCAAGAACTGTTGCAGCAATGTTACATCTACTTCACGGTGGTCATGATTTTGTTGGCGATGAATTTGTTGCCTCGAGAGCGGGATGAAGAAACCTTAGAAATTTTATGGAGCCAACCGATGAGCCGCAATTGGCTGATCGTGGTGCAGATGTTGACCTTGACGGTATGGGGGTTTGTTTTGTGTATGCTCGTGGTTGGTGTGTTTAGTTATTTTACGGCTTATGAGGAAAGTCCTTGGCTTTTAGTTCTATTTGTCATAACGACTTCGTTCGCGGTCGGGGTGATTACTGTATTGATTTCGACCTTTTGCCGGCACGCGATCGCAACCGGGTTGGTGGCTTTGTTGATTTTTGGGATTCACTATTTTTGGTTGAGTGAATTGGGGCCGATTCAATTATATATGAATCCAGTTTTAGCCCCCGGAGCCGATGAGCCCCGTGATTATCGATTTGAAGTTGTGTTTAACCGAGTGATTTTATGTTTTCTGGTAGGATTCATTTTGGATTACTTATTTCGGCGCTTGCGGCGGACCGCGGAATGGTTTACGTAAGTTATACATAACAAAAGTATGGATAATCAACCTGTTAGCATATCCCACCGAGGTTGAGGTTCCAATCAAAATAGAACAAATCGGTTTTCCCCTGCGACTGATTAAACCTGAAGGACAGATAATAGATCGGAAGATGGCTTATGGAGCGTTCGGATCAATCTCCCAAAGAACAAGAATTTAAACCGATTCAGCCTGGCGTGAATGCCGAAGAGGTGGAAGTGCAGGATGAATTCGAGGGCGGGTCACGTCGTGGCATGGGGGCGGCGGCGTTTGCGGTGAAGTTTCCCGTAACCATCACCATGTTTTTTGTCGGCGTGATCATGCTGGGGTGGATCTCGTTAAATAAGCTGCCGACGAATTTGTTTCCGGATTTGCGGGCACCAAGAATTACGGCGAAGTTTGACGCCTCCGGCTTAGCTCCCCAAGAAGTAGAACGAATTATCATTGAGCCTATGGAAGGGCGGCTTTCTACGATCCGGGGTGTCGATCAAGTCTCGAGTGTATCGCGAGCAGATTCAGGGGCGATTATCATTGATTTTAATTGGGGTACCGACATGGACTTTGCCATGTTGGAGGTGAAGAAAAATGTGCAGGGGACCAATATCGATGAAATCGAAGAAGTCACCACATTGCGGTATGATCCCAACGCCTTACCGATTATGACGTTGGGATTAACGGGTGAGCGCAGCGGGGAAGAGCTGCGTTATCTGGCAGAACGTACCGTGGGGCCTGCTTTGGAGCGGATTAAGGGGGTTGCCCAGGCGGAGGTGACAGGTGGGCTTATTCCGGAACTCAAGTGTACGCTGAATCCTGAATTACTGCATTTTTATGGATTGACGATTAACGAAGTGGCCAACGCTTTGGATGAAGCCAATGTAAGTGCATCCGGGGGCTGGGTGGAAGAAGGCAACCAGCGTTACATGATTCGAGCGATTGGGGAGATTGAAAAGTTAGATGAAGTGTTGCAGGTGGTGGTTGGTTATTCGTCCGGGGTTCCCATCTATTTGAATGACTTGGGAAGCGCCAAGTGGGGCTATCAAGAAATAGAGAATGCGGTCCGCATGGATGGGCAAATGGGAGTGGGGCTGGCATTGTATAAGGAAGCGGGCAGCAACACGGTTGAGGTGGTCAAAGAGGTACGTGAATTTTTAGGAAAAACCGACGAGCCTGCCAAGGAAGGAACCCGGGGAAGGGGCGGAGGCCGTGGCCGGGGCCGCGGCGGGTCTGCCCAGTCGGCATCGGCCTCGCTGATTCCGGAGAACACCAAGATTGACATCGCCTATGACCAATCCATGTTTATTACCCGCTCAATTAATGAGGTGAAATCCACGGCGCTGCAGGGGATTGCGCTGGCGGCGTTGGTGCTGCTTTTCTTTTTAAGGAATTTACGTTCGACTTTGATCGTGGCTCTAGCGATTCCGGTCTCGATTTTGGCGACCTTCAATTTAATGTATTTCATGGGGTTGTCACTCAATATTATGACCTTGGGTGGCTTGGCCTTGGGGGCCGGAATGTTAGTGGACAATGCGATCGTGGTTATAGAAAACATCTTCCGGCGGAGACAGTTGGGGGATTCTTCAAACCAAGCGGCCATGGCAGGTGCGGGAGAAGTGGCAGCCGCGATTGCGGCTGCGACACTGACCACGGTGGTGGTCTTTGTACCGATCGCTTATATGGGAGGAATGACAGCCCAGTTATTCAAGGAGCAAGCGCTCACGGTGGTCTTTTCGCTTCTGACTTCGTTGGTGGTGGCGTTGATGATGATTCCCGCCCTGTGTTCACGCTTTTTAAAACGGGTTCCCAAGCCCAAGGTAGAAACCGGGGGATGGTATTATGGGATGCTGTGGTGGGTGATGCGGCATCGATGGATAACGATTGGAGCGGTGATTCTCACGATCATGGCGAGTTATCCTACGCTTTCGCAAATCAAGCAGGAGTTTATTCCCCAAGCCGCCGAGACGCAATTTATTGTCAAAATGCGCATGCCCCCGGGGAGTAAATTGGAAACCACGGTCAATGCCGCGAGGATCATGGAAGGATGGCTGCTGAATGATGTTGGTGAAGATATCAAGCATGTCTATTCTCGAGTTGGTCCAAAGCCGGAGGATACAGGGGCCATTGATGAAGAGCCGGAAGGCCCGCATACGGCTGAATTGCTGGTCACGCTGGAGGATGAATCTTCGCGTACGGCTTTTGATGTGGTGGATTATCTCGATCAGAAATATCCTACCATCCATGGGTTAGAAGTGAATTATCTCATGTCGCAAACTTCGCTCTCCACCTTGATCGGAGGAAGCCAAGCCGCGGTGGTGGTGGAGTTAAAAGGCCGCAGTTTGGAAACCTTGACGGAACTGGCACGTGAAGTGAAGAACCGGATGGATCAAACGGTGGAAGTGAACAATGTTCGGACTACGATCCTGGAGGGGAATCCCGAAATCCATTTGGTGCCGGATCGAGTGGTCATGAATGAAGTGGGGATGGATCAGCAAGTATTAGTCCAGATAGTTCAGTCGCAGTTGCGGGGACAAGTCGCCACCAGCATCCAGGATGTGGATCAAACTAAAGATATCCGGGTGATCATGGGGGAAGAAAAAATGAATCTCCCAGAACTGTTGAATATGATGATCCCGGTGGGTAACGATCGCGTGATTACCCTGGGGAAATTGGTAAATGTGCAGACGAAGCCGGGACCGCGGGAGATCTTGCATAAAGAGCAGGAGCGGATTGCCCGGGTCTTGGCCGATGTGAATGAAGGGTACAAGTTAAGCGAGGCGGTAGCGGCGGTGAACGCGAGCGTAGGGGATTTACAGATGCCGCCCAACTATTATTTACGTTTCGGCGGTGAGGAAGAGCGAAGACAAGAATCTTTTGGGCGCTTACGTTTTGCGTTGATTCTGGCGCTGATTTTGGTTTATATGGTGATGGCCTCCTTGTTTGAATCCCTGCTGCATCCGTTCGTTATCATGTTTTCCTTGCCCCTGGCGGTGGTTGGGGTGGTCTGGTCGTTTGTCCTCACAGGGCAGACACTCAACCTGATGGGCTATATCGGCATTATCATGCTGGCAGGAATCGTGGTGAACAATGCGATCGTGCTGGTGGATTACATCAATTATTTGCGGCGGGATGAAGGCATAGAAATGCGCGAGGCGATTGTACGCGCAAGCTGCCGCCGTTTGCGTCCCATTATTATGACCACCCTGACGACGATCCTCGCTTTGCTGCCGATGGCGTTGGGGATTGGAGAAGGAGCAGAAATCCGAGCGCCGATGGCGATCGCGGTGATTGGCGGATTGATTTCTTCCACCATATTGACGTTGGTGATTATCCCGGTGGTGTATAGTTTGTTTGAGGATTTCGTGGCGTTGCTAGGCCGGATCATTATGTGGATTAGTGCGAAAACATTGGGCTTGCAAAGGCAGGAAGCCCCTGGTGAAAGCTCAGCATAAAAAAGAGTGACGCGTGATGAAAAAAGCCCTACAAACCGCATGGTACGAAGCCAAGATGAGCAGCCGAGGGTGGCGTTTCTGGCTATTGTTATTTCTCATAGCCGGATTGTCGCTCTTTGCCCGGCGGGATTATCTGTTTTTTGTAGATAGTGGTTTGTATCTTCACTCAGCCTTCAGTTTTCAGCACCCCAGTTTTTGGCTAATGATCACCATATTTGGATTGGGTGCGGTGGCTCAGGCATTGGATACATGCGGGCGATTGCGGCGCAATCGAATGGATAAGATTCTCTTCCCACTCCCCTTTCATTCCATGGAATTGATATGGGGGCGTTTTTTCGGTGTGTTATTGATCATGCTTCCGATGAGTGCAGCCGGGCTTTTTTCATTGGGATTGTGGCAATATTTATATGGGCACGGGTATGAAATTTGGCAACCGTTTATTGCGGCCTATCTTTTACTCGTGATTCCCTTCCTGGTGCCTATCGCGGCTTTGGCGATTACCCTCAGGACCTATTTTAAACATGACTTTGCGGCGCTATTGATTGGGGCGGTTCTGATGGGTGTCTGCAGCACATTGAATCCCCACTATGGGTTATTTATTAATCCCATAGAAGTGACAGAAACCCTGAGTAATACTTCCCCCACGTTGGGGGTGTTTATGGCCTATTCGCAGTATGCAGGACCGTTGGCGGTGCATTTATTATTGAGTGTTTTCATCCTGATGTTGGCGCCGTTGTATTTACGCCGGCAGGAGCCCCAGCGTTGGGTTGTTGCGCGCAGTAGAACTTACTCCCTCTTTGCGATTCCAACTCTTTTACGCTGGCTCACCAATTTAAAGTTTGATCGTCATTTGGGCTGGCGGTATCGAATGTCTTTGGTCCTTCTGTTGGTAGGCTGCACCGGCGGGGTTTTGTGGGCGGCCTATCGGCATCAAGAGAATTTGGCGAATCCTCATTTGCTCAAGGAATCTTCCAAGGAATCAGTCAATGAATCGATGCCTCCAGCCGTTATCGAACCGGTGCGTTATGCGATTGATGTTATGCCTAGTCAAACCTATGACCGGTTGGAAATAAAGGCGAATTTGGTTTTTTATCCTACAGAGCCCACCCGGCAGATGGGGATCGAGCTGGATCCGACTTTCGCATTGGATGAAGTCACGATGGATGGGGAGTCCCTGCTCTTTACCCAGCGGGAGGAGAAGGTGCGGGTTCTTTTTGGCAGCGAACTACCCGTGGGGGAAGAGAAGCGTGTTGAGTTTCTTTATCATGGGGTGCCGGAGCACTTTCATCCGGATTATTCCGCCCTGCTTTCGGTTTGGTATCCCTTACCTTGGCGTAAGATTCAGACCGAGTTAGGGAAACAGTGGATCAAGCAGGAGTATGATTTATTTGAAGCGAGTGTGCGATTGCATTTACAGCCGGGGCAATCGGGGGTCTTCGCGGGGGATCTGGATCAGGTGGATGAAAGGGAAGAAAAACGGGTGGAACATTGGAATACTTTTTACCCCGTTCATGCTATGCAGTTATTCTGGGGTCGTTATTCCTCTGTGGTGCGTAAGCGTGAGAATTATGAGATACGTTTCTTTCATTTACCGACTCATGAATATCAATCGCAGGTGTATTTAGAAGAGATTGAGGAACAAGAAGAGTATGTTCATGAAAAATTGGGAGAGCTGCCGTTCCCGCGTTTGACCTTGGTTGAAGTTCCCTATCAGCAAGTAGAGTCGGTGCATCAAATCCTGGAGGAGCGCACACCACGCAGGCGATGGTCTCAATCGTTCGCTCCCCCTCGTCCGACGTGGGAAATGATGCCCGGGATGCTGACCGTTTCAGAAAACCTGTTGAGCTATTTGCATGAGGGAATATGGCTGCTAGAGCGATTGGATCACAATCCCCGTGAAATTGCGTTTTACCAAGCCTTGAACAGTGTGTTGGATGATGTCCACGGGCGCTTTTATGATAATTTAATAAGTACTTATTTCGATCACTCGTTGCATCCATCCGGAGAATTGGCTTTTTGGATCGAAGAGCATCTCTCGGGGTATGCTCAAAAACTTTTGATACGGAACAGTTGGTGGCGAAGACGAGTGATGGACTTTGATCTAGGAACCAGTCCCAACCTCCCGCTTTCGATTGCGCGTAGAGATAGCTTATTCGAATTGCAGAAGCATGGAAAATACCCGCAGTTGCTGCAAGTACGAGGCGAGGGGACGTTTCGCATGATTCACCATTTATTGGGGGATGAGAAATGGTGGTTGCTGATGAAGGAGGTCTTTAAGACCTATCGTTTTCGCGAACTGCCGAGCGAGGAATTTTTAGCGCTGGTGGAAGTTTATTATGGCGATGATTTGGGGTGGTTTTATGAACAATGGATTTATGGGTCGGTTCTCCCTTCCTATGAGATCACCTTAGCCGAAGCCCAGCCGGTAGAAAATGAAGAGCGAAACCGGATGGATTATCAAGTCATGGTGCGGGTGAAGAATCATGGGACGGGGCGGATCCCGGTTCCCATCTATATTGAGACAGAAATGGATCAGATCTTCCGGGATCTTTTACTCGATCGTGGAGAAGAAGAAACGTTGCGAATCACGGTTCCCCATCGCCCGGTGTATGCGGTTGTCGATCCTGAAAACTGGATTGTGCAGGAACCTTTCTTTAATAAAGAAAAACAAACTCGCGGGCATTCAGAAAAACGGATTTTCATACAAGGTGATGAGCAATCCTCAAGCTTACGGCAAGGGGATGGCCGGAGAAGAAGAAGAGGACGTCGTCACCGTTGGTAAGCGAGAGATTGAGTTAGGACGATTATGAAATTATCCGATATTGCTGTACGTCGACCGATTACGACCGTGATGTTTTTCTCCGCCATTGTGCTGCTGGGGTTGGTCTCGGTTTCTAAGCTTTCCATGCAAATCTTGCCAAGTATTGCTCCACCCTATGGGGCCGCACGGGTTTTTCTGAGTCAAAACATGAGCATTGAGGAGTTGGAACGAGAAGTCCTGATGCCGGTGGAAGGGATGATTGCCCAATTACCTCATGTGCGTAATTTCCGTACTCATAGCCGGGGTGGACGGGGAGCCTTCTTCTTTATCGAATTTGAATTTGGCACCAATGTGCGTTATCAAATGGTCGATCTTCAAGATAAGTTAGATCAGTTTAAGAACTCATTTTCGAATCCCCGCAATGTAAATGTACGGGCTTTTCCCTTTGATACCGATTGGGCCAACAAAGAATTGATGGATTTGGTATTAAAAAGTCCAAGATCCGATCCTTATATTGAAGCCATTGATACAGAAAAAATTCGCCAGCGGTTGGCGGATATCGATGGAGTGGCGAACTCAAGCATTTGGGGAGGGAAACGGCGTTCGGTCGATGTAGCGATCTTTCAGGACCGGCTTACTGAATTTGGGGTGCCGATGTGGCGGGTCATCAATCAAGTGCAGAGTTATGCCAGTGAGCCGGTGTTTTTAGGTGATATTGAGGATAAAAATCAGAAATATTTTGTGCGTTTGGATGGGCAATTTAAAAGCACGTCCGAGATAGAAGACGTCGTGGTGCGAGAAGAGGGGAATATCGCTCTGCGTCATTTAGGGGAAGCCAATGATGTCTTTCGCTCTCGGCGCTATTTACGTCGGGTGGATGGGAAACCCGCTCTTGGGGTTGATGTGGAAAAAGAGGCGCTGGTGAATCCGATCGAACTTTCCAACCGGACGCGGAAGGTGATCGATCAGATTAATGAAGAATTGCCGGAGGGCTATGTCCTGGAGGTGGTGTGGGATTCGGCCGATGAGATTCTTTATTTGATTCGTACCTTGTCGCGTTTGGCGCTCATGGGGGTCATTCTCTCGATGGTGGTGCTCTATTTGTTTATTCGCAATCTGCGGATGGCGATGATTATTTGTGTGGTGATCCCCATTTGCATTATTGCGACGTTTAACGCGATGTACTTTAGTGAAATGAGCATCAACATCGTATCTCTTTTAGGTTTAGCGGTCGGTGTGGGGTGTTTGATCGACAGTTCAATCGTGATGTTGGAAAATATTTTCCGGCATCATGAGCGAGGGAGAGGTGCGATCTTTTCTTCCCAGTTGGGTTCACGGGAAGTGGGGATGGCGGTGTTCGCCTTAACGATAACCAATGTTTTGGTGTTTTTACCGATCGTGTTTGTGGAAGGCCGGATTCGTTTGATGTTTACGGAGGGGGCTTTGGCGATCATCTATCCGATGGTGATCTCGATGTTGGTGGCGCTAACTCTGGTCCCTATGGCGATGTCGCGCATGTTGATTGTTTCGGACAAGAAAAAGGCCCTTGAACAGCAAGCGATTCAGAATGGCCAGCCCGTGAAAAAACCGTTACGAAAGAGAATCCTTCCGGCCTCTCTGGTGGATGGTTTTCAGCGGCTTCCAAAACCTTCGATGGCGGCGGTTCGGCATTATTACAGCGGGCTATTGAAAAGTTGTTTACGCCACCGGGTTCGTTTTCTGCTCGCGATCATTGTCGTGATTGCTTATACTTATTCCTACCAAACCTCGCAAGTAGGCAAAGATGTGATGCAGGAGCCGGAAGATGATCGTTGGTTTAATGTTCATGTGTATTTGCCTTCTGGGACACAACAAGATTATACGATTGGTGTAGTTGACCGGGTGGAGGATATGCTTTTGGACCAAGTTCCTGAAGCAAAGAATATCCACAGTTGGGTGCGGGAGGATTATGCCCGGATTCGTATTTACTTGAAAGAATCCACGGAGCGGGCTCGTCAGTCGGCTACGATTCAAGAAGAATTACGTCCCTACATGGAACAGTTTACCGAGGCGGAGGTGACATTTAATTATTCCCGCTCGCGCGGGGAAGAAGAAGCGCCTCCGGTCTCTACAGGACGTGGGGGAGAGATCGAAATCCGGGGACCGGAATATGGCCGGATCAATCTGATTGCCAACAATTTGGCGGAGGTATTAAGTCAAATAGAAGGAATCCGGGATGTGGTAAGTCAAAATGAGCCGGGTTCTTTAGAAGTGCATTTTCGATTGGACAAAAATACAGCAAACTTTTTGCAAATCACCCCATCCACGGTAGCGCAGTCCATTCAAGTAGCCCAACGACGGGGTGATGTCACTTCGTTTCAAATGAAAAAGGGCGATGAAGAGATCGACATTGTCTTTTCTCAAATAGAAGACCGGGAGAGGTATTCGGGGGAGGAAGATGCGGATGAGGAAGGATTAAAATTCGAGGAGTTGGAGAAGATCCCGATTTATTCTGCCTCGCTTGGAAGTACGGTTGATTTGGAAGACGTGGGTACGTTTGATATTCAGCGGGGTATGGCCAATTTCCAACGCGAGAACCGAGAGCGTATTGGGCGGATTGAATTCAATACAGCTCCAACCGCTGATTACCGGGATGTGGAAGAAGTGGTACGCAATGTGATTGATTCATATCCAGTGCCGGCAGGATACCGGGTCTCGTTAGGAGGGATGTCACGTACGTTTGACGAAGGGGTAGAAGCGGTACGGCAAATTATTTTACTGGCGGTGATATTGATATACATGTGTATCGCCTCGCTATTTGAATCTTTCAGCCAACCTTTGGTAATCATGTTGGCAATTCCTCTCGCGATCGTGGGGATCATCTGGGCGTTAATCATCACCGGGACTCCGTTTACGGAGTTGGCGGGTCTGGGTTGTATTTTCCTGGTGGGGATGTTACCCAATAGTGCGATTTTGCTGGTGCACTTTGCCGCCCATCTGCGTCGTGAGCGGAAGTATACCCGTGAGCGGGCGGTTATGACTTCAGGTTTTACCCGCTTGCGTCCTATTTTTATGACGGTGTTGACCACTTGCTTGGGACTCACGCCGATGGCGCTTTCCTGGCGGGGGGATGAAGAATGGGTGCCTTTTGCTGTCACTGTGATCGGAGGGTTGCTCAGTGCGACGATTTTGACCTTGGTAATTGTCCCGGGATTTTATTTCATTATTGAAGATATAGCGACTTTAATTACGAGAAGCGTCTGGTATATTCTCAGTTTTCGGTGGATTTTTATCTTTTGGAGTAAAGAACTGAGACTCAAGAAGAAGCAGGAACTCACGGCCTATCGCATGAAGCCCCCACGTGAAGAGCCTTTGCAGATTGAGATTGATCACCTCACGCGTATTTATCAACCCACCCGCTTGGAGGTGTTGAGCAAGACCCTTGCCCATTACTATCGATCGATTTTTAAGCCCGCGAAAGCCACAGGGTTCATCGCCGAGACGCCGGGCCAAGTGTCGAAACAAATATCTACCCAAAATCGCAATAAAGCCTTGGACATGTTCTCGTTGGATATAGGCTCCGGGTTGTTTGGTTTACTGGGCCCCAACGGAGCGGGAAAAACAACCTTGCTGCGTTTATTAGCAGGGATCGATCAACCGACGCGTGGTTATCTCTCCATTTGTGGTTACGACATGAAGAAGGAGGCGAATAAAGCGCGAAAATTAATCGGTTATCTGCCTCAGCATTTCGGGATTTATTCCACGATGAGCGCTTATCAGTATTTGGAATATTTCGCGCTGATGAAAGGCTTGAAAGAGAAGAAAGAGCGGAAGCAAGCGATTGAACAAGCGTTGGAGTGGGTGAATCTTTCGGATCAGGCCTCCATTCCCGTGGGGCAATTTTCAGGGGGGATGATGCGCCGTATTGGTTTAGCCCAAATCTTCCTCTCGCCGCCGAAGGTGCTGATTGTCGATGAGCCTACCGCAGGGCTGGATCCTATGGAACGGGTGCGTTTTCGTAATCTCTTGTCGAGGATGGCGCGTGACCGGGTGGTGATTCTGTCGACCCATATTGTGGAAGACGTCGCCCATGCGTGCAACCAAATGGCGTTAATGAATCATGGGAAATTGTTATTCCGCGGAGAGCCTGAAGAACTAATGGGGACCGCACAAGGGAAGGTTTGGGAAGTGGAGGTTCCAGAGAGTATGGAACGCTGGCGAGAGATTCGCTCGAAGTACATCGTTGCCAGCCAATCCCATACGGAGGAAGGGATCCGCATGCGGATTGTCTCTGAGTCATCCCCGGATGGTTCGGCGCGTGAAGTCTTCCCCACGTTGGAAGACGCTTATCTCTATCACATTCATCTAAGAGAAGAATAAGAGGATGTAAAAGGGGTGAATTTATTGTGAAGTCAAGGGGCTCGATATAGGGATATTTCTATAAGGGTATGTAAGTTCAAAGGACTTGATCTTTGTTGATCGGAACCATTCAGGGTGTATTTCCTTGAAAGAAAAGAAACAAATATAGATCATCACGAAGGTGAGTACTTTTTAGGGAGAAACGCCTTGGGGATGTGTTCCGCTTGTCTCCGCGCGGCCTTAAGGGCCGCTTGCTCCGAAAGCCGCTCCACACAAGCCCCTTCGGCGTTTTGGTTCGATTCATTAGGATTGAAAAAAGTTATAGGTCTCGCTATAGAATCATGTCAGGATTCCTTTTCAAGGTATCAAAAAGTACTCAAATACCGGATGAACCACAAATATTTTGCTTTACTTTATTTTTTCATTGTAGAGGAGGTTTTTTGTGTTAACGGCCACTCGAATTCTATTCATTATCGTTATCGCTTTCACACTGAGTTTTACGGAGGGATGGTCTCAGGATGATCTTTCTGAACCGATCGAATTAAGCGAAGAAGTTTCGACAGAAGCGGTCGAGCACGTGGAGGATATCACGGGGACGGTCCAGATTCTTAAGGAAGAAGATTTCCGTCCGCGGGGTGAAGAATTACAAATCACCTTAGAAGAAGCCATGGATATTGCCATGCAAAAAAACCCGGATCTTCGCATGGCTGAGCATGGATTGGAAAGCAGTTTGGCTGATGTAGAGCAAACCGAGAGCGGCTATCGCAATCAGTATGATGTGCAGGCCAGTGTCGATGAAACGTTTCGGCGCCGCTCGGGGGGATCGTTCCGGGTTGATCCAGATCGGGGATTGATCAGTGATAATTTTACGACCAACGAAAATAATACCCGGATTCAAGTGGGGCCGCGATATACACGCCAATTTCGAGATGGTAGTTTTTTCGAGGTGAATCCTTCCTTTGAATTTGAGCATGATTCTGATGCGGCTTTTGATCGGAGTCAAAGCAATCCTTCTGGGAATAACTATGAGGATCGTTATAACATTAATTTTAGTTATAATTATCCGCTCAATTCACGACCGCGGGAAGAAACTCGTACAGAAATCGAAAATTCCCGCATTTCTGCGATTCAATCGGATATGAGTCTTCATATGCGGGAGCAACAAATCACAGATCAGGTCATTAGCAGTTATTGGAATATCAAACGTTTAGAACTTGAGTCCGACATTCAAAATGAGCGGCTTTTGCAGGCGCGGCGGATTGAATTTATTAACAAAGTGAAATTGGAAAACGAACAAATTGCCGAGTTAGATTATGGTCAGGCGCAGGTCGATGTCTTAAATAATGAAGCCAACCTAATTGGGATTGAAGGAGATTTACGCAGCTCGGTAGAGCGTTTTAATGTTATTTTGGGGTTACCTCTTACGACCCGATTGGAACTTGAGGATGATCTTGAGATGAAACCTCTTCCTATGAGTTCGAGCGAATATATCCAAAAAGTGACCGAAACCAACCTGGAGTTGGAAACTTTACGACTCTCGATTCGACGGCTCAAAAACTCGCTGCGGGTAGCCCGTATGGGGCAGCAGCCTTCGCTGACATGGACGAATTTTTATGATCGCAGTGACGAAGGAGATCAGAATATTGGCACCGGGTTGGTCTTCAACTGGAACTTTGGTGATGGCGGGGCGACGAAAGCACGTGTGCGGGCCTTGGAAGAAAATTTGAAGCAGAGCGAGATTGACCTTTGGAATACGGAACGCAGTCTGGTTCAGGAAACCTACAATGACTTACGTGGTTTGCAGTTGGAATTGCAGCGTATCGACATTTTAGAAAAAAACGTTGAGATGGCGGCTCGGGTGTTGGATAATGCCTTGTTCACTTACACGAATTACGGAGAGATTTCTTTCCGTCAGATGCAGGACTTTCAGATCGATTTGGCAACCAACCGCTCGCGATTGGTTCAGGCGATGGTTTCTTATAATGTTTCTAAGTCGAATCTCCTGGCGCGGGTACATGAGTACGTGCCTGATGAACGGATTCAACCGTATCTTAACGAGGTGAAAGACCCTCCAAAAAAACCGATTTATTTTAATTGGCCGCGAGATTAACCCTTTTCCTTTAATTAGGGTTATGGATATTTAACAATCCAAAATCCGTGGTATCATATTAATCCCGAAAAGGAATTTTTCATGGCCGGGTGGTGGAATGGTATACACGAGGGACTTAAAATCCCTTGCCGGAAACGGCTTGTGGGTTCGAATCCCACCCCGGCTATTTTTATTGCATCCCTGCGCGTACAGAGAACTTGACCTGAGGTGCTTTCCATGTGGATTAATACGCTTGTCAAGACGGAGGCGCCCGCAGCAACGATTCTTATCCGCATCATGGTAGGGGCTGTTTTTCTTTCTGAGGGGATACAGAAGTTTCTCTATCCCGAAATTCGAGGAGCCGGCCGTTTTGAAGGCATGGGGATGCCGATACCGGAATTTCTTTCGTATTTCGTTGCCAGTTTTGAATTGGTATGTGGTGTGTTGATATTGTTCGGTCTATTGACGCGTTTGGCCGTGATTCCCACGCTGATCATCATGACCGTCGCGATCATCACGACCAAGATTCCCATTCTGCTTGGTCATGGGTTCTGGGGATTCAACATACGTGAATTATCCCAGTATGGCTTTTGGGCAATGGCGCATGCCATGCGAACGGATTTCGCGATGTGGTTGGGCTCATTGTATTTGCTTCTTGTGGGAGCTGGTCCGTATTCGATCGATACCCAACTATCGCATGGTGATATCACGGACGAGTGAAGCCACCTGATTTAAATTTACACCGATGAAATTTCTTAACTATGAATTCTGGTTTATACCGCTCATGCTTGTTTTTGGTTTTCCTTGGATTTCTGGCTTGGCCGGCCTTTTCGGAAGAGAAACGTCCCAACATTCTCATGCTTTTGGCCGAGGATTTAGGCTACGGGGTTTTGGGATGTTACGGGCAGACAAACGCCGAGACGCCCCATATTGATACGCTTGCCGAAGAGGGGATTCGTCTCACCCACTACTACAGTGCTGGATGTACTCCAAAGCCTGCGATTGTCTCTTTGCTTACGGGACGCTATCCCCAGCGCGTAAAACCGGAAACAGACACATTCGATCCATGGCCGGAGAATGACACTACGCTGGTGGCATGGCTACGGGCGGAAAAGTATTCCACCGCCTGGATCGGTGATGGACTTTCTTTCCCTGAAGAGAGTAAAGAATTTCATGGTTTTGAGCACGTCGAGGAAGCCGGTGCCGGGAAGCATCCCGGAGTGAATGCCTTAGAGAAGGCTCAAGAATGGCTTCACGAGCAGGAGAAAAAGCCATGGTTGTTGAGTGTTCATTTGGGGAGGTGCTCGGGCTCAGAAATCCAGGCTATTGATTACGCCGTCGGGGCTTTATTGGACACGATCAAGCAAACGGGAAACGAAGATAATACTTTTGTTCTATTTTGCGGGCTTAATGGAAATTCGATCCCGGAAGAGAACCGCCCCTTCTCGGGTGGGAGAGACCATCTGCGTGAGGGAGGGATCCGGGTTCCCTGCATTGTGCGGTGGCCACGGTATTTGCCCGCCGGGAAGGTCTGCGCTCAGATGAGTATGAGCATGGATCTAAGCGCGACGATCTTGTTGGGGGCGCGTAAAAGACCGCAACGCCATATCGATGGCATGGATTTGATTCGGATTTTGAACGGCTCACGAAACGAGGTGGAGCAAACCTTAGTTTGGCAGAATGATAAACATGAGGAAATTGCGCTGCGTTGGGGAAAGTGGAAATGGCTGCAAGAAGAGGGAACCGATTTTTTATTCAACCTTAGCCAAGATTCTCAAGAACAAGTGAACGTGAAAAAAGAACATATTGATATTTTCCATTGGCTTAAGGGGATTTATCGGCAGTGGGAAGAAGCCATGAAAAAATAAAGCAGCAAGAGGGCCTGGTTAACTTTTATGTTGTTCTGCTTTTACTTATTATAAGAGACAAGTACGCTCTCAACTTGGATTGTCTGAATGAAACCTTATCTGATACACCGTAGATTAACCTTTATTCTTCTGGCTATATTGGTGATCGAGTTCCTGCTCGCTTTATGGGAGCAGCATTGGCTTACCGCACTGATTACCTTCGGAATTATTCTCGTATCGCTTAGTCCTTTTTTTCTCGCCAAGTTTTTCCGGGTATTTATCCCCCCTGAATTTGTGCTGCTTGCGATTGCTTTCGTCTTTTCATCTCTGTTTCTTGGAGAAGTGCATGACTACTACGCCCGTTTTTGGTGGTGGGACATTGTTCTTCATTCCAGTTCAGGATTTCTGTTAGGGATCATCGGTTTTCTTTTGGTTTATGTGTTAAACGAAACGGAAGAGATCGAACTCCACATGAAGCCGGGCTTTGTAGCCTTTTTTGCCTTCCTGTTTGCGGTCGGTATCGGGGCTTTGTGGGAAATTTTTGAATTTGGTATGGATCAACTTTTTTCTATGAATATGCAGAAAGGGATGCTTGGTGATGCTTCAGGTTTAACCGATACCATGTTGGATCTGATCGTTGACACCCTAGGAGCCTTGGTGATCTCGGTGCTTGGTTATGGCTACATCAAAACCTCGGGAAATGAATCTTTTCTCGAACGCTGGATTCATTCTTTTATAGAGAATAACCCCCGGCTCTTCAATCAAAAGTCATAGGTTGTGAAAACAAAAGCTATGCTGCTTTACAGCATGGCGTTTAAAAATCATTCTTTTAGGCCGTTTCTTTTTCGATCCACTTGTTTACGTCCTTGCGTTCGAACTCTTTCAGTTCGATCAGGTCCATTCCCGTGATTAAACGTGCCCCGCGATTTTTCGTAAAGTAACTCCATGCCCATTGGAATAACACCAAAACCCGGTTATCAAATTCCACCAAGTACATGATATGTACAAAGACCCACAGCAGCCATGCGAAGAATCCCGAAATGTGCAACCCTTTAATATCGGCCACTGCTTTGGATCGCCCAATCACCGCTAGGTTGCCTTTGTCGTAATAGCGGAATGGTTTGGCGGGCTTGTTTTTAAGTTGATGCTTGATCCGCTTGGCCGCATAGCGTCCCATCTGCATAGCCGCCGGTGCCAGCCCGGGCACGGGCTGCCCGTCCTGCTCAATGTGAGCCAAATCGCCAAGCACCATGATCTCGGGGTGTTGGTCGAGTTCAAGCTTCTCATTAACGAAAACTTTACCTTGCCGATTGATTTTCGCATCCGCACGCTGCTGGAGAATTTTCGCTATGCCGGAGGCTTCAACCCCCGCAGCCCATAAGACCGTGCGGGTGGTAAGTAATTCTGTGGTATCCCCTTGTTTCAGCGTGACTTGTTTTGGTTGTATATCCGTCACCAAGGTGCCGGTGCGGACGGTGACTCCTAACCGTTCAAGATTTTTCTTTGCATTATCTGATAAATCGTGGGGATAGCCGGGAAGCACGCGATCCGTACCTTCCACGAGCATGATGTGGGCGTCTTGGGGATTGAGCGAGCGGAAATCGTTCACCAGGGTATGATGCGCTAATTCCCCCAAGGCACCAGCCAGTTCAACCCCCGTAGGGCCGCCGCCTACGATAACGAAATTTAACCAAGCGCGGCGTTTTTCAGGATCATTCTCTCTTTCCGCGGCCTCGAAGGCCAAGAAGATTCGCCGCCGCATCTCGGTTGCATCCTCGATGCTTTTTAATCCTGGTGCCCAGTCTTTCCACTGATTGTTGCCGAAATAGGAATGTGAAACTCCGGTGGCAACTAGCAGAGAGTCATATTCGATCTCGTCATCGCGCAGATAGACGCAACGATGCTCGGGGTCGATATCCACCACTTCGCCTAGTAACACACGTACGTTTTTCCGATGACTGAGGACGGCTCGCAGAGGCGAAGCGATATCCCCAGGGGAGAGGCCTCCGGTTGCCACTTGATAGAGCAAGGGCTGGAAAAGGTGGAAGTTACGGCGATCGATGAGAGTCACTTCCACCTCTTTATCTTTAAGGCTTTTCGCAGCGTACAATCCCGCGAAACCGCCTCCGATGATGACGACATGATGTTTTTTCTTCATGATGGACATCCTTTCTGGATAGGAATCTATCTATAGTATACATTTTATAAATAATTTTGTTTATATAATTTTAAAAATTTGTCTGCTTTCAGTTTGCTTTTAAAAGGAAGAAGAGAGAATGAAAAGTTAAATTAAATAAATAGAAATAATTATATATTTTAAACTAATAGATAGTCGGAATTACATGCATGATTTACAGCATTTGCTCATGGGAGCAAAGGATTATGAAAGCAAGTTGTCTCGGGTGGATATACACCAATTTTTATATGAGTATTGGAGGTATATCTATCTAATTTGGGTTAAACGTAGGTTGGTTTATATTGTAGAGGCAAGATGGGTGAATAAGAAGATGAGTGATCCCATCTCTGTCATTGTGTTGGTTACGGAAAAGATCTTCTCCATTTTGCTGGTGTTTCTTCTATTAGTAGAGAGGCAGAACCGTTGGAGGAGAGAATGCTAACCACATTACAAAATTGGTTTCGAGGTTTCAAAAACGAAGCAACCGAAGAAAGGCAGAGCCGCGAGCACTTGGCTTGGGTTCCCAAGAAGCAAATGCCAAGCCGGCCGCTTTCGATGCCGCCGGTGAACGAGGGAATGGGTTCATTGATGGGAGAGGAGTTCCTTCCTGCCGGGGTGATCGATCCACGCTTAATGTATCCATTGTTTCGGCGCTTGCGTGATTATGTACCGGATGTATCCGCAGGCGTGTGGGCCTGGGTACGGCTTTGTTCGACCGAGCCCTGGTATGGGTTGCATGGAGGAACAGAGAGTCAACGCAACGAGGCGGTTCGGCTGTTGGAGGACTTGGATCGGCGGATTTATGGCTTGCAAACGGAGCAAGCCTGGGGAGTGGATGCGTTAGTCCAGTGCTATTTTCTATCCATTTTTACGTATGGGAGTTTTTGTGGAGAGGTAATTTTGGATGATTCACGGCGTAAGATCGATCGTTTTGTGATCATTGATCCCGCCACCATTCGATTTAAATTGGAGCAACAATCGCGTTCTTATTTGCCCTATCAAATTCGGGAGGACGGTTCGACGATCCAACTCAACCCTGTCTCTTTCTTTTATCAAGGACTGGATGTGGATGGACTTTCGCCGTATGGGCGTTCTCCGTTGATGGCGCTGCCTTTGGTAGTGAAACTCCAGCAACAGATGATCCACGACATGGCGCAGGCTCAGCATAATGCGGGGTACCCGACTATCCATTTTCGACTTAAAACTCCAGAACGAGATCATCGGGAATCTTCAAGTCAGTATCATGAGCGTTTAAATCGAGAGATTCAGCAAATTCGAGAAGAAATTGGAAATAAGCGGGCGGATAGCAACTTGGTCACCTATGAGAGTATTGAGGTCCATTATATTGGCCCCAGCGGACAGACGCGGACGTGGTCTGAAAGTATGCAGGCGATTGGAGAGCAAGTGGTCTCGGCTTTACATCTGGCTCCCTTTATGATCGGACGCAATTGGGGAACCACTGAATCATGGGGTTCGGCTCAGTATCAATTGATGACCAACAATGCGCGAACGGTACAAGAAGGGGCTAAACGCTTGGCCGAATGGCTGCGTAATTTGGAACTTATTTTACAGGGGTGTCCGCTTCAGGTGACTCAACATTTCGCGCCCCACCATTCGATGGATATGAATCATCGGGCGCAGTCTTTACAAACGATGGCACAAGCGATGACGAATTTGGTGGAAAATCGGTTGGTGGATTTGGATGAGGCCAAGCAGAAAATCATGAAAATGATTCAGATGATATAAAGTAGTTGTTTTAAGGTTTCTTTTTAAAATGCATCCCTTTGGAAGGTTCTGGTGGCTGCTCTTCAGTTTTAGTTTTTTCTTTTTCGAGGATTTTGGGTTTTTTCTCTTTTGAAGAGAGTTTTTTCAGTTGGCAGGTGCGACAAATGGTTTGGTTTTCTTTGATCTCACGTCCACAACTGGAGCAGTACCGTTTGGACCGCAATTCTTCTTCTTGGAAAAAATGGATGCGCTTGCTGCGAATCCAATTGTCCATCATTTCGGTGCTAAGATCGAGATCGGAGATGACTTGCGCTTTTGACGCGTTACGATTTTTGCGTAGGTATTCTTGCGTTTCTTTCAGAAGCTGATCTTCTTCTTCGCGGCATTGATTACAAATATCCGAAGTCAATTTGTTAAAGAGATTCCCACATCGCGGGCAATTGGCTAAAGGCAATTTCGCACCTCATCTAGGGAAGGAATGAGAATAGTTTATGGATATGCGCGAACCTCATGTTGGGCGGTTTCCTCTTCTGTCCAATGAATGATGCCCGCATCCCCCCAAAATTCCTCTAAGGCGTAATAGTTGCGTGCTTTTTGAGAGAAAATATGAATAATCACGGTACCATAATCAAGCAAGATCCAAGAATCACTATCGGAGCCGCTTGAATTCAACGATTTCGCTTCGTTTTGGATCATCGTCTCGCGTACTTTGCGCGAGAGTGCACTCATTTGGACCTGACTTTCACCTGTGCCGATGACAAAATAATCCGCGAAGGAAGAAACCTTGGATAAATCCAGTAAAACGATATTTTTTCCCTTTGCTTCTGCCAGCGCGTCAGCGGCGGCTCGGGCTAATGTTTCTTCTCGTGAGCGTGTAACCAAATCTCTTTCTATCCCTCGTTTAATGTAATAATGTTGTTTATTAATTATAACGCGAAAATGATCTTTTCTCAATAAAAAATGAGATAAAACGATTTTTTTCAACTATTCATCAATACTTCATATTGCGTACGCCCACCTCGCCGTTTTCTGGGTCGAGATAGAATTCTCCGCCCAAGGGATCTTCGATAGCATCCTCGGTCATTGAGAACCAACTTTCTTGCGCTAATTCGGAAAGCGATTCTGGTAAGCGATTGTATTCTTCTTGAAATTTATCAACCCCTTTTTGCAATCGTTCCAATATACTTTCTTGTCGATCCAGCAATCGCAGGTGCGAGGTGACATACCAATCCACATTTCCATACTCATCGGTCGTGGTGATCAGCAGATGGGGGGCTTTGCCATCCCAGGTGGTGAGAATATTAAACAGGTTACGGTCTTGACCTAGCAAGACGGGTAGCACTTCTTCTTGGAAATTGGGGTCTTCGGCAATTTGTTGGTCGATGACTTGTTGTAAATAGCCCTGTTCAATGACTTCGCGCATTTGGGGAGAAGGGAGCTGATCCTCATTTTCTTCATAGAGGGAGACGGCTTCTTCCAGTAATTCGAGGGCTTTGTTGGTATAAATGGAGGAGAGTTTTTCCAAAGCCAGTTGGGCGCTGACCTCGTCTCCTTTTTGTCGTGCTTCTTCAAAATAACGGGCGTATTGATCCCAGGCCGCCCGGAAACGTCCCGCGTTGCGGTCCATCTCATAAATCATACGTTCGACGTAGGGCGGAACGTTTGGATCACGCGGACCGTAGATTTGAAATTCGCTGAACGCGATGAGGCCATCCTCGGTCTCGGCTTGAAATTGATCCAAAAGAAAGATTTGGGTTCTTAAGGGAGGATCGTCGAAATCATCAAATGTTGGGGTTGTGATCGAATGGATGGTTTTTACGGCTGCTTGTGGATTTTCTTTATATTGCAAGCGGAAAGAGATAAAATTGGGGGTACGGCTTTGGATATGTATACGTCCCACATCCCGGGGTTCGTCGAATTGGAGTTCGACCGATCCGGAGGGATCGATCTTCACCTGGGAATAGGGGTCTCCATCAATGAGTGATTCGGCGATATACCCTTCTGCGAGACCGTCGATGTGGATTTCGGTTTCTTGGGCGACATTTTCATCAAAGACGGCTTGGAGAAACAAATCTTTGGCCACGTTATAATCTTCTAATTGATGGAAGGCAATAAAGCCGGCATCGAATTTCAGATTCCAGGCTTCGGGGTGGTCGGGGTTATTCGCCGCGCCTTGGAGAAGGTATTCGATGGCGAGATTGGTATCATTCATGGCTTCGTTCATCACGAACCCACCAAATTGATAAGCGCCAATGAAGTGAGGGTCCAATCCTGCGAGATTACGGAAGAGATTTACGAATCCTTCTTTCTTGTCTGGTTCATCCAGGCTGCTGAAGTTCCCGCCAAAGTATTGGATGGCGCGAACCCAGAGCAAATCGGATAAGGCCCCATGAAAACCAAAGGAAAGGATTTTGGTGACTTTGGGGCGGTCTGAAAGCATGAGAATTTTCTCTTCGATGCGATACCCTTCCCGTTTCTTGAGAATCAAGGTTTGGGCGTATCCAAACAGAGCGATTAAAACAAGGATCAATAGAATGGAGATTGTTTTTTTCGGCATCATTTGAAATCCCGTTTGGAGAAAGTAACCGTCGTGATCCACAACAAGATTCCGGTATATAAAATCCCGGCGAAGGGATAGATGAGAAAGTTGTATCCCAACGATCCGATATCTTCGTAGTGAACGACCTCATTTTGGATATTATAAACCGCCAAGTTGGGCAAGATGTAATACAAGCTTTTGAGAAGATAAGCGACTCCTTCCGAGCCTTGTTCTAAGAGGCGGTTGCTCCAGGACCACAGGTCTTCCGACATGCGCCCGATGAGCCAGCACATGAAGGTGAGAACGGCAGAGAGCACCGGAGTAGAAAACGAGGAAAAAAGCACTACCACCGTGGTGATGATCAGCATTTCGAAAAGCATGAGATAAATGGCCATGATTAAAGACGGGGTAGGCGTGGCTTTTGGCCAAAACCAAAGCAAAACACAGAGCAGGAATCCCATGATCAATATATTGACCAAGATGGTGAGGAACAGTCCCAGGAACTTGCCGATAATGAATTGGGTTCGGGTGACACCGGCGGCGATGACGGTATAGATTGTTCGTTTATCGAGCTCATCGTAAATGATGGTGACACCGATGAAAGCCGCCAGCAGCAAGCCAAAGATATTGATCGCCATTAAACCAATGTGTTTGATAATGCGGTCGTCTTCTCCCAAAGCCAGGGTGGCGAGGATCACCGCCATGCCTAATAGAATGAGGGCGAAGAGGAGAATGAGATAAAAGACCTTATTACGGCTGGCTTCTTTATATGTATTGAAGGCAATAGTTAGTATCTTATTCACGGTTGCCAACCTCCCGAACGAAATATTCTTCTAAGGTTCCATGTTCTGGACCCATCTCAATCACTCGAGCCCCTTCGGTAAGAGCCATCTCGGTTACGTTTTGGGCGTCTTCCTGACTGGGAGCGATAACGTGATAAATTCCGCCAAATTCTTCTTTTTTCATATCGAGTTGAGACAAACGTTCTGTTAATTGGGGACTGACGTGATCCAGAGAGATCCGGTAGGTGGAGATGCCCGAGGCGAGGATTTCTTGTACCGTACCTTGTTTGATTAATCTCCCTTGATTAAGAATGGCGATGCGATCGCATAGCATTTCTACATCAGCGAGGATATGGGTACAGAAGAAAATCGTTTTCTTTTCTTCTTTGAGTCCCAAGATCAGGTCGCGAATTTCAAGGCGGCCGATGGGGTCAAGCCCCGACATAGGTTCGTCCAGTAAGAGCAAGGTGGGTTCGGTAATGAGGGCTTGAGCGAGTCCAACCCGGGTGACCATTCCTTTGGAGTATTGACCAATTCGGGTATTGCTTGCGTAGGATAAGCCAACCACATCCAGCAAGCGCAGGGCTTTTTTGTGGGCGTCTTCGCGGGGCATGTTGGCGAGTTGGGCATAAAAACGGAGAAATTCGTAGCCGGTTAGGAAGCGGTAAAAATAAGGATTTTCCGGCATGTAGCCAATGTTATGGACTTCGGGAATTTCTCCCAATTCTTTATCCAGAAGCCAAGCGGTTCCTCGGGTGGGGAAAATAATACGCAAGAGAATTTTAATGGTGGTGGTTTTTCCTGCGCCGTTGGGTCCAAGAAAGCCAAAAATTTCACCTTCTGAGACTTCGAGGTTCAAATCTTCAAGAGCGACATGTTTCTTTCCCCAAAAACCGGTTTTATATTCTTTCGTTAAATTTTCGATCCGAAGGATTGACATGGGCGTTGACCCTCGCTTATTCACATAACTTCTTTTATTGTAAATATATATAAATTTTAAAATCTACTGAAAGAAATTGTCAAGCAATAAAATATCGTCTTGACAACTTATTACATTAAAGAAGATTTATTCGCAAGAATAAAGAGATCCAATAGTAAAACGGGCCTGATTGGTGACCAGGCCCGTCCCTTTTACAAGAAATGCATTAGTTAAACCAACGGCTTAGTTCTCATCGATATGGAGTAAGGCTTCGGCGACATCGGTGCCGGAGGCTTCACCAAAGATAAGATCGCCAAACGGGCGGGTTACAAATCCGCCGGTATCGCCGACCCAATTGACGTAGCCGAGATCACCTTCTGAATAGCGGCAGAATTGGACTTTCCAGGTGGTACCGGGGGAAGGCATACCGTTAACGATGCCGAAGCCGGGCATACCCACGACGGTTTCATCTTCGCTTAGTTCGGTGAAGGTGTAAGCCGCGACCCGGTTCATCAATGGATCGGTGGCGTCGGAGTTCACAAAGACTTCATGAAGATCCTCATCGAGTTGGAATGGTGCATCGCTCACATGCCGGCCGTAGCCATTAAATGCCTCAAACGGAACTTTGACTTCGCAGGCATAGCCATCGGCGCTGGGGCCATCCACAATTTCCAATCCTTCGGCTTGCCAGGCGACTCCACCAGTCCAGTAGTGGGTGTCGCCATCCAAGTCGACAATGGGCTCGGGCAGAATGTTCAAGGCGCCGCCGAACTGGCCTAGTTCGGTGTAATTGTAGCTATTACCGTCATGGTCGGCCTCGTCTTTGGCGGTGATGGAGGGTTCCCACTGAATGCTGTAACTGTAGAAGTCCGCATTGGGTTGATCATCCCCATAGTTGGCGGGATCAATGTAGAGAGATACATAATCGGTATCACCACCCCACGCGAAGGTGGAATCCATCTGGTGTTCTACATTGGGGCCTCCATGATAATACTCGGTGCCTTCCACACTGGATTGGACATTGTCGTCTACACATTCATAAAGAAAGTAGACGGCGTCGATGCTGTAAAGCACTCGGACGATGGTTTCCACGCTGGCTTCTGCGGCACCGTCGTGAGCGGTCCAAGTTCCTTCCACGGTGGCGGCTGCGTCCCACTCGCCATCCTCGACGGAACCATCGATGGTCGGTGGGGTTGCGACAAACGGCGCGGTTACGGATTGTGCCATAGAAACGCACGGTACCAACAACATTCCTAGCACAGTCAAACAAATAACACTACTTTTTCTCATAAGATTATCTCCTCCTTTGGGATAAAATAAAGTTGTTAGTTTATTATAATGTATATTCTCTATTTTGCAAATAGAGAATCGAAAATATATCCATTTTTTGGTTTCAAAAAACGGTCAAACAATGAATGAAATCTAAAGGAAGCTCGCTAAATGATGTATATATGGATAATGTATACCTTGTTCGAGGTGGATTATGAGGAAGACCCAAATTTATCTGACTGAACATCAATATGCTGAATTAGCGGCTCTATCAAAAACATTAGGAAAAAAAACAAAGCGAACTGATCCGCGAGGCGGTTGATCAGCTCCTCATCCAGGAGAGGCATACGCGGCGGGATCTCGTATTTCAGAGGCGTAGGGTGGGCTCAAAGATTTTCTGCTTTAGCAGGAAAA